>NC_010628.1:3420500-4117000 GCF_000020025.1 Nostoc punctiforme PCC 73102 | reverse complement strand
CCTGTGGCAAAAATTGGCGATGCCAAAACGCTCAAAGTTGGTCATCTGGTGTTGGGACTATCAAGAGGTAGCGAAGGTGACTTAAGGGCAGCGATGGGTGCGGTAAGTGTAGTTAGCGGTGCTTGGCGCAGTATGAATGGCGGGAATATTGACCAATTCATCCGCCCAGACATCACCCTTTACTCTGGTTTTGCTGGTGGGCCGCTCGTAGATGCTGCTGGTTTTGTGGTAGGTATGAATACATCGGGGCGGCGTGGTACTGCTCTGACTATTCCCACTGCTACAGTCGATCGTGTGGTTGACCAATTGGTAGCAAAAGGACGCATTTCAAAAGGCTACTTGGGTGTGGGAATGCAACCTGTACGCTTACCAAAAAACCTAAAAACAGCCCTCAATTTAACTTCTGCAACTGGGGTAATTGTCGTTAATGTTGAGTCTTCTGGGCCTGCTGATAATGCAGGCGTGTTGCTTGGCGATATTTTGGTAACGTTTGATGGCGTAACTGTAGGCGATACAGGTGATGTGTTGGCGCTGCTCAATAGTAGCGATCGCATTGGTAAAACCGTCAACCTGCAAGTTATCCGGGGTGGAGTGTTAATTGAGTTAGCGATCGCAGTTGGCGAACGACCTACTAAGGAGGAATAAGTGTGAGCAGGGGAGCAGGGGAGGCAGGGGAGCAGGGGAGGCAGGGGAGCAGGGGAGGCAGGGGAGCAGGGGAGCAGGGGGCAGGGGGGAAGAATCCGATGTCATCTTTGCTCTAAAAATTGGATCATTTAATTTCTGGAAATTCCTTAACTAGCTCTGTCAAGAAGATTTATCTAGATTTTCTATTCATTCAAGCCTCTGAACTCGGAACTTCAAGCTTTTTACTCGAATGTTGAGCCTCTGAACTCGGAACTTTGACCTTTTTGCTCGAACGTTGAGCCTCTGAACTCGGAACTTCGACCTTTTTGCTCGAATGTTGAGCCTCTGAACTCGGAACTTCGACCTTTTTGCTCGGACGTTGAGCCTCTGAACTCGGAACTTCGACCTTTTTGCTCGAATGTTGAGCCTCTGAACTCGGAACTTCGACCTTTTTGCTCGGACGTTGAGCCTCTGAACTCGAAACTGTCAAAATTTGCTTTCCAAAGTTGGGTTGACTGATATCTTGCAGCATTCTCAATTATCCCAACCCGACTAAAAACTATTGTCAGCTAACAGATTCTACTTTGACATGGGGAAAAATTGTATAACATGGCAAACACAACATTAACTAATATTGCTGCTGAATTGACAGAGGTAGCTGCTAAACTACGCCTACGCACTGTTAAAGTGAAAAGTGGCTCTCTAGGAATCGGTTCCGGTGTAATTTGGCAAACTGACGGACTAATTATCACTAATGCCCATGTCGCAACCAGCAACCGTGCAACTGTGGAATTGGCAGATGGAAGAGTATTTGATGCGGTGCGTACACAGTTTGATCCACAGCAGGATTTAGCAGCCCTGAAAATTGTCGCCACTGATTTAACTGCTGCAACTATTGGCAATTCTGAGGCACTACGAGTAGGTGAATTAATCTTGGCGGTGGGTAATCCCTTTGCTGACAGTGGTGCTGTGACAACTGGAATTATCTATGCAAATAATTCGCGGGCTGTTATGGCTGATTTGCAACTATATCCTGGAAACTCTGGAGGACCACTTGCCGATTGTCAAGGCCGAGTCGTGGGAATTAACACCATGATTGTTAATGGTTTGGCTGTAGCAGTTCCCAGCAACACCGTTGAGCGTTTTTTACAGGGAAATAGTCGTCCGCAACTAGGAGTCACGCTGCAACCTGTGCTTTTAGGTAGGCGTAGCTTGGGTTTATTGGTGTTGTCAATTTTACCTGGTAGTGTTGCGGAAACTTCTGGTGTGCAAATCGGCGATATTTTAATTGGAGTTTCGGGGCGATTATTCACTACCGTGAATGATTTAACTAAATATCTCTATGACAGTAAAGGATCTGTGCCGCTACAACTCCTACGCGGCGGGCAGCAATTAGTGATTTATGTTGCAGTGCAGTCTGGAAAAACTGCTGTGGAGGCAACGTGATTCGAGTAATGGTAGTTGCCACTTCCCCTGTTGTGCGGGCAGGGTTATCAGCTGTGGTGACTACCAATCCTCGGCTGACGGTTGTGGGGAGTGCATCCGATTTGGATGAATTGGCAAGGGAAGTTGGGCAATTACAACCAGATGTGGTGCTGATAGATTTGAGCGCTAACCTTCAACAATCGGTGTGGGAAAAATTACTGCTTATTCAAGAACAGCAATACCCATTAGGAACGATCGCCATTATTGAGGAACTCGATAGCATCGACTTAGAGACGGCATTACGTTCTGGTATCCGGGGGATATTGCCCAGTACTAGCACAGAGTTAGAAATTGTCGCGGCTGTGGAGGCGATCGCTTTTGGTTTAGTGGTGCTGCACCCGGATGCTATAGAATTACTGTCTATTCGAGAAAAAGTGGTGGCAAATCCTGTACAAACATTGACACCACGCGAGATAGAAGTTTTAGGTATGCTTGGTTCTGGGTTGGGGAATAAAGCGATGGCTAAACGTTTGCAGATTTCTGAGCATACCGTCAAATTTCATCTCTCATCTATTTTTCAAAAACTCAGTGTCTCCAGCCGTACCGAGGCTGTTGCTGTGGGTGTGCGACTGGGTTTGATTATGCTGTGATTACAATACTTGTAGGTTAAAGGGAAAAGGAGTGGAAGGCTTGATACATCAAGTTTTTTCCCCTTTAACATGAGTCCCTTTCCCCCAAAACCTGACAAGTATTGTAACCCCACCCCTAAAAAGTGATATTAGGGATTTACGCCTGTCATTTGGTACATGATACGTGGCAATTTTTTGTAACAAACTTATGTAAAGCTGTAAAAAGAAAATGCCTTGTTAAATAAACAGTATCTATGAACATACGTAAAGTCTCTACTACTCCCTTAAGCGACCAAAAGCCCGGTACTTCTGGGCTGCGGAAATCAGTTAAGGTTTTTCAGCAGCCCCACTACCTGGAAAATTTTATCCAATCCATCTTCGATTCTGTAGGGGACTTGCACTCTCAAACCTTAGTCTTGGGTGGCGATGGTCGTTATTACAATCGCCAAGCTATTCAAATCATTTTGAAAATGGCTGCGGCTAATGGCATTGGGCGGATTAAAGTTGGCCAACGAGGAATTTTGTCTACTCCTGCAACTTCCGCGATTATTCGCAAGTATCAAGCTATTGGTGGCATTATCTTGTCTGCTAGCCATAATCCGGGCGGGCCAAATGGTGACTTTGGCGTGAAATATAACATTAGCAATGGTGGCCCAGCACCGGAAAAGGTAACTGAGGCGATTTACGATCGCAGTAAAGTCATTGATAGCTACCAAATTCTGGAAGCACCAGATGTAGATTTAGAAACTTTAGGTGAATCACATTTGGGAGAGACGGTAGTTGAGGTAATTGACTCCGTACAGGATTATCAAGAGTTAATGGAATCCCTATTTGATTTTGAACGGATTCAGCAACTGTTGACAAGAGGAAATTTTCGGTTCAGCATTGATGCCTTACATGCGGTAGCTGGCCCTTATGCCCATGCCATTTTTGAGCAACGTTTGGGCGCACCAGTGGGAACTGTGCAAAATGGTACACCCCTGGAAGACTTTGGGGGCGGACATCCTGACCCAAATCTAGTTTATGCTCATGATTTGGTGGATATTTTGTATGGAGAGAATGCGCCAGATTTTGGGGCAGCTTTTGATGGAGATGGCGATCGCAATATGATCTTAGGGCGTAAGTTCTTTGTCACCCCTAGCGATAGTCTTGCAGTGTTAGCCGCAAACGCCAAGCTAGTCCCTGGTTATAGTGAAGGTTTAGCCGGGGTAGCGCGATCGATGCCTACTAGCCAAGCAGTAGATCGAGTTGCTGCTCAGATTGGGATTGAATCTTACGAAACACCCACTGGTTGGAAGTTTTTCGGCAATCTCTTAGACGCGGGTAAAGCAACTCTGTGCGGTGAAGAAAGTTTTGGCACCGGTTCTAACCATATCCGCGAAAAAGATGGGCTATGGGCTGTGCTGTTTTGGCTGAATATCCTAGCAGTCCGGCAACAATCTGTTGAGCAAATTGTACGGGAACACTGGCAGACTTATGGACGCAATTATTACTCCCGCCATGACTATGAAGAGATACAGACAGAGCAAGGCAACACTTTAATAGAAAGACTGCGTTCTTTATTGCCAAACCTTAAAGGTAAGCAATTCGGTAACTATCAAGTTGAATACAGTGATGACTTTAGTTATACCGACCCTGTTGATGGTAGCATTAGCGAGCAACAAGGTGTTCGCATTGGCTTTACCGATGGCTCCCGCATTGTAGTGCGACTTTCTGGTACGGGAACTCAAGGTGCAACCCTAAGGCATCATGTAAAAATAACTTGAACAATTTGCTGAATGGTAAGATGATCAGAATGTAACCGAATTAAAGGCTTATATGTCTGATAAGCAGGTAGTAGAAAGCATTCAAGACAAGTACGATTCGTTATCGCCTTATTTGAATGAGAAAACACGGCGTATTTGGGCAGCAATTGAAGCCCGAAGCCTGGGCTGGGGAGGCGTGAGTCAGGTTGCGCTCGCAACTGGACTATCCCGGACTACAATCCATGCTGGGATACGGTTATTGTTAGACGCTTCGGGGGAAAAAACCTCGAATGATGATAGTAATCGAATTCGTTCGTCAGGTGCTGGACGTAAACTACTTGAAGAAAAAGACGCAATGCTGCTATCAGATTTAGAATCGCTGATTGAACCAGTGACACTGGGAGACCCAGAATCTCCTCTAAAATGGACTTCTAAAAGTGTTGTGAAACTGGCTGCGGCATTAAACATTGGGGGACATAGGACTAGTCCTAAAAGTGTTTATAACTTACTTGAATCGCTTGGCTACAGCTTACAATCAAATCGTAAAACCCGTGATGGCTCATCTCATCCAGATAGAGATGATCAGTTTTTACATATTTCCAACCAAGTCTTGCACTTTCAATCCCAGAACGAACCCGTAATTTCAGTTGATACAAAAAAAAAGAATTAATTGGAGATTTTAAAAATTCTGGAACCGAGTGGTGTGAAAAGGAACAGCCAATTGAGGTGAAAATGCATGATTTTGTTGACCCCAAGTTGGGCAAGGCAATTCCCTACGGAATTTATGACTTAACCTCAAATCAAGGATGGGTAAATGTTGGCATTGACCACGATACCGCAGAGTTTGCAGTCGAGTCTATTCGTCATTGGTGGTACTCAATGGGTAAACAAGTTTATCCCAGCAGTGAGCATATAATGATTACGGCTGATTGCGGTGGTAGCAATAGTTATCGCTCACGATTGTGGAAATTGAAGTTACAAGAATTAGCAACTGATACTGGTAAAACTATTCATGTGTGTCATTTTCCTCCAGGCACAAGTAAATGGAATAAGATTGAGCATCGCTTGTTTTGTCACATTACCCAAAACTGGCGAGGCAGACCATTAACTAGCTTGCAAGTTGTGATTAATCTAATTCGCAATACTACCACCACACAAGGATTAGAAGTTGAAGCTAGATTAGATCCAAATCTCTACAAAACGGGAATCAAGGTTACAGACCAAGAGCTTGATACTATCGCAATCGAACGAAATTCTTTTCATGGTGAGTGGAACTATATTATCAAACCCAAAGTAGTCAGTTAATTGTTCAATTTATTTTTACATAACTCCTAAGAGTTTATCTAGAAAGCTACGAGCCAGATCCCGCCAAACATGACCTCGATCCACAGCAAGCACTTGCTTCTTTAATCACTATTGTCCAAGAGATCGCCCAGATCCGCGAACTGACAGGACGGGAACAGCCAACCGTGATTACCTAGTACTTTGCTCCCGCTAGTTTTGAGGTTTGTAGTAAGGACTAAAGTTCTTACTACGAACTTGCTTACCATTGCTATTAATTGGTGAAGCCCCGATATTATATTGCCAAGTCTGCGAGTAATATATCCCAATATAGTTCAGATAAGAGCAAAACACTTGTAGAGACGGCGATTTATCGCGTCTCAAAAACCCAAAATTTTTGCCAGTAGCCCTTAAATGAACCGTATTGTAATATATCCTACTCTCTACCCAAGGGATTGTACCAATCATCTATTGGCGAGAGCAGTTTATCTGACTCAGGTGGGCCCCATGTATTTGGCTCATACTCGTAAACGGGTGTGACGTTATCAAGGATTGGTTGAACAATCCGCCATTCTTCTTCTACGGTATCTTCTCGTACAAACAAGGTGGGATCGCCCCGCATGGCATCACCCAATAGACGCTCATAGGGTTCCATCTCGTCGCCACCTCCGTAAAAAGCCAGGAGTTCAACCGCAGAGCCACTCATATCTTCTCCAGGGATTTTAGTGCGAGCGCCCAATCCCACAATTACCTCTGGATCTAGTAAAAAACGAACATAATTAGCGTTTTCTTTTCCTCCCTCCTGGAACACATCTAAAGGTGGACACTTGAGCTTGACCATCACCTCAGTAGTTTTAACAGGTAATTTCTTTCCAGCCCGGATGTAGATGGGAACTCCTGACCACCGCCACGTATTAATAAATAACCGCACGGCAACAAAAGTTTCTACTTGAGAATCAGGAGAAACGCCTTCTTCGTTGCGGTAATCAGAAAATTGACCGCGAATAATATCATCGGGTTGCAGTGAAGGTATAGCTTTGAGAATACGTGCTTTTTCATCTCGAATGGAATCGGCCGCCGTACTAGCGGGAGCATCCATGCACACTGAAGCCAATACTTGCAGCATGTGGTTTTCCACCACATCCCGAATTGCACCAGTCTCCTCATAGAAGCGTCCCCTTCCTTGAATGCCAAAGTCCTCTGCCATCACAATTTGGATGCTTTCAACATAGTTGCGATTCCAGATGGGTTCGAGAAAAGAGTTGCCAAACCGAAAATAGAGTAAATTCAGCAGTGGTTCCTTGCCCAGGTAATGGTCAATGCGATAGATGGATGATTCGGGAAAAACCGATGCCAGAATTTGATTTAACTCACGTGCCGATTTCAAATCCCGTCCAAATGGTTTTTCAATTACCACCCGCGCATTTTTAGCACAGCCTGATTTACCCAATCCTGACGCTACTTGTGCAAACAGGCTCGGTGGAATTGCCAAATAGTAGAGGGGATGAGTGGTATCACCAAGGGCTTGACGTAATTTTTCGTAAGTTTCTGGTTTGTTGTAGTCACCAGCAACGTACTGGAGTAGACCAGAAAGTTTCTCAAATGCGTCTCGATCTATACCACCATTATGTTCTAGGCTATCACGTGCCCTTTCCCTAAGTTGATCCGTCGTCCAAGGTCGTCCGGCAACCCCAATTACTGGGACATTGAGATTGCCCCGTCGTACCATTGCCTGAAGGCTGGGAAAGATTTTCTTGTAAGCCAAGTCACCTGTTGCCCCAAAAAATACCAGTGCGTCTGAATCAGGAGTTCCCATGACTAACCTCTTTAGGAATTAGCTTTTTCATAATGCCCGCCAAACTGATAGCGCATGGCTGACAAAAGTTTATCGGCAAAGTCTGCTTCCCCACGCGAGCTAAAGCGAGCAAAGAGCGCTGCGCTTAACACTGGAGTCGGTACAGATTCGTCAATTGCTGCGATCGCACTCCAGCGCCCTTCACCAGAATCTGATACCCGACCACCAAACCTTTCTAAATTGGGGCTTTCTAATAAAGCGATCGCTGTCAAATCCAATAGCCAGGAAGCAATTACACTACCCCGCCGCCAGACTTCGGCAATATCTCCCAGATTAAAGTCATACTGATAATGTTCTGGATTTCGTAATGGTGTGGTTTCGGCATCGATCTCGCGCTGATTGTTGCCTATGTTGGCGTGGTGAAGAATATTCAGCCCCTCTGCATACGCTGCCATGACACCGTACTCAATACCGTTGTGTACCATTTTCACGAAGTGTCCTGCACCGATGGGCCCGCAATGGAGATAGCCTTGTTCAGCAGTACCGCCCGCCTTCTCTCGTCCGGGAGTGCGATCGATCTCTCCTACACCCGGAGCTAGAGTTGCAAAAATGGGGTCAAGGCGTTTGATTGCCACCTGTTCGCCGCCGATCATTAGGCAATAACCCCGCTCCAATCCCCAAACACCCCCGCTCGTACCGCAATCAACATAGTGAATGCCTCGATCCTTGAGTGTGGCTGCTCGACGAATGTCATCATGGTAGTATGAGTTGCCACCATCGATAATAATGTCGTCTGGTTCGAGGAGTGGAATTAGCGTTTCAATTGTTTCATCCACGGAAGCAGCAGGCACCATCAACCAGACGGTACGGGGTTTGGATAACTTGCTGACTAGATCGGCGATTGAGCTGGCTCCGGCTGCAATTACACCTTCGTTCACCATTGCGGACAATTTCTCAGTCCGGCGGACATACCCAACTACATGATGCCCAGCACGCATCAAGCGCTGTGCCATGTTCGCGCCCATCCTTCCGAGTCCAATCATTGCAAGTTCCATAGGTTTTTGTCTCCTGGTTTTCAGCTTTTTGTGTTCAATACAGCAAGGGTGGCTGCTACTCCTCTGTTGAAGCACTTACGGGAAGACTGAGTTCAAACAAGTGTAATTCTAGTGGTAAATAAGAAATTGGTAATCTGCACGCTTCCCACAATTAACATTTATCAAAATAGAATTTACAGTCAGTCGCCAGAATCCTCTTAGTTTGTATTGGAGTTCGGCTGGTGGATTTTTTTTCAATTGGTATCAGAAAGCGCGACACTAAGCAGAATTATACTCAGGGACTTCCGAAAAATAAATCATACCAATTTGGGATTTTAGATCAAAAATCCTTGCAACTTCTCAAAAACCTTAAAAATAACACTCCGGTAGATAGAAGAGACAGCCAAGAGAGTATGCGAGATTACGATGAGGAATTTCTAAGAAAAGACAACTGATTTGATTTGGGCGAAGGTATGTAGCAGGATAATGATGACCAATGAGCAAACGAGTAATTGTAATTGGGGCTGGGTTGGCAGGACTGACGGCTGGTTATGAACTCACTCGTGCTGGGTTTGATGTGCAAGTATTTGAAGCCCGCGAACGAGTTGGAGGACGAGTCAAAACGGTCTTTTTGGAAGAAGAACAGCATGGCGAATTAGGTGCAGAATTTGTCGATGATAACCATACAGCATTGATATCCTATGCCACTCAATTCGACCTCAAGTTTGAGCCGGCCTTTGAGCTTCCAGATGACCTCTGTTATTACATTGATGGTAATTTTTCTACTCCAAAAACGCTCTTGCCTCAACAGCAAGCTTCTTTAAATGATGCATATCAGAAGTTAGATCGATTATTGTCACAGGTTGCCGATCCTGCCCAAACATTAGCTCAGTGGTTGACAGCAGAATCGATCGATCCTTTTGCAAGCAAAGTTATTCGTCAGCAATCCTATGGAATGTATACTGCCGATCCAGAAGCAATTGGAGTTGGTTTCTTTGCTTACAGTGGTACTTCCGGCGATCGCAGTTTGCGAATTCAAGGTGGTAGTACTCAAATTGCAACTGCATTTGCTCGCTTTTTAGGCGATTGCATCCATCTAAACACCCCAGTTGTGCGGATTCAGCAGCAAGAACAAACTGTTGCCGTGAGCCTAAAAACTCTTCAAGGGCAGGTTGAAGTATTTTGCGATTGGGTTGTTGTCACGATTCCCTGGAGTGTCTTGCGCCATTTGTCGATTGAAGCTCCGCTTACACAGATACAACGAGAGGCGATAACCCACTTGCCTTATGGGACATCGGTTAAGACCTTACTTCAGTACTCCAATCGTTTCTGGCAGCAATCCAGTCTTGGGCTGCTCGTGGGAGACACACCTTATCAAACTATCTGGGAATCTACCCTAACTCAAGTAGGTGAAGCGGGAATTCTGGCTTGTACGAGCAGTGGGACACCTAGCCGAAATATTTCTGGACACTCCGTTGAGTTCGCACAACAAACAATATCTGCGCTTTACCCAAATGCTCCCAAAGCGATGTCTACGACGGTCACTGAGCGCAGCCGAAGTGCGGGCTGCGCCTACGCAACTACAACTCATAACTGGAGTGCCGATCCCTGGTCACAAGGATCTTACTGCTACTTCGCTCCCAGAGATTTGAAAAGCTGGCGTTCTGATTTACCGTACTCTGCTGGACAAGTCATTTTTGCGGGAGAACATACCGCTCCCATTGAATATTGTGGCTATATGGAGGGAGCGATTCGCAGTGGACAACGAGCAGCAGAGGAAATTTTAGCTTTCGCTATTACATGAAACGCAGATTTGATTTCCCCACTTTTTTACAGAAGACTTCTTGCAGAAGTGGGTTAAAGGGTAAGGGGTAAAGGGATGGAATTTCCTTTTATATCATGTCCGCTTGATTGCTTATTAAACCCGAAGAACCCCACCCCCCGCTAAAGCGTAGCTTTGTCTCCCCTCCCCGCAAGCCTACGGTGTACACACAAATCCTAAAAACCTAGCTCGATCGGGCTTGACTCATTCTCATACAAAGTATCGGAACGAAAGAAATAGCATTGTCAGTCGATGCAACGCTATTGTCAGTCAATGCAATGCCATTGTCAGTCGATGCAATGCCATTGTCAGTCGATGCAACGCTATTGTCAGTCGATGCAATGCCATTGTCAGTCGAAACAAGATTAAGGGGAGCCAGTACGGTTTTGGGGTCTCCCCAAGTAGAGCATCTGGCGTGTGGGGTGCAATGACTGTGGTTAGCATAACTAATTATGCGGATATGATATTACCCTTTAACCTTTACCCTTTCCCCGATATCTTGCAAAAGTAACTTTTGCAAGATGTCTAGACTGATGTCGAGGTATGTCCTTCTCGTCGCTTCTATGTAATGTGATGATTTTTTCGATATTTTGACTAATTTTAACTTGGACAATTGATCGCTCCTTGAGGAGAATGACCTTGTAAGACTTGTAAAATATTTTGAGATGCTTCTATAGCAATGTCATATCGTAAATCATCCACCGCAGATCCTAAATGGGGAGTAAAAAACGTTTGGTCTTGTTTCTCTAAGAGAGATGGAGGAATTTTCGACGGGCGATCGCTACGCGCCCAATCTTCCAGTTCAAACACATCAGCTGCATAACCCGCTAAATGTCCAGAGGCTAAAGCATCACTGACCGCTTGTTCATCAACTACTGAGCCGCGACACGGATTGATTAAGAAACTCCCTGGTTTCATACGTGCTAAAGATTTCTCATTTATCAAATGAAAGGTTTCTGGTTGTAGAGGAACCATCAGCACAACAAAATCACTGGTTGCTAATAGCGTATCTAGAGAAACCTGTGACAAGCACCAAGCTGCTGCTTTTTCCTTGGGTAAAGGTATCGCATCGGTGTAAATCAAGTTCATTTCAAAACTGGAAAGCCGTTGAGCCAAGGCTTGCCCTAGACTGCCCATACCAACGATTCCCAGTGTTCGGTTTGCTAATCCCATACCGTATAGATGCGGCCGCCAACCTGCAAACGTGCCTTGACGAATTAAGCGATCGCCTAGCAACATCTGGCGCGCTAACCCGATAATCAATCCAATGGTCAACTCAGCTGTTGGCACAGCCAATAAACTAGGTACGATTGTGAACCAAATACCTTGACGAGTGCAGGCATCAACATCAAAGTTATCGTAACCTTTCAATGCTCCGGCGATAATCTTTAATTTTGGACAAGCTTTCAAAAACGCCTCATCGATTCGATCTGGCATAAAAACCATCAAAGCTTCAGCGTCCTGCGCTAACTTGAGAATTTCTTCACGCGGTAAAGTCTCTCTAGTGGGATTTGCAACTACCTCACAATACTCACTTAAGTTTGTAATAATTTCCGGGTGAACCCAATGGGTAATTACAACTTTGGGTTTCATCAGCAACCTCCTAGTACCGCAAGGCGGAATTAAAAATTAAAAATTAAAAATTAAAAATGAATACAGTATAAGCGTGTTGTTGATCGGGGATGGGTGGTTTATTTATGTCGTGCTGTACTAAACTAAACGTTTTCTAAGATAACTACTAAAACCATCAACCAGAATTACCATAAACAAAATTACTAGTAGCACTGCTAAAACTTCCCGATAATTGATCAGGCGAAGTGCGCCAATTAGCTCAAACCCAATGCCACCAGCCCCTACTGCTCCCATAACCGTGGAGGCACGAAAGTTATATTCCCATCGATAAAGGGTCAGATCCATCATTTGCGGTAAAACCTGCGGTAAAATTCCGTGATAGATTACTTGCACCTTGTTGGCTCCAGCCGCTCTTGCTGCTTCTAGCGGTGCTTCGTTGACCAGTTCGATATATTCTGCAAAGAATTTGCCGACCATGCCAATCGAGTGAAATCCCACCGCCAAGGTTCCGGGTAATGCCCCAAAGCCAACAGCTGCCACAAAGATAATGCCCATAATTAGCTCTGGCACAGAGCGCAAGCCGTTGAGAATCAGCCGTGAAACTTGAAATAGCAAGGGATGGGGAGTTGTATTCCGAGCCGCTAATAAAGATAGAGGCATCGAGAAGACAATAGCGATCGCAGTGCCTGCAACGCTCATCGCCAGCGTATCAAATAAAGGTTTGACCCAGTTTCGGGCATCGCTAAAATCTGGAGGCAGCATTTGATGCAGCAAGTTTAAGATACTGGGAATCCCATCCGAAAGCCGTTTCTCGTCCCAAAGCCCAACCAGAAAGCAACATATAGCTATAGCCAAAAGTGCGATCGCCCAGGTTACTATTGTTCGATACCATTGCCGCCGTTGTTGTTTCAGTAGCCGATCGAAAGCTGGTTGAGGATTAGGAAGTGTCACGTCGCTTCGCTCCAAATTCAAAATATTAGGAGTCAGAATACAGAATTCAGAATACTCTACTAAAGGGATAGAGCAAAATGCTAAGTAAAAACAGAATTCATACTGAATTCTGATTCACTTCGACTAAGCTCAGTGACCACCTGAATTCTGAATTCTTCTTATAAATTACTTTTGCAACTTGGCGATATCAAGATTAAGAATTTTTGCTAAGTCTCTGATGCTATCATAATCTTTATCTTTCGCAGCTCCAAAACCATCAGCTTTGAATGGTTTAAGAACCTCTTTATCATTCAATGCAAGAAAGGCTGCACGAATTTTTTCTTTTAGTGGCGGTGCTAAATCAGAACGCATTGTCCAGGGATATTCAGGATACTCTTTAGACTCTGCAATCACCTTAACTTTACTAGAATCAATTACTTTGCGTTCAATTAAGGATTCAAATATGGGTTTACTCAAGCCACCAACTTGAGCATTACCATTTTGAACTGCCAATGCTACAGCATCATGTGAACCTGTGAACGCCTCTTGGTAGTCTTTTCCGCCGGGTTGCAATCCGCTATTTGCCAGCATTGATTTAGGAATCAAATGACTGGAAGTAGACGCTTGGTCTCCAAAAGCTACCGTTTTACCTCTAACTTCTGCCAGTGACTTGATACCGCTAGCTGTGTTAGCAACGATTACAGACTGATACGTAGTTTTACCGTTTTTCTTCAAAGCTGCAAATGGCTCAATATCACTCTTTGTTTTTGCCAAAACGTAAGAGAGTGGCCCAAAATAAGCTAAATCAATACGCTTGTTACTTGCTGCCTCGATCATCGAGGAGTAGTCAGTTGTAACGACAAGTTCAATATGTTTTTGTAGCTTTGTCTCAAGATACTTTTTAAATCCTTCATTTTTTTTAATCAAACTTGAAGGAGATTCATCAGGTAATAAAGCTACTTTCAGGGTTTGAGGGTCAGCAGACTCTGATGCAACTGCTGGACTATTGCCAGAACCTGATTGCTTATTTGCAGATTGGTTGCTAGGACTTTGACAACCGATTAAGGTAGCCATGATTAGTGTCATTGAGACAAGCAATCGCTTGTTTAGTAAAACAGTCATTGAGGTTATCCTAAATTAATATAAAAACAGTACAGTAAATTTAGCCATTAGGAATTAATGCTTTCCTGAAAGCCTTCATCATCAGGACTATCTTTGTCACTATAAAGTTGCTTTAATTCGTAGGCACTGATATCTGCTGGCTTACCATCTAAGACAACCTTTCCCTGAGATAACCCAATAATTCGATCCGCGTAAATTCTTGCGAGATCGATCTGGTGCAGACTGAGGATTGCGGAAATTCCATCTTCTTGACAAGTCTGACGCAGAAATGAGAGGACTTTGTGAGTGCTAGTAGGATCGAGACTAGCAACAGGCTCATCGGCCAAAATCAATTGTGGTTTTTGTGCTAAGGCGCGTGCGATACCAACCCGTTGCTGTTGACCTCCGCTAAGAGTATCCACTCGTGTTAAAGCTTTATGCAAAAGCCCAACCCGGTCTAAACATTCTAAGGCAATATACTGATCTGCTTTGGGCAAAGGAAAGAAACTTCGGAGTGTTGAATGGTACGCTAAACGACCTACCAATACATTCCCAAGAGCTGTTTGCCGACTAATAAGTTGATGCTGCTGAAAAATCATCCCTGTGCGCTTGCGATGTTCATACAACACCTTACGGTTATGTAGATTTCCCAATCCTTCAACTATCACAGTACCAGTTGTGGGGCGATTAAGATAGTTAAGACAGCGCAGTAAAGTTGATTTACCAGAACCAGATGCTCCCAAAATAACAGTGAATTGCCCTTTGATAAAGCTCAGAGAAATAGGTTTAATCCCTATAACTCCGCCTTTATAAGTCATACTTAGACGATCGAGTTGAATCATATTTACTAGTCATTTTAATGACAAAATGTCAAATTTTATGGTAAATTTTTGTGACAAAAAATTGATTTAAGTTTTGAGTTTTGCTGTAGTTTAAATCAATCTCTACATAATACTAAAACAAATTTTGGTCGCACGACAGACCACAAAGTTTTCATCTTTAAGCAATCGGTAAAACTCATTTTTTGTGTAACACTGCTTATGAGCCGGATCAAAAATTTTAAGTGCTAAATCAAATATTTTACAGATAAATAATCTCTACACCAATCTAAAATAATGATTTTACCATCAGGCTTCATTGCTTACAAAGTTTTTCCTTTTCAGGATTAATGTGAATTGCAATAACTATTCTAGATTTACATTTGCGAGTTTCTGTAGTACAATGTAACATATAGTTTTTGCGTGCCCCAACTCGTGGAGCCTACATACTAGTACGAGAGGAAAGGTAACACTGCCAAATGCAGTGGGCGTGTGTGAATGGGGAGTACGAAGAACCTGGGAGGTAGGCTTAAAAGTAGCCATCCTTGAAAGAGTGTGTAACAACTCACCAGCGGAGTCCCTCTAGTAACTGAGAACACGTAATGCTCCACCAACTTGCACGCAGAATTATATTAATTCGTAATTCGTAATTGGTAATTAAGAAAGTCAGATTTTATATGGTTGCATCTGTAACCTTGTTTTAAAAAATTGGTATTAGTTATGGCTAACATATTTAAGCTAATCAACCAAATTGCGATCGCAGAAGCACAGTTACATACTACCCAATTCCTTGCGCCCTGCGTCAAAGGTGGACGAGTTCGCACACGGGTAGCTGGGATGAGCTACACTTTCACGCCAAAGCCTAGTAAATTTGAAGGTTGGGGCATCTTTCAGGCTGTGGATGAAAAAACAGCAACGGTTGTAGAAGAAGCAGACTTACCCCAAATTGTGGAATACCTGCAACACTTTTCCCAAATACGGCTGCGGTTAGCACACCAACTGCGGGGACAAACTTGGTTAGCATATCCTGTAAATGAAGTAGATATGCATCAACGGTTAAAGATAGTTAAGCCGCTCGCAGTTCACTTAGTTACCGAGGGCGTTACCTTTGAGCAAATTATTGTCCGTTGGAATGGGCATTCATCTTGGTTCGAGGAAATCGATCGCCGTACCGATCCAGTAATTGTTGAAACTCTGCAATCTGCTGTTAAGCAACTCATTCATGCTGAGGAATTACAGTTTAAAGGTATGACTCCAGAAATCCTCACAGTGTATGAATTAGCAACTCGGCGCATTGAGGGATTTACTCAATCCCAACAGGATGAAAAGCGATTGAGAAAGGCATTGCAAATGGGTGGCGCTACCTTAACTCAATTCCACGATCGCAGCGACTACTGGACAGTCGATTGGACAACTGCTGATGGTGTTCGCCATAGTAGTGCGATCGCTAAAACTGACTTGACTGTTGTTAGTTCTGGCATCTGTCTGAGTGGACGCGATCGCGATTTTGACTTGCAATCCTTAGTGGGTGTCATGGAAAAACAAGAGTGGTGAGTGTATTAATTACGAATTATTATGAGTATCTTTTTTCACGAACAGCTTTACCGCACCAAGGCTGTGATGGCAAAGCTAAAAAATTATCCTATAATCATTTGTGGCGCTGGAGCATTAGGAGCTAACATTGCGGAAAACTTAGCTCGGTCTGGTTTTGATAAACTTACAGTGATAGATCGCGATCGCATTGAGGAGCGCAATCTTTCCACTCAGCCTTACTACCGTCCTGATGTTGGAGCATTTAAGGCGAAGATTTTGGCGAATAATTTATATAGAGCTATTGGTACTAAAGTTGATGCCAAAACAAAGGAGTTAACACCAGCAAATGCAACTCAACTACTCAAAGACAGCCAGCTAATTGTCGATGTCTTCGATAATAGTGTGGCACGTCAAGCAGTGAAAGATTATGCTCAACAGTTAAGCATTCCTTGTCTTCATGCTGGACTATCGACTGATTATGGAGAAGTGATTTGGAATGAATTTTATCGCGTTCCTTCCGAGGTTAATGATGACGTCTGTGATTATCCGTTGGCACGAAACCTGGTGATGTTAACCGTTGCTGTGGCGTGTGAAGCGATCGTTTCATTCATTGCAATAGCAGAACTGCGTAACTTTAGCATCACCCAGAAGGATCTGACTGTTCAATCTCTGTTTTTGTAGATTGCGTAGATGCTCTTAGCACCTTGTCACAAGCATCACAAAGAGGATTTTTTGCCCTGCAAACCATCTCTATAAAGTCTAGCAAGTTAGATTTTGCGTTTTTCCTAGGATATTTTAGGCTATTGAATATCATAATATTTAGCATTTTGAATATTTACCATTTTAGGAAAACCAGATATTCAAAATTATTGAAGATTCCAATCTATCCAAGAAATTCTGGATCGTTTAATATTTCCTCCATCATTTCACTAAAAGAACGATACCTATATATGCCAAATGAACTTGAAAAATTGCAATACCAAGCTTCCCACTCATTATCTATGACAATTATTTGAGGATTAAGTAAAAATATATAGCCCATATCTTCACTGCTAATTTCTAACGATGTTTGTAGATACTCTGGACGAAATGTGTAATTTGATTGTTCGTCTCCATAAACAAAATATTCCTCATCTGTTACTGGTTTATTCCAAGTTTCCATTAATTCATCTACCCAATCTTGGTGGTCAGGAGCATACCATACAATATCTTCAGTTCCACAAAACTCTAGACTATATTCTGATATAGAACGTAACCCATTAGAAGCTTTCAGAAACTCCCGGTAAGAAGGTGTAAAAGTTACATTTAAACGAGCTTCGGTAGTAACTATTTGCTCCTCAGCTGCACCAGGATAACCTAAGTAGCCAGATTTGCGAACTTCCGGGGATAAATCTTCTTCATCGTAATCTTCAAGAAATATTTTTATTCGCTTTTGACTCCATTCTCTAATACGGTTTTCCCAGTTCAAGATTTCCATTGTTTTTAATTTGAGTGTTTCAAGTTAGTCATGAACATCGTGTAACAAAGTATATAGAAATAATACTTCAAAAGGCTAAAACTCTTGAAAATAAAATATAACATTTATATAAAAATATTTTTGCTCATGCTTCTGGTTTTAAGTCATTTTGAGAATAATAATTAGGGTTGAAGTTTAAGATAATTTTTTCTTCCAAATCATAATTTTTTTCCAAGTATACATTATCTAAAAAATAAGCATTCTGCTTATAACATTCAGTAATTATTAAAATAAAATCTTCAATATTTTGACAGATGGTAATCCATTGGTTTTCTTTTGAACAGAATACAACAGATTGGTCTGAAGGCAATGTTCTGACGCAATAGTAATCAACATCGCAATACACTAGAAAAGGAATCATATCTGGTTGCCATGCCCAAGGCTCAGGGTTTCTATGTACTGCTTTTAAAAGATTAATTATTTTATCAAATTCATAAATATTTATTAAATCGCAACCAGGAATGAAATCTGTAGGATAATCAAACTTTTCGATTAATTTAGATACAGATAAACCTTTGACGCAAGAGTATATAGCCATTAAACCTTCAGGAATTGGATGAATTTTGATGCAATCTCTGATTATTTCATCAGATACTCCTTCGTCCATTGCAGCTATATATCCTGGTCGTTGATTTTCAATAATTTCAAGAAGATTTTGAAAATCGCGTTCAATTTTTTCTCTTTTTTTCATTATTTAATGCCTTTATTTTGTAATTATCAGCAATTGTGAGCAAATCATCATATAAACGAGAGGGGTTTCTGAGGCGGTTATTGCCAGTTCTTCTGATGAAACGCTCAATTTTTTCAGTCAATATGCTACACACTACTCTCATCATTTCATTTTTGGAAATCTTTCAGGATGCTATAAGCATTATTTATGAGACTAGTATTATATAGTACCTCAGAATACGCAAACTAAATTAGCGATCGCTCTTTGGGAAAAACTTTTTGGTTTACTGTTTAACCTTTCCCCAGACCAAAAGAGAGATTATTGGGTTTAACCGAAAAGTATTGATCGCCTATCAGGATTTACCAAACTCTGCGGGTTGAAGTAAAGAGCAAATAACAAGACATTCGGCTTAGGAATTAACTAGCTAGATAGCTGTGTATTTTATCCTTATGTCTTCTTAGACTACCCAAAGCTTGTTGCTCTATCTGTCGCACTCGTTCTCGACTAATACCCATACGTTGACCAATCTCTGCTAAAGAAAGTTCATTTCCATCTGTTAAACCAAAACGGAAAGTTAATATTTGTCGTTGCTGTGGATTTAATTTTGACAATAAATTTTGAATATTTTGTTGGAGAAACTTATGGTCAGCGTATAATTCTGGGGAAAGTCCATTATCCTCCAACATATCTTGTAATTCTATATCTTTGTCTGAGCCAACTCGTAATTCTAGAGAGACAGGTTGACGTGCTAAAAGTAAATAATCTCGAATTTGTTTTGGATCTAAAGATAGTTCTTCGGCGATATCAACTGCGGTAGGAGTACGACCTAATTTTTGAGTTAGTTCGCGTTGAATCCGCTTGATTTTGTTCAGCTTTTCTGTAATATGAATAGGCAAGCGGATAGTACGTCCTTGTTCGGCGATCGCTCGTGTAATTGCCTGACGAATCCACCAATAGCCATAAGTTGAAAACTTGTACCCTTTAGTTGGGTCAAATTTCTCAACTCCTCGCTCTAAGCCTAAACTCCCTTCTTGAATTAAATCGAGAAAATCTAGGTTATGTCTTTGATATTTCTTAGCAATAGATACTACAAGTCGCAGGTTAGCCTGAATCATTTTCTGCTTCGCTTTTTGCCCTTGATGTAGCTGTTGTAGCAGTGATTTTTCACCAATATTTATATTTTCAATCCACTCTTTTTGTGTTGGTTGACGTTTTAATTGAATAGCTAGTTTTTCTTTCGTAGCTAGTAAAGCCATCATTTTTTGAACTTGCTTGGCAAAATTAATCTCCTGCTCATGAGTTAATAAAGGTATCCGTCCAATCTCGCGAAGATAAGCACGCACTGTATCAGCAGTATATAAAAGTTTCTCCTTTTTATTACTTTCTTCTAGATACTGATGAGATAGATTATTCATAGTTATTTGAACCTTCAAAAATATCTGTTGGTTTAGAGGATGTTTTAAAATTCCTCTTGGCAGTAACAAAACGTTTTGTATTCCCCCTAAATCCAGACTACTTGCTTGGCTTTTGTCCTAATTTTACTTTTTACTCACCACTCAGTAGTGAGTAACTTAAAAGTCAAGAAATTTGGAATGTTTTTTAGTTATTGTTACGGGTCGTTATTTTGTTAAAAGCAATATTTTTTAAGTTAATAGCTTGATGTTACAGGAGCTTGTCAAAGAATTGAAAAAGTTATGTCTATGCAAATTCTAGTCCGTTCTAAAACAGGAGCAATACCTCTAGGAACTGCTTCTACAATGACTTTTGCAACACTGGAGACAATAGATTATGGTTTGATTTCACTATTTGCGATCGCAGGGTAACTGACTTGTTTTTATACATTAAAAGACTGCGATCGCTTTTGACTAATCCTTACTCAGATTTTGACCTTTTCTTACGAAACAAACTGGTCATACTTAATCCAGTAACCAACAACCCTAATAATCCTAGTCCGTTCAAAATCGGGTAGATTCCCTGTAAACCCAAGATTTCACCACGATGAATTGAAAGTAGTAGACTACGTGGAACTCCAAGGTTAGCTGACCACTCACCTACCAGGGTAGCTGCAATACCAGTTAACAATGTTACAGCAAGCGGTAAAGCCAAAATAATCGCCAGAGTCCGGTGGTATTTGCGAAATGAACGCATTATCCAAAATCTCCAGTGAAAACTATCGCAGTTTGCAACTTGATAAACTACATAATTATTTGTCTCAAAGCCAGATATAAAGACTTTTTTCTTGGTGTCTCTTGTCTTTATAACTCCTACTCTATGTTTGTTTTACATCATTTTTTAGAAACAGTGGCGATGTTTGTCTCAAGTGTTTGTAACCCTTTAAGAGATTTCGCTTTATCTTTTGCTTTCAGCGAACCCTTCACTTGGGTCGCAGCATCTTCGATGACATTATAGGTTTTTGAAGATTTAGTTTTGACACCATCCTCAACTTTAGACCAAGAATTTTCAAACTTATTAAATTCCTGTTGAGCTTTGTCAAAGTTTCCGCCTTGCACCGCCGTTTTTGTATTTGTAACGACACCAGCCAAAGTATCAAAACCTCCCTGCGTAGCAGCAGGAGTTTTTGATCCTGTTGTTGCCTTAGTGGTTTCTGTGGTAGTAGGAGTTTGAGTAGTGGATTTTTGATCGCTGTTGCATCCGACCAATGTCAGTAAGCTAATTGCAGTCACAGGGATGATGTAGATTAAGCGTTTCATAAGACCTCTTGAATAATGATAAGTCGCCAAGTAATGACGGTATCAGCTACTATATCAGCTAAAGTTGCTGGAGATGTAGGAAGATTCTATACAAGTTTTATTCCTGTAAATGCTATAATTTTTGATTAGTACAGTTGTATTAAAGCTGTTTTTGTATATAAATTTGGAATTTATACCCAATTATTTTTGTTTGGGAAGTAAGGTGTGATTTGTTACATTATTTCTTCTGATGAAAAAATAATGTAGAATTCAAAATTAATTAGTGTGGGACTTAAACTCACATATTTTTCCGCTACTCCTACAGAATTCAGACTGAATTCTTTCGTGTTAAAAAGTCTTGCATAGAGTTGATAAATTCTTTTGACTCTAAAACTAAGTTAGTAGCATCTCTAAGCTCTTGCTCGTAAGCTAACTTTTCTAGTTTGTCAGCGACTAGATACATAGCTGTGGCTCCAACATTGGCACTAGCACCTTTAAGGTGATGAGCTTCTCGCGCAATTTGCCCAAAGTCATCAGATGCGATCGCTGCAATCATTATCTCTAAACGGGGTCTAACATCTTCAAGGTATATTTGCAATAGATTTAATTCAAATTCTCCATCATTTTCCGATATTCGATGCAAGTGTTCCCAATCAATTGCTAGGTCATTTGTGTCGTTGTTTGTGGTCGAAACTGTCTGTTCATCAACAACTAGCTCTTGTTTTGAGAGGATAACGCCTGTCCAATGCTCTAGAGTGGCAGCTAATTTTTCTTTAAACACTGGCTTACTCAGATAGTCATCCATTCCTGCTTGATTTAAGGTTTCTTCTGTCCTTTTGCGCTCTGTTACCTCACGATAAATGAAGTAGTAAACTACAGCAAGAACGATAAAACTTAGGCAAATAGCGATCGCAATTGTCACAGTTGTCTTGCGAGTCCAAGTTTGTGCTGTTTGTGAAAGTTGCTGCCGCTGCGCCCTTTCCTCATTCTCTATCTCATCGATCGCCTTGCGGATATCATCCATGAGATTTTGGCTTTTATTTGTCAGTAATACCTGCAACGCCGCTTCCGATCCCTTCTTTTGGCGTAAGTCGATAGTCTGGTTTAGTTCAGCAAGTTTAGCTGCAATCAAAAATTCAAGTGTTGCAATCTGCTTTTGTTGGTTTGGTTGATCTATCGTTAAGTTCTTTAGTTTGGCAATTTCCTGATTGACGTTGGCTAGTGATGCTTGATAGGGTTTTATATAAGTTTGTTTTCCAGTAATAATGTAACTACGTTGCCTAGTCTCTGCATCCTTTATTTGAGACAGTAGTTTTTCTAGACTGTTGAGCTTTTTATAAGCATTTTTTATGACACTGCGATTATTACTAGATACTGTTGTATTTTGATAAGAAATTACACCTATCAAAACCAAAATTACCGAAGCTAGACCAAAACCTGCTACAATCTTTTTGAAAAATTGTTTGCTTACCTTCTGTGCCTGTTTGCTTTTCTTGCTAACAAGTACCAAACTTGCTAAATTTCGGCGCAATTCCAATTGTTTGATGACTTGACGACCTAATGTTCGTAATGCCTCTATCTGATCTGGAGTAAGTTCTCGTGGTATGTAATCAATCACGCACAGAGTTCCTAGAGCATATCCTTCAGGGTTAGTCAGAGGTACACCAGCATAAAATCGAATATTTGGGTCAGATGTAACCAGTAGGTTGGTGGCAAACCTTTCGTCATCTGTTGCATCAGGCACAACAAAAACGTCAGGCTGTAAAATAGCATGGCTACAGAATGCTAAATCTCGATGTGTTTCTAGGGTATCTAAACCGACTCTTGACTTGAACCACTGGCGATTTGTATCAATTAAGCTAATTAAGGCAATAGGAGTCTGACAAATATACGAGGCTAAACGGGTGAGATCATCAAAGGCAGCTTCGGATGGGGTGTCAAGAATTTTATACTCCAAAAGTGTCTCGAATCTCTGTATTTCGTTATTAGGTAATGGTGCTTTCATCCTTACGCCTTATCTACATTCTGGGGGCTGGGGCAGAGGGCAGGGGGAGCAGGGGAGGCAGAGGGGCAGGGGAGGCAGGGGGAATTATTGAACAAATCTCTCGCTTGTCTTTTCTTCATGTTCAATGTCCAATGCCCAATGCCCACTACCTAATATCCAATGCCAATACCCAGATCAATAAACTTACTTCAATTAATGGCAATAGTTTAGTTAAAAGCGTTAGCGTAATTTCACTGAGTTCGACCTGATAAATGAATTTGTCAAATGATTAAGTCTCTGCTGTATTTTTTGTGGGCTGGTTTATTTGAAATTGGAGGCGGCTACTTAATCTGGTTGTGGTTGCGCGAAGGTAAGCCGTTCTGGTGGGGCATATTGGGGGGAATTGCTTTAGCTTTCTATGGGGTTATTGCAACTCTTCAATCAGCAAATTTTGGCAGAGTGTATGCTGCTTACGGTGGTGTATTTATCGCAATAGCAATGTTTTGGGGTTGGAAGGTTGACGGTGTAATTCCAGACCGCTACGACCTCATAGGAGCATGTTTAGCTTTAGTGAGTGTTCTAATTATCATGTTTGCACCCAGACCTTAAGTAGAACTTCTAGATTAATAAATTTTTTAATACCCGCTTTTCAGAGACTGACAAAAAATAAATTATCCAAAATTATTTATACATTTGTTTGGATAGCACATCTGTGCTATCTGGAGATGGGATGTTTCTTTTGCTGGAATCCCCTAAACACATAATAAGCTGACCAAAAATTGCCAAGGTTTTTTAATAACCAGCCGAAGATAAGCAAGAATCTGTATATCTCCCGCATAAATGCGTAGAGATAAAGAGAATTCATGATAAATTTGTACAAATTTTCTGAAAATTGATAATTATTATCAATTTTTACAAGTATCTTGTTTTGTAACAGTAAGTAACTAAAAATTTGGAGTTTTGTAGCGCTTGCATAAAATGCTATCCTGCACAAAAAGATGCAATCATTGCATCGTTACACTCTTGTTTCCATTTTGGCAACTACAATCCGGATTATATTTTTGTTAACATTTCCACAAAATTAAAGTTAAGTAACTTTTAAGACAAAAATGTCTAGCTAAAAGTAATCAAATGTAGTTAAGGATACAAATCGTTGGTGCTTAGGAAGAAAAAGAAGTGTTGAAGAAAGTTGTGATGATTGGGGCTATGACCCTACTGTTTTTGGCAGGACCGCTAATGGGTAATGCTTTTGCCCAAACACCAGTTGCTGTACCAGCTGCTGATACTGGAGACACAGCATTTATGCTGATTTCAGCAGCATTAGTGCTGCTAATGACACCAGGATTGGCGTTTTTCTATGGTGGATTTGTGCGATCGCGCAATATCCTAAACACATTGATGATGAGCTTTGTCTTGATGGCGATCGTGGGAGTTACCTGGATTCTCTGGGGTTATAGTCTTTCTTTTGCACCAGGGTTGCCATTCATTGGTGGGTTGCAATGGTTTGGGTTGAACGGTGTTGGTTTAGAGACTCAAGGCTACTTGCCACATCTGCCTTATGAAGATGCGCTCAAAGCAGCAGACCCCAAATATGCTGATGTAGTCTCTTATGCCGGAACGATTCCCCACCAGGCATTCACGATTTATCAAGCCATGTTTGCCATTATCACCCCAGCTTTAATTTCTGGGGCACTCGTTGAGCGGATGAGTTTCCGCGCCTATTCGCTGTTTGTGCTGCTTTGGTCAACCTTTGTTTACGCCCCTCTAGCCCACATGGTATGGGCGAAAGGTGGATTCTTGGGTTTAGCTGGTGGATTAGGTGCCCTCGACTTTGCAGGTGGCACAGTAGTTCATATTAGTTCTGGCGTTTCAGCGCTAGTAGCTGCGATCGTCCTTGGCCCTCGGAAAACCCATCCCGATCGCCTTAGTCCGCCACACAATGTTCCTTTTATTTTGCTGGGTGCTGGCTTGCTCTGGTTTGGTTGGTTCGGTTTCAACGCTGGGAGTGCCCTATCTGTTGCTAGTGGAACTTCTGGTAACTTAACAACAAATTTAGCAACAACAGCCTTTGTTGCCACCAATACAGCGGCGGCGGCGGCGGCTTTAATGTGGCTAATTTTGGAAGCAGTTTTACGGGGTAAACCGACAGCTGTGGGAGCAGCTACAGGAGCCGTTGCTGGTTTAGTAGGGATCACTCCCGCCGCCGGATTTGTGACACCGCTATCAGCGATTTTAATTGGTTTCATCACCGCCTTTGTTTGCTTCTATGCTGTAAGTTTCAAGCATAAGCTGCAAATCGACGATGCTTTAGATACCTATCCCGTGCATGGCGTTGGTGGTACAGTGGGGGCAATTTTAACAGCCATCTTTGCCACAACTCAAGTCAACGGCGGAGGTAAAGACGGAGTGCTACGTGGTAATTTTGGTGAATTGGGAGTTGAACTAATAGCAATCGCCGTTGCTTACGCGATCGCAGGTGTTGGTACGTGGATTATTCTCAAAGTTATCGATGCTACAGTCGGTCTGCGTGTTAAAGAAGAAGCAGAATTGCAAGGTTTGGATATCAACGAACACGGCGAAGAGGGTTACAACTCTGAGTTTGGCGATCGTCCGACTTAGTTAGTAGGAAGTGGGCATTGGGAATTGGGCATGAATAAGAGACAAGGTAGACAAGGAAGAGGGGGGAGACAAGGGAGAGATTCATTCAATAATTCCCCCTTGTCTCCCTCTGCCCCCTACCTCCCCTGCTCCCCTGCTCTCTCTGCCCCTCCCATTCCCCACTCCCAATTTAAGATTGTGTAATTTGCGATCGCTAGCGTTAAAATTTGATTCAAATAATTGGTAAATTTCGCTAGTCGTGTCTACTTCTGCAAAAACCTTTCCTATCTGGGCATTTTTCTCGCTGTTAACTAACGGCATCCTAATGTTGGCGGTCATTCTGCTAATTTGGCAACAGCAGAAATTGGCCGCTTTTTTTGGGATAGTTACATCCCCAGAACAAATTAACCTGAACAACTCAACCCAAATTGCTACACCTGATTTGGGTCGTCGTCACCAACTCACTTACCAAGAGTGGGTAGAAATTCTCAAGCAAGAAGCCAAGGTCGCTGCCGACCAACGTCCTCCGCATTTAACTATCCTGGCGGGAGATTCTCTGAGTTTATGGTTTCCCCCTGAGTTATTACCCGAAGGTAAAACTTGGCTCAATCAAGGAATCTCTGGCGAAACCAGTAATGGACTCTTAAATAGGTTGAAGATATTTGACCGCACCCAGCCAGAGGTAATTTTTGTGATGATTGGCATTAATGACCTAATTCGGGGGATGAGCAACGAGGAAATTTTAGATAATCAGCGACAAATTATCAATTACCTCCGAAAGACGCATCCTACCGCGCAAATTGTTGTGCAATCGATTTTGCCACATGGGGCAGAGGAAGCAAGCTGGAAAGGACGAGATAAACTTCTAGCTGTTGCCAATAGTCGCATTCAGGAGTTGAATCAGCAACTGCAAAGCATATCTACCAAAAAAGGTGTCAAATATCTTGATTTATATCCCCTGTTCACCAACAAACAAGGAAATCTCCGCCGCGAATTTACTACTGATGGCTTACATTTAAGTCCCGAAGGCTATATAGTTTGGCGTTCTGCATTGCAGATTTATGGCGAAATCGAATTAAAATCCCAGCAAGAAGAAGATGGGAAAAGGTTAAAGGTTAAAGGGTAAAGGCATTAAATCCTTTTCCCTTTCCCCTCTCTGATAATATTTTTGAATACAACTCTGTATAAATCGCGGCTTGGCGCGAGAAAATAAAAAATAGTGGTTGAAATAGACAAATCTAATGGATACAAAAGCTTTTAAGCGCAGCCTGCAACATTCCGAAAATTACAATCGCAAAGGGTTTGGTCATCAAGCAGAAGTTGCCACCCAGTTGCAGTCTGAGTATCAGAGTAATTTGATTCAAGAAATCCGCGATCGCAATTACATTCTGCAACGGGGTGATGTGACGATCCGACTGGCACAAGCCTTTGGGTTTTGCTGGGGTGTAGAAAGGGCTGTGGCCATGGCTTACGAAACCCGTCAGCACTTCCCCACAGAACACATCTGGATTACTAACGAGATTATCCACAACCCTTCTGTAAATCAGCGAATGCAGGAGATGGAAGTAGAATTCATCCCCATTGAAGGAAAGAATAAAGACTTTTCTGTTGTTGGCACTGGTGATGTAGTGATATTGCCCGCTTTTGGGGCTAGCGTTCAAGAAATGCAGATCCTTCACGATAAAGGCTGCAAAATTGTTGATACAACTTGCCCTTGGGTATCTAAAGTTTGGAATACAGTAGAAAAGCACAAAAAAATAGATTATACATCAATAATTCACGGTAAATATAAGCACGAAGAAACAGTCGCTACTAGTTCATTTGCTGGCAAGTATTTGATTGTGTTGAACTTGCAAGAAGCGCAATATGTTGCTGACTATATTATCAATGGTGGAAATCGTGAAGAATTTCTGACAAAATTTGCTAAAGCTTGTTCAGCAGGATTTGACCCCGATCGTGATTTAGAAAGAGTTGGCATTGCTAACCAGACTACGATGCTTAAAGACGAAACTGAGCAAATCGGGAAACTTTTTGAGCGGACTATGTTGCAGAAGTATAGTCCTATCGAGTTAAATCAGCATTTTCAAAGCTTCAATACCATCTGTGATGCCACCCAAGAACGGCAAGATGCAATGTTGGAATTAGTGGAGCATAACTTAAATTTAATGGTAGTAATTGGTGGATTTAATTCATCAAATACTACTCAATTACAACAAATTGCTTTTGAGCGGAGAATTCCCTCTTATCACATTGATACTGTTGAACGGATTAAATCAGGAGATTCTATAGAACATCGACAATTAAATGGGCAATTAATAACTACAGAAAACTGGTTGCCAGACGGTGAAATTGTCGTGGGAATTACTTCTGGTGCTTCTACACCAGATAAGGTGGTAGAAGATGTGATTGAGAAGATTTTTGCTGTGAAAGCAACAGCAGCGCTGGTATAAAAGGGACTGGGGACTGGGGACTGAGGAGTTATTATTTTCCCTATCTCCTCATCTCCCCATCTCCATTTGTAATTGTCGAGAAAGTTACAAAATCAGTTAAAGAATAAAGCAGCAATATTCTTATTAAATCAGCGCCTCATACTCATCATGTAGCCCAATCCAGATGCAGTAATAATCCTCGCCGTTCTTAAGTGCTAGTGCGCGAGATCCACCACTAATCCTGACTGATCGCAAATCATTTCCTACTTTTTTAAAATGCAAAGACGGATGAAATTGATTATTAATCCAAAGAGGATACGCCTTTCTAGCTTGCTCTTTAACTTCAGGTGAAAGTACAGCATAAGAGCGTCAAAAATCAGGGGTTGTTAAGGATTTCATCTAACGGTTTCACCCGATTAGCTTTAATATCTGCTTTTGCACGCTGGATTAACCGATCCAATTGACCCAATTTTGTATCTGTTTCAATTTGC
The DNA here is from genome assembly GCF_000020025.1 of Nostoc punctiforme PCC 73102. Taxonomy (GTDB): domain Bacteria; phylum Cyanobacteriota; class Cyanobacteriia; order Cyanobacteriales; family Nostocaceae; genus Nostoc; species Nostoc punctiforme. Next base: position 4,088,313 of record NC_010628.1, on the reverse strand, counting down.
TTATCCCAAGCATCATTGAGATATTCTTGAAGCCAGTTTGATAAATCCCGCATTTCACCTTCAGACAGTTGCATAATAGCAGCTTCTATTTCTGGGAGCGAGTTCATCCTGTTATCCTCAATCCAGCACTATGAACTATATCCTACCAAAATTGACGGAATAATTCAGAATTAGAATTAGCGTCAAATCTTAATTATTAATCATGAATTAGCATGACAGAGAAATGGCTTTCTATCGTGGGCATTGGGGAAGATGGATTACAGGGGTTAAGTGCTATCGCTCGTTCTCTAGTCGATCGAGCTAAAGTAATTGTCGGAGGCGATCGCCATTTAGCAATGCTCCCTACAGACGATCAACGTGAAAAAATAGTCTGGACATCCCCCATTAGCATTTCTGTAGACGAAATCATTCAGCGTCGCGGTCAGTCAATCTGCGTACTCGCAAGCGGCGATCCGATGTGTTACGGCATTGGTGTCACCTTAATGCGGCGAATTCCCGTTTCTGAAATGACGATTATCCCCGCACCTTCAGCTTTCAGCCTCGCCTGTGCCAGGATGGGATGGTCTTTAACTGAGGTGGAAACCTTGAGTTTGAATGGTCGTCCATCCTCCCTACTCCAGTCTTACATTTACCCAAAAGCACGGTTGTTGATTTTGAGTGGAGGGAAGGACACACCCGCCATTGTTGCGAAAATTTTGACAAATCGCGGCTATGGTGGCAGCGAAATTACCGTCTTGGAGCGTATGGGCGGTACTCATGAAAGAATTGTGGAAGGTACGGCTGCATCTTGGAGTGAAACTGAAGTTGCGGCTTTGAATGCGATCGCAGTTTATTGTATTGCTGATGCTGGGGTTATCCCATTACCAAGATTACCAGGGCTACCAGATAACGCTTATCACCACGATGGACAGTTAACGAAGCGTGAGGTTAGGGCAATCACCCTAGCAGCTTTAGCACCCACACCGGGACAATTGTTGTGGGATGTTGGCGCGGGTTGCGGTTCAATTTCTATCGAATGGATGCGGAGTAATGCTCGATGTCGAGCGATCGCGATCGAACAAAATTCTTCTAGACTACTTTATATTGCCGATAATGCCGCCACTCTCGGTACTCCAAATGTGCAAATCATTGAAGGTAAAGCGCCCCATGCACTGAAAGATTTGCCAGCACCAGATGCTATTTTTATTGGTGGTGGGGTGACAGCAACAGGACTTTTTGATGTTTGCTGGGAAGCACTGCGTCCGGGTGGGCGTTTGGTAGCAAATGTGGTGACGGTAGAGGGCGAGCAAACTTTATTTCAATGGCATGAACGAGTCGGTGGCGATTTAACTCGTGTTGCCATTCAACGGACGGAACCTATTGGTAAATTTTTGGGCTGGCGGGCAATGGCACCTGTAACGCAATGGGTAGTTGTAAAATAATAAGATTTGTATAATATCTGAAAATGTGCCAGCTAAATCCTAATACGGTTCAGTTAGGGTTAACCCAATACTTCTCGGGTTTTGGGGAAAAGGGGAAGGTAAAAGGGAAAGAAAAACCTTTAACCCAAACCCAGTACCCTTTCCCCTAAACCCGATTCCGAGTTAAAAATGCACAAAGCTAGAAGTATTGAGGGTTAACCCAGAGGACACAGAGAGAAGGGAAAAATGCTTAATCTAGACCCACTGATTGCAATGCTATTAACAGAACCTGGTATAGTCTACACTTAATGTCCATGATTGGAAAAGCTTACTATAATCACAGCTAATAAATAGCTACTTGCTGTATACTTAATTTTGTGTTCCCTTTTAGACTGGCTCATCGTTCACAATAATCGCGGCAATTTCTTCATTGAAGCCATCTTTGTTGTGATTATCGTTGGTAAAAGTCACTTATTGGGGGTGAAATAATGGACGAGACTAATCTTGACGACAAAAACAAATTTCTTTACCCTCGTAGTCGCTATTACGGTCAAGTTAAGCCAGAGAATTTAGTATTTAATGCCAACCTTCAAGAATTTGCTCAAAAAGTTGGCTACATTACCAATCTAGAAACATCTGGAAAGATTGAGCCAGAAGATGCTTACAAACAAATTAAAGCACTTTGGAAACAGTTGAAGCGTAGTAAGAAAGCATTGTTCATTGATGAGGAACCCTCAGAGAAATCCTGAAATTAATCCCATTCCAGGCAATTGTGGTTTCCAGTAAATAACGACAACATTTGATTGTACTTAATTGCAGTAAAAGTTGTGCCTAGGCGTAGCTCAACCTAGGCATTCTCATACTTACTACTTCGCATCCTCCAATATCAATGTAGACTCAGCAGTACGCCCAAATTCTTCTGGTGCATATTGTAGGTGAACTTCTGCACCAGGCCAGGAAAAGGTACCAGGGGTGACAGAACGGACTAGGTAATGCAGACTATAAACTCCTGGTTCCAGGTGGTCGGCATAGGCGATAATGCGATCGCGGTAGATATTTCTAAAGCCAAGTTCCCAATTATCGGCTTTTGCTTGTAATGCAGCTGTGGTAGTTTGAAAACTTGCATCTACCGCCTCAAAGCCTGCTGGTAAAGGATCTTTAATTACTATATGATCCGCGGGGCGATCGGCGATGATTTCTAAACCAATATCAAACACCTGTCCAGAAGTTAAAGTCAAGGGTTTATCGAAAGCATAAATACCTGTTTTTTGTAAAACTTTCTCTTCATTTACTTGACTAATTTCTCGTGTTATGCGTAAACCGTTAAACCTGCCTTGTTGATTTCCTTGCAAGCGATAATTATAAGCAACCAGATAGTGTAAAGTGCCATTACCTGCTTTTTGCAGCGTTAAATCATTACGCCCACGAGGTAATAGATTCATTGGCACAATTAGTTGTAAGCTAGGATTTTTGTAACCTTCAAAGCGATTCTCTCCTAACTTATTACCAGCTAATTGCACAGTGGCAACAAAATTCGGCGGTGTGGGTTGCAGTTGACTATAATCTACCAAAGCTGTTAGTGCTTGGGCATTATTATAGTTAGTTTGCCATGTACCATCCCGGCGCAGTGCGAGAAGGCTTTGGAATAACTTATCTATAACTTCGGGTTTGCTTTGCTTGGCAATAAATAAGCGTAAAGCTTGCGCTTGCGTCGTCGTAGATGAACTCATCCATCCCCAACTGCTGGGTAAACTCACAACTGCTGTGCGGCCAGTTTCATAGATATTCTGTTGCAGCTTGTTGACTAATTGTTGAGATTCATCTTGCCATTCTGGGAATTGAGATAAATATCGCGCTAGTTTAATTTGAGTTACTAAATCAAAATTATTGCGCTGTTCATAAATATCTGCAAGAAAAGTATTGCGTTTATCTCCTAAATCTGATAAAGCGATTAAACTATTAATTTGCAGTTGCCTTTTACAGAGTAGTTGTTTGCAAAAATCGTATTCTCCAGGATTCGCTAGAACTTTTTGCAGATAAGTTTTGAGGCGAGATAGCATTCCAGAATCGACTAAATTAGGGAATACCTTACTAGCTTTAGCCAAAGATTCACCCGCATAAGCAGAAACCCAAGGGTCAGATTTTTCTTGTCCGGGGAAAGCAGCAAAACCACCATCGGCTATTTGAAGTTTTTGTAATTGTTCGATTGCTAAATTAGCTTGTTGGCTAGGATTAAATTCTGCAAAAGTTGGACCATATTTTTGGGAGATAGTTTGCAAATTAGCCGCAATCATTAATTGACTTGCAGCAGGTTCTGTAAACGGCAAATCATTATCTTTTAAAACCTGCTTTGCTGGTGCTTGAATCTCCGGTATCAAAGTACTCGCTAACTGAATATCTAAACCTCCCGCATCAGGGAAGGTATTTTTATCAACATTCAGGGGAATTTTCACCTGTTTTTCAGTGACACCAGTTTCAACGACTTGTTCTGTAATTTCAACTGGCTTAATTTCCAAAGGTAATTCAAAAGCATCTGCGGCTGTACCATTTAGCTGAGTGGTAAAGCGAACCTTACCAACTCCGACGCTATCCGCCACCATTGGAAAGCGATAAGCATGGGTTGCAGATTCAGCTTTGGTTTGCAAAGCAGTAGTTGTGGGGTTTTTGTCAGCAAACTTCACAGTACCGCTAAGTTCGCCATTAATTGAGAGATTTCCTGTATTTCCGGTGTTGTTGGTGACGGATAAACCAGCGAGAATGCGATCGCCTGGACGGGCAAACTGTGGCAAGATGGCATTAGTTAGCAGTGGTTTTGTGGTGATAAACGTCGCGTCCCCATTGCCGAAACGCAGATTTCCATCGGTGGCTACAGCCATCACCCGCCATGTAGTTAAGTCATCCGGGAGTTTAAAGGTTATCTGTGCATTACCATTTGCATCAGTGAGAACAGAAGCGTTGTAGTAAGCTAAGGCTTTAAAATCGGTGCGAGTGCGAGTATTCGCTGCACCAGTTGAGAAACCACCACCATAACCCCAACCTTTTGGTTTAGCTACATCTTGCGGTTGTAAGATGACATCCGCGCGATTATCGTTAAAGCGGGTAGATATTGTCTGTTCTGCATAAACTGTATCCACCAAATCTGGCGGACGATAACCAGAAAGTTGTAACACCGCTTCATTTACCACCATGACTGTAAACTGTCCTTTGGTGGGATTACCTTGATTATCCTTCAGTTCTAGTTGTACTGTTTCTTCTGCACCAGGTTCTAATGATGCTTGCACTGGCTTAACTTGCAGTTTTAAATACTTATCTTCTAAGTTAACTTTAAAAGGTGTAAAACCAATCTTCACCAAGTTATCTAAAGTTCCTACTTCCACTTGGCTGATGGGTTTACCTTGTCTTACTAATACAGCTTCAATGGCTGCATTTGGTAGCATTTCTGGTGTAACTTGAAACTGAATTTGTGGTGCGCTTCCTTGAACCTTGGTAATTTGCTGATAAAGGGGTTTGTCTTTAATCACCGCAAAGTACAATTCTGCATCTGGATAGGGAGATTGAATTAGTACAGTAGCAGTTTCACCAGGTTTAAACTCTTGTTTATCTAATTTTAGTTCTAAGACATCTTTTTCTTTAGAACCCCAAAATACTGGGTTTTGTCCAGTTGCCCAAATTTGTAAATCTGTGGCACTTAATTCATTTTTTGCATCACTAAAATTCACTCTAATCCGGTATGAACCAGATTCCGGTGCTGTCAAACTTACCGATTGGGGATTGCTAGCAGATGTAATTTCTACTTGTCCCACTGTTTTATATTCAACTTGATTTTTTGCCGTTCGGCTACCTTCAACTAATTGAGTGACACTACTGTATTTAATCTCTTGTAATTCCAGGCGCACTCGTTGACCTGTTATCGGTTTTCCTGTAGGGTCGGTAACAACTACATCAATAGGAAAAGCCTTACCAGCATCAGTAATGAAATTACTTTTTAACCCAATTAGACGATTACTAGGTAAGGCTATAAAAGTTTTGGAATTCGCTACAGACAGATTAGAAACATCTGCAACTTGCACATCTACTTGGTAAGTCATGGGATACGGTAAATCTTTAGCCACACTTACCGTTTGACTATTTTTCCCATTAGCATCTAGTTGGGTATTATTTTGCAACACATCACTAGAGATACTAGGAGATTCTTCTGGCCATAACCACTGCCGACCAAAAGTAAATTCGTCCCAACCTTTGGGAATAAAATTAGCTTGTTGACGAGTAATAAAGTATTTTACTTCTCCACCTTCTACAGGCGCACCAAATAAATAGTTGCTTGTTGCATTAATATCAACTTTATCGTCTATATAAGCAAATTCTTTATCTAAGTTCAGTTCGACTTTAAAGTTCGGTGGCTTAAACTCAGCCACCCGAAATTCACCAGAAAGTTCTTGTCCATTTTTACCCTTAGCCTGGATTGTATGGTAGCCTAAGCGCTGAGTAGTTTTAATTGGCAATTCTAGAGAAAACGTACCAAATTCATTTGTAGTTTGTGTACCTAAGTTAGTCTTTTGTCCATCAGGATTTACTAAAGTCAATTGGTAAACGGCATTTTTATCTTGTTGGATTTTGCCATTTTGCAAGAAGCCAGCAAAACCAGTAAACCAAGCTTTTTCACCTGGTTGATATAACTGTCTGTCTGAGAAAATTACCCCGCGTGATTCTGGCTTACTATCTTGCCAACCTGCATCAATACCGTAGCCATAAACGCCGCTATATTCTTCAGTTCTAGCGAATGCCCAATCTTGATTTTCACGGGCAATTACTAATAATTGTGGTGATTTACTAGAACTTTCATTGCCAGAATAACATGCCTGTAATCCTTCACGAATAATTCTAAAAATTCCATTTTCATCAGTTTTACCCGTTGCACAAGATATCGGTTCGGGGCGAGATTTTGCTTGTAATTTTGATTGATAAATTTCCACAGCCGCCGCTTGAACTGGCGAACCATCTGTCAGATGATTGACGCGAATTAAGCCTGAATCAGGAAACCACTGAGTAAATACGCCCAAATTCGTCAATTCAACTAAGCCATAAGTGGTAGGTTCTCGCCACAGTTCCTTTCCATTTTCCTGATATTTATTAGTACGGGCTTGCACTCCATAAGCTAACATTCCTGTGGCTGCACTTATTTTTTCCCGCAGAGGAACAGCAATATCGACTGATTGGTTTTTCTGACCCGATACCTTAAAGCTTTGCCAATCAGAAGGTTGTGGTAATAAATCATTACTATTATTAAAATAAACTAAATCTGTTGGTTTAACTGCTCGATAAGCTGCTTTATATTTAGATTCTGGTAGATTTCCGGTAGTAATATTTAGCTGTAAATTTTTATCTGTGGGGAAAATATTCAAATCTGATGGCACCCAGATATCCCCGGCTAAATCTCCAGTATCATATTTAAGTGTTACAGGTTTACCCAAAGTTTGCCCAAACTTATCTTTGAGATTTCCGCCAATAGTAATTGTATAAGTTTTAGCTGGTTCTAGTGCATAAGGATTGATGCCGACAATTTTATCTTCATCATTTATTTGGATGATTCTCGAAATGTCTTTTGGTGCTGGATTAATCGTAATACTTTCTTTAGCTGAATCTGGCAGTAAAACGTTATTAAATTCTAGTTGGGGACTGCCTTTAATAAATCTTCCAAAAGTTCCACCTGAATCTGGCTGTCCGTAAAAGTTGATTTTCTGGAATGCTAAAGGTGAATAAGTTACTAACTTACTGGCAAATTCTTTCTCTGTAGGGAGATTGCCATAAGCAGGACGTATTCCGGGAGAAAAGACTAGGCGATAAGGAGTTGCCTTTTCGAGATTTTGCTGTGGGATGAGATTATAAATCCAATTGCGGGCTGAAGGGTCAAATTTTTCTAAAGGGTCTTCTTCATTTTTTACTGGTTTTTCTTCTTTATTTAATTCGACTTTGAAGCCTACACCTTTATTTTTTCCTTCAGGAATTAACTGTAATTTTTCTTGTACGGAAGCTAAATTTAATTCTACGTTGGAAGTAAACTGTAGCTTTTCTTGTAAATCAATGGGTTCAATATCAGCCTTCTCAATAGGATTGACACCAGGTAAATTAGTCAGTTTGATAGATTCGGTATTGAAAGTCCAAGGTAAATCTTTATCTAGGCGATGATTTTTTAAATCAGCTAAACCTGCTTTGAGAGTGACTTGAAATCTTGTCGCTATTGGCAATGCTTTCTCAGCTTGAAATCCCACCATACGCGGTGTTAAAAAGCGAAATTGACCGGGTAAAGGCGGCCAAAGGGCAAATTTTTCTAATATTTTCTGTTGTTCCGGACTATCAAGACTTTCAACTGGGATTAAAGCTTCTTTAAAACGGATGCGAATTTGGTTGAGAGGTTTTGCATCGCCAATAGGACTAATTTGTTCAATCCAGTCTGGTAATTTTGGTGGTGTAAGTGGGGATACTGCTGGCAGTTGTTCTTTACTTGAGTTGATACCAAAAAAATTACACCCTGTCATTGCTAGCATGAATGTAAAGAGAAGAAGAAACTGTATCCTTCTCTTCTGGCGTGAGGAATGGCTAATTTTTTTTAACGTAGACGCTTCTCTACGAGACGCTACGCGAACGGCTTGCCGCAGGCTACCGCTAAGTATGCCAAGAACGCTAAGTAAGAAATATAGAATTTTATTGTGTAAACGGTGTAAAAATCTGATAATCATATTTTTAATAATTCAAAATAAAAAATTTACAACTTATAGCTAACAAAACTTTGCATACCTTCTTGAGTTGGCAATGCCAAAACAAATAAAGGATGCTATCTGACTATTTTTTACCTAGAGTTTGGATTTAACTATGTTTATTTACATAGATAACTAATTCTATGTGATTGTTCCTAAAAATCACTACAATTCTTAACTATGAATCAGTATTTAACTTCTGCAAATATTAATTTACATCTGCTAAGTGATTTCAAATAAATTATTAAGGATTTGACATATTTACTGATATCAATGTAATCGCTGCGTCAAAATTAAGGTAGGTTTTCTTGACAGGGATTCCCTGATGAAACTAATTTTACGATCGCTACTCCAAATTAAACACAGTAGCAAATTTATCCTAGCTGTGCTGGTAATCTGCCTGATTATACGCTTATTACCGTATTTTGCGCCCGTTCGAGCCGCAGATATTGCCCAAAATCAACTGGCAATGCAATTTAGCGATCGCAATGGTTTACCATTAGGAACATTGCTCACCCGTGACCAAGAACATACATCAGTCGTACCGCTAAATCAAGTTTCGCCCCAGTTTATCCATGCTATTTTAGCCGCCGAGGATGGCAGCTTTTACCATCACGGCGCGTTGGATATGAAAGCTGTTATCCGCGCCAGCAAAGAAGCTATCCACGCGAAACGAATTGTTTCCGGCGCTTCCACTATTACTATGCAACTGTCACGGATGTTAGATCCCGTCCCCCGCAGCTTTTCTGGTAAACTGCAAGAGATTTGGCTATCTTGGCGGTTAACAGCAGGGATGAATAAAGATGAAATTCTCTCTGCATATATTAATCGGCTACCAATGGGCGGGAATATATATGGTGTGGAAGCAGCCGCGCAGACTTATTTTTCCATCCCAGCGAGTGAGTTAAATCTTGCTCAAGCTAGTTTGTTGGCTGCTATCCCCAATAATCCCACATATTTTAATCCTTATGAACATTGGGAACGGTTGAAGCAGCGACAAAAATACGTCCTCAATCGTATGGTAGAGGAAAAATATATTAGTGGAGCGATCGCAGCAGCCCGAACACAAACCGAAAAAGTTGTGTTTCAGTCTCGCCCACGAGGAATTATCGCCGCACCACACTTTTTATTTTGGTTAGCCAATCAAATCCCCCCAACTCCTCTTGAAAAGCAAGGCTGGGGAGATAAATCCGTTATTCGCACAACTATAAATCGCCCTTTACAGCAGTTTGTAGAAGCACAGGTGCAGCAGGTGATTTCTTCCCTAGCCGCTAATAATGTTCATGATGCAGCTGCGTTGGTAATTGACAACCACACTGGTGAGGTATTGGCTTATGTCGGTTCGCCTGATTACTTTAATCAAGCAAAACTAGGACGCAATGATGGAGTGCAAGCGCTACGTCAACCTGGTTCTACCCTCAAGCCTTTTGTTTATGAATTAGCTTTAGAAAAAAGTTTAATTCGCCCAAATACCATTTTGGCAGATGTTCCCGCCCGTTATGCAATTCCCGGCGCGAGACTTTACAGCCCAACCGATTACACGGAACGCTTTCTTGGCCCTGTGCGGGTGCGAATCGCCTTAGCAAATTCGTTGAATGTACCCGCAGTCAGGGTTTTAGAAAAAGTAGGTGTGCAGACTTTTTTAGAACGATTGCATCAACTTGGGTTTGAAAATCTCAATCAAACCCCAGAACATTACGGTTTAGGGTTAACTCTCGGTAGCGGCGAAGTCAGTTTATGGGAACTAGCTAGAGCTTACGTTACTATGGCACGACTTGGAGAGTCTATCCCTTTAGTAAGCACATTTTCTGATTCTCCAATCCAAAATTCAAGTTGCGCTGAAAGCGCACCAAATATGCGATGTAATATCCAAAATTCAACGACGATATGGCAATTAATTACTAACATACTCAGTGATAATCATGCTCGTGCCACAGCATTTGGTGTAAACTCTGTGTTAAATTTACCCTTTCCTGTTGCCGTTAAAACTGGCACTTCTTCCAATTTTCGTGATACTTGGACAGTTGGCTTCACTACTGATTACACCGTCGCTACTTGGGTAGGCAATTTCAATGGCGAACCGATGCGACAAGTTTCAGGTGTGACAGGGGCTGCACCCTTGTGGAATCGGATTATGTTACACCTGCACGAACATCAAGAACCAGCAGCTTTTCCACCTCCAGAAGGTTTAATACAATTACCTATTTGTGCAATTTCGGGATTACGGCCGACATCAGATTGTACCTCAGTTGTGCAGGAATATTTCTATCCAGAAGATAAAATTGCCTACGAAGGTAACAATCAATTTAACTTACCACCAGAGTATAACGAGTGGTTGGCAAAACAACAGCAATCGAGTCTTGTTTCTACCAATTTGAGAATTTTGTCCCCGCATCATGGCGACTTATTTTTACTGTATCCAGGTGAAGAAACGAAGCAAAAACTCGAATTTAAGCTAGCGGGAAATAAATCTGCACCTGTTGAATGGTGGCTCAATGGTGAAAAGTTAGATACAAATTCAGCTAATTCTTTATTTTGGAATTTACGTCCTGGTAAGTGGACTTTGGAAGCAAGAAGCGGTGAAATGAATGACAAGGTAAGTTTTCAGGTGAAATTAGCTAATATTAAACCCACGCGTCGAGGATTTTCTATTAGTAATTCTCAGGTAAAGGGGAATCACCCATAATTATAATAGTAAGGGAATGCAGTGCTAGAAAGCATTGATTAAAAAAGGCAGGGATTACCTGCCTAGTTCCGTTAAACGGTTTGATGAGTAAACTATTGCAGATCGGATTGACAAAGCTATTGCAATATTATGTCAAAGCTGTGACTACAAATAATATATCTTTTCGAGTGACAATTTAAGTTAGACCATTAGCATAGAGTTATGAATATTCCAGAAATATAGGGGACAGATTAATACGGTTCATTGAGCTAAACGAAAGAATTTATATATTTGCTTACCGCGTCTGCTTGATAGGAATCTCAATCACAAACTCTGTACCCTTACCTGATGCAGAAATACAGTTGATTTTTCCCTTGTGCTTATCTACTATAATCTGGTAACTAATAGATAATCCTAGTCCAGTGCCTTTACCTACAGGTTTAGTAGTAAAAAAAGGGTCAAATAATCTAGTTTTAACTTCCTCTGTTATTCCTGGCCCATTATCTTTAATACTAATAATTACATACTCTTCATTCTTCACTTGAGTATAGACAATAATAGAACTCAGATGTTTTTTAACCTTTCCTATTAAATACTCTCCTTTCTGTTCATACAAAGCATCAATAGCATTACTAAATATATTCATAAACACCTGATTTAATCCTCCTACATAACATTCAACAAGGGGCAAATTACCATAATTTTTGATTATTTCAATTTCTTGCTGTTTATGATTTTCTTTAAGACGATGCTGTAAAATTAATAGTGTGCTATTAATTCCTTCATGAATATCAACAGATTTCATTTCTGCTTCATCAAGACGCGAGAAGTTCCGCAAAGTTAGCACAATCTCACAAATGCGCTCAGTACCAACTTCCATTGACGATAATATTTTTGGCATATCATCAATAATAAACTCTAAATCTATCTCATCAATCAGAGTAGTTATTTCTGGGTTGTAATTAAAATTCTCTTGTTTATACAGCTTAATTAAAGTTAGTAATTGCTGACTATATTCTTTAAGATGTATCAGATTACCATGAATAAAATTAACTGGATTATTGATTTCATGAGCAACACCAGCAACTAACTGGCCTAATGAGGACATTTTTTCAGTTTGAATAAGTTGTACTTGAGTGTATTGCAATTCTTGTAGTGTCTGTTGTAGTTGAAGATTTTTATATTCTAATTTTGCCGTTCTCTCTGCCACTTGCATTTCCAACCTACAATTCGTTTCTTCTAAGGCAGCTTGAGCAATTTTTTTAGCTTTTAAATATTGCTGCAATAAATTCAATACTAAAAGCCATGCCGGAATCAGCAGTACTAAACTTATAATAGATTCTAAAACTGCCCAAAATATTTTTGTATAATATTCATCAATCTTCTGCTGTAACTGAAGTGATATATTACGGTTTCTTTTGGCAACACCATCAGCATAAATACGCTTCTGAGTTTCATATTCTCTGCTAGAAAGTAGTAGTTGTGCCGCCCCTTTTTGATCTTTCTTCACTAAATCAAAAGATTGATATTCCATTGTAACCAAAAGCTGATTAGCAGCATCAATTTTTTGGGCATCCTCATTTTGATATGCTTTAGGAGCCAGCTTAATAGATTCTTTAATAGCAATATCAAGTTTAGGCTCAAATTGACGATATCGTTGTTCCCAAGCAGAGTTACCTGTAGCAGCATTCATCCGGGCTGACATTGTTAAAACTTCATCAAAATAAGTAATTTTATCACTCAGTGTTTGTAGTTTAAATTCATTTTTAATAATACTATTGAAATTATAATATGCTTGCCAATTTAGAAAAACTTGAGGGATAAACAAGAATAATGTCAGCAGGACTGTTACAGTTACTAATTGAGAAGAAACAAATCTAAGTTTGTAAAGCAGGCGCATTTTATACTATTTTCTTAGATACATTATAATTGCACATTCCTAAATCTAACACTTTTTTAAATATGATTTAGCCAGTATTAATACGGAATAAATCTATTGATAATCCTATGTTGACATGTTTGTATATAAATATAACGATAATGGCATAGAATATTTTTTAAATGGAAGGAGAATAGACTATAAGAAGTGGTTTTAATTTCTGTTCGCGCAACGTGGCGTAGCCATACTAATTTAGCTTAGAAGATAAAAGGCAACGGGAAATAAGGCTCTTTTCGTGGTACTGAGTTTTTTCAAAAATTAAATATAATTCCTGTATCTATTTGAAAATACTCATCTAAATTAAGAGCCAGTTGAGAAATCATCGGTTAATACAGATTGCTGCAATAGCTGTATTATGTCTAGTTGATGAACTGTTTACCACAGTCCTGAATTCGATGAATGGGTTGCTCGATATGAGCAAAGAGCTAGATGCCGAAGAGTGTCAAACTAAATATAAAGTTTATAGAAAAACCGCAAACTCAAACTATGACTCAGCAACCAAGCGATCTAGACAATAAGGCTGTATTTGAGCAGTTGTGGGGAATTACAAAAGAACTACACCAAAAACTAGAGGCTCGTTTCCAGTTACATCCAGACCCTTCTGTAGAAGGTTTACAGCAATACAGCAGTCTCGATAGCAAGATGAAGGGTTCGCTCACAGCTTTTTCCGGGAAAGAAATTGATTGGTTAGTTCATTCGTGGCTAGGAAACCCCGAAAAATCAAACTTTAGCACGATGCGTCTCACCACTTGGTTGAAGTCGCATATTCAGGTTCCTCATTTAGCCTTTGAGTTTGGCACGTTACCAAATATTTTCTTTTATATAGATTACATCCCCCGAACTGAGCTTTTAACCGATTTGGCATATCTCGATCGCTACTATGAGCCAGTTAATCAAACATTCTTAAAGTTGCAAGACGATTCGCGCTTAAAGGCATTTACTAGCAAAAGCGCCTATATTCGCTTATTTCAATCGCCTGCTAGCTTGTGCTACACCAGCGCACCCACCTTGGAAACTCTCGAACTGATTCGCACACTTGCACACGAAACCCTCGATCGCTGGCTAACTTGGGTAGATACAGCTGAACCAGTGTCAGAAGATGCACGGGAAGCTTTGGCAGCTCGTGATTTGGCGCTGCGCCGTAGCAGTGCTGAACGCGATCCAGGTAATAAATTTGCCGCACAGATGTTTGGTTCTGAGTTGACAGATAAACTTGTGCGATCGCTCTGGGGAGGTGTAGGCATAGACGACCCTAGGCATGGTTAAAAAAATTTGGACACAGCAGGGCAGATAATATTGATAATCTCAACTCATTCCGGCTTAATCAGTTGCTCAGAGCAACTGGTTAAAGGTAAGCAAACTTTTGCCACAGTGTACTAATGCGATCGCAGACTCTCATAGGTAAGTTCCGCATTTGACCAGTGAGTTTCTGCCAAAAATTCACTAAATGTTGTTAGAAGTCCAGGAAACTCTTCTCGTAAACGCTGGACATCGGCTTGATAACCTTTTTTGCGATACCACTGAATCAAATCGAACAGTTCTTTTTGCAGCAAGAGTAAGAAAATCCAAGCAGGTGTCTCTTTATGGACAACTTTTAGCCCCTGCGCTTGGGAGAATGCCTCTGCCATCTGTTTTGGAGTCAGCACATCGCCAGCTAGCTCAATTTCTTGACCAATATACTTGGTGGGATGTTTAATTACGTAGGCAGCAACGCGGCCCATATCCTTGGTTGTAATTAGATGAAGGGGTTTATCTGGCTGAATTGAAAACGGAAAACTACCTTTGATAATAGAAGGTCGCGTGTACTTCTTCCAAAACTCCTCCATAAACAAGCAGGCTCGCAACATAGTAGTAGGTAAGCCCGCTTCTTTGAGAATTTCCTCTACTTGATACTTTTGCTCAATGCGAGGGATTCCGGAATTCCTATCCGCCCCACCTGCGGAATTGTAGACAAAGTGCTTAATTTCAGCTTGTTTGGCAGCTTGTGCAACTCGCCTTGCTCTCTCCACCTCTAGCGGGTCAATTTTAGCGGAGTCCGCAGAAGTGGCGTGGCAGTAAACAGCCGAAATTCCTGCAAAGGCTGCTATGAGAGAAGTTTTATCGTCGAGGTTGGCTTTTACCAGTTCAACTCCGGCATTGTTGAGCTTTGCAAGAGTTGGACGATTAAGATCAATTTCTCTAGTGATGACTCGCAGGTTGGTAACTCCCTGTTCGAGAAATCCCTTAACGACATTTCCACCTGTGCCGCCAGTAACTCCGATGAGTAAAACTTTATCGGTGTTTGACTCTGTGCGATCGCGGAAATTTGACATTCTCTCTTCTACCCGAAGTTCTTGATTTAAATTAAGTTTATCCAAAGACAGGAGAAGCAAACAATAATTCCACGCCATTTACAGTTGTTTTGGCTCAGTGAAAGAATTCTGGCAGAAGCTAGATGCTGGTTTTTTGCTTTTATATTATGTTTGTTTGCATTCTGATCTAAAAGGGTACAAACAGTGCTTGAGCAGAAAATTAATGTAGACAATACAGCCTTATTTGAGCAGTTGTGGGGTTGGACAAATGAACTCCGTGAGAAAATAGACGCTCGTTTTGAATTACATTCAGATCCGTCTACCGAGAATTTTAAAAAATACTCTGCCTTGATTGGAGAAGCGCACGGCTCGGTCAATACCTTCTCTGGTCCAGAAATTGATTGGCTTGTGCATTCATGGTTACGCGAACCTAAATCTGGCTTTTGCAATATGCACCTAACTGTTTGGCTCAAGTCGCAGATTCATGTTCCTCATTTGGCTATTGTCTTTGCCACGGTTCCAGAACTGTTCTTTTTTATAGATTACGTCTCTCGCACCGATCTATTCACTGACCTCGACTATTTGGATCGTTACTACGAACCTGTGAACCAGACATATCTGGCGTTCCTGAAAGATTCACGTTTTCAGCAGTATATTAGCAAAACGCTGTATATCCGTCAGGTACAATCTCATACTAGTTTGTGTTACACCAGTCCAGTTACAGAAGAGACACTTGCTCGCATCCACACGCTAGCGCATGAGATGATAGATCGTTGGCTAGGTTGGGTAGATGAAGCTGAACCAGTAGCAGAATCAGAACGGGATGCTTTATCTGAGCGTGACTTATTTGTGCGCCGTACTGTTGCAGAACGCGACCCAGACAACCAAATTGCTGTGCGGCTATTTGGGGCAGAAATGACGGATAAATTAGTGCGATCGCTCTGGGGTGGCGATCGTATTCTATAAGGTAGTAAAAAAATTTGGATACAGCATGGCAGATAATACTGATAATCTCAACTCATTCCGGGCCTTGGCACTCCAAGTTACCTGTCATGCAGTCAACCAAGCAACCGATCGCCACGAAGCGCGATCGCTCATGCAAAACTCCATCAACCGCCTAGCTCAACAAATTGCTGCCAGTATCGCTTTTATTGGCTTTGATTGTCGTTTAATTGTACTGCCAGAATATTTCCTCACGGGTTTCCCAATGGGAGATAGTCTCGCAGGATGGGCAGAAAAAGCCTGTATAGAAATGGCTGGTGCAGAGTATGAGGCGCTGGGTAAAATTGCCCAAAAACATAAAATATTCTTAGCTGGTAACGCCTACGAAGTTGATCCCAACTTTCCTGGATTGTACTTCCAAACCTGTTTTATTCTTGACCCCTCCGGCTCAATCGTCTTGCGGTATCGGCGGCTAAATTCTTTATTTGCTCCCACTCCCCATGATGTTTGGGATAAATATCTTGACTGTTATGGTTTAGAGGGAGTTTTCCCTGTAGCCAAAACTGCGATCGGTAATTTAGCAGCTTTAGCATCAGAAGAAATTTTATATCCAGAAGTGGCAAGGTGTCTGGCGATGCGAGGAGCAGAGATTTTTGTCCATTCCACTTCGGAAGTATACAACAAAAACCTCACTCCCAAAGACGCGGCAAAAATCACTCGCGCCGTCGAAAACATGGCTTACGTAGTTTCAGCCAATACCGCAGGCATCGCTAATATTGCCATCCCCATAGCTTCGGCTGATGGTGGCTCTAAAATCATCGACCATCGGGGAATCGTTTTAGCCGAAACAGGTGCAGGCGAGAGCATGGCAGCATTTGCCGAGATTGATTTAGGAGCCTTACGCCGCGATCGCCGCCGGCCGGGGTTACATAATTTACTTGCCCGCCAACGCTTTGAACTATACGCCGAAAGTTATCACCAATCACACTTTTACCCAGCTAATACTATGCTGGAGGGAGAAATAGACCGTAAACACTTTTTGCAAACCCAGCAAGCCACAATTGATCGGTTAGCCCAACTGGGGATAATTTGAATTGGGGAATGGGGAATGGGGAGCAGGGGAAGAATAACTATTAATTATTGACCAATGACAAATGACTAATGACCAATAACCAATGACAAATGACAAAACCAATAGAAGTCCGCAATCCCCGAACTGGCAAATTTGACTACGTAATTATCCCGCCACCCCCAAGGTTGCTAGCACAGCAATGCAAGCGATCGCGCCGGGCGCAAGTTAGCTGGCAAAAGCTGGGTTTAGAGGGGAGAATCGAAGCTTTACAGCAGTGGAAGGCAGCGATAGTATCAGAGCGCGATCGCTTAACGGAAGCTCTGGTAAATGATACGGGAAGATTATCAACCTCAATATTAGAAATAGACTCTTTCCTCTCTAGCATCGATCGGTGGTGTAGGTTAGCACCAGAATTGCTGCAAGACTCTGCAAAAAACACAGCAATTCCATTTATCGCCTTACAACAAACATCCGTTCCTTACCCCCTAGTTGGGATAATTAGCCCGTGGAATTTTCCACTGTTGCTCTCAACTATTGATACCATTCCGGCATTGTTGGCGGGTTGTGCCGTCATTGTCAAACCCAGTGAAATAGCTCCCCGCTTCGTTGCACCAATGACAACAGCACTCAATGCCGTCCCTAAATTGCGCGATGTCTTAACTTTTATTGAAGGAGCAGGCGCAACCGGATCTATTTTGATTGACAATGTAGACTTAGTATGCTTTACAGGTAGTGTCGCAACAGGGCGAAAAGTGGCAGAAGCGGCTGCTAAACGGTTTATTCCAGCTTTTTTGGAGTTAGGGGGAAAAGATCCTGCGATCGTTTTAGAATCAGCCAATTTAGAATTAGCAACCTCAGCAATCTTGTGGGGTTCCGTCGTCAACACTGGACAGTCGTGCTTATCAATTGAGCGGATTTATGTTGCTGAATCCATATTTGAAAAGTTTTACCATCAACTAGTAGCCAAAGCACATCGCCTTGGGCTAGCCTACCCCACTGTTGAAAGTGGAGAAATTGGCCCCATCATCGCTGAAAGACAAGCCGCAATTATTAGCGATCATCTCCTAGATGCAGTAGAAAAGGGAGCAGTCATTCACTGCGGTGGTGTAATTGAAGACTTAGGCGGGGGTTGGTGGTGTCGTCCAACAGTGCTTACCCAGGTTAATCATTCCATGAAAGTGATGACGGAAGAGACTTTTGGCCCCATTATGCCAATAATGCCTTTTTCCACAGTTGAGGAAGCGGTGTCTTTAGCAAATGATTCAATTTATGGATTAAGTGCTGCTGTTTTTGCCTCGGAAGCTGAAGCCTTAGAAATTGCCCAGCAGATAGAAGCAGGTGCTATTAGTATCAACGATGCTGCACTCACTGCCATCATGCACGAGGGAGAGAAAAACGCTTTCAAATTCTCTGGGATGGGAGGATCGCGCATGGGTGCAGCAGCGCTGAAACGGTTCATGCGAAAAAAAGCTATTTTAATTAAAACTAATGCGACTAATGACCCTTGGTGGTTTGATAATGAATCATAAATACTGTCAACAACCAGGGATTAATGCACGTTACGAAAACTTACTTATAGACCAATACGGTTCATTTAAGGGCTACTGGCAAAAATTTTGGGGTTTTGAGACGCGATAAATCGCCGTCTCTACAAGTGTTTTGCTCTTATCTGAACTGTATTGATTTATAGACCACTACAGTTCAGTTAAGCAATTTTTTCCTTCTCTTTCTTTTCTCTGTGTCGCGCCAGTTGCTACAAGTCGGGGAACCCGACGACAGTCGCCTCAAGTCGGGAAACCCGCCCACGGCGCTGTCTCCCCAACGCACTGGCTTCTCTGTGCCTCTGCGTCTACGTTAAAAAAATGACTTTGACGAAGAAGCTGCCAGAGCGATCGCTAGCGGCAAAATTCGATGTTCTTGAATTTGAATCCTGGCGTGGAGTGTTTCTGCTGTATCATCTGGCAATACTGGTACTGCGGCTTGCATCAATATTGGGCCACTGTCCATTTCTAAACAAGCGATATGCGCCGTACAACCAGTAATTTTTACCCCAGATGCCAAGGCTTGTTCTACAGCATGGATTCCCTTGAAACTAGGTAACAAACTAGGATGGATATTAATAATTTTGTCAGGAAAGGCATCAATGAAAACTGACGTTAACAATCGCATCCAACCCGCCAAAATCACCCATTCCACATCGTAGTGCTGCAATGTCTGCACAATTTTCTCATCCAACTCTTCTCGGATTTTATAGTTGCGGTGATTCAATAAAACAGCTTCTACACCTCTATTAGCTGCTCTGACGGCTGCTTTCGCCGAGGGATTATTGTAAATTAAAACTTGAATTTGGGCATTTAGTTGTCCATCTTGGATAGCTTGAGCAACTACATCAAAATTGCTGCCATTCCCAGAAGCCATAATTCCCAGCTTTAAAGGGGCGACTTGTTGGCGAACATCGCTAATACTGGGAGAAATCAAGCTCAGGGTAGAATCAGGGCGGAGGGTCATAACAGCTAAAAGGGAAAATTATAGATGCCAAAAAGATATAATACGTACACTTTTGTGTAAAAGCGTAGCTTGTTTAATGCAAAAGGACGCATTAATATTGTTACCCGATGCATTGGCATTGTTACCCGATGCATTAGCATTGTCAACCGATGTATTGGCATTGTTACCCGATACATTGGTATTGTTACCCTATGTATTGGCATTGTCAGCCGATGCATTAACATTGCAGGGTATTGCCAAATTTAATTTGCTATGGATTAATGAAATGCTCTACTAAATCGTAGTAAATAGACCACGCGATAGAGGCGCAAGACCTTGCGCCCTTACGACAGGTGTGATTCAAATATATGAAAACTGCTGTAATTTAGCAGTGTCTCTTTCTATGTTGCGATGTCTACGACGGGCTACGCCTACGCTTGATTAAATTTTGCTTATAATCTAGTCCGGTTGATAGAGATAATATTCTAAAACTTGGTATAAATGAAACAATACAGAGATTAAAGCCGTATAGGATTTGATCGCAGCATAGGTAAATTAAATGGCGAAGGTAGCGTTGCTGATTGGGGTCAGTGAGTATGAGCCAGGGCTGAACCCTTTGCCCAGTGCAGTTAGAGATGTGGAAGCAGTTTGTGAGGTACTGCTGCATAGCGAGATGGGCGGGTTTGCTGCGTCAGATATTACCCTGCTAAAAAATCCTGAACGACAAATTGTAGAAATTGCGATCGAAACGCTGTTCTCCGGTCGGCACAAAGATGATTTGCTGTTGCTGTATTTTTCGGGACACGGCATCAAAGACGATCGCGGTAGGCTCTATCTGGCGACTCGTAACACCAGTAAAACGCAGCAGGGCGAATTGATTCGCTCAACGTCGGTGTCTGCCAATTTCATTCACGATCGCATGAGCGAAAGCCGCTCCCGTCGGCAGGTAGTAATCCTAGATAGCTGCTTTAGTGGCGCGTTTGCTGAGGGTATGTCTGCCAAAGATGACGGCACGATTGACATCCGAGAGCAGTTAGGCGGTGAAGGACGAGCAGTATTGACTTCTTCTACCTCGACTCAATATTCCTTTGAGCAAGAGGGACAAGATTTATCGATTTACACTCGTTTTTTGATTGAAGGTATCAAGTCGGGAGAAGCCGATCGCGATCAAGATGAGTTTATCTCTATCGATGAACTCCATGAATACGCAAGTCAGAAGGTGCGAGAAGTTCAACCTGCAATGAAGCCGGAAATCTATGCAATTCGAGAAGGTTTTAAAATTCGACTGGCAAAGGTGGCTCCGGGCGATCCCAGACAGCGATACCGTAAAAAAGTTGCGCGATTTATTCATCGAGGCGAAATTTCTCTTGTTGGTCGTCGCACACTAGATTATCAGAGGACTCGCTTGGGATTGGAGACAACTGAGGCGAAGGCGGTTGAAGATGAGGTGTTGGAACCGTATCGCAATGACTTCCGGGAAAAACTCCAGCAGTATCAGCAGGTGTTTACTGAACTACTGGAGCGAGATGAGACAATTACAGATAGCGATCGCCACGATTTGCAAAATCTCCAGCAAATTTTGGGGCTGCGAAATGAAGACACGATGCCGATTGAAGCACAAGTAACTGCACGGTTTAAGACACATCAGCAAAACCTCCAAGCATATCAGCAAGCGTTTACAACAGCACTGCGACAGGAGTTTCCCCTGAGTACAGTAAGCCGCGATCGCTTACGGCAAACCCAGCAGCAATTAGAACTTGCAAATGGGGATATTGCGGCGATAGAATCTCAGATTACGGCTGAGGTAGAGGCATATCGCCAGAAACTCCAGGACTACCAACGGCTGTTTTTTACTGCCACGCAGCAGGAATATCCCCTTAGTGAGGCAACGCGGAATGATTTACGCCAACAACAGCAGCGTTTGGGACTGACGGATGTAGATGTTGCCCCAATTGAAGCACAAATCACCACGCAGATTGAAAGCTATCATCAAAAACTCCAGCAGTACGAGCAGGCGTTTGTGAAGGCGACGCAGCGCCAGCATTATCCAGATGAGGTGACGCGGAAACAGTTGCAGGAAACTTGGCAGACGTTGGGGTTGAGTGAAGGGGATGTGGGGGCGATCGAGAGGCGGATTAATGCGGAGATTGAAACGTATCAAGCAAACTTGCGGCAGTATGAGCAAGAGTTTAGAGAAGCTGTTCAACAAGAATATCCGCTCAGTAGTTTCAAACGCTCTCAACTAACCCAACGTCATCAAGCGTTGAATCTGACTGCTGAGAATGTGACTGCAATAGAAAATCCAATTGTTGCTGCGATCGAGGAACATCGGCAAAAGCTTCAGCAGTATGAAGAGGTGTTTAGAGAGTCGATGCAGTTTGAATATCCTCTTAGTGACGCTACTCGTGAAGAGTTGCGACGATTTCAGCAAGTTTTAGAACTAAATGATGCGGAAATAGCTCAACTCGAAGCAATTATTATTCAATCATCTTCAGAATCAGAATCCCGGAAACAGCAAGAGAGAATCAGACAGGAGGAGGCAGAGAAACAACGGCAACAACAAGAAGCTGTACGACTAAAGCAGCAGGAGGCAGAAAAACAAAGGCAGCGAGAGGAAGCAGAATACGGCCAAAAATTACAGCAGTATGAGCAGGAATTAACTAAAACAATTGAAGCAGGGAATTCCCTTGATAGTGATGATGTTCGACAGAGGTTAAGGCAACTTCAACGGACTCTAGGACTTAAACAAACGGACATCACTGCAATTGAAACCAGAGTTGTAGCAAGCCAAGAATTGATTAAATCTCCGATTCAGCAGCCAAGACCTGCTCAACCCACTCAACCGACTCAAGAGCGAATTACCCGACAAAAGTTTTTGAAGTGGGCTGGTTTGGGACGTGTAGGTTTGGTGACAGCAGTAGTAGGTAGTGAAATTTTTAAGGGCCAATCATCCAAATATATTCCCGTTAAGCTTGAAACCTTTAAGTTTGAAACGGTAACAGTAGATGAAAAGGGACAGGTAATTAAACGAGATCCTACCAAACAAGCTAAGTTCTTTAAGGAGGACTTAGGTAATGGCATAACTCTGGAGATGGTTGAGATTCTTGCTGGTTCATTTAAGATGGGTTCACCACCCGGGGAAACTGGTCATAACCCACAACACGCTGTAAATGTACCTGCTTTCTTTATAAGCAAGTTTGAAGTGACTCAGGAACAGTACCAGCAAATAATGGGTAGCAATCCCTCCAACTTCAAGGGAGCAAAACGTCCTGTAGAAACAGTGTCCTGGAATGATGCAGTAGAATTTTGCAAAAAGCTGAGTCAAAAGACTGGGCGCGAATATCGCCTACCAAGTGAAGCAGAGTGGGAATATGCCTGTCGTGCTGGCACAAATACACCATTTCACTTTGGTGAGACGATTACAACTGAGTTAGCCAACTACGATGGAAATTCTACTTACGCTTCTGCACCAAAGGGAAAATATCGTCAACAAACAACAGAAGTAGGAAGTTTTCCACCCAACGCCTTTGGATTATGTGATATGCACGGGAATGTCTGGGAGTGGTGCCAAGATACTTGGCATGACAGCTATAAAGGAGCGCCTACTGATGGAAGTGCATGGATAGATAATGATAATGAATTTCAAGTGCTGCGGGGCGGTTCCTGGGACGACAGTCCTGAGTACTGCCGTTCCGCGTATCGCGGCAACGACTCGCGCGACTACCGCTTCAACGATATTGGTTTTCGTATTGTGTGCGCTGCCGGGAGGATTCTTCAGTAGCCCTTTATACTTTAGTTCTTTAGCCCTCTACCCTTCTTTCTTTTACCCTTTTAGAGTGTAGCGAAGCGGAACGATCTAATTTTTTTCAAAAAACAGAGTCGCTCAAATTAGGATTAGCTTTAAGTAAGAGGATGTTTTAAAAGTAGTTTACTGTGATTTTAGGCACTTATTGATCCCCCCTAGCCCCCCTTAAAAAGGGGGGAACCGGAATCAAAGTCCCCCTTTTTAAGGGGGATTTAGGGGGATCTGAAACGTTTTGTTAGCGACAAGAGGACTTTTAAAACATCCTCTAAAAACTCTAAGTAGAGATAATTATGAACCAAGAGCTTACCCAAGCGTAGGCGTAGCCCGTCGTAGACATCGCTAATACGAGGAGAAACCAAGCTAAGGGTAGAATCAGGGCGGAGGATCATAAACAGCTAAGAGGAAAAATTATAGATGCCAAAAAAAATATATACTACTAAGTCGTGGTTGGATAATGATACAGTAGCTGCCTGGACTTTTCTCACACCAGCACTAAGTTTACTAGGCGTTTTTATCATTTGGCCGATCGCCTATTTGTTTTACCTCAGCTTTACTGCTGGTAGTTTCACCTTAAAAGGTACTTATTGGATAGGCTTAAAAAACTATTGGCGCTTGCTACTCAACCCTGACTTTTGGCAAGTTATAGGTAACACCTTTTATTTTACTGTTGCCACCATTATTCCCAGTTTAGTTATTTCCTTGGGATTGGCAGTGCTATTAAACCGCTCTATTCCTTTGCGGGGCATTATGCGGAGTGCATACTTTTTACCTTCGATTATTTCACTTGTGGCAGCCGGTTTGGGATTTCGCTGGCTCTTTCAAACATCAGGGCCAGTTAACGGACTTTTAGATTTTTTTGGCATTCCAGCCATCCCCTGGCTAGGAGATACATTTTGGGCAATGCCAGTAATTATTTTAATGAGTATTTGGAAACAACTCGGTTTCAATATGGTAGTTTTTTTAGCCGGGTTGCAAGCAATTCCTCCGAGCCGTTATGAAGCAGCAGATTTGGATGGAGCAAATGCTTGGCAACAATTTTGGTATATTACTCTACCTGGATTGCGCCCTACTGTGATATTTGCAGTCATTACTACCGCGATTTTTACATTGCGGAGTTTTGAGCAAGTTTTTGTCATGACTGGCGGCGGGCCGCTGAATTCGACTAATCTGCTGGTTTACTACATTTATCAAGAGGCTTTTGGTCAGTTTGATTTTGGTTATGCAGCAGCAGCAGCAACGGTGTTACTAGCAGTGACGCTGGTATTAATTTATTTTCAACTGCAAACTTGGAAAGAGGAGTGAGGCAGGCAGGGCGCAGGGGTAATTTTGGAAGTTGCTAAGAGATTTCCAAGAAATAAATTATCCAAGAAAACAAACCACAGAGGCGCAGAGGGCACAGAGAGATGAAGAAGAGAGAGGATTGTTGTATGAGATTTTTGAATGTTTTTTAATTTGGAAGTTGCTAATTCATCGCGCAAATATGCAATGCCAAAAAATGTAGTGCATTCAATTAGAAACAGGCAGAGTTTTTATTTTTTTGATAGGCTGCGATATTCCCAAGGATTAACAAATTTAGTGTCACTCCAAATCCCAACACGTTGCTCCTTGGCTTCAGCTTCGGCCTGTTGAACTAAGTCTTTGCTAGGACACTTGTTTAAGTAAGGACGATATACCTTTGCCAATCCTTCTTTTAACAATATCTGCTGCACAAAAGTGCCATTTTGTAAACGGACTTCGGCAATTTTGCGTCCATAGCGATCGCTATCTGTGATATTCAAAGTCACGCGATCGCCTCCTTGTTGCACCAGTTGTTGTACCCGTTCTTGGGCTTTCACACCCCAAATAAATTGATTGCGATCGCTAGTGCGTTTACTCTGCTTTTCTTTATTAGAGTGGGCTATTTCTGGCGCGTCTACACAAGCAAAGCGCACGGTAAAATTTTTGCCGTTGGTATCTTTGACTACTATAGTATCGCCATCACTCACTCGCTCAACTGGTTCTCCAGAAGTACCAATAAAGCGATCGCAACCTATCAAACCCACAAATATGATAGTTGCACACAGCCAAAATCGTACTGGTTTAGCTAATTTCTCCATCCCAACTCACCTGCATTACCTCTGTGGGATGATATTAGCAAAATGATGAGATATATTTGTCAACCCTTGACATACTGCCACGGGCAATTGAAAATCCCAGCAGGTAAAACCCTTTGGCGACACCTGAATAGAAAATGCACATTAGTATAAGAATTGTAACCTTCCAATTATCAGTGGCAATTTCTGATGAACTTCTTAACTCACATTCTGCATTTAGCTGGTTCAGGTGCTTTTGCCTATTATTCTGCTGCTCAAATTCGTGATTCTAAAACCCGTCCCAACATCCTTGCGGGGTTTTATTTTGCTGAATCTGGTTCTGTGCCGTTTTTATCTGCATTGAGCGATCGCGCCGCAGCCGAAGGCGATACATGGCTAGCCGAAAAATTAGCAAAACACGCATCAGATGAGACTAGGCATGGTAAAGTCTTTGCCCACGCCTTACAGCAGATGAATAAACAAGTTATAGATTTTAAGCGTCAACCCCAAACTACAACCACAAACAAATCACAACAGCAGCGTAGTCCCTTTTTTGCTGCATTCTTTGAAGGCTACACGCAAGAACAACTTAAACCTGCTGTCATTGACTGGGATGTGTTTATGGCTAGCACATACATTCTTGAGTTAGATGCTAGTAAAGACTTTGCGCGAATGGCGAAAGTATTACCTGATAACGAGCCAACCGATCGTAACTTGAAGTTAGGAATGCTAAGTATTGCCCAAGATGAAACTGGACATGCTGCTTATCTTTACGAAGCCATGATGCGACAGATGTCTGCTAGCAAAGTGGAAAAACTTGTAGATATGTGGCGAACGCGCAAGGTAAACGCCTTGTTAGCAATGGTTGGCGGTATCCTCCAGCGTAATGGTGAAACGCGATCGCTAGTTCAAGATAGTGCGCCGTCGGAAATCGATTCTGAGTTGATAGCTACGTAACTATAGGACTCATATTTGATTGCGTGAAAAAACTCCGTACAACTTAAAAAGCCTTCTTTCCTCTTGCCTTTTGCCTTCTTCAAATTAATTCCACATTGCTTTCTCTGAAGCGCTATTCCAAGTAGATTATGGAAGACCTAAAACAAGCAATAATCAGTTACTCCAGTAAAGACCTTGAACAGCGAAAAAATTGGTATTCTCCGGCAGCAGAGGCTTATAACAAGGCACGGCCCCGCTATCCAGAGGATTTAACTCACCAAGTTGCGGAAATTGCTCAACTCTCCACTAACTCAAAAATTCTAGAAGTAGGATGTGGCCCTGCAACTGCAACGATAGCATTCGCTCAATTGGGATGCTCAATGATTTGCTTAGAACCCAACCCAGATTTTTTTCGGTTAGCTCAACAGAATTGTCGAATGTATCCCAATGTAGAGATTGAGAATACATCTTTTGAAGAGTGGACTTTACAGCCTTCTAAATTTGATGCCGTCTTAGCAGCGAGTTCTTTTCATTGGATATCACCAGAAGTAGGATATCAAAAAGCAGCAAATGCCTTACAACAAACTGGCAACCTGATTTTACTATGGAACAAAGAACTTCAACCTTCATCTGAAGTATATCAACGCTTATCCAAAATCTATCAATTATATGCTCCATCGCTTGATCGATATGAAGACATAGAAACCCAAGAAGAGATATTGAGAGCATTAGGAAATATGTCCATCGATTCGGGCCAATTTAAAGATTTAATATCCGGGCAAGTTGTATCTGAAGTGACATATAATGTTGATGAATATTTAATGCTTTTAAACACTTACTCGCCATACCTAAAGTTACCTCCAGATACCAAAAAAGCATTATTTAAAGGATTAAGGCAAAGTATAGAATATGACTTCGGAGGCAGTCTTCATCTCTCATATATATCCGCTTTTCACATTGCCAAAAAAATTTAGTCCATCAAAGAGAGCAGTTAAATCTTGTGGAGTGTTGTAGATGTACCCATACTTTTAACTAGCGGTACTACCCAGCAAACCTAAGTAAGGTACTTCTTAAAAACTGACTATGAAAGCTGAAGCAGAAAACAATCTCAGGCTGACTTGTGAAGTAGAAACTACCCTAAAGGTAATTGGCGGACGCTGGAAAGTTTTGATTATTAGAGAATTAATGACTGGCGTAAAAAGGTTTGGAGAGTTACAACGAGCTTTACCCGGAGTTACGCAAAAGATGTTGACTCAGCAACTTAGAGAAATGGAGCAAGACGGCATTATCCATCGAGAAGTTTATCCCCAAATTCCACCAAAGGTAGAATATTCGCTAACGCATTTAGGAGAAACTTTGCAACCAATTCTCTATGCTATGCATGAATGGGCTGTTCAACACTCAAATCGAACAAATCACCATCAATATTGAGCATGGGTAATAAATAATAATTGCTCATGTTAAATTTGAGATAGGAGATTATTTTTGAATCTTGAATTGTTTATTTAGACATGTCTAAAAATTAATAGAGACGTAAAATATTGCGTCTCTACATTCTTGTTTGAAAACATTTATTCATTGCTTCTTAAATATTCAACCGCTGCCTCTAATTTTGAGGGGTAACTTTCAGCAAACCTTTCAAACCAAAGTCCTTCCGACGAAAGTGGATCTACTTTAGCTAACCATTCTTTTGCCTGTATTTTCAAACCCTCTAATTGTTTGGCTTTGAGTTGTTCTTGGCGAATTCGCTCTTGTTCTAGTTCTTGTTGTTTTTTTAACTCAATAGCAGCATCCTCTTCTGCAAAATTAGCCTTAACCTCTGCCAAAATGGGATCCATAAAAGATGCCGACTTTGGCAATGGTGGAATAAAGGATTTGGCTGTGGCTGATTTTGACTGTTGCTGTTGTGGTTTTACTTCTTTATATTCAGTTTTGAGTTCGGCTAACAGCTTATCAATGGAATCCATTTTTGCAATTCCTATAAATGATATATCTAGTCATTAATGGCATTGAGCAACACTTCTGATAGACTCATATCTTCCATATCTTCCATAGTAATGGTGTCGCAGATATCAAACTTAGCACCAGCACTTTGGAGTTCATCATCTAAGACTTTTAGAAAGCGAGTAGCTTGTGGATCTGTGCCAACTTGAATGAAGGAAATGGCTAATTCTTCATCTCGATCGATGCGGCGAGAAGCTTCAATAATTACCTTCATAACTGCTTTGCGATCGTCCGGTTCACCATCAGTAACCACTAAAATTGTTTCACCATTTGGCTTTGTTTGACCGGCTGCTTTGCGTTGTAAGTAATCGTCAGTTGCGTGTTTAACACACCTGCCAAGTCAGTTGTACCAGAGGGATCATTTTCTCGGAAAATTTGCCCTACTAGACTGGATGTCACGTTTTCGTATCGCTTGAATTTACCAGAGAATAAGTAAATAGTGATACCATCTGGGTCAAATTGCTCACACTTACTAGCTAAAGCTAAAGTAGATTCCTGCGCTGCAAACCATCTACTTCTGCCACCCTTTTGATCTTGGGTTGCCATGCTGCCGCTTTTGTCAATAATTAAGGTATAATCACGATTTTCTAGCATTTATAATTTTCCTAATTATTTAATAAAAAACTTTAAACTAATCAGTCAGTTATTGCGTTAGTCAATACATCTACAAGACTCATTTCTTCTAAGTCGTCTAAAGTAACAGTATCGCAAATATCAAATTTAGCGCCGACGCTTTGCAACTGGTCATCCAAAGCTTTAAGGAACTTAGTCGCTTGGGCATCTGAACCTACTTGAATGATCGAAATTCCTAATTCTTCATCACGCTCCATCTGGCGAGTAGCATGAATGATGACTTCAAAAACCGCTTTGCGATCGTCTGGTTCACCATCGGTGATGACTAAAATTGTCTCTCCGTTTGGCTTGCTTTTACCGGCTGCTTTACGTTGAAAGTAATTATTGATTGCGTCTTGAAGCACACCTGCTAAGTTTGTCGTCCCAGCAGGGTCATTTTCGAGAAATATCTGTGCGACTTTGGCTGAGGTGACATCATCGTAGCGTTTAAATCTACCGGAAAACAAGTAAACGGTGATGCCATCGGGGTCAAATTGTTCGGCCTTTCTTGCCAAAGCCAGTGTAGACTCTTGGGCAATCTCCCATCTACTTCTACCGCCCACTTGGTCGGGTGTGGACATACTACCGCTTTTATCAATGATTAATGTATAGTCGCGATCGCTCATCATAATTTTCCTTTGATTGTTACCATGCAATTCTAGTTTAACTCCGTTTTTTTACCAGTAAGCACAGCCCTTAAGCTTTTGTATCAATTTTTACGCAAACTAGCCGCGCTGACTTGGATTACAAAGTACAGTGTGGGCTTCTAATTTCACTGAGGAATGCCGTATATCGTATCAGATATAGATGAAGCTAGTTTATGGTCTGCGATCACTTTATATCATGTCCTCCTAATCACTTAGGATATGTCATTACGATTGCAACGAAGCAATTGCAAGAGTTCGGAGATTGCTTCTCTACGAGATGCTCCATGAACACTTCGTTCGCAGTGAGAACGAATTAACCGCACATGATATTACCTAATCCAGCAAATATCGTCGTGCATGAGGCTGTCTGTTTTTCGCCTGTAAGTGTATTTTGCAGAATTGGGTATAAATTTGTGAGTGTTGCGATTTCAGTAGGTGGCAACTATCTCTGTAACAAGAGCCACCTCTATCAGTAAATCGAAGTCCAAAAATAGTCTATTTTAGCCTTGCCACGCCACTACGCCACAGATAATGAGTGCGATCGCCTAGCGTCTTTATTTCCCCAGAGAACAAAATCTTCCTAGTCCCGAATTTTCTGGAAACACTAAAACTTAAAGATGGGTTTGCTTGTTGCATTCATACTTAGTCTGGGAATAATTAATAATACTCATGCTGAGACACACGGAGCTAAATAAACGTGAGTTCCACAAATTCCGCCTTGCCTTGAACTTTCATTCAAGTGTATCCTTCTCCGAATCTGAGAGGGGCAGTTTTATGTAGTAAAACCAGGTAGAGGCTTATTGTCAAATTTTAGAGATAAATCCCGGTATGAACCATCCTAAATTCTTAGATAACCTCGCGCAAAAACACAACACGCAGCAGCAAAACTTCTCTCCAGCATTTCTGCATCAGATGGTCAATAGCATATCTGACCCAATTTTTGTAAAAGACCGTCAACATTGCTGGGTATTATTTAACGATAACTACTGTAATTTCATAGGTCATAGCCGAGAAGAATTAATTGGTAAATCAGACTATGATTTTTTTCCTCAAGCAGAAGCTGATGTGTTCCGGCAAAAAGATGAACTGGTTTTCACCACGAATATTATTAACGAGAGCCAGGATCTTTTTACTGATGCTCAGGGTATAACCCATCTTATCTCTACCAAAAAGTCTTGCTTTGAAGATGAGACTGGTAATAAATTTTTAGTGGGTAGTATTAGAGACATTATTTTACCGAATCAAGTTGATAAAGTTCTGGGTGTGACTGACAGAGTTACCGACATTACCGATCTTATGCAAACCTGTGAAGCACTTCGGGAAACCCTAGAAGAACTCCAGGTAGTCGAAGAAGAACTGCGCCAACAAAACGAAGAATTAGCGATCGCTCGTGAAACGGCAGAATTAGAGCGTCGGCGTTACCAGGATTTGTTTGATCTCGCTCCAAATGCTTACTTAGTGACTGATCTCGCCGGCATCATCAAAGAGGCTAACTATGTAACCGCAGCCTTACTATCTGTGAGACAAAACTATCTGGTAGGTAAACCATTCATCCTGTTTATCGCTGAACCAGACCGCAAAACCTTCATGAATAAACTGACAAATTTGCAGCAGGTGCAGGATTGGGAAGTCGAACTACAGTCACGAGGAGGGACAGCCTTTCCTGCTAGTATCAAGATGGTTGCGATGTATGATTCACAAGGTCAGCAGATCGGCTGGCGTTGGTTACTTTGCGACATCAGCGAACAGCAAGCCATACTGCGCGATCGCCAGCAAGCTGAGAAAGACCTACACCGCATTAATGCTGTACTCCAAGCTCAACAAGAAGCTTCCATCGACGGAATTCTAATTGTTGATGAAAATCTTACGGTTACATCATTTAATCAGAAATTCTCCCAGTTATGGCAAATTCCTGTTGCACTGCTCGAAAGAGGCGATGCTCGCAAACTTCTGGAATGGGTACTAAACCAGCTAGTAAATCCAGACGAATTTGTGGCTAAGGTGGAGTATCTTTACCAGCATCCAGAGCAAAGCAGCCGTGATGAAATTTTCCTCAAGTCTGGAAAGATTTTTGACCGCTATTCTGCACCTGTGCGTAAACACCAAGGAGTTTGTGGTGAGACATCAGCTTTAGAAGACTATTACGGGAGGATTTGGTATTACCGCGACATTACTGAATACAAGCAAGCAGAGGCAGAACTCAGGGCTTCAAAGCAAAGACTGGCGTTGCTGATTGAACAAACACCTTTAGCCATCATTGAATGGAATACTAACTTTGAAGTTCAGATATGGAATCGGGCAGCAGAAAGAATCTTTGGATACACTACAGAGGAAATGCTGGGGAATCGTTTTGAGACCATAGTACCTGAAAACGCCAGAAAGCACGTAAATGAGATTATCACCGCTCTGCTAACACAACGAGGAAGAAGTTTTAGCGTCAACAATAACGTCACTAAAGATGGTAGAACGATGGTCTGCGAGTGGTATAACAACCCGTTAATAGCTCCTGATGGCCAGGTGATTGGCGTTGCCTCAATGGTGTTAGACATTACAGAGCGGAAACAAGCTGAAGAGGAACAGCAAAAATTTGTAGCATTGATTGAAAACAGCAGCGACTTTATTGGCATTGCTTCAATGGAAGGGCAAGTTCTCTATGTGAACCCTGCCGGACTCAAGATGGTGGGGCTTAATAGCCTGGAAGCAGCCAAAACCAAGTCTATGGATGATTTTCATTCACCAGAAGCTTTTGCAGAGTTGATACAGCAAATTCTTCCTTTAATGTCTCAACATGGTTTCTGGCAAGGTGAGTTTCGCCATAGGCATTTTCAAACAGGTATAGAAATTCCCACTGATTGCAACATATTCATGGTTAAACATCCCGAAACAGGAGAGCCTTTTTGTCAGGTAGTTGTTGCTAGGGACATTACCGAACGTAAACAAGCCAAGGAAGCATTGCTAAAGTCGGAAGCTCAACTACGACAACAAGCCGAAGAACTTAAAGTTGCACTCCGTGAAGTTCAACACGCCCAAACTCACTTAATTCAAAGTGAAAAGATGTCCAGCTTGGGTCAACTAGTTGCAGGAGTAGCACACGAAATCAATAACCCAGTCAATTTTATCTATGGCAACCTCAGCCCTGCCAAGGAATACACTCGAGATTTAATTTCACTTTTGCAACTCTACCAAAGTCATTATCCTGAACCCATACCAGAAATTCAGGATTTTGCAGAACGAATCGAACTAGACTTTTTGAAGTCAGATTTGCCACAAATACTAAACTCAATGAATATTGGGGCAGACCGCATTCGAAAGATTGTACTTTCTTTGCGAACTTTTTCGCGCTTGGATGAAGCCGAAATGAAAGCTGTTGATATCCATGAGGGAATCGATAGTACTTTGATGATTTTGCAAAGCCGCTTCAAGGGTAACGACCAACACGCAAAAATTCAAATAATCAAAGAATATGGCAAACTCCCCCTGGTTGAATGTTACGCTGGGCAGCTAAACCAAGTATTCATGAATATTTTGTCAAATGCGATCGATGCTTTAGAAGAGAGAGTGGAGAGTGGCGGTAAAGCAGACAAGAAGAATAACCAATGCCCAATTCCGATAATTACCATTTGTACTCAACTACAGGAGCCAAATCAGGTAATAATTAGGATTGCCGATAATGGATTGGGAATACCAGAAAATGTGAAAAAACAATTATTTAATCCCTTTTTTACCACCAAGCCCATCGGCAAAGGTACGGGAATGGGACTTGCAATTAGCTACCAGATCATTACAGAAAGACATGGCGGTTCCGTAGAATGTATTTCGCAGCCAGGACAAGGCGCTGAGTTTGTGATTAAAATTCCCTTGATGCAAAATAGTCAATATAATTCGTAATGACGCTCTCTACGAGACGCTAAAAGCGAACGCGGACTCGCTAACGTAATTCGTAATTTTAAGAGCTTTTATTACGATTAGATTTACAAAGGTTGCAAAAGAATTATCTTGTGTATCAATTTAAATACGTCGTTTTAGGTTTTAATTAATCATTATTTGATGATAATAGAGCCTCACTGTAGGGGCAATTCATGAATTGCCCCTACGACAGATGTGGTTTTTCCAATCATCTATGTTTGCTCTTTCCTGCCAATGAAGTAGTAATTACGTTAGCGTAGCGGGGCGTAGCCCATTACGAATTATCTCAATGCCTCCACTTCTTCAGGAACCTTCATTTGGTCAAGAATTCCCCAGATTTCTTGTAACATCGGCTCTAAGCCGGTGCGAGTAACTGCTGAAATTATAAAAACCGGGGCGTAGGAGAGATGATTAAGTTGGGTAGCTAAAGCCTCCAAATCGACAGTTTCCCGATCTACAGCATCAATTTTATTCAGCGCCAAAATTTGTGGACGTTCTGCTAAACCCTGTCCATAAGCTTGTAATTCTTCTTTAATTGTGTTGTAATCCCTAATTACATCATCACTAGTGGCATCAATCAAGTGAAGTAGCACTCGCGTGCGCTCAATATGACGCAAGAAATCATGCCCCAACCCAGCCCCGTGAGATGCTCCCGCAATTAGTCCGGGAATGTCGGCGAAAACAGTACCATCGCCAGTTGGTTTCCGCACTACACCCAAATTTGGGATCAGGGTAGTAAAGGGATAGTCAGCAATTTTTGGACGTGCTGCTGATAAAGATGAAATTAGAGTGGATTTTCCAGCATTTGGTAAGCCAATAATCCCCACTTCTGCTAAAAGTTTCAACTCCAGACGCAGCTGCTTTATTTCCCCCGGTAATCCTGGGAGAGCGTATTCTGGGGCGCGGTTACGGTTACTCAAGAAATGCTGATTTCCTAGTCCACCTTTACCACCTTGGGCTATCAGTAAAGTTTGCTGAGGCTCAGTTAAATCTCCCAGCAGTTCGCCAGTTTCAGCATCATAAATGGTTGTACCGCAGGGAACTTCGATAATTAAATCCTTTCCTCCTGCCCCTGTGCAGTTATTTGGCCCACCACGAGTTCCTTTTTCTGCCTGAAAGCGATGATTATATCTGAAGTCCAGCAAGGTTTGTAGGTTTTCGTCGGCAACGAAAAATACCGAACCACCTCGTCCCCCATTACCACCAGAGGGGCCACCAGTCGGCACGTATTTCTCTCGCCGGAAGGCGACAATACCATCACCGCCCTTACCAGCTTCAACTTCAATTTTTGCTTGATCGATAAATTGCATACTTAAATAATAGTGAGAAGTGAAGAGTGAGGAGTTACAAATTATAACTCCTTACTCCTCATTCCTAACTCTAACTAAATATATGGTGAAACATCTTCACCGCATTTATCTGCTAGATAAGAGAGGGCGCGGAAACGTAAGCCCACCAGTTGCTCATACAAGGGATTGATTTTACACATCGGCGGGATGTGGACAATCTTGCGTCCAAATAAGGTGACATCCCGCTCAAAGGGACACTGGGAGGGGATCATTTTACACAAAAAGCGGGCTACTCTTGGGTCTTGAATATCTAGCCCATCCAGCCAGTCACGCAGAGGGTGTAGTGCATCAATTTGACGCTTTGTAAGTCCAGGGCTGGAAATAACAGGGGTAACTTGCTGTGGGTTTTCTAGGGTGTGGCGAAGGGCTTCTAGTAAATTCTCTGGCTGTTCTAAGGCTTGGCAGAATTGATGTAGAACCTCATCTTCACTGGGAGAATAAGTACCATCTGCGATCGCTACCATTATCGCTGTCCTTAAGAAATTTTCCGCAGCTGGTGTACCTTTACCCAACACTGCGGCTAATTCCTCTGGCGTAATTACCTCTAGTGAGTCGCATTTAATCTTAGGAGCTAATTCATCTTTGGTGATGCTGGCTATTAATTCCTGTTCTTGGGCATCAAAATTACCATCTGCCCAAGCAATGGTGAGCAGTCCACGCAACCAAGCGGCAATCTGTTCGCTGCTGTAGGGGGATTGAACGGTACTTGTCATAAACTCACGTCTCAAGCTTTCCTCAGTCATTACTAAACTACCCTAATCGGCGACTAGGAAGATAGTCTGGGCAGTACAGAAAAATAAATCAGAGAGGTTTATCAAATCGCAAAAGCCGATCTTAGGGTAAAATTCATTTATCCTATTATTGAGAATTTTTATAGTTAAAGTAAATTTGATTGGAGTATCTCAAATATTCGTGCTACGTCTCTACAAGGGTTCTAGAGAAAGCATATTTAATTTTTGGAAATATCTATTAGTTAGATTAGGTTAACTATAAGCAATAAAGGTATATATAATGTTTTTCTTTGGTATTGAGCATGAAGTCGCTTTCCTAAACAAAGAAGGAAAATTTGCTGATTTTTCCCACACAAAATTTTCTGATTTTAATCAAATTATTGAAAAGCTCCCCACATATCCCAGCGACTATCCTCAACTGCGTGTAGGTGATGCGGGTATTAAGATGAAGAGATGGTATATTGAGGGATTTGAAAGATTTGCAGATTCCGATGAAGTGATAGACTGTCATGTTAAAGGTATTGAAATTAGAACAACTATACATTCTGATATTCAAGGCGCTATTACGGAATTATCAGAAAGTTTTCGCTTACTACGTGAAGTTGCTGCTAATTTTGACTTATCACCAGTTTTAGTCAGTTTTAATCCCTACAATCCGGCTTTTGAGCCTCAACCTCCATTAAATGATTATGAAATAAAACAGCTAGAGGCTTATCCTGACGAACAAACTGCTAATATTCACATGGTGTCTTATGGACCAGATTTAAATATTTCGGTGGCAGATTTGTCTACTGAAAATGTGATTGATATTGGTAGAAAGTTAACTTATTACAGTCCCTATATCGTTCCTTTTAGTTATAGTTCCCCTTTTTATAAAGGAGGTTTATGGGATGGGTTATCGGTACGAACGTTTATCAGAACTGGAAAAAGACCAGCAGCCCTAGTCTTTGTTCAGAAAGAAGAACAACTGATTAATAGTATACCCTCACTAACAAAAATAGCCCGCATTCCGGCTGAAGTCGGACGCATTGAATTTAAAGCTTGTGATAGTTGTGATGATTTTTCTATCTATGCGGCTCTGCTAGCGTTATTGAAAGGTTTGGTGTTAGATAATACCTTACTGGGTAGAGAAACTGTACCCAGTAAGGTATTACATCAAATTTCAGCAAAAGAAGGTTTTGACAACAAGGATATTTTTGAGAATGCGACAAAAGTCCTGCAAGCAGCCGAAGTTGCCTTGGGAAATGACCCAGATGTTCATTATTTAATGCCCTTAAAAGTACTGCTGGCGAAGCGAAAAACTAGATCCCATGAATTAATAGAAATGTTCAATCGTGTAAGTTCAATAGAAGAGGTAATAAGGCAGACTTATCAAGTTTAAAGAAAAGATTTATTTTTCCCCTTAAAAAAGGGAATATTTATATAAATTTATACTTTACAAATATCCTATAAAGTGCATCCTTGTGAAATTGCTTTGATTGGATAAAGTCGAGCTAACTGAACATAAATCCCAAAGTCATTAAGCTGTGACAACTATATTAAGTCGATATATCTAGAGACTGATTTTTATTGCAACCACAGATATAGAAAAGTTCATTCTAGAGATTGATGCAGACTTTAGCATTTTCAAAGTACAAGTAGAAACAGGGAACCTTGAGAAAAGAATGTCAATATCAAATGTAAGAATTTTGCTACAGGATTAAGGTGGTATTTGCTTATTATCCCTTCTAATTCGATGCAGAAATACAGAGATAATTTCTTCATCTATTCATCAGGTTCCTTTGACAAGAACTTTCAGATTGAAGTGTGACCTGCTATTTTTATTATTGCTCAATTTGCCAAATAAAAGTATAAGCTCCGCTTTCTCAGTGAAAGTTCTGCGTTGTTAAAGCTGTTATCGAGGATTTCAAATGAAGATTATTGCTTCTGTTTTATCTATCTTAAGCCCAGTACGTTTTCTAGTTGTGGCTTTTACTTGCGCCATACTATTGTTATCTAGTGCTTTTCCTGCTTTTGCAATCGATAGCTACCAAAGTGACCCTACCGAAGCTACTACACAACTGCTTGACATTCAACGCAAAACTGACGAAGCTGCTAAAGAACCACCACAAGGATTGAGAAAGGTTCAAAAGGAGTCTAACGAAGGACTCAATGAGGTTCAGGGAGCTGCTGATATTGACAAGCAGAAGCGTCCTGAAAATTCACAATCCGCAACCACTGTGGAAGAAAATATTAAGAATGTGTTAGAAAAAGTTACAGGTAAGTAACTAAATTAATAGTTCTGGTAATTCTTGAGTAGTAATGGGTGATTGCGTAAAAGCAGTGATCCATTACTAATTATTAATGTTAAGGTGGCTGGCAAATTAAATTAATTAAGTATAAAGCTATGTTCACATGAGCATTGTTGGAAAACTGAGTTTAGATAGTTTGAATTAACTATTATATTTAATATTCTTATGCTTGGAGTTTTAAATCGCTAATTACTAGACTATTGGCTGACCATTAGCTGAATACTACCTATTAAGACATAGGCACAATTATCAATTTAGCAACACATCTAAGCTCATAATGTTTCCTTTGGTTGATGTGGAATGTATATAAAATTTGAGAACTTAATAAATAAGTTTGCTTAGGGATGGAAAAATAATGCGTGCGATAAACATTGGGTTGACAGAAGAACAGCGTCAAGGTGTAATTAATCTGTTAAATAAAGATTTGGCAGATGCCTATCTACTGTTGGTGAAAACCAAAAAGTATCACTGGGATGTCGTTGGCCCTCAGTTCCGCTCTTTGCACCAGCTTTGGGAAGAACACTACGAAAAGCTGACTCTAAATATTGATGCTTTGGCAGAGCGAGTTCGTGCTTTGGGTGGTTATCCAGTTGGCACAATGGAAGGATTTCTTAAGATTGCTAGCCTCAAGGAACATGCTGGTAATGTTCCCACAGCAACAGGGATGGTAGCTAATCTAGTGGAAG
This sequence comes from Nostoc punctiforme PCC 73102, assembly GCF_000020025.1. Lineage (GTDB taxonomy): Bacteria > Cyanobacteriota > Cyanobacteriia > Cyanobacteriales > Nostocaceae > Nostoc > Nostoc punctiforme. Next base: position 4,049,723 of record NC_010628.1, on the reverse strand, counting down.
ACCACGAACAGGTTATTCGTAACTTAAGAGACCATGTAGATCAGTCTGGTGATGAGTTCCACGATCAGGGAACTGCTGACTTTCTGACTGGACTTATGGAAGAGCATGAGGAAATGGCTTGGATGCTGCGTTCATTTATTGAAGGCGAAGCACTGGGGCCAGATGGTAGACAGCCAGCAGAAGGGGCTAAGACTCCTGTGGGTGTGTAGCTCATAACGTCTGAGTTAAAAATGGATGTTTGTGAAACTAGTTAGAAGGAGGATTAATTCCTCCTTTTAATTAGTCTGAAAGAATTAATCTCCCAACATCTACCTATTCAATATATTCATTGTAAAAATAACATAATACAAGGAGTATTTAAGTGCCAGAAGTATATAAAGCAGAACGTACTATCTCTGCTGTATTTAAAGAACAGAAGCAAATTGATGATGTGATTCGACGTTTACTAGACAGGGGCGTACCTAGAGATCATATTTCGGTCATGGGTAGAAACTTCCAGTCAGAAACTAGAATTGCTGGGTTTATTAGTAAAAAAGATGTGATTCTGGGAGGTTTGAGAACAGGGGCAGTTTTTGGTTCCTTGTTTGGTTCCTTTCTCAGCTTGCTCACGGGTGTAGGCGTACTGTTTATTCCCTTTGTCGGTCCAATCGTAGCAGCGGGGCCTATTGGGGCAGTGTTGTTGGGGGCTGCTAGTGGAGCGATCGCAGGTAGTGCAGGTGCGGGTCTCGTGTCGGTTCTAACTACTTTGGGGATGCCAGAAGATAAAGCGGCTATCTACCAAACTCGCTTACAAGCTGGCGAATTCTTACTGATGGCAGAAGTTCCGAGCGATCGCACTGGTGAATTTCAATTGCTACTCGAAAGTGCTGGTGGTGAAGAAATTAACACAATCGAAAAAACCTTTGCTCGCCCTTGCCCTGGACAGTGCAACAGTCCAGATGACTTGTCTCCTGAAGTTCGCGCTCATCTTTCTGATGAAGCTCAACGTACATTCATTGAGCGCTATAACACTGTCTTCAATGAGAAAAATGACGAGTTCACAGCCGAACAAGCTGCTTGGGAGTCTGTTCATCAGCAATATGATGAAAATGAAAACGGCGTTTGGTCAAAAGCTAAGGTTAAAGCTTAAACTAGTGCGCGTTAGTAATTATATGAATTTGCTTTGATTTTTGTTCGTGTAGGGTGGGCAGCTAAGAGGCAATAGGCAATAGGCAATAGGTAATAGGAAAGAAGGTTTTTTGAATTGTATGGGATTTTTTCAAAAATTAAATATGAATCCTATATAGGGGAATCATGTTTGATTCATAAAATTACTTATGTGATGTACGAAGCACAACGCAAGCGCAATAGGGAACTCAAAAGAAGGCTTCTTTGAGTTGTACTGAATTTTTCAAAAATCAAATATGAGTTATATAGCAATTCTATTTAACTTGTAAGAATTGCAAGTCGTATATCCCCGACTTCTTTGATAAGTCGGGGATATTATCTTTTCTATGGCAATTTATAACTACCAACACGTAAATTTAACTGACCTTGACGCGGGTTTTTGGTGAATATAAATGCGCCTTCTTCACTTTCCCCACTAGATAAAAAGTCAATCTGTTGCTCTCCTGTTTCTGTAACTTTGCCATCAATCATTAACTCAGCCATAATCTGAACTGACTCAGCTGTATCTCCTCCACTATTCACAACTTCAAAGGGAACATAAAATTGTCCATCAATTTCCCGAATTGTTTCTTTTTTAGTAACAGAAAGAATGGGAGGTTGATTCTTTTCGTTCAGCCAAGTGTAACCTACTAAACTTACAATAATTGCTAGGATAAATGAGGCGATGCTGAATGTTACCCACTCAGCTATTGAGCGCTTTGGTGGTTCTTCTATTTGAGTCATATTGCTAACCTGCCGGCTGCACCGCCAATAGTTGCAGGTAAGCCCAGCATCAATGTGCGATCTAACCACATTGTCCAAGGATCGCTAAAAGTTAACTTTTGAAAGAACCACAGCATAAAAGCACTTGCTAGGAGGGACACTAGGTAAGACATAATAGTTTCGCTCGATGGTCGTTGGAAAATTCCCTTTTGCTCTCTTCGCTTTTGCTGGTCAGAAAAGCCTGCTTGAAATACAATGCCATAAGAAATTAGTAAAGATGTGGCGATCATTGCCAACTCCCAAGGTGGCGAGGCTGCGGCTGCAAGCATAGTAATTTCATCTGTTGGAGCGATGTTAAATGCGATTATGGTTGCACCAATTAGGGTTCCACCCACATCGGCAAAGGTGGCGTTTAACTCATCTTTTTTGTTGCTGGTTGTGCTGTCGGGTTTTTGTCCTTTTCCATTGCTGTTTCTACTATCTCCCAACAACTGGTTGGCTAATGCTACACCAAGAGCAAATGGTACACTTTCAAAGATGATTTTACCTAAAGATTCTTTTAGAGAAGTTTCTAGTGTCAATTCTCGCAATAGTAGCAGCACAAAGGTAGAGCAAGCTAGTCCGATCGCGATCGCTTCTACGGTATCCATTGCGGCTTGAAGAGCTAGCCAGCTATATCTGCGTTTCCGAAAGCCTTCTGTCTGATTGAGCAAGTACACCACGATAAACATAAATGCGATCGCCATCATCATCAGTTGTGGTTTTGCCAGCGATCCAATCCACCAAACCTCCATTGTGTACAGTAAAGGGATGCCAAATAAAAAACCTCCGCAAGCACCCCGAATAATGTCATTAATCTCACTCATCCATACATCTTTTTGACGCTTTGTTGCCACTCCTTTTCTGTCCTTTTATTGAAAATTTGCTTTGACTTCTATAATCTTCTATGAAGATGTATATAGCAGTCCTAAATACTTTGTGAAAAGTTAAATCCCCAACTTCTCAAAGAAGCTGGGGATGTGAACAGTGCAAATTTCTATGAATTCGGATTTTTTTACTTGCTTACTCTGTAGCTCACCGTATCTATCTTAAGATACATAATTGACCGAATTCTTCTATCGGTTGATGGAAGTCAAAAAGAATACATTACTGTTAGTTTATGTAATAGCTGAATCAACTACAAGCTAAACATAAAAACCATGAGTACCGAAAAAAGAGTAGAAGCGACTGTAAAAAATATTGAAGGAAAAATCCAAGAGGTTGTGGGTGAAATAACTGGAAATCCACAAGATAAAGCTGAAGGACAAGCAAAGCAAGCTGAAGCCCAAGTTGGTCACACTGTAGAAAACATTAAAGATGAACTTAAGAAAGCTTTAGAATAATTTGGTTTTTGCAGTGCAGCAACACTAACCATGATTCATTACTGATACTTTAACATTAATTACTCCACTAACCTTGAGGAAGTGGAGTTTTTGTATTTGCATAAAATCTGAAAGGGGGAATTCCTAAGAAATTGCTTTTAACCACGATTTTTTTAGAGATTTAATTCAACTAATAAGTGGCACGATTAGCTAATAAGTTCCAGAGAAAGATGGCAATTATTGCGCCAATTACAGCAACAATTACACCGGGGATACTAAGGGTTGCAGCAGTTAATTGAAATCTCCCTGTCTCTAAAAGAGTAATTAAAATTCCCCCGATCACAGCACCTATGATACCTAAAACCATAGTTGAAGCAATTCCACCACCTTGACGACCAGGATAAATAGCTTTTGCTATAGCTCCAGCAATTAAACCCAGAATAATCCAAGCAATAATGTTCAGCATAATTTAATCCATCAAAAAACTTAATTACTAGCTTAGAAATTACAATAGTGTTTTCCTTCTACCCGAAGGTATAAGTATTAAACTTCAATAAAAATTAATAGCTTTTATAGAAATTAGATTGTATTTTTTTGCCAATTAAGTATAGCCTCAATCTTGACTACAAGGATACAGAGGCGCTAGCGGCTTCCTTTGAAGCCCATTTAAGATGGTAAAATATCAAGAATTATTGGGAGGAATCAATCCTCATGACTTTTATTGTTGCTAAATGGACGATTGAAGAGTATCACCGCATGATTGATGCTGGTATTTTGAGCGATCGCAAAGTTGAATTACTTAAGGGGGAAATTGCCGAAATATCGCCGGAAGGAGAACCCCATGCTTATTGTAGTGATGAAGCTGGTGAGTATCTAGCAAAGTTATTGGCTGAACGCGCTAAAATTCGCCAAGCCAAGCCTATCACCTTACCCAACGACTCGGAACCAGAACCAGATATTGCCATTGTCCAACGTTTGGGACATGAGTATCGAGAGCATCATCCTTATCCAGAAAATATTTTCTGGTTGATTGAGTATGCTAACTCCAGTTTAGAAAAAGATTTATAGTTAAGTTAATTAAAATTTCATGCGCTTGCGTTAAATTTAAAATCAAATTCCATGACTTTTACCAATTACCCAATTACGCCGGAAAAACCGGGCTAAGGCTGATTCTTCTAAAGATAAATAAATTGGCCGTCCGTGGGGACAGGTGCGAGGGTTGCGAGTGCGTTGCCAATTATCTAAAAGTGTCTGCATTTCTTGTTGATTCATGGGTGTACCATTACGAATGGCACTGCGACAGGCGACAGCTACTTGGGCTGTTTGTAAATCGCCTCCCCAACTAAGCTCTAAAATTGCTTCTGCACAGTCGTCTCGCTGTTGCAAAGGTGCAGGTATGTTTCGGACAGCCCAAAGTTGCTCGCCAAAGGATTCTATGTCTAAACCTATGCGTTGCAATTGCGATACTTGCGCTAGCGACAATTGATAAAGAATGATTGGCGGTTCGACGGGGACAAGTTGCCAATCATCGCATAATTGCTCATATAAAACTCGCTCGTGGGCAATGTGCTGTTCTACTAACCACATACCACCTGGATGTTCAGCCACAATATAGGTGTTGCTAACTTGAGCGACAGCCTTCAAGGAATTAGGATTTTTGCGATCTTCCTTGGGATTTTGAGGATTGAAATTGTAGCCGCCTTTGGCTTCTGCGGCTTTGAGTAATTTACTAACTCGTGTTGTGTGAACAGCTTCTTTGAGATTGGAAGAAGAGATACTGAGCGCTTGGTTAATTGCTTGGGTAATTTGCTCTTGCCAATAAATGATTTCATTGAGGTAAATTTCTGTTTTTGCTGGATTGCGATTCCAGTTAATTTGATCGGGGGAAATGGCAAGATGTAGGAAACAAATTGGATAGCGATCGCGTGGTAATGTTCTGTGAAATGCTGATAATATCGTTTGCTCTAGTTCCGGTGTCTTAACCATCCGTCCATTAATGGCTACACGTACCCAATCTGGACGATGACGATGACAGCGATCGGGTAATCCTACCACTAAAGTGAGTGCTGAGTGGGGAGAGACGCGATGAATCGCGTTTGTACAAGGGAGTGGGGAGTGGGGAGGATTGGGTATTTCGAGTTTGACTTCTTGCAAGTCACCTTGTCGCACTTGGGGTAAAATCTGCGGTAGCAATTGCCCAGTTGTTCTAGCCGGAGAAATGGTGAACCATTGACGGTCATTTTGCCAAATCTGCCAGGTGACGTGGGGATGACATAAGGCGATTTGGTAAATTGTGGCTTGCACGGCTTTCATTTGCTGTGCTGTTGTGGGCAATCCCTGACGACGTGATGAGCAATTACCGAAAAGATTGGAAACTGTCACTACTGTACCAGGTGCGATCGCAGTTACTTCAACTTGCACAACTTTCCCACCATTGCCATAGCTAATCCGCCATCCTAATTTTCCATCCACAGGACGACTCAAAATTTCCAAATCTGCCAGAGTTGTTAAGCTGTGTAACGCCTCACCACGAAACCCTAAACTGTTAATTTTCCATAAATCGGCACTAGAGCGAATTTTACTGGTGCTGTGGGCTGTGGCTGCTTGTTGCAAATCATCTAGGTTCATTCCACAACCATTATCTGCGACACGAATTCGCCATTGCTGCGGCCATAAAGAAACCACAATTCGCGTTGCACCTGCGTCTAGGGAATTTTCTACCAATTCCCGCACCACAGAGGCTAAAGAGTCGATTACCTCACCAGCTGTAATGAGATATACGACTTCTGTTGGTAGAGCTTGAATAATAGATGCCATAAATTATAGTTTATAGCTTCTGGGGGTAAGGGAAGTAGGGAGAGATGAGAGATTATTTTCAGCTAGCTAGTTGCAAATTATTAACTTATTACACTGAAAACTCAATTAAAAGGCGATTTTTGATAAATTGCTTGTGAGGTTATAAGCAGGAAAAGCTTATGAGTAATAGTTTAGTTGCTGATGTCCATGATTTAAAGACCCGTTTGCAATGGGGTCAACCAGGTTTTACAATTGTTGATGTGCGCGATCGCCACACCTACAATCACGGTCGAATTAGTGGAGCAATACCCATCCCATTAAACGATTTGGTATCTAAAGCCAAATCTGCTCTACATAAAGAACGCCATATTTATATCTATGGCGACAGTGACGAACATACAACCCAGGCTGCACAAATTCTCAGGGGACAAGGGTTTGCTGAGGTAGCAGAAATCAAAGGTGGTCTTGCAGCTTGGATTTCAATCGGTGGTGCGACAGAAGGTGTTGGTGCTTAAACTTACCCCGAATATCCCAATCGTAAGTCTATTTATTCCATCATTGCTGGTTTTTTGTACTGCACATTAGATTTCTAAGAATAATCTGAATCAGCAAAAAGGAAAGCACAGATAAACAGCGATGAATTATCTGCGTGCATCTGCGGTTTAATCCCTAAAACATTAACTTTTGCAAGAGATTAGGGCTTAGGCACTGTACAAATTAATCATGGTATGAGTTTACCAAAATAGGTTGTTTCCTACTTTGATTAATCATTCTGGAATAAATAGATCTGCACTGTAGGGGTACGCATTGCTTATTGGTGTTGACTTAACCACGAACGCCTTTAAAAGCTCGTTTCCAGCCTCTGGCTGGAAATGCTCTTCAATATTTTTTATATAGTAGAGTTCTTCAAATGGCACTGCGATCGCATAGTTTAAATATATGTCTTGTTCCGCTAGTTTTTTCTTTAGTTAGCGTCGGTGCGAGTACGGCAAAAGCGATCGCCCAGACTATTTATCCATTCGATGTAGTATACGACACAGAAGTTACTCTCACACCTATACCATCTACCGACGTATCAACAGCATTTGTCTCAGGCTTTAATTCTGATGCTCCTTACGGTTTAAATAACTTTTTAAGCATAAATAACTACAGCCGAACTGATCCTAATACTGGTAATCTCTTATTCTTTCAAGATGCAGCAAAATTTGGTTTACAAGGCTTACCAATCGGCAGAGATGAGTTTTTTGGTAGTGGCGAAGACAAATTATTTGGCAGCAGTAGCGCTACTGCTTCATTTGACTTTATCAACCGCCAATTAGTCGGTTTTGGTACCATAACAATCACTGGTGGTACAGGTAGATTCATCGGTGCTACAGGCATATTTAACTTCTCTGAAATTGAATCACTCGATCAAGATCCAACTGCTCTCTTGAAAGGTCAAGCTTTTTTGAATGGTTCCTTTCAGACACCACAGAAAACTCCAGAACCACGAACTAACGCAACGCTGCTCGGTATATGTGTTATTGGGATCGGTTTGATGTTACGGCGACGTTACTTTTTAGGTACTAGATGAATTAGAGGATTCCCAAAATATATTAACAAAATATTATTAGTGGAATACGTTGAGCAAAAATCCAAATCAGCGAAAACGAAACCACAGATAAACACCGATAAATTATCTGCGTGTATCTGTGGTTTATTTTCTAAAATACTGATTTTTAGAAGATATGTACTGTGCATTACAGCTTTCTCTACACCATCAAAAAAAATCACTGATTGTAACATGAATTAATATTAAATCACTTGACTTTCTTTTACTTCTAGTGAAGCACGGCGTAAATTCAACTACCCTTTCAAATCAAAAAAGTGCTTGCTGTATAGGAATTACGAAGTACGCCAAGTTGTACTTACTAATCGTTAATTACTATCCCTGATTGCCAAAACTTTCGGTAGTTCGGGTTTGAGCAAATCGTTCAACAAAGATGCAGGACGTTCACTGTAAGGCCAAGCGAAAGCATGACGGAAAGCGGCATCCTGACAAGCTTGTAGTTGTTTAAAACTGATAATGTCGTAAGTTAAGAGATTTTCATACTCAAACGGTAGACGTACATTGTGCAACCCAGCATTATCAGTACAGATAGCAATATCTACCCCAGCATCAAAACAACGGTCAAAAACTAATTTGAGTTGACGTATATCCTGCAAAGTACCAGTTTTTAAGTAAGTTGTGGGGCAAACCTCTAAACACTGTCCGCGTTTAGCTACATCATTAAGTAACTCTGGATATAGTAGGGGGATTTGAATACCGTGGCCGATTCGCATAAGATAGGGTAACAGTTCGGGGTAACAACCTGCGGTGGTTTCATATAGATGTCCCGTGGTTTTAACGCCTAGCGATCGCGCATAATCATATAAGCTAATCCATTCTTCTAAGCGATCGGCATAATAGCTATCACCCCCTGCGACATCTACTGCACAGACATACTGCTTATTTTGCGCCGCCAAATCAACAATCGCCTTGTTCACCTCATAAGGTAGGCGCGTGTGCATACAGAGAATTTGGCTAGTAACAATCGGATATTCTGGCTGGTGGCTAGCAAGACCTGCTACTTGCACAATTTCTGCCATCTTGTCAATTCTCTGTGATTGATTTAGATGCTCAGGTGTCCGTAAATAGGGAGTGTAGCGCAGTTCCAGATAAGCCAAATTTTCAAAAATGTAAGCACCCCGCACCAAGCGATAGATAAAGTAAGGCAAAGTCTCCACAGTTTGCACACTTTCGACCAGGGTGTGTAATTCTAGATACTCATCCAGGGTGTTGCGTGGACGGGTGTAAAAATCTTCAAATTGTGAATAGTCAGCAAAGCGGGAAATCAACTCCGAAGAATGTCGCTCGAAATATCGCCATAGAACTCGCGGTACGACGGAACCGCCTAGATGTCTATGTAATTCAGCATATAAAGCCATAGTGGTATTTTTAGGTAAAAATTTCAATAATTGTAACAAAAACATCAAAAGAAAAAATCTTACTCGCAAAAATTTAGAGCAAAGTGGAGATTTACCACCATCTGAATTTTCAATCCAAGTCTTACTAATTGAGGTTTTGCTAGTTCCCATACAGAATATGAGAACGAAATAACAGAAAATCAAGCTTTTTTAGGAAAGGCGCGAAGCGCACGCTACGCGAACAAGGTTTCAGGTTTCCAATGTGTACAATGTGTAAGTCCTGCTTATGCCGTGCGGTACCAAATGGTGCGAAAAGGTCGGTATTTATCCTTATTTTCTGAAAATCCAGCATTTAATAGAGTTTTGAGCATGAATAAACTTGACATTATCAAGATTAAATTGATAGCATTTAAAACCCTTAGTTTTTATGTTATACTTAAATAAATATTTAAATTGTTGAGCAAGTAAAATATAGCAATATATTTTCTTTAGCTAGGCAAAATCTTGGGCGAGGTTGATATTAAGTGAAAATTCAAGCGTTGGATGTCAAGGCTGGCGATCGCATTATTGCTTACTGCAACAACAAAATGCAAACCTGCAAGGTAAAACGCATATTAGATCCTGGTCAAGCTAATATCACACTATCAGTATTCACCTCTGAGAATTATCGCGGTTGCTCAGTTTCATCTATAGTCCGCTTCCAATCGAACGCTTTAGTTGATTTGGTAAGTTAAAAATCAAGAAAACATTCCATCTCAAAAAAGTCTCTAGCTATTATCCAGTCTGAAGCTGGATTGATTTATCATAAATGTGCATAAGTATCGCACATACACATTTGTTAATTGTGGCTGGATAATTTTCCATAAAAGAGTTGTGATGCTCCACCAGTCAAGACAATAGCAATAAACTAACTAGTACACTGTAGCGGACATTTGATCGCTTTTAGACAATGGGCCTAAGCCCATTGTCTACTTTGCTAATTATTTTTCACATTATGAGCCATGTTAAAGATATTAGATTTAAGCATTCTCATCTAGAATGGTTCCTTCTATATTAGCTCCATCCAAATTTGCTCCACTCAAATTTGTCTGGTTCAAATCTGCTTGGGTGAGATTTGCCTGGGATAAGTCGGCTACAGTTAAGTCTGCACCACTCAAATCGGCTCCATCTAGATTCGCCGCTATCAAGCTTGCTTCCTGCAAATCCGCCTCACTCAAGTTAGTTTCAATCAACTTAGCAACTGTCAAATCAGCTTGACTCAAATTAGCTCCTTCCATTGCTGCTCCATCCAAGATAGCTCCATCCAAAATAGCTCCGCTTAAGTTGCTACCACTGAGGTTAGCATTAGTCAAATCGGCTCCATTTAAGTCTGCTTCAATCAAACTGGACTGGGCTAGATTAGCATGACTCAGATTAGCTCCATCTAAAATAGCTCTATCTAAAATTACATCACTGAGATTGGCTTCCCTTAAGTTTGCCTCGCTTAAGTTGACACCAGTAAAGTCTCTGACACCTGCGGCATAGTTTTTCAGGAATTGATCTGCTTTCATATCTGTCGCTGTGCTAAGGAACGCTTTATTGAGGCTATAAAAATTACTTAGACAGACGGTATATCCCCAGTACGCGCAACGGAGGATGACTAAATATAGATAAAACTGGAGTGAATATGAAATTACCTTAATATATATTAGTCATCCTCAATGACTGGCGCTACTACCTAGAGTTGTGAATTATTTTCATACTTAGGGGAGATGTTGAGAGATAAAAATTTAAGCATTAGTGCAAAGCGATCGCCATACTCATTTGTAGATGAACCACTGGGAGACAGGGCTATTTCATTGTAAATGTAGACGCGATATGGTAAGGTGCAGCGCCAATTCTACTTCAAGCATCTATTACCGTGTCTGAAATCGAAATTATCAAAGCTTTTGCAGGTCTAAAAGACCCCCGTCGCCGCGCCGGACAGAGACATAATCTACCATTATCTTTGGCACTTTTCACATTGGCGTAGGCGCAGCCCGCCGTAGGCATCGCAGCAGGGAACAAAGGATTTTTAGCAATTGGAGACTGGATTTCAAGCTACCGTGAGCCGTGGATTGAACTTTTTCAACCGCCAAAAAATAGACTACCATCTTATAGCACTGTACGTCGTGCCTTATTACACGTAGATTACGAAGATTATTCCGTATGTCTGAGCAAATTCTTTAATGTACAACCAAATACTGGAGAAACTGTTGGGTTAGATGGTAAAGTCCTCAAGGGTTCATATCAGATTGAAAATGATAACCCTAACTCGGATTCGCATCCAGCGATGATGTTAGTTAGTTCTTATATTGTTGAGCGAGGCTTAATTTTAGAGCCATTTCAAGTTGATGCCAAAACTAATGATATTATTGCTTTACCTGAGTTGATTTCCAAACTGGCTCTCAATGGGGTTATCTTTGCTTTTGATGCTATTAATACTCAAAAAAAACTTGTGAGTTGATTATAAATAGTGGGAATGATTATATTGCCGCCTTAAAAGGCAATCAGCTTAACTTATTCAAAGATGTCAAAACAAATTTCACGCCAGAATTGGCTTATGAGCAGATAAATAAAGGGCATGGTCGAATCGAAAAGCGTCATGTCAGTATTTGTAAAAATCTCGATGGTATTCGTCCTTGGCCTGGACTTACCACTTTGATTAAAGTCAAATCAGAGCGTCAGGTTTTCACACACAATGTGATTGAAGTAACTAATGAAACCCGTTATTATATTTCATCTTTAAGCGAAACGGTGCAAGCCTTTGCTGAACGTATCAGAGGATATTGGGGTGTTGAGAATAAAGTCCACTATGTTCGAGACGTTACTCAAGGCGAAGATAAATCTAGAATTCGCACTACTCCTCTTCCTCAAATTTTTGCGCTTGCTCGCAATTTTTCACTTAATTTATATCGCAGTAATATGTTTGAAAATATGGCACAAGCTCAACGTTTATGTTCTTTTGGACTAGACACACTCAAGCAGCTTTTTAGAATGAAATAGCCCTGGTTTCTGACTGGTTAAAAAATTTAATTTTAGATGCTAAAGTTCCGATAATTTTAATTGGTTTACCAGAAAGTAATGCAGTTTTTAAGTTTAACTCTCAGCTAAGTCGTAGGTTTACTAATAGATATACTCTCAGCCCTTTTGAATGGAAAGCTGATTCTGGTAAAGAATTTAGGACTTTTATACATGCAGTGGAATCACAACTTCCCTTGAGTGATGAATCTTGTTTAGCTAGTGAAGAAATGTCCCTGCGTTTTTACTACGCATCTGAAGGTGTTGTTGCTTATGTGATGAAACTAATTCGTTATGGGACTTATTTAGCACTTAGTCAAGGGTTAGAGAAACTTGATTTAAATGTTTTAGCTACTGCATTTGACAAGTATGTAAAAGCAGATAAGCTACACAAGCATAACCCTTTTCTTACTGATGAATATCTTTTATATGAAAAGCAAGTTTATTCCTTACAAGAATTTTCAACGTTAGAAGCTACTAATCAGAGAATTAAACCAAAAACTCGCTCAACAAAGGCATCTGACATTTTACATAAATAGGAAAAGGAGGGAGTTAGCTTGTACACTGATAACAAACTTTTACGCCGCCCTCATCCTTACGCTGATGAAAGTTTAGTTGGGTATATTACCCGACTCGCTGATAGTAATTATTACTCTTCTCCCGATTATATTTTAAAAGTTTCTGCGTTAACAAAGACAGAAAGGTATGCCAATATCTTTTATCCTCAATTTGATAGCTTATGTTTGCTAAGTCATATTACTGGAGTGTCAGAAAAAACTCTTTGGTCGATGGCATTTAGTTCTGTGGCTCTTGGCAAGACTAAATTTTTCTATGCAACTATTGTTCAAGCATTTGGAGAGAATATTCCAGTTAGGTTTCTTCGCAAACAAGGCCCAAGATTATGCCCTGTTTGTTTGCAGTTATCGCCTTATTATCGTCAAGTGTGGCATCTGCATAGTGTTACAGGATGTCCTTTCCATAAATGTTTTCTAATTGAAAAGTGTCCTAATTGTCATCAGTCTATTCAGTTTTTTAGAGCTAAATTACTCAAATGCAAGTGTGGATTTGATTTACGTAATTCTTCTATAACTACTATCAGTGCTGAACAATTTGCTTTGTCCTACCAAATTTCTCTGCTCTGTCAAGTCCCTGAGATAGATTTAGTTAACTATACTGATGACATTCAGTATTTAGAAAATTTAAAAGCATCAGACCGAGATAATTTATCTGGTTATTATTATGATTTATTTGAAGGTTTAATAGCTAAAGATACGATAATTAGTGATTACGTATTTTTCCCTTTATTAGAACTGCATACATTGCTTGGTTGGGGCTTAACTCAAAATGACGCAAATCAAGATGTTATGTAATTGAGGAAAATTTCATTTAGTCTGCAAATTTAGGGGGAAAATTTCACTTAGTCCGCGAAAAAATTTCATTTAGTCTGCAACAAAAGTTCCTCAAACCCTTATTATTACGTTGAAAAAATTTCATTTAGTCTGCAAACGCACACGATCGCAAAGAAGTGCATGTTGGCAACGAAAATAGGGACTATTGCGCTGCCGATGAATTCTGTTTTTTCAGAGATCGCCCAAGATGCCTAAGAAAAGCGATACACATTTACAAAGTGCTATGGTTGCACTTATAGCTATAATTAGCCGTAAATTAATTATAGACACAATGCAACCATAGCTATGATTTGGTGTAAAGATAGTTTACAAAAATCGTTGGTTGCGCTCTAAAGTAATCGAGATGTGGATGCCCTGGGTTAATGATAGCCAAGTTAAAACAAGACAAAAGCGATGGCTTCGCTACTTACCCACAAAAATCATCCACGCGGATATCCCGCCAAATATCGGAAATCTGCCAACCGGAATTGCCCACAGATTGTACCGGAGGATTGTCAAGGAATGGAATATAGTCAGGTTCTCTTGAAGGAGAAATGGCTACTGGTTTCTCCTCAACTACGGGGGCTGTATATTTGATAGTATTAGCTTGAAGAAGCTGGTCTTCTGCTTCTTCGATTAACTTCATCTGTCTCAGGGTAAGCTTGTCGGATTTTTTGATGATTTTCTTTGTATATATCTCATTAGAAGTATTCATTGGCTATTCCCTCAAAGGCATTGGCAAAAAATTTGGATGACAGTAGATTTGTTAAAAGTCAGGTGTTAATAATGGCACGGAGTTAACACTTTACTGCAAATCTATGGAAAATACGAGTCCCTTGATCAGGAATTTATCAATTTATCAATTAGGCACAAATCTCTTTTTTGAGCCATTTCTAAATCAGAGTAATAGAGAGTTAAGAGTTCTCGTTGTGGAGGAACAGCGTTGGGAAACTTATCAGGTGATAAAGGCACAATACTGGTAGTAGACGACGAAGCCAGCATCCGGCGAATTTTACAGACACGTTTAGAAATGATTGGCTACCATGTAGTCACTGCAAGCGATGGCGAAGAAGCTCTGTCAGCTTGGAGTAGAGAAACTCCTGATTTAATAGTTCTGGATGTGATGATGCCAAAGCTAGATGGTTATGGTGTATGTCTTGAATTACGGAAACAATCGGATGTGCCAATCATCATGCTCACAGCTTTGGCAGATGTAGCAGACCGAATCACTGGGCTAGAACTTGGTGCTGATGACTACATGATAAAACCGTTTTCACCCAAGGAATTAGAAGCTCGAATCGCTTCTTTACTAAGACGACGCTTTCACAAAAGTGATATCAATACTATTATTCCTAACTCTCTTATAATCCATGTCGGTAATCTCAAAATCGATGTGAATAAGCGGCAAGTCCATAAAAATGAGCAACGCATTCGGCTAACAGGTATAGAATTTAGCTTGCTAGAGCTGTTAGTAAATCATTCGGGAAGAGTTTTTTCAAGGTTAGAAATCTTGCAGCAATTGTGGGGTTTTGTACCAGGGTCTCATACAGACACTCGTGTAGTAGATGTGCATATATCTCGATTGCTAACAAAGGTAGAATCCGACCCCAACGACCCAGAATTCATTATCACAGCAAAAGGTAGTGGTTATTTTTTCCCACGAATTGTTGAATCAGAACAGGAATAAAGCTCCCGTTTGCTCTCGGTTTTACACAACTCAAGTTGCTTTGCTCCGATTCAAAAAAGGTCATCGATTATCTCATTAACCCGAATGTCATGCAGCAAGAGTTCTATACTTTTATTGCTAATAAAAGGATTTAGCGATGGCTACGCCCGCCCCAGGCATCACATGATTCATACTTTGATTCAGCAATGCTATTTTTTTAGTCTGTGTTTGGTGGTTCCTGTATGGAAATTCAAGATTTTTCTCCTTTACATTGAAAATAATATTTAATTAATTTTTAATATTTCTACGGCTTTTTTTTACTGTTTTATGGTCTCAACTTCTCACAGCCTTCTTATTACTCCAGAGGCAGATGCAATATTTGTACTCAAGTATCTCCAGATAGAAGTTATAAATTTATATAAATTGTAAGATTTGAAACGAAAACTTATTTTCGTTGATGTATTTTAAAATTAATAAATCTTGTATCTGTTAAGCAATGGCAAGTAATTACTTTACACCAATAGAAGAAAGAGAAAAAATATTTTGCACAGAATTAGTTAAGTACGGTGTGAAGTATGAAAAAGCGGTGATTGCCGCTCGAATTTTAGCTTCTGGACGAGCAGATGATTTTTTATCGCCATCGGAGATAGAAATAGCTAAAGATGCTTGTCAAAAGTGGTCAGTACAGAATAAACGCTTAAAGCGGTTGAAAGCTACTATAAATAAAATTTAGTTCAAAAAGGTATTTCAATCCTACTTGGATTGAGATGGTATGACTTAACGAATAAACATTCCCCAAGGAAGCAATTTTTTTTAATTTTCTTGTAAAGTGATAATCAGAGCTAACTTATTCATCCTTGAAAACAAATATAAGATACTTCTTTAGATAGGTGATTTTCTCAATAGAACTAATTAATCATTAACAACCGCCTGACACAGCTATCCAATTACTTCTAGACTAGCTTTGATGTTTTCCTGCTTGCTGCTATGCCTCTTTTTAGAGTTGATATGCTTGATAACTGGCGTGAATTAAGGAGTTAACAGAGGTAAAAGCGATCGCTGTTAACTTCCGCTTTTGGAGCAAATTATGCAGTTACTTGCTAGATAGTAGCAGTAATATAGAAACCTACTAATTTCCTAGCTGCGCTGCCCAAGGCAGCGCTTTCCTTATGTGGCTATCTTTTCATATTTAAAGACTTAAGTCATTACCTTTGCTCTGTGAAAGTTTGAGATTGCACGGTGGAAGGACATTGGTCGGCATTTTGTTTCAATAAATAAGTTATATTAGCGATCGCCGCCCGCACCTCTGCCCTTGCCACAACCGCTCTCCACAGCCTACGATTGCTCCCTTGGGGTGATGGTCATTCATGCTGAAGGGCGAATGTGTCCAATTTGTTCCCAAAATCTAGTTGGTGCTGGCTATGTTAGTCGCTTGTTGGATTGGTTCAGTTGCCGCAACCAAAGGATAATCTTCCCTCTCGATGGTAGTGCGTTAACAGCTTTTGGGTGGAATTCAGTTTTGAGTTTAACAAAAAAAATGAAACTCACGTGGGACTGGAAACCAATATTTAGTAAAGCTTTTTGCTGTTTTTAGCTTTGATTTGGTGGGACTAATTCAACGTCAACCAATTGGGGAACAGCCACATAATAGCGGCCTTGTTCATCCACCAAACACTGCCACATGTTCCCCACTAAACACGAATGGCACCCGCTTACCACAGCGCACCTCTAGAAGACCCCCTAGCTCCCAATAGTCCTGCACGATTCCTCTTTGCCATTGCCGGGAGATGAGATTGTAGACTTGTATGGCTTTGTTGCGATCGCCTACATCGGGCGGTTACGCCATCGCCACATCTGCGATCGCCTCCACTGATGCCCTTTGGTACACCGCCTTCCGCAGCTTGATAATTGCTTCCTTGGGTTGATGGCGTAGCACTTGACTAGCGAATGGGAGCCAATGTTTTGTTTTACACGCATTCTAGGGATGGTGTTCCATTAAACTTGGGTTGGGACTTGCATATAGCGGTTCTTAATTACATGAGGTACAGAAATGCTATAGGACTTATACTTGATTTTTGAACAAAAGTTAGTACAATTTTATTCCTTATTTCATGTTCCCCATTTTCTGTTCCCTCTCTCTACGAGTGATTCAGGAATCAAATTGGATTGCTATATATAAACTTAATGTTATGCAGCGCCTCAAAATTTTTTGTTCTTTTTCTGTCAAGCACAAAGCTGGACGTGTTGCACTATGAGAGAAAAAGCAACGGAGTGCATTGAACCTTTTATTGAGGTTAGGGTAACTCAAGAATAAGTATCCTGGGTTACTCTAAGGATTGTTGCTGCTGTAACTCTTGTACTATTTCCACCGATAAGCCAGTCAGCCGAACGATTGTGTCAACAGCCATGCCCTCTGCCAGCATATTAGCTGCAATTTCACGGGCTTTTTTGTCGCTACCTTCTTCTTCGCCTTCAGTTTTAATCATTTTGTAAATAACTGATTCGCGCATAATGTCTGGAGCTTAGACTAAGCCATGCAAAATGACCCAGCAGGGCTGAGTTAATCAGAGACTTAGTGAAAATATCAATAATTTTGAGTATTAAACTGCAATTGATGGTTCTTTGCGTGGTGCTGTTACAGTTTTTTTAACAATCGGGCATCGGTGTTTACGGTGACGCTTTTTTCCTGGTTGCCAACCAGGGGACTTTCCACGAGGTTTGGGTGCAGAGGTGGGAGTACCAATCACCGCGAAAACTCCACCCATAGCTTGAGCAACTCTTCCAGGAGTCAAATTACCCTAAGATTTCTGCCAAGGAAGGGGATGGTCAGTCACGATATCACGGGCCAACCACAATTCCCAAGTCATCAGAGGCATGAGGTCACTCCACCTGTCACATTGCTTAGGAGTGCTTAAGTTTGGAACTGTCCAGTGTAGACGCTGCTTCAGAAAGCGATACCAATGGTCAATTGTAAAACGACGCAAGTAAAGACACCAAACTTCTTCTAATGGTGGCATTTCTTCTCCTACCCAAGCCAACCATAAAGGTTTGGAGACTCGTTCATTGCCTTGCGCGTCCTTGCGTTCAACCCTCATATTGCCAAATTGCTTTGCTAATCGGGCTTTCGGCACAAGTGATTCGTTCATGTCTTAATGGTAATGCCCAACTCCCCTCATTTTCTGGTATCCAGGCAATTGTGCTATATCCCTGACCAATGGTAATCGGTTTATTTCCCGCTATGGATGTGCCACTATGTTCATAAGTCCTTTCTTGTAATTTAACTGCATCTGGTCGTGACCAGTTCGTATGATCTCCTGCCAATAAAGGTCGCTCCACAGTTGGTATCTGTTTGATATATAGCTGCATCAATTTTTGCCGCTGTGGCCTGCTATCTTGTAGCGCCTCATAGATGCTTGGCCACTTGCGTCTAAATACTGGTGATAACGATAAGTCTGCTAAGGAATAAACATTGCGGGTCAGTAATATGGCATCTGTTAATTCAAAGGTCGCGTCTTTAGTTCTACCTAAATATTTGTAGGCTACTTGACGAAACTCTTCAAGTCTAGCGCTTTTCATGTTGGTAGGTGAGAGTTAGTCGTATTTCTCTCAGCTTCTACCAAAAGGGGGACTGTATTCAATCAGACCCCCTTTTTTTCTTGAACATGACCGATTTAGTCTAAACTCCAGGGATCACACCTGCCGAGGGTAACGCACGAGATGTGCTCTCACTTTTTTAGTTAATCGGAGATGGGGTAAAGCAATTCTTTTGCTCTTTCTCTCAACTCTTCAAAGCATTTGTCAAGTAACTTCTGCTTTATGTAATCACTTGGTTTTGGCCACCTTCTTCGCCTTCTTCACCTTCTTCGCCTTCTTCGCCTTCTTCGCCTTCTTCGCCTTCTTCGCCTTCTTCGCCTTCTTCGCCTTCTTCACCTTCTTCGCCTTCTTCACCTTCTTCGCCTTCCTCCTTTGGATTGCCTTCCTCCTTTGGATTGCCTTCCTCCTTTGGAGGAGAATCAGGATTATCGCTCTCGCCAATAACCTCGTAATCGTATTCACCAACTAATATCTGTTTTCCATCCAAGTCTTTCGTGACTGGAAAAATCATTGTCGTTTCATATTCTTCACAGGAGACATCAAATTCGCCATTTCCCAACCTAAATTCCTTGCATACTTCCATAGTGCCAGTTGATTTAAAAAATTGAGGTGTGAATGTCGCGATCGCTTTTTTCCCTGCTGGAACATTAACACTCATACTCACTTCAGAGCTAACGGTTTCTCCTACAGTAATGCCCACATCCATTGACAGGTTAATTAAATTAACTGGGATGTCTATCCCTCCCCCAATACTCACCTCTACTGAACGCGATACTGATTTGGTAATTGTTATTGAGCCTCCGTCTCGCCCTCCGTCAACAGAACCAGTGCTTACCTCGATAGGTTTACCGTTATAGATTGGGCCTTGCCATTTTTCCTGGTACTTAGCCGAAATAATTCTTGGGTTTGCCATGACTTTCGCTCCTTTGATTCAATGTAAATTTGATTCTTACCCGACTAGGCTTACTCGTATTCGAGTGTTTTAATTTGTTGTTCTGTTTGAGAGGATGTTTTAAAAGTCAAAGCTAGTAAATAATCAAGCCAGTCGTCTAAGCATAATACGAATCATTGCAATATAGAACCGAATGGCACGCTTGAAAAGCCGAAACACTTATGGGTTAAGCAGTTTGCTTTCATATTTTGTAATTCACGCCGAGGTTTGGTCATTAAAGGGTAAGCTTTCGGGCGACGTTTACAGACTCGTGGTTCACTTCTGCCAGGGCGTAGTTTACCGCCGCAGGCATCGCTTACAGCTTTGTGAGCAATAACTTTAAGTAAAGTCCAATAAATTTGAAATTGCTCAACCAGTCGAGCCTGTAGTTATTGAAAACTTTTAGCTAAGTAGCTGTAATCAACTGCGGACACTAGAACAACGATTCAGTAATCGGAATCATGACGAAAAATCGAGTTTTGAGCAGGAGTCGGGTCAAAATGAAGCTTTGATTTTTTAAGCATTTGTCAGCTATCACTAAATCTGACCACCGTTTTGAATTGCTATGCTTGGTATCAGTATTGGGATATATGGATTTGAAAAGGAGGCTGCCGGAGCTTAATGAAATTCGATTTATCAGCTATAAAAGTGATAGCTCTAATCATATAAGAGTCTTAAAAAAACACTCTTCTGCTTATTATGAAAGAAGTTTTAATGGACAAAGTAATTTATTAAAAATGGTGTACTTATGAGCAATAATCAATTATCCAATAGATATAACGACAATAGACTGTACACTAGATTAGTTACTACACTCAAGATTCTTCAGGTTGTCGGCTTTTTTATTGTAGCCATTTCTTTTCTTATAATATTTTCAATATTTGGTCGAGCTTTAAGTTTTGGCGGAGGTAATATATTTATTCTCTTGCCTTTAATTTATTTAAATATTCCCTGTATTATTATATATATTCTGACAGCAGCTTTAATAGCAATCATTGACCTTTTAAGTCGTATAGAAAGGAATACAAGGTCTGAATAATAGCTGATGAATAAAGCTTTTAGACCGACAAGGGGATTAGTGAAGGGAGCATCCCAGTTTTTATTTAGTGAGCAAAGATTAATCCATTAAGATAAGCTCTGGCGTTGAGCTAAGACTTGAGGAACGTTATCAGATTTCCATTGTGCGCCAGAAATTTTGGTTCGACGGTCAATCTGTTTGACAGTAGACTCAATAGTACCAGAACCAATGGAACAGATTTGTTCTGCTTGATAATATTGGTAATTGACAATCCGGTGTCGATGTTTCTCAAGATAAGTACAGAAATTAAAAGCTTGTTTTAGCTGACAGTCAGCAAAGACAGCGATAGCATCATCAACTTTTCCTTGCCAGAGAAGGATTTTAGCCTGATTGAGCCGTTGATTAGAACCGCCAATCTTGTGTAGGTTTTCCATCAGATGAAACCAATCAAGTACTTCCCGACGCTGGTGTTCGGGAGCAAAATCGCGGACAATATTCCAAATACCGTCATGGCCATCGCCAAGACAGGTCAAGATAGGAGCAATTGATTGGCTTTTGACCCAATCAATTACAAGACTATTTTCTTGAAATGAGGCAGCAATAGCTTGTTTTTCATGTAAGCAGGTAGCTTTATAACCCTTCCAATCACAGACTTGTCCCTTGATTGTACGAATGCGTATATTTCCTCCATCCACACTCAATTCTTTCACAGTTGATTCTACTTGCGGTAATTCAAAATTTTGACGATGCACTAATCGTTGCTGCACACTTTTTGATACTTCTACACCAGTTAAATATTCAATATCTTCTGCCGCACGTTGATACGATACCGACGCGCTGATTCGTAAGCAACAAGCTTCTAAATATGGACTCAATTGATTATGGGGTCTAATTTCTAGCTTTTGTGCTTGAGAGTTTGTAATTGGCAGTTCTCCAATAATACTTTTTATTTTTCGTTTGTATCCTCTGCTTTCTCCTGTGGCATTTTCGATAAAAAAACCCTACTTCTGGCATTACATGCTTCCGCATTTGAGAGCGTACTACTTCTTCTATTTTTGCCAAACTTGTGAGTTGCTCACCCGTAGTACTTTTGTACAGTATCTTTGCTATTGCACGAGAATATTCTTTTATCTGTTGTTCTTCTTCAGGAGTCATTGATACACCTAGTCTTGATGACTTTATTATCCCTTCCTGATATCCCCTTACTTCCTGACTTCCGTTTTCTGTAACAATCCTTCCCTGTTATTTATTTGTTTTGGAATAATAAAAACTGGGATGCACCCATTAGTGAATCGGTGGTCTAAACGATTTTGTAATATTAATAAATTGAAATCTCTCTGTTGGGTTAAGGCTGCGATGTAACGTCGGTAGGGATTTTTTGCTCCAAAATCTCCAGAATTAGCTTGGAGAAAAAAAGGTAGTTGCTCACTATTAGCATCTTGGAAATCAGCAATAGCTCGACGGATAACTTTGAGAGTACCAGTAAAACCTAGACGTAATGGAGATATGGAAGCAGCAGTGGCGGCTTGAAACATTAAAGTACGAACTGCATAATGGCTTAAAAGCCAGCCGTAGATTTCTTGAACAACTTCGCGGGGTTTGAGAGAACGAATGGGAGTTTTACGTCCATTAAGATGGGTTTTTAACTCATCAATAGTATTTTCGATTTCCCAACGCTGATGATATTCTGTAGCCAACAACAAAGCCGGAAATAGAGCAATATCCATCAAACTGGGAATTAGACGATAAGTTTGTTGTCCATTTTCAGAGTCAATAGTATATTCTATAACTCGTACTTGAATCCTTGTTCCACCTTTGTGCTTGGATTTACGATCTGGAGCAATCCAGGAGAGATATGAGCCATCGTCTAAAACTTTATCTACGGGAAATTTGACGTTCTTTGGCACTCGCCCTAAATAGTGGCATCCGCACTTTAAAGTGGCATGAACCATACGGTAAGAATGTAACCCTCTGTCCCACATCAGCAGCATCCCTTGACTACAAGCTCATAGTAATTTTAAAGCTCGTACTCTTTCTCCTATGCGGTAAGGACACATCAAGGCATCAACAATTAGATGCATTCCCGCCTCAATTAGTAATACTAAACGTATTTTTGGAAAAGCAGCCCTAGTCCCCTTTCTACTGCCTGGATATCCAAACACTCTGGCATTAGCAGCACTATCTGGTACATCCAATACCGTACCGTCTACTGCCATTACTCTTAGTCCTCCTAAAAATGCCCCTGGAGTTTTTGTTGTTGCTAATGGTTTGACTATCTTGTGAAACAACCGACTCATTGTCCAACATCCCAACCTCTGTCTTGCTTCACTGATCGAAGAACTACTTGGTACTTTCCAATATTGCCCTAATCGCGTCCATTCTCTACTTAATCCATTCACCAGATTTTTCAGTACATCCCCCATTGCATCTGATGACCATAGATTCATCGCTATGATCTGACACACTACTAACCCAGATGGTAATTTTCGTGATCGCTCTTCACAACTGCCTGTCTCTAATAGAGTTTGTCTAATCACGGACGGAGAAATCACTGTTTCTATCGCTTTGAATATTAACTCTGCTTCTAACGTTGGCGTTATCAAAGAGAAATCTTTTAGCAGCACCAGTTTTTTATCGCACTTCTTGGTGAACAATTATCACTTTACCTTGCTTTTGTTCTTAACCGAGAAGTATTGGAGTCAAAGAACCCTGACACCGCTTATGCCTATTACCCTGCAAAAACTGTTCAAGCAGGTGATGTCTGGTTTAATAGATCCGATTAGAAGTGAATTTCTCGCTACTATCAGTCACGAATTACTCACGCTTTTAACTTATGTGATTGGGATGTCTAAGCCATCTGTCTTTGCATCAACTGAGCAAATAGCCCTTCTATAAAAGCTAGCTCGTCAAAACTCCCTTGTTGTACAACCTTACCTGCTTGCAATACATAGATGCGATGAGCATTGCGAATTGTACTCAGTCGATGGGCGATAACAATGCGAGT
Organism: Nostoc punctiforme PCC 73102; assembly: GCF_000020025.1. Taxonomy (GTDB): domain Bacteria; phylum Cyanobacteriota; class Cyanobacteriia; order Cyanobacteriales; family Nostocaceae; genus Nostoc; species Nostoc punctiforme. The sequence continues at coordinate 4,026,111 of NC_010628.1, read as the reverse complement.
AACTTGCAGTTTATCTAAACTTTCGCTCACAATTGCTTGGGTTCTATTATCTAAAGCACTGGTTGCCTCGTCAAACAGCAAAATCCGAGGTTTCAACACTAAAGCTTTGGCAATGAGCAATCGCTGTCGTTGTCCACCAGAAAGATTACCTCCTCCCTCACTGATAACCGTATGCATTCCCATCGGCATCGCATCGATATCATCAGCAAACCCAGCCATTCTAGCTGCTTCCCAAGCTTCATCCAAGGTAATCCTAGCACCACCAGCCAGGTTATCAAAAATCGAACTAGACATAATTTTGCCATTCTGCAAAACTACGCCTAACTGTCGGCGCACAGCACTAACATCTAGCCCCAATAAATCTTGTCCATCATAATAAATGCTGCCGTCTTCAGGTGTTTCAAAACTTAGTAGCAATCGCAACAGGGTAGATTTACCACTGCCAGAACCTCCCACTAGTGCAATAAATTCTCCTGGTTCAGCATAAATATTAATGTCTTCTAAAATTAAAGCGCCATCTTTTCGGTAGCGGAAACAAACACGGTCTACAGCGATTCTCCCCATAAGTTTACCCGGATCTGCTTTGTTATGTTCTACTTCCGGCAACATCTCCACAATTGGCTGGGCGCGTTTCCATTGTGGGATAACTTGTAAAATATCAGTTACCGTGTTACTCATCCCTGTCGCCCCGCCGACAAAAGTACCAAAAGCACTATTGAATGCCAGAAAAGTCCCAATAGTTAATCCAGCTGTGCCAGTCATTTCAGCTTTCATTAGTAGCTGGACTGTAAACCAAAAAAGTATTCCAGATGTAAGTGTTGGCATCACCGTGTTGAACACAGCCACAATGTCTTCAACTTGTTGAGTGCTAAGTTCGAGTTTTATTTGCCGACTGTAATTTTTACTCCAAAAGGCAAAGCCGCGCTTTTGGGCCCCAGCAACTCGGAGTTTAGATATACCGTTGATTAACTCTACAACTTGCCCAAAGATATTTCCTTCGATTTCTAAGAGGGGATGAACTTTACGAACCAGAATCATTCCCGAAATAGTAGTGACAGCAATAGTTACTATTGCGATCGCAACAGCAATTAGAGATAGTTCAGGGCTATAGTAAAATAAAAGTCCTAAATTGAGGAAAGCAAAGAGACTGGTAATCAGCTGGATTAAAATCGTACCGCCTAGCTGACGACGTATTTGGCTCACAGAGTTGGTGCGAGATAGAAGATCCCCTGTAGTGTACTGGCGAAAAAAGGAGACAGGTAAATTTAACAACCTATCCCACATCGCTGCCTGGGTAGACGCATCAGATGTCGTTTCTAAGCGCAGCAGAGAAAATCCTTGAACCAAACGAAATAGGGCTGTTGCAAAAGCCGCAACCAGTAATCCTAAACCAACTTGCATTAAGGAATTGCGATCGCTATCAGGAATTGCATTATCAATTAAAATCGCTGTAGCTTGCGGTACAAGCATTCCCAATAAAGTAACGACAACACCGGCGAAAAGAATAATCAATAAGTCTTTACTGCGACCGGCGAGGGCGAATTTAATTACATCAAAAACAGAAAGAGCTTTATCCGGAAAAGACCGATAAAACATATATGCAACTGGAACTACCCTAGCGGCAATATCAGCATCAACAGGGTTGCGGGTTTGGGTAATTGGATTGTAGAGTTCGTAGCGATTGGCAGAAATAGGGAGCAACGCCACTGGATGAGTTTCTTCATCTTTCTGAAGAAATGCTACCAAAGGGCCGCAATCTTGCTGCCACCATTTATCCCGGAGTAAAACTTGCCGCAACCGTAAGTGTGAAGCTCGTGCGATCGCCTCCAAAGGATTTTCGAGTCGTTCGAGGTCTTCTGACTTACCAGGAGCAGAAATTTTCATCCCCAAAGTTTTCCCAACGGCACCAGCAGCTACTAATAGTGGTACACCTTTCTGAAAAAAGTCAGCTTTTGGAGGCATCAGTGGCGATGCTAGCTCTCCCAAAGCTTCTGTCGTCACCTGCTGATTGAGGTTTTCCCGTGCTTTTAGTCGCTGTAGTTCTTCGGTGCGTTCTTGCTGTTCCCTCAGCTGATTCCAAAATAGGAATTGCTGACTATGCACAGATAGTCCAGAAAGTAAAGTATTTGTATCTCGTAGGGAACTAGTGATTTCTGTAGCAATTTGAGCCGCATCATCTGCCTCTATCCATATAGCATGAGTCAGTGGCACTATTCCTGTTTGTGATACTAGGGTAAGTTCTTTGATTCCTAGCGAGTATAAAACTCCTTCTTGAACTTGTACCCAAAGGACTGTATTTGATTTTGGTTGCAGAGTTTGACCAGCAATTAGCGAAAATCGTTCTTGTCCAGATGCTCTTATTTGAATGGGAGGGACAACGGCTGACAAGAGTGTGGCGTTGAACTTATGCAACCATCCTTCCACTAATGCCACAACATTCATATCTGCATTAGCGACTAATTCCCGAAAACATTCGCTTTCTACTTTTAGTAACTCTGCTTTTCCTATTGAAATTGCCAATATCTGACTCTCAGTTGAGTCGTGGTGAGCAGCAGTACCAAATAGAGCTTCTCCAGATTCGCTGCTGAAAAGATAACGGCGAGTTCCGACAATTACACCATTCTTGACCGTTACGGCAAACAGAGCTACAGAGCCAGAGTGAACTATCCAAATAGTCTGCGGATCGTTGAGTAGGATTGGCTCATTGCTTTTAAGAGGATATACTTTTCCTTGAAAGTGGCGATCGCTAATTTGGTTAACCATTTTTTATCTCCTCAAGAGCTTCTCCTTCACTTCTAATCAGCCGCGAGTATACCCCTTCTACTTGCCACAACTCTTCATGAGTACCTCTTTGCACAACCTTGCCGCGTTCTAAGACAATAATTTCATCGCAATCACGGATAGTACTCAAGCGATGAGCAACAATTAGACAAGTACAACCCCGTCGGCGGAGATTTTGATCGATAATCTTTTCTGCCTCTGAATCCAACGCGCTGGTAGCTTCATCCATAACCAGAATAGAAGGATTCTGCGCTAAGGCGCGGGCAATTTCTAGGCGTTGCCGTTGGCCACCACTTAAATTTGTACCTCCTTCTATCAATTCAGAATTATATGCTCCAGCTAGAGAATTCACTACATCTTCAATAGCAGCATCTTGGCAAGCTTGTCTTAAATTTTTATCGGGAACTGTAGTATCCCATAAAGTTAAATTATCCTTGACGGTTCCCGAAAATAGCAAGATATCTTGCTCCACTAAGGCGATGGAATTAGTTAATATTTCCTGTGCAATTTCTTCTCTTAATCGGTCATCAAAGCGAATTTCTCCAGACCACGATTCGTATAGTCCTGTAACAAGTTTGGCAATCGTTGACTTGCCAGAACCACTCCCACCGACTAAAGCAACCCGTTGTCCTGGTTGAACTGATAAATTAAAATTTTCAATCAGGGGAGAGTCTAAACGGCTATAGCCAAAGGTCAAGTTGCGTAATTCGATATACCCTTGAAGCCGAGCAATATCTCGATCCTGCTGCACAGATAACAACGAATTATTGCTATTTTCTATTTGATTGTCAGTTGGGTTATTTAATATATCATCCAAACGGATTAAATTTCCTTCTAGCTCTTGAAGAGTGCCAGCAAAGCCAACCAAATTGTTAACAGGTTCTTGAAAATTCTGAACGATCGCTTGAAAAGCAATGAGCATTCCAATGCTGAGATTTCCTTCAATAACTCGCCAGCCACCGATAACCAGTAATAAAGCTGATGAAAGGGAAGTTAACAACACAGGTAAACCTGAAAAAATTTGGTTAGCGACTCCCAATTCCTGCTGAGAATTAATTGCTTTAGTATAGTAACCAGACCATTTAGAGAAGAAATCTGACTCTACTCCCGATGCCTTCAAAGTTTCAATATATTGCAGTCCGGCAATCGATGCACCAGCCGCTTTACCGTATTCTTGCATCAATCGCTGACTTGCATCTATGCGTTGTCGAGAAATCCAGCGCAAGGTCAAGATATTAATGGCAGCAAATCCAACTACGATAGAAGTCAGTATTTCATCATATTGAAACATGACTAGGATGTAGAAGATGACCATTACTGTATCAATCACAGTAGTTGCCAGTTGTCCTGAGAGAACCTCTGCAACTTGGTCATTAAGACGAGTGCGATCGCTAATTTCTCCAGCAAATCTTTGAGCGTAAAAACTCATCGGTAAGCGGAGAATATGCCAGAGAAAGCCACCAGACATTCCTACAGATAGCTTAATTTTCAAGCGACGCAAGTACCGTAATCGGAGTAGGGTTAATCCACCTTGAAAAACTGCGGTAATTACCATGCCCAGAAGTAGCGGGCGTAACCAAGCCTGTCTTCCCTCAATTAAGATTTCATCGACAAATACTTGGCTGAATACGGGTTCTACTAATCCCGCCAGGGTGAGAAAGAAACCTGCGACTGTACAGTAAATTAAAGCACCAACAGCACCCTTGAGGCGCGATCGCAACGAAAAAAGCGTGTTAGCTTTGCGACCACCTTTAGCGAACTCCGCCCCCGGTTCCATAACCAGTACCACTCCGGTATATCCCTCATCAAACTCTTCTAAAGATACCGTTCGCGGCCCGCTAGCAGGGTCGTTGAGATAAACTCGCTGTCCACTAAATCCTTCCAACACCAAAAAGTGGTTAAATTGCCAAAACACAATATAAGGAAGATTTAGCTCTTGTAATTGTCCCAGGTCTTGTTTTAAACCCTTGGCTTCAAGTCCATAATTTCTTGCTGCTTTGAGTACATTAGAAGCTTTACTACCATCGCGGGAAACTCCGCATTCTTGACGCAACTCAGGTAAAGGAACAATCCGACCATAGTGACTGAGAATAATTCCTAATGCTGCGGCACCGCACTCAACAGCCTCCATTTGCAAAAGTGTCGGAGTTTTAACTCGCTTGCGGCCTTTCGACAGCAGTCGTTGCAAGTACAGCCCAAGATTAATTGGTGTTGTGAGTGTAGGATTAGTAGATACCACTGACAGACCTCAAAATTGGAAAGATAAACGTAATTGGCGCTCTTTCTTCCACCTTGACTCGAACAGATGTCGTAGTTCCCGCAGAAATAGTCATATTGGGCCCTTGAGATGAAGACCATTTATAATGACTAAAAGTTTGAGAGTCCGGCTCTAGATTTGCAGATACTTGGATCACAACCGGTTGCTTTTCAGAGACTAGCCCCGCAATTATTTGCGGATTGCCTACCACATTTGCAGCCGCCTCAGTAGTGATGGGAAACGGAGAGACATCTGTAACTGTTCCGACAATACCACCAAAACGTTCTCGCTTAACAGTTTGGGGCGTGATTTGAATCTTCATCCCCGATTGAATTTTTTTGCCATCTCCAACAGGAAAATAAGTGACACCCACTAGCTTTTCCGGTCGATTTTCTGTATTAATATTGGCAATGCGAGTTCCTTCCTGAATAACTTGACCTGGATTAATAGTAACTTCGAGAATCCGGCCCGAATGTTGACTGACAATCTGACTATTAGTATTTATTTGTTGTTCAAGGCGGGTAATATCTCGCTGAACATCTTGAATTTCTTTTTTTCTTGACGTTGAAGATTCTAGGTTTTGTTGATCTGAACTTGTTTTTTGACTCTTGAGCGATTGTAGTTGAGCTTTGATATTTTTAATTTCATTCAAGTTGGATAAATATTGTTGTAGAGCTTCTGCTTCTTTGACATCGAGTTGCTTTAACTGAGATTTTACCTCTTCGATGCTAGCCATGTTATCTAAGTATTCTTGCCGTGATTGTAGTAATGTATCGTCAGGTATTGCGCCTTCTTCAAACAACATTTGACGATTTTTTAATCGCATTTTATATGTAGGAATTAGCCCTTGAAGCGTTTGCAAACGTTGTGTTTGATTTTGCCGCTCTACCTGTATTGATATCAAACCTTTATCTTTTAAAAGTGGAGTCAAATTCTGCATCATTTGCAGCCTTTGATCGAGAGTTTCTCGTTGTTCTTGAATTGTTTTAATCTCTCCATCTCTGCGCTTTATTTGCAGTAACTTAACTTCGTGGTTTTGCATCTGCAACTGTTTGAATTTTCCTCGTACAAGTTGTAGCTGTTCGCGGAGATCCACTTGATCGAGTGTTGCTAAAATATCGCCCTTTTTGACGACATCTCCTTGTTTGATTTTCAAAGCCACCAATTGCCCCGAAAATCTCGACTGGAGAGGAACAACTGTACTAGGATAAACTAGAACTCCTACCCCATCGACTGTAATAGGAATACGTCCAAAAATACTCCAAACTAGAGCAACTATTGATAGAGATCCCAAAGTGGCTAGAGGTATCCAACTTTTTGGATCGACTACACGCATAAGTTGGTCTAGTCTTTCAGGAGAAGATAAACGCTCTAAAGACTCTTGGCGGAAGAGTTTATTTTTTTCCTTTTCCTTGTGTGAAACGCTCATAAGTACTTAGTATTATATTGCAGTCAATAAATAGCTTAGAAATAACCTGTAGTCAGTATATAGAATGCAATATCTATCCACAAGGAAGAATTTTTATGAAAAAATGCACTTTTGAAGTTTTAACAAGCGTTACAATATTAATAGCTCCATTCGTAAAAAACATCATTTCTAGGTAAAAATAATGAATTTATTTATCCCTCAAATAGATATTAATATGGACTCAACAAAAGCAACAGATGAAAAAAGCAAGCTGTAACAAACAAGCAGTAAGCTAATATTCTTACTCATTTTTTTGTTGTCATATTAGCCAATCCAATAGGAGAAAAAGATGTCTAATAACAACGAAGAAATTATCATTTCTGCGGAACTTTTAGAAGAAGACCTCAAGCAAATCGCTGGTGGTAAAAACGTCATTACTATAAAATTTCCCACCAGAGAAGGTAAACCAGATTTCAATGGTTTCAAAGGTTCTGTGGGCAACTGGAGAATTGGTACTGTAAGAGGTTGTTTGAAAAGTGTTTCGCTGTGACTTTAGGCACTTTAGATCCCCCCTAACCCCCCTTAAAAAAGGGGGAACCGGAATCACAGTCCCCCCTTTTGAAGGGGGATTTAGAGGGATCTAAAATTTTTGATACCGACAAGAGGACTTTTCAAACATCCTCTAAAGTAACCCTAGATATACTATAGTAATCCTATGTGATTTGTGAAAATTTAGAAAGGCTAAAAAAGAGTTTTAATAAGCTTTTCAGCCTTTACTATTTCTCATTCATGATTTAGGAATACCATATATAGGATTCCAATTTGATTTTTGAAAACACTCTGAGACTGAAAAGCCCATTTTACTAGGGTTTTATCTGGAATATTGTTCATAAATCAGACAGGAGTTCTATCATTATCTAGTGATTTTTTGCTTTATTTATCTAAGTCTTGCAGCTTAATAGACAATCAAAAAAGCCGATTTTAAATACATTTAAAATCGGCTTTTTTGTTTTTGTGTGATTTGTGAAAATTTGCATTATTTACAACTTATCTTTATTAACCACTTAAATTTGTCATTTTATGCCGTTATTTTGAAACCCTAATTTAGAACATAAATTTTACTTTACCTTTACCATAGTAATTGGTAACAGTCTAGTATAGGTTCTTTGTAAAATATTTCCTTCACCACCAGCTACAGCTTCAAAATATTCATCTGAAAATGCCTCAGAAGCAACTTTATTTTGCTTCTGAGGCATCACAGTTAGTAGTTATGCTTCGCTAAATCCAACACTTAATTCTACCGCAATTACTAATCCTATTTTTGTTATTTAAATACTATAAAACTGTTAAACTCTAATATTAACACTTATTATTTATTGATGATGGTAATTGTTGCTTGTGGTGATAAGCCAATACAGGCTGCTAGTTGCTCTAAAGCCACTCGTTCGCGTGTATTTGTATTTAGCATTTTTGTCACAACTGCAACATAATCAGGATTTCCAATATGATTAATTATTTTTTGAGAGTTTGTTTGTGGCTGGAGACTAGCAACACGCGAACTACTTGTAAATTGTTGTATTTGGTAAATGGCAATTTTTGAGGCTTGACGTGCTTGTAGATAGTCAACGTAGGATTGTACAACAGCTACTCGTTTTTGACGCTTTTGTTCATTCCAACGAGTTTCGGCAACAGATAATTGTTTGGTTACGGTAAAGATTTTAATCGGATCAATTGTGATAGCAAGTGAGAGATCCCGATCGCTTGTAAATGAGCTATCGTTTGATGTAGATGTAGATAATTCGATACTCATTACATCATCAAAGGAACTCAGTCCCATTCCAGCTTTTGCCTCTTGTATTTCAGCAGAATGAAGTTCAGCAATCCTAACTAGCTCATCAATATTTTTGAGATCCTGTTGTGTAATCTCAATTTGGAGGGTTTCAATTTCATTATTGGAATTGTCTTTAGATGCAATTACTTTCAGAGGAATACCGACAAGTGTGAGGGTAAGAAATATTATCAAACTCGGAACAAAACTTTTGAAAAGCCATTCTGACAATATGCTTTTGAAAAACAATAATGTGAATTTGTTAAGCTTCATCATCAATCCCTTCAGTTGTAACTTGATGAAAAAATTCAAATTTATGTAGGCAATTACGTTTTACCAGCCTCCAAATATACTTAATCGAGCAGTATTAGAGAGCAGAGGAGAGAATTTTGTCAATCAATTTTAATATGATATTATTACTCCTTGCTGCCTTGTTAGCAGCATCTTCTACTAGTTTGTCCAGCTTAAATTGATAGGTAAGGAAGTTTGTAGTAAAGACTTTAGTTCTTTATTTTTTAAGCACTAAAGTTTTTACTACAAACCCTCAAAAAAATACTAGTCAACTGAGCGAGATGGAATCCCTTGCCAGTGGCTCTTAAATGGCAACATTTCGCCCTTCATGACCAGAGATAGAGCATCCAGTTTTGCACCAGCTTCCATCTCGGAGTCGTATAAAACTACAGAACGAGTGCCAACACTACAACCCCGACCAATCCTTAACTTGGACATTTTCATCACTCGATCTTCAAACAAGTGGGTTTGAAGTGATGTTAAATTAGCGATCGCAGCATCATCTGCAACGCGAACTAAGTCAAACTCCGTTAGGAATGTCGTCTCCATATAAACTCGCCGGCCAATCTTGGCACCAAACAGGCGCAAAAGCGGTGCTAGCAGTGGTGTACCAGTAAACCACTTGAGTAAAAATGGTACAGCTACAGTTTCATATAACCCAGTAATTAACTCTGTGCGTCGGACAAAGTTAGACCAAAGTGGCTCTACACGGGGTCGATAACGCCCAACTGTAATCCATTTCAAGATTGCGACCAATATAGTTAATAGCAGCGAAGAGGTCAAATAAATTACTGGCCATAGAGCTATTTGCATTGGTATTGATACTACTGACATTAACCAAGTTGTCCCTAAAAGGTTCTGAATAAACAGGACATAGATCAGTGTCGGTGGTAAGACAATTCGCACAAACTCGATCGCTAGACGACCAGCGACTAGCCACATAGATGGTCGGAAAGTCACGTTTTCATCAAAGCATTCGTTTTGCTGACGGCGTGGTAGAAAAATTGCTGGCGAACCAAGCCATGATGTACCAGATTTCACAGGCTGAGTGGGTGGTACAGATTGCACACCAATCAAACTATTATCGCCGAGATGTGTATTTCCCGGTACGAGAGCCGCATTACCCACAAAGCAACGACTACCAAGTTTAGTCGCTCCCAATGAGATGAAACCGTTGTAGTATTTCGCTGGCCCAATTGTGGCAAAATCGGCAACAAAACTTTCAGCACCCACCGTCAGCAAATTAGGATCGATGTGCGATACCGTCGAAACTTCTGACCTTGGCCCGATTTTAGCTCCCAACAAACGCAGCCAAGGCGCTGTATAAAGCGTAGCGTAGAGGGTGTTAGTCACTGCTAAACTGGTAAATATTAGCTTGTCAGCCAGCCACTTACGCAAACCAAAACCAGATTGCTCAGGAAAAATTCCGGGGCGGGTAGTTGGCATAACTAACCACTTACCAAGGGCGACTAACGTACAGGCGGTAAGTGTATACAACAGACCTGCAATCGGTGTATATACAAGTTCTTTGAGCAGTTCCCCTTGGGATACAAAGTACTCAAATACTAAGCCTGGAGTAAAAATCATCAACGGCAAAGTCTCAAGCAGAACAAGTCCAGCCACAAAACCTAGCCACAATACTGGCGACCACTTGAGAGAAGGTGTTTTGCGATCGCTAATTTCGGTAACAATCGGATCGACATCACTGGTGCGTGCAGAAGGCGACCCCGCCCAAGTCTGATAATCTGGAATTGTTTGATCTTCCGCCACCAAAGACTGTTCAGCTAGCTGCACTCCCTGACCAACACTACTACCAAGCATGACTACTGAGTTAGTATCGATAAAGGTATTAGCACCAATTTGGATAGGTGATTGATACAGCCAACCATCCTCAATAATAAAAGGTTGTATTTGAACACTGTAGCCGATGCTCACTTCGTCTGCGATCGCAATCAAATCAGGTAGATGTAAGTCTTTAGTCCCAATGTGACATCCTTTACCAATGCGTGCGCCCAGCAACCGCATATAAAAAGGCATTAAGGGCGAACCTGCCAAATAATTGAGTGGTGCTAGTTCTATAATCTTTCTTACCAACCACCAACGGCAATAATACCAACCCCACAATGGATAACGACCAGGGCGGAACCGACCGATAAGCAGCCATTTCGCTATTATTGGCAGCATTAAGGTAATCAATAACCAACTAGCTGAAACCAGAATAGCTCTAGTACAAATCTGGAGTGGTGATGACCAGCTATGAGTATTTGCTAACACCAATATCAATGGAACTCCAAGAATAGCAAACAGCAGATAGAGCAATAATGTCTGTATACCTCCGTAGAACCACACCCGTAGGTTGCTATGATGTCGCAGTGTCCGATGTGACTTGGTATATATCTGAGAAATTGGCTTACTTTGCTGTTGCTGAATACCCTTGATGTGGTTCGCTAAAGCCCGGATAGTTGTATGGGAGTACAAATCAGCAATAGAAAGGGACTGCAATATTGGGTTGAGTCTTAAATTAGAGATGGTTCGAGCCGCAAATAACGAATGACCACCAAGATCCTCAAAGAAGTCTTCCTCAACTGAGATATTGTTGTTCCCGAAAATATGACCCCAAGTATTAGCTAGTTCTTGCTCAAGTTCTGTAGCTGGCGGTACATAATTACCAGAATTTTGCTTGAGCCGTGTAGTAATTGGTGTAGGTAGCTTAGAACGATCTGCTTTTCCATTTGGTAGCGTGGGAATGGCATCCAAAATATCAATGAATGCTGGCACCATGTAACTAGGCAAACGGCTACTTAATGATGTATACAGGCTATATTTCAGAGCTTCGGGGTCAGTAACAGGAATATGTAATGTAATATAAGCTGCTAATTCTTTGACTGCATCATTAATAGATACAAGTGAAACAATAGCATTCTCAATTTCCTGATTCTCTAGTAAAATCGCCTCAATTTCTGTAAGTTCAAGCCGATAACCGCGTATCTTTACTTGATGATCGATCCGGCCCAGAAATTCTATTTCGCCGTCCGGTGTTACCCGACCGAGATCGCCACTACGATATATTTTTTCTCCCTTATGACTTTGCTCAAAGGGATTTGTAACAAACTTAGAAGCAGTTTGTTCTGGAAGATTAACATAACCTTGGGTGACACCAATTCCACCTATGCAGATTTCCCCAATCTCACCTAGTGGTACTTCTTGCAGATGCTCATCTAAAATATAAACGCTGTAATCCGGTAATGGTTTACCAATAGTCACCGCTTTGTCTGGTACTAGCTCAGTCCAGAGAGCAGTAATCGTCGTCTCTGTTGGCCCATAAGTATTGAGCATCCGCCGACCAGAATGACTCCAACGCTTGACTAAATCCTGGGAACAGGCTTCACCACCAACTATCAAGGTATGTATTGCAGGTATATCCTTATCTACTGTAGCCAGTAGCGTAGGGACACAGTAAAGCATTGTCACTTTCTGCTCAATCAGAAAATCAGCAAGGTCTAAACCTATTTTTCGATGATCTGTTGGCCCGACAATAATCGTTGCTCCAACAGCCAAGGTCGGCCAAATCTCTTCGAAAGAGAAATCAAAGGCGATAATTATGCCTTGATAAACTCGATCCCAACTCTTAACACCATAAATCGGCGTACATATAGTGATAAAGCTGCATATATTTGAATGGTTAACAGCAACACCCTTGGGGCGACCAGTCGAACCAGAAGTGTAGATAATGTAACAAAGTTCATCTTCTAAATCTGAAAGTTCAATCCGCGTCTTTGCCTGGGCTGCAACATCTGTTGCTACAGTGTCCAGCATCAAAACCAGACAGGAAACTCCCACAGTTAGCTCACTTAATTTTGTGCTACTAACGAGCAAATTCAGGGATGCATTTTCAGCAATGAAGGCGATTCTATCTTGAGGAAAAGACGAATCTAAAGGTACAAAAGCAGCACCACTCTTGAGTATAGCCAGCAGAGTTATATAGGTGTTAACTGAGCGTTCGAGTAGAATACCAACTCTGTCACCTTGGCTGATACCTTTATGCACGAAGTAGTTGGCTAATTGGTTAGCTCGTGCATCAAGTTCAGCATAGCTAAGGCTTTCTGTTTCACAGACAATAGCAAGAGCATTAGCGTCGATATCACATCGATTTTCAAAAAAGTAATGTAGACGTTGTGGTATTTGTTTACTACCAAATTCATCAAATTTAGCATTGATGGAATTGACGATTTTGGTATTATTTTGTGTGTTTGACCAACGATATTTAGTATCCATTTAAAACCTTTTCAGTCTTCCTCGAAATAGTTGGTGAACATCTTTATGAAACTAGCGATCACAACCAATTAATTGGAGTTATCCATCAACTTTTACTTTATAAATGACTTAATAATTTAGATGATTCCATAGACTGTTCAAGAGATATCAAGTATGGCCCCATGTGCTTTTTCACAAAAGCAATCATAGAGGTATGCATAAGAGAAACAGTCCAAGTTCCTCTACTAATTCCAGCTTCCATCTGAAGTTGAGTCGCTCTGATATATAAAGGAATAATTCGACCCATTTTTTGAATATCAGGTCGGACATAGCTACACGTATAACGGATAGTGTCAGGAGCAGTACGATGAGTAATAAGCCAACCAACAACCTCTCCTTTGTAGCGCAATCCTATACTATTGATAGGTTCTAAATCCTGTTCGTAATCAAAAGGAATTGCATCAGATGCCATCCACCGCTTTTCTTCTTGTTGCTTTTTCAGGGCGACGCGCTCTTGGAAAGTAATTTCCATCCAAGGGAAAATTTCATAAGCAGCAGGCATTCTGGATAACTTCATCCAAGGTGCATTAGTCATATCATTTGTCGTTGTCTTACAAATTAGCATCCGAGGTTTTGCAGATGGCCAATTACACTTTTTAAGCAGACATTCTAATGCTAGACTAGTCGATTTACCAGCTATATAAACTATTTCAATACTCGTGCAATTTCTTAAAATTAGCTCCTCTTCTAAGCTATGCACTAAAGCTGTGCCAATTCCCAAGCATCGAGAGTTTGGATCCACAAAAATAGAAAGCAACTTTGCCGAACCATCTCTTAATATCTCAGCTAAAGCTAAACCAACAGGCTTGTCCGCAACAGATGCACCAATGGCTATTATATTTCCCTTTATGGTTAGAGTTCGCAACCAAGAACGATAAAGAGGATAAGTCAGGGGACTATAAAGAAATGCACAGCCAAAATTGTGAAGACGGGCTATGGTATACACACTGATTTCCTATCCTATATTGTAGAGTTTGAGCTAAAAATTACATTTTTAGTTGCTGGAGCGACAAAAATTCGGTCTTAAATTTACAAAAGTCGCCGCTCCATTGAAACTCTCGTCTAAAACACAAACCTTATGGTTTAAATCTACTTTTTCTTTTGTGGAAAATACAAAGTCTTGCTAGCATCATTATATGTAGCTTTAACATCACCTTTACCACCAGCTATAGCCTCTAGTTCTTCACCAGACAACACATCAGTGCTAAAAGAAAGCTGTCTCTCCTGCATGACAGACAATAGTTCTTCTTCGCTAAATTTATAGCCTCTTGTAGATGCAATAGCTAAGATACTTTCTGGCCCTTGAGCGCTATAGAGTTGCTTAAGCAAGTTTTGGTCATTTTCGGCAGATTCAATTAGTTTGATGACTGATTCTCTTGACATGATTTTACTCCTAGAATTATGGAATTGTTTTTCCTGGAAGAATTCATGTTTATACAATAGTAATTTTAATAAGTAAATAACACCTTTTTGTGTATGAGTTACAGTGTTATTTTTAATCTCCAAAAATTTTGTTTTTATCCTGAAATTTGATATAAAAAAAGAGATGCTAACTTAAACATCTCTTTTATTTATCAAGTGTAGTTATGGATGTAGTTATCTTAAAAGATAATTACGTTATGGTTGAAGTCCATACTGAATATTCTTGCTGTAATCGTTATTAGTAGTCTTCTTTCCTTTACCACCAACTACAGCTTCTAACTGTTCTTGAGACAACTCTTGAGAGGCAAAAGAAAGTTGCTTTTCTTGCATAACAGCTACTAGTTCTGCTTCACTAAATTGAAAACCTCTTTCTGCACCGATTGCCAACACTGTCTCTGGCCCTTGAGCGTTATGGAGTTGCTTAAGCAAAGTTGGGTTGCTTTCAGCGGCTTCGATTAGTTTGATGACTGATTCTTTTGACATGATTTTACTCCTAGAATGATGAAATTGTTTTCTTGGAAAAACTGATGTTTATACAATAGGATTTTTCATGAGTTAATGATAGTTTTTTGTGTATGATTTACAGCGTTTTTTTAGTTTATATAAGTTTAATCCGAGAATATAAAATAAAAAAGAGACATTAATTTAAACATCTCTTTTCTTGATAAAGTGTAGTTATGGATGAAATTATCTTAAAAGATAATTACGTTATGGCTGAATTCCATACTGAATATTCTTGCTGTAATCGTTATTAGTAGTTTTCTTTCCCTTACCGCCTACTATAGCTTCTAACTGTTCTTCGGACAATTCTTGAGAGGCAAAAGAAAGTTGCTTTTCTTGCATCACTGCTATTAGTTCTGCTTCGCTAAATTGAAAACCTCTTTCTGCACCAATTGCCAATACTGTTTCTGGCCCTTGAGCGTTATGGAGTTGCTTAAGCAAAGTTGGGTTGCTTTCAGCGACTTCGATTAGTTTGATGACTGCTTCTTTCGACATGATTTTACTCCTAGATACTTGGATTGACTGGTAATTATTAGACGGGTTTTTTCTCAAGAACCTGTTATTTATATAATAGGAATTAAATCTGGTTTGTCCTATAGTTTTGTGTATGTTTTACAGTATTTTTTTTGAATTTAAACAGATTTGATAGATTTTTACTTAAAAAAATAGAGATGTTCGCTCGAACATCTCTATTTTAGATTAAACATAGTAATATTATTTCCGATAAATTACTTATAATAATTCATCGGAAGAACCATATTTGCTTTTTACTCCAACGGTGAAATTTCCCTATAGGCTCCAGATTCTATTTTAAACTTTGGTATTTTCTGAAGTAGAGTTTCGTCTAAAATATATTGCTCACAAACCAGACTAATTCTATCCTGGGAAGCTTCTACTTTATTAACTGAATGTTTCATGTAGCCTTGAAAATACAGCAGTGTATTCGCTTGAGGTTGGATTTCGCCTACTGTGACTCCTTCTTTGAGCAGAACTAATTCTCCTCCTTTCATATCAGATGGCACTCGAATATAGAGAACGCTAACAAATTTTGGGATAGTATTAGGTTTACAATATCCAGAAATACTAGAATCGACGTGCGGCTTTATACCTCCTCCTCTTTGTATGATTAGAGGGTTGAGATAAAAAGCATTACATGTAGGTAATAAAACAGTATCTAAATAAGATTGTAGGAAAGGAAAGTGTTCTTTGACTTGATTAACTTCGGAGCCTTGAAAAACAATTGAAAAGCCTTTAGTGCCTGCAAAATCATTGCTTAATTGACTCTCTGCTAAGTACGGAGAAGAAAGTATTTCCATTTGTAGTAGCTTAAGGTAGTCAGGATTGAAGCTTTTCGCTCTCAAAGAGTAATATGGAGTCTGAATTATTTGCATTGCTGTAAAATTTTAGTAATTAATTACCATTATTGAAAAAGAATTCAGAAGTCAGAATGGGCTAAACCTTAGCTATCCGCTAACAGGAGTCAGAATACAAGACGCTCACGGACTCGCTCTAAGCGTAGCTATGCCGTAGGCTTTACGCTGCGCCATCCGCTTTTTCGTTCAAAATTCATGTCTGTTTTCTGGCGACTGACGCATATATTCTGTTTAGTAAATCCTGAGCATTTTCTCTGCTTATGCTTTGTTCATTTGACAAACTCTAGCGTGGGAGCATCCCAGTTTTTATTTAGTGAGCAAAGATTAATCCATTGAGATAAGCTCTGGCGTTGAGCTAAGACTTGAGGAACGTTATCAGATTTCCATTGTGCGCCAGAAATTTTGGTTCGACGGTCAATCTGTTTGACAGTAGACTCAATAGCACCAGAACCAATGGAACAGATTTGTTCTGCTTGATAATATTGGTAATTGACAATCCGGTGTCGATGTTTCTCAAGATAAGTACAGAAATTAAAAGCTTGTTTTAGCTGACAGTCAGCAAAGACAGCGATAGCATCATCAACTTTTCCTTGCCAGAGAAGGATTTTAGCCTGATTGAGCCGTTGATTAGAACCGCCAATCTTGTGTAGGTTTTCCATCAGATGAAACCAATCAAGTACTTCCCGACGCTGGTGTTCGGGAGCAAAATCGCGGACAATATTCCAAATACCGTCATGGCCATCGCCAAGACAGGTCAAGATAGGAGCAATTGATTGGCTTTTGACCCAATCAATTACAAGACTATTTTCTTGAAATGAGGCAGCAATAGCTTGTTTTTCATGTAAGCAGGTAGCTTTATAACCCTTCCAATCACAGACTTGTCCCTTGATTGTACGAATGCGTATATTTCCTCCATCCACACTCAATTCTTCCACAGTTGATTCTACTTGCGGTAATTCAAAATTTTGACGATGCACTAATCGTTGCTGCACACTTTTTGATACTTCTACACCAGTTAAATATTCAATATCTTCTGCCGCACGTTGATACGATACCGACGCGCTGATTCGTAAGCAACAAGCTTCTAAATATGGACTCAATTGATTATGGGGTCTAATTTCTAGCTTTTGTGCTTGAGAGTTTGTAATTGGCAGTTCTCCAATAATACTTTTTATTTTTCGTTTGTATCCTCTGCTTTCTCCTGTGGCATTTTCGATAAAAAAACCCTACTTCTGGCATTACATGCTTCCGCATTTGAGAGCGTACTACTTCTTCTATTTTTGCCAAACTTGTGAGTTGCTCACCCGTAGTACTTTTGTACAGTATCTTTGCTATTGCACGAGAATATTCTTTTATCTGTTGTTCTTCTTCAGGAGTCATTGATACACCTAGTCTTGATGACTTTATTATCCCTTCCTGATATCCCCTTACTTCCTGACTTCCGTTTTCTGTAACAATCCTTCCCTGTTATTTATTTGTTTTGGAATAATAAAAACTGGGATGCACCCCTCTAGCGTTTCTTTAACTTCTATTGTTTGAATATTTTTGTCTTGATTTGCATTTTATTCTATTTCTTTATGCTGAGGTTTAATTAGAGTATTACCAATAAGAACCATCGGATTTTGACTAATTTTGTCGGTGGTTTGCTCATCATTTACTTGGCCCCATTTTTCAATTTCATAAAAGCGAATTTGCTCATAGACTTCCTTGTAGGGAAATTTCAGGCTCAGGGGGTCTGGAACTATCTCGTTGGAACCGTCGAGTGGCTTGATAATCCCATAAGGGGTAGCTTGATAGACTTTATGAAAACAACGATAGTAGCCACCCATGTTGGCCCAATCCCACCCCTTCATACCTTTCAATAGTCCATAGAAGCTGGAAGCAGCGATAGAGCTAAAGACGTTGGCCAAGGAATTTTTCCCCTTTTGGCATTGGATCGAATGTTCGCTGAAATCGAAATACCAAACCTCAGAGCAGTCGGGAAAAACGACTTCTAGCTGATAAATGGCTTTCCAGTAGTGATAGTCCATCAATAAAGAATCTTTCTTGTCATTGAAGAATTTGGTCAGGTGAACGCATATTTCTTCCTCAATCACACTTTTCATCTGTTCAATGTCATAATCCTCTGGATTGTCGTCAATGAGTTTGCTGTCTGTATTGACGGGTGAGAAGTACAAGCTATCGCTATCATCGGCTAGCTTTTTCACAAAGGTTGATTTTTGTGGTGAATGGCTAACTTCACCATTGTTCAAGGTGATAACATCGCCCGGATCGAAGCTAAATATCCGATCTTGAATCGTCGGATATGCCTGTTGCACATCATGACAGAATTGCTCTCGCGTCACAGGAAAGACGATCTGATTTAGCCAAGAAGAGCCGTTGATGAATTTGAATCCATTGGCACCTGGAGCAATAGTTTTTGGTGCAATTAAACCGATAAGTTTGAGCAGATGGCTATAATTGGCGTAGGGGAAACAGGTATTTTGATTGTGTTGATATTGAGTTTCTAGCATAGGTTGCCAGCCAGCTAAAAGAAAGTCTATATGGGCATAACGAGACTTTACTTCGCTAATCGTTTGAGTATTAACAGCCGAATCAACTTGATTCCAGAACACCCCATCAGAATCGGCAAAAATCATCCCATATTCAGGAACACGATTCTCTGAACGAGTCGCAACTAAACGAGTCGATCCAATTCGGACTTCATTGAAATCCTTGAGGAGGTAAATGTGACGGTAGCCTAATTTGCGTAGACAAGTTTCTAGGAATTTATCCTTAGGAATCAAAACATCTACATATTTGGGTAGACTAGCTAAAGAGCGAATATCAAAATGATCTGTATGCTGGTGAGAAATAACCAGGATATCGAATTCAGGAATCTGGTCGTGAAGGATTTGACGTTTGGGGTAAATATCTTCTATTCCTTCGCAATGAGAATCCCAGAGAATTGGATCCATGAGAATTTTGCAATCCTGGGTTTCAACAAATAGAGAAGCATGACCGAGTAAGTGAATTTGCATTAGTTACCTCTTGCTTTTATTTAAGAGAATGTTTTAAAATTTGCTAGGGATGTATCAAATAGTTTTATATCTGCCTAAATCTTCCTTAAAAAGGGGAAATTTGAGTAGTTTACTGCCACCTTAGAAGGGAGTAAGTTTGATACAACTTGGGATTTGGCAAAAATCCTCTAATTAATGTACGAACTTTTACTTGTTAGGAATGGGATTAGCGATCACTCAAAAAGCAATACGGTTCAGTTAAGGTTAAAACTCAGTTACCAAAGTCAATTTTTTAACGAACCGCCAAGGCGCAGAGAACGCAGAGAGAAGAAAGAGATGCTTAACCCAAGCGTATTGGTTTAAAAACTGCCTGTATTTTAAATGCACTGAACTTTATGCTGGGGTTTAATCAGAGTATTGCCAATGATAACCATCGGATTTTGACTATTTTTGTCGATGGTTTGCTCGTCATTTACTTGACCCCATTTTTCAATTTCATAAAAGCGAACCCGCTCATAGACTTCCTTGTAGGGAAATTTAAGGCTCAGAGGATCTGGAATTCCCTGGTTGGAATCGTCGAATGGCCTGATAATGCCGTAGAGAGTAGCTTGATAAACTTTATTAAAACAACGATAGTAACCACCAAAATTCGCGTAATCCCACCCTTTAATACCTTTTAACAGTCCATAGAAGCTGGAAGCAGCGATTAAAGTAAAGACGTTGGCTAAAGGATTCTTCCCTCGTCGGCATTGGATGGAATGTTCGCTGAAATCAAAATACCAAGCTTCAGAATGAGTCGGGAAGATGACTTCTAGCTGATAAATGGCTTTCCAGTAGCCATACTCCATAAACAAAGAATCTTTCTTGTCATTGAAGAATTTGGTCAGGTGAATGCATATTTCTTCCTCAATCACGCTTTTCATCTGTTCAATGTCATAGCCCTCTGGATTGTCGTCAATGAGTTTGCTGTCTGTATTGACGGGTGAGAAGTACAAGCTATCGCTATCATCGGCTAGCTTTTTCACAAAGGTTGATTTTTGTGGTGAATGGCTAACTTCACCATTGTTCAAGGTGATAACATCGCCCGGATCGAAGCTAAATATCCGATCTTGAATCGTCGGATATGCCTGTTGCACATCATGACAGAATTGCTCTCGCGTCACAGGAAAGACGATCTGATTTAGCCAAGATGAACCATTAATCTGTTTGAACCCATTAGCACCTGGAGCAATAGCTTTTGGTGCGGTTAAACCGATAATTTTGAGCAGATGACTATAACTAGCGTAGGGGAAAATAACACATTCATTATATTGATATTGAATTTGTAATAATGGTTGCCAAGGAGCTAACAAAAAATTAATTTGAGGATAGCGCGATTTGACTTCATTAATTGTTTGAGCATTAACAATTGAATCAACTTGATTCCAGAATACTCCATCAGAATCGGCAAAAATCATCCCATATTCAGGAACACGATTCTCTGAACGAGTCGCAACTAGACGAGTTGAACCAATTCGGACTTCATTGAAATCCTTGAGGGGGTAAATGTGACGGTAGCCTAATTTGCGTAGACAAGTTTCTAGGAATTGGTCTTTAGGAATCAACACATCTACATGCTTGGGGAGATTAGCTAAAGAACGAATATTGAAGTGATCTATGTGCTGGTGAGAAATAACCAGGATATCGAATTCAGGAATTTGGTCGTGGAGGACTTGACGTTTGGGACAAATATCCTGCATTCCTTCGCTGATTCCAGGGTTCCATAAAAGTGGATCCATAAGAATATTGCAATCCAGGGTTTCAACAAAAAGAGAAGCATGACCAATTAAATGAACTTTCATTAATGACCTTTGTTTTTTTGGGTTTATACTACTTTGTCAAGCTAGCTGTAAGGGTTTTTAGTGAGTTAGCGCGGGGATTTCCCCCATAAACGACTAATGAACCTGAAATGTAAGGACTAAAGTCCTTACTACGAACTTACCTATCAATTTAAATTTGACAGACTACTATGGGTGTGAGTTTTTTTTTACCATAAGAGTGTTGATTTTATTGTTTAAACGAGTATTTCCGATTTGTCTGAAACTTGGAAATTGAAAGATTCTGAATTGATTTCTTTTACTGATTTTGTTGAGCTATTCAACAGCTTGATGACTAAGCTTTCATCGTGTTTAGCCAAATTTGCACTTAACACTCTCAGCATATCGACGTAACGAAGATAGGTTTCATATTGATGTCGCTTATCTGAAGGTAGGTTGTTAAACTCTACCCCTTTGCCCCATCGTTGAACTGTATTAGGTTTAATCTTTAATATCTTGGCAATTAAATTGACACATTTCTCTCGATAGCCATGTTCTGATTCTATGGCTAAAACTTGTGTTTCTGTGAAGCGAAGTCTGCCATCTTCTTGAACGTCTTCTAAGCCAAACCATCGCCGACAAAATATCCGTGGATGCATCCCTTCACTTTGATTAACACAGGCTTTTAAAATTTTGTAACCCGCATTTGCGAAAAAAGTCATAACTTTACCTCATCAAAGTTTGCGGAAATAATGCGAACAGAAATATTGATGCTATCTAAATTGCTTTTAAATTTTCTAACATCCAATCAAATCTGACCGCAGCCAATGACATCTGCTCTAAAATATCAGAATCTAGTTCATCCTCATATTTAACTTTTTCGCTCAATGTCTGTCCTGGACTATAAGTGTGTCTTCTATAGCCCATTCGGTTCAGAAGTCCTTGGAATCTATCTGAAAGTAGAGTTGCGATCGCGCGATAAAATCGAGCCGCAAAACCGACATCTTGCTGTAATTTAGCTAGCAATTCCGAACGAGCGATCGCTAGTACTAAAGAATCTTCTACCGCCTTAATATCTGCATAAGGTAAGCGTCCATCAATAAAAGTCGCTTCTCCCATGATTTCGCCTTTGTATAATTTGGCAATCTCTTGTTCTGAGGCTTTGTTTCCTTCCAAGGTTGCAAAGATGCGAGTCAAAGGATTATCTTGGTTGCTAGAAATGGAAACGGCCATTTGTCCTTGCAGGAGGACATATAACGCATCTACTGGCCCTCCCTGGCGTAGGAGGATCTCTTGAGGAGCAATTCTCTTAAGTTTACCATTAGCAGTAAACCAATCGAGGTCGCTATCATGCAATTTTCCAAAAATAAAAAGTACATCTCTAATTGGCTGCATTTGAACGAGCTTACTACGGCCAAGGCGTGAAATTAGATTTTGTAATCTGTCAGAATATAAAATTGCGATCGCACGATAAAATCGAGCCGAAAATCCGGCATCCTGCTTCAACTTAGCTGCTAATTGATCCAGAGGAATAGACATCAACAACGATTTTTCTAAAGCTTGAATATTAGTAGTCGAAGGAACGCCAATTAATGAATTTTCTCCGACTACTTCACCACTAGAAAATCTTGCAACTTCTAAACCGGCTATTCCGTCTCCCTCTATAGTTGCAAAAGCACGAGCTAAAGGATTATGACGAGTTTGAGAAACAGTAGCTATCAAAGTTCCTTCTAAAAGAATATGGAAAGTATCACCAGTTTTTCCTGCCTGGGCAAGAACAGTTCCATCTGCTATCTCACGTTTATGACTCGTGGTGAGCATCCAATCTATATCGCTATTGCTCAGTTCTTGGAGTAAAACTTCTCTCATTGCTTTACCTGCAATTATTTTTTTGGAAAATTGGGAATTGGAAATTGAGGGAAAATCATAGTTCCTAACTCTCCTAACTCCTCATTCTTAACTCTCAGTCTCTAGTTGCTCTAAAATCGTCACAAGATAGGAAGTATTTTCTTGGGAAGCTAATTCTTCTAATGTTGAATAAGTCAAGGCGATCGCTAACAAATTCCGCTCATTACCAACGCTTAATTTATTAATATATTCAGCATCGAAACGCTCTAAATTCAAAGCTGCATCTGTCACTAAAGCTTGTAAAATCCTAAAAGCTCCATCTGAAAGCGGCGGTTCACCCCGATAGTTTTGCAATCTACCGCTTTCTCGATAATTGTCTAATGATTCTAAACCCATAAAACGTAAGAACCAATCGGCTCGATAGCCTCCAGTCGCAGCAACAATCCCTCGATAGTCAGCGATTAGCTCGTCGAGGAGATTATTTTGCATTGAGTTAAATAGGCGGCGGGTAAGGTAGTGAGTGCATTCGTGTTCCAAGCGAATTGTCAGAGATAAACGCCGCCATTCTGATTCTGGAAGTCCAATATCACTAGGGGAAACGTTACTATAAAATCCATCGCTGAGAATAATAAATCGGTCTTGATAGCGATTTTTATCGGGAATCAGCCGTTTAAACTCTGTTGTCCAAGCTGTTTCAGAGCAATTTGCTGGATTTTCTCTTTCCCATTGTTGGCGATAGCGGCGAATTCGATCCCAATTATTGTAACCAGCAACCATACAAGCCCCCATAGAATCTGGAATGAATTGGGGTTCATTACGTTTGGTTAGCGATCGCACTAAAGAAACAAAATCCTCTCGATTACCAGGAAGTATAACCGGAATCGCCCCAGCTAAACTTTGATAAATTTTTAAATCTAGCTTGTCTGGATGTTCAAGAACTAAATCAGTCGCCTCAGAGATGCCATCAAGATTAACTCCTTTCAAAGTAGCAGCACGGTAGGCTTCAGTTTGACTAATTCCTTCTTGAATAGGAAACGAAAATTGAACAAATACCTGCTTGAGGGTTTCAAAAACACCTATTTCTCTAGCGTTGACAGCGTAATTTTCCCAAGTCTCAATATGCAATTCTGGTTCGAGGGGAAATTTTAGAGATGGTTGCCAGTTATCATGTTCAAAAACATTTTGATTGTAAACTAGCAGTTCTTCGATTTCCGATTCAGTAGCACCATAAGCGGCAAGTATGGCAGCCCGAAATTTTTGCCGTTCCATTAAAAAGCTCCTCTAACCGCTACCTTGGCTTGTTCCCTAATAATTTGTGCAGTAATTTTTTGCACTACCTGACTGAAGGGATGGCTTGTATAGAGCAAACAGAAAATATTACTACTGGCAAGGCGAATGATATCTTCTGATAGGGGAACAATACCAGCAACTGGGGTTTTATAGGTAGACTCTACCTCTTGTTGCAAAGCATTAAAATCGAATGTAGATAATACTTTATTAACTACCAGCATCATCTTAGGTACTTCTAATTTGCGGGCAACTTCCAGTGTCACAGCAGTTCCTTGGAAGTCTTGTTGATCTGGACGTAAAATCACAACAAGAATATCCGAAATTGCAATAGAAAGTAAAGTTTCTTCATTGAGTCCGGGATGGGTATCAATTAATAAATAATCCAAATCTAAAGCATTAATGATTTCGTAAAAACCATCGTTGAGTCTGGCTACGTCATATCCTTCACGTAGAATTCGGGTAATTTGACCGGGATTAATACTAGAAGGAATCAGGTAAAGTTTACCACTGCCTCCTTCTCCCTTTAAAAGATGAGTGACATCGTAGGCAGCATCTTCAATTGCACACTTACCCCACAGATAATCATTTAAACAATTATTCATCTTCTGCTCGTTCAGACCAAAAATAACGTGAATTCCTGGTGATTGAATGTCGGTATCAATGATAGCTATTCTTTTTCCTTGTAATGCTAGAGTCGTAGCTAGGTTGGCAGTCATATTAGATTTGCCAGTACCGCCACGGAATGAATGAACAGAAATAATTTGACTCATAAAATACTCCTAAATTGGGAATTGGGAATTGGGAATTGGGCATTGGGCATTGGGAATTGGGCATTGGGGAAGAAACTAGTTAAATAATTCCCCCTTGTCTTTCTTGTCCCCCCTGCTCCCCCTGCTCCCTGCTCCTCTGCCCCTTGCCCCCTGCATCATCCGGCTGTTGGGAATTCAAGTTTTAAGCAGTATTTACCGTTAATCAGAGGCAATAAAACCTTGCCGCCGAACAGTTTTAAATCAAACTGCATCTTACGGTTTTCTCGATTTATTTCTAAGAATGCGGGCAAGCTTTCAGAGTCACCGTTAGGGTTATTGCTGTGCGCCCACACCCTGAGTTCTTCTGATTCTTTAGTTGGTAATTGAAAAATGGCATAACGCAGAGACGAGAGAGAGGGAATTTCTACAGAAGCCGCTTGATGGGTTTCTTCGCCGTCTGCATATCCTAGTTTGACTTGTGCTGTTTTTGGTCGGCCACCGGCGGTTATTTTGAAGAAAGTTTGTCCTCCTTGTTGCTTGTTTTCTTGTAACTCTATTACCGTGCGGGACATGAAGGCTCCAGTCTGCCACATCACGAAGGTAGCTGCTAAGGAGAGGATAGTAACGCCCAAGACAGCGATCCGGGCTAGGGGATTTTGCCAGATGAATAAGCCGTGGAGTAGAAGGATAAACAAAGAGAAACTATAGATGCTGCCAAGTAACCAGGGAGAGTTGAGCAGCTTTAAAACAATACCTGGTAAAATTTCACCCTTTTGTCGGCTAGAAGCCAGTAGGAGAACTGGAAAAATCCCACCAACAAGAGAGTTACCCAGTACTCCAGCGAAGCCGAGAACGCTGGTAAAGGATTGCTGTCCAGAGAAGAACAGTCCTTCGGTTAACAAAAATACCAGGAATAGAGGAGTAATAGAAAGTAAGAATTGACGTTGTTCTAATAGATATACCCAAGCCTGTTGCGCGATCGCTTTTTGGAATTTCTGCTTGTGAGTGGTTTTATCTTCATCGCGCGTTCTCTCTAAAGCTCCCTCGTAGGCGATCGCCATTGCAGAGATGACTTTCAAGCATACACGATCTTCACTAACCGATTGTATTTCTATCTTCAGGTCTACATCATATAGATTTAGGTCGGAAAGTTTAAAGATTAATTCTTTAATATCCCAACTTTTAGCAACTTTAATCTCTAATTGATGGATATTACCTTTCAATTGAATATCGAGATCGAAGGTAGGCTGTCCGTGTGCGAGTCCTAGATAAGTTAGACCAATTGAGCAGAGATTGTAGCGATCGCGAGTTCGCAAAATTAGTTTACCCTGCTGGCTAGGTAATGTCAAAATCGTTTGCGGTTGGCTAGGAAGCCATTCTCGCGCCAAGTTGACTAGAAGACTAGAACTCCTAAACCATGCCATTCCCAACAAAAAAGTGACGAGTATTGCACCGACGATTTTCACTATTGGGCCATTTTGCTGCGCCAGTGGTTCTAAAACTGTTCCTGTTTGGGTTGCTAGTATCTGTGGTGCGATCGCTCCATTGACTGCCAGCACCCAAAGGCAAAATAGGAAAGTCAAAAAAGCTGTACCGGTGATACTTCCCCAAATTAAGGAGGTGGCGCTTGGGTCTTTTGGTAGTACTACTTTTGCACATTCGCCCACATATACATGGCCGAAGTAAAGCATTAAGGTAACACCAAAGACTTGATGGAATACCTGGAGATTGAAAGCACTCCCATCGAAAAAAGCCCAGTTAACGTACAATACATTAGCTAGCTGCCAATGCCCAAAAGAAAGTACTGTTAAAAATAAGAGCAAGCTAACATTTAATCCTGCTAACAAAATTGTTACCCCAATGGTCAAATTTAGGGACTTACGCGACAGTATGTATAGTCCAAATAAAAAAAGTAAACCCGCCCACAAGGAAGCTGGTAGAGAAGTAAAACTTGCCATTGTCGCTGATAACCCGATGTAACAGGCTAGGGCGATTAAAAAGACGCGAATCCCGACAGCAACCGAAAGAATTAGAGAACCAGCTTTACCCAAGTAGTTTGTTGCTAATTGTTTAATGAAGGTTTTGCCAGAAACAAAGTCTTCACTACGAGCGATGGATTCTGCCATACAAACCATTGTCAAGATGTTAATCATTCCCAAAACAATCAGAAATGCCACACTTGCAAGAGGCCCTAACTCAGCGACAGCAATGGGTAGAGCGAGGAAGGCTTGAGGAAGTCCCAAGGCAATTGTGACTAAAGAAGCGATCCAGAAAGGTGGTAAGGATTCTACCTTTTGGATACTCGCTGCTGCTATCCAAGACAATCTCTCTTTGAGGGGCACTTGGGAGGCGAAAGCCACTGCGATCGGTTTTTGGTAGAGGCGTTGATAAGCTTGCTCGACTCCTAATTGCTCGCAGTTTAAAGCCGCTCGGATATTGGGAACTAATTGCTTAGTGAAACTGTATTTTTGACATAAAGTGTTGATTAAAGACGCTTTCAGTGTGGGATTATCTGGTACAAGTACCGACCATTGGGGAGCAAAACGTTCTAATTGCTGAATTGTCGGGCGGAGCGCAGGGGCTTTTCCTAGAGTAAAAGCCTCTAGAAAGGCCAACTCGCGATCGCGCTCGGCTGAGTCGGTAAGAGAAAACTCAACTCGCGATCGGGCTGCTAGTCGTGCTGTTTGCCTTTCAATCAGAAAGAGCAAAGTATTGGTACGTTTAGCAGGGAGTCCTGCTAGTAAGTCTTGGCGCGAAATCAGTTCATCAAATGACATATCTGCAACTATCCAATTTTATCGACCGACTTGTAACCGAGCTTTTTGAGCTTGCACTTTCTTTTGCAAATTATGTAAATAATCTATTGGAGTTTTATCTCTAACTTCTGCTCTATTTCTCAGTTTTTTTGCCTTGTATTGGAGTTCTTGAAAATATTGTGTTCCGGTAATTTCAGCTACCTGATTAGCTTTTTTAGTTTCATCAATTTCAATGCGTAGTTCTTGCATCTGAAGTTCCATTTTTTGCTCTCGCACTCTCACTTCTTCTGCCATTTTCATAAATACCCGTACCAATTGACCCATATCATCTTGAGTGCGAGAAGTCTTGAGCAAATTTCTGTATAAATTAGATTCATGGTGAATAAAATCTCCTTGCTCTAAACTTCGAGATGCAGCTATTAAAATATTAATAGGTTTACTAATAGTTCGAGATAATGTGAGCGCAACAATTGTTGCGATCGCTCCTGCTCCCAAAACAAAGGTGATATTTTGCTCGAAGAGAAGATTTATCGGAGCCATGAATATCACTCTGGGTTTGCTAACCCCCACGACCCACGATTGAGTTTGTAGAGGAGCATAACCAACTATCTGGTAATTCTTTTCTATCGGTGAGTAATAGCTAGTATGCCCCGATGTTTCAGGATTGAGCATCACTTTCAACTCTGGAATATTTAAGCTTTTAATCACATCGCGACCATAACGCTTTTCGGCGGCAATCTTTTTCTGGCTGTCTTGCAGTAAAGGTATTAGGCTATTGTAGAGATACTCTCGATTAGAGTGACTAATGATAATTCCTTGTTCGTCAACCAGAAAAGAAGTAATATTAGATTCATTTACCGAGTTGATCACAGCCCAAATATCTGCTGCCGTAATTTTTATTGCTGCTACTCCCAAAACTTCGCCACTTTCAGAATATACGGGATAAGTAAAGAATACACCCTCTCGTTTGGTTGTCACACCAATTAAGATACTAGAAACAAAAGCATCCCCGGCGATCGCTCGTTGAAAATACTCTCGAAAAGCGTAGTTCCGTCCAATTAAAGAAAGTTCTGTAGCAGCTATACATATACCGTTTTTATCTATAAGGTAAACAAGATCGTAATTAGGGTGAGTGTTAGCAACTCTCTGTAATACTTTTTGCGCTTCCGAACGGGAATTTTCCCGATTTAGAGGTGCAGCCTTAACAAAATTTCCCACTCTAGAGTCTGTAGCTATATTTTTGATAGTGTTTTGATTATCGATAATCAACTGATCGAGGCGATTGGCTTTACTCGTGGCAATCAGTTGCAACTTGTAGTATTCACTATTTTCAATACTTTCTGTACTCATTTTGAGATTGTAATAACCAACAAAGCTCATAGGTAAAATCGCTATTGATAGAAAGGCTATTGAGAGCTTTACGGTAATCGACCACGCCAAAGGATTTAAGAATTGAAGTAAGCGATTTAAGTTGATGAATTTAGACTGCATCTTGCATATATACTTTGTTTCATTATTAAATTAAAACTTTTCTGTAAGTTACCACTTTTCAGAGCGCCGTTGTCAACAAATTACACTTTTTTAATTTCAGAGTAACTTTTTTTTAGATTCTATATGTGGATTTTATCAATGCTAACGATCGCTAAGGGCAAAATACAACTATGCTATGGCTAGTTATTTGCATTTGACCTCTATAGGTAGTTTTTTCTTTCTGTCCTAAAAAAAATGAAACGAAAAAAGATGAGTTTTAACTAAAAATTGTTAATTGAAATTGAATTCAACCCATGATTAACTACAGGGGTGAGAAAAAAACCAGTTTATCTCTCAGGTATTTGACACAGAGACAATACCAATAAACCGTAATTCAAGGTAAGGTAATATGAGCGAACAACAAGCGCAAACTCGTAAAGACATCGAATCCCGAATTATCGCCAAAGCTTGGAAAAATGAAGCTTTTAAGCAAGAGCTTTTAACCAATCCCAAACCCATCATTGAGCAAGAATTTGGAGTAGAATTACCTGCTGAATTGAATGTGTCTGTATACGAAGAAAATTCCACTTCTTTGTACTTCGTCCTCCCAATTCTGCCGCAAATAGAAGGACGAGAGTTATCTGAAGAAGAACTTGAGTCGGTTGCTGGAGGCTTTATAGGTGGGCTAATTACGATTGCTGTAGGAGTAACACCTTTTACAGGGGATATCGTAAAAGCTACGAAAAAATTAACTAAAAAGTAAGTTTAAATATTGTAGGAAAATGAGCGAACAAGAACAAGCGCAAACTCGCAAAAACATCGAAGCCCGGATTGTTGCCAAAGCCTGGAAAGATGAAGGGTATAAACAAGAATTGCTTACCAATCCCAAAGCTATAATCGAGCGGGAATTTGGAGTGGAATTCCCTGCTGAAGTTAGCGTACAAGTCCTAGAAGAGAATTCCACTTCTTTGTATTTTGTACTGCCAATTAGTCCAGTAGCGATCGCTCAAGAATTATCTGAAGAGCAACTAGAAGCGATCGCTGGTGGTTATATGACAACTCTCGCATCTGCAAACGCATCCGCAAAAATAAATCCCATTTTGCCCATACGACACTCACTTGTGAAAACACTTAGATAAAGGCTGACAGCTTTAAGTGGTTTCAATCCTAAAAACCTCAGAGTTATCTTAACTTTGAAAGTCAAGTATCACTAACTACAAAATTCACAAAGGAGAAAGATAAATGAGCGAACAAGAACAAGCGCAAACTCGCCAAGACATCGAAGCCCGCATCATCGCCAAAGCCTGGAAAGATGAAGTATACAAACAAGAATTATTAACCAATCCCAAAGCTGTAATTGAACGGGAATTTGGAGTGGAATTTCCTGCTGATGTTAACGTGCAAGTCCTTGAAGAGAATCCTACCTCTTTGCATTTTGTACTACCAATTAGTCCAGTAACAATCGCGCAGGAGTTATCTGAAGAGGAATTACTAGCGATCGCTGCTGGTGGTCAAATAAAAGAGCTAACAAAAATATCAGCAAACCTTGTTAAAAACTACAAAACAACCAGAGCAGCTGTCTCAGCAACAGCCTTAATCAGTGGAGCCTCTATAGGCGCTTCAAGCGTACATCTCTAATATAGCAATCCGATCGGATTTGTATTCATAAACTTTAATTATCAGGAGATTTAGAACATGAGCGAACAAGAACAAGCGCAAACGCGCCAAGACATCGAAGCCCGCATCATCGCCAAAGCTTGGAAAGATGAAGCGTACAAGCAAGAGTTAGTAACCAATCCCAAAGCTGTAATTGAGCGGGAATTTGGAGTGGAATTTCCTGCTGATGTTAACGTGCAAGTCCTTGAAGAGAATCCTACCTCTTTGCATTTTGTACTACCAATTAGTCCAGTAGCGATCGCCCAAGAATTATCTGAAGAGCAACTCGAAGCGATCGCAGGGGGTAAAGACTGGCGAGTAGAACTTGCGAAAGGAGCATTATCAGTCGGATTAGCAATCACTCTTGTTGACACATTAAAGAGACTCACAAAATAGTTGTCTCAAAGTTTATATGAGTGAACAAGAACAAGCGATATCTAAGCCGATATTTGATGAGATTTTTGTCCATAAACTTTAATTCTCAGGATATTTAGAACATGACTCAACAAGAACAAGCGCAAACACGCCAAGATATCGAAGCCCGCATCATCGCCAAAGCTTGGAAAGATGAAGCATACAAACAAGAGTTATTAACCAATCCCAAAGCTGTAATTGAGCGGGAATTTGGAGTGGAATTTCCTGCTGATGTTAACGTGCAAGTCCTTGAAGAGAATCCTACCTCTTTGCATTTTGTACTACCAATTAGTCCGGTAGCAATCGCCCAAGAATTATCTGAAGAGGAATTACTAGCGCTCGCTGCTGGTGTAAATTATTCGGCCGTGACCGTAGCGATTGTCAAAAATACCGTTAAACAAAACACAAATATAATCACGAGAGCTGCTGTCTCAGTAACAGCCTTAGTCACTGGAGCCTCTATAGGCGCTTCAAGCGTACATCTCTAATATGGCAATCCGATCGGATTTGTGTTCATAAACTTTAATTCTCAGGAGATTCAGAACATGAGCGAACAAGAACAAGCACAAACACGCCAAGACATCGAAGCCCGCATCATCGCCAAAGCTTGGAAAGATGAATCTTACAAGCAAGAATTATTAACCAATTCCAAAGCTGTAATTGAGCGGGAATTTGGAGTGGAATTTCCTGCTGATGTAACTGTGCAAGTACTGCAAGAAAATCCTACTTCTTTATACTTCGTACTCCCTTTAAGTCCGACAGCAATAATGCAAGAGTTGTCTGAAGAACAACTACAGGCAATCGCTGGAGGTGGTATATCTGCTGTAATAGGTAATCCCAAACTCATCAGTTCAGCTTTGAGCGGGCTTCTAGTAAGTGTTAGTTATTTAGCGAGTCACCAAATTAGAAGATAGAAAACTCTAACCCCCTAGCCCTTGGTAGGGTTGGGGGAGAGTTTCTTCCAGAATTATTGAATTGCCATTCTAGAAACTATAATTGGCTAATTTTGAAATAGATTCTAATGATAAATTATGATGAGAAATATTGCAATTTGCAGTAACGAAGTTGAAAATTTAATCCTTGGACAAGATTCCGTAAAAACCATAGATATGAATGGTATTCTTGTTCGTTGTGGCTTGCTTCGTACCGAAAATATTTATTTTGATCGAAATGCCGTAAGCAATCGATTTAAAGTCTTAGTTAAGAAAAAAGCTTTTTCCTGTAATTACCGCGACAAGAGTATTATTTTTAGAATCACTAAACAAGCACCTGAAAATACGTTTTATGTCGTTGGTTCAGATTTTGTTGGCGAAGTTATTGCTACTGGTTCGGAAGTAACAGAATTAAAAGTTGGCGATAGAGTTATTGCTAATAATGCCTATCCAGAATCAGACGCACTAGAGGCATTTCCTGGCATACCTAGCAACCACGCCTCAAAAGAATATCAGGTATTTCATCAAGCCAAGTTAATAAAAATACCTCTAGAAATGTCAGATGAAATTGCTGCTGCTTTTAGTATTGGAGGGCAAACAAGCTACAGCATCGTTCGCAAGTTTAATCCAACAAAAGGCTCTAATATTTTAGTTACCGCAGCTAAATCTAATACTTCCTTGTTTGTAATTAATGCCTTGAAAAAGTACGACGTGAATATTTATGCCACAAGTACCTCAAGGCTTTTTGAGGAAGAACTCAGAGCGATGGGAGTCAAAAAGGTGATTCTAGTCGAGTCAAAACCTAACAGTTTACTAGAAAATCAGTCAATTCAAAACATCGTTGCAGAAACAGGCGGATTTGATTGTGTATTCGATCCCTTTTTCGATCTCTATTTAGGACAGTCCGTTGAACTAATGAAGATCGGAGCGAAGTACATAACCTGTGGACTATACGATCAATACTTTGAATTAATTAATCAAAGCTTTACTCCATTTTCATTAAATACTAACCACATTATGGGATCGGTTATGACCAAAAATCTTCAAATTATTGGTAATTGTCTTGGTTTAACCGAAGACCTCAAAAATGCTATTCAAGACTATGCTTTAGGCCATTTAAATGTAGTAATTGACTCTGTTTTTACTGGCAAAGATATAGAAGGTTTCTTCGAGCGAACCTATAACGCAAAAGATAGATTTGGCAAAGTAGTCTATAAGTACGAGTAATTAAGAAGTAAAAACTAAAAAGATAATCCCCATAAATAAATTTAGGGGATTTGATTGATAAGGACGTATTGTTTCAAAGCATATCGTGTCTTGAAACAGATATTTTGACTTCGTTTCATACATAAATGTAGGGGCTAGACTGCGGCAAAGCTGTTCGCATTCAAACCATTTTTCTTTTTCTTTCTTTTGCCTTTCGGATGACGCTTCTAGGTCGCTAACGCCTTATGCTTTATGCCGGGGAACCCGTCCACCGCAATGGCTCACCTTTTAACTTTTTCCTTATTCGGTCATATAAATATGCTCAATGAAATAGCAACGCCAGAATTAAATATATCTAGCGATCGCACTTCAACATTGCTAGTAAAACTAGACCGATTACCCTGTAAAATATCTGAATATAATTTGATTAAAATTGTCGAGAAAGCTAGTACAATTTCAGAGCGCCTCGGCAAAACTTTTATTCCTAATAAATTAGACAAAGAGCATTATGTCATTGGTTCCCGATTGGAAAGATGGTGTCAGATAGTTGCTAAAGGCGACCAAGAAAGCTTTATCAAGCGCTTAAGTTGGGATAATCTAGAGATAGATTCAGTTCGCTTTGCATTAGGTAGTGTTGCTTTAGCAGATACACAATATTTACCTAGTTGGACAGACACTTTGCAAAAAGCAATGGAAATTGCTGGCTCCATAGCTGAGGACGTTTTTTCTCAAGACAAGCAGCAACAATACCAATATTTAGATCCTGAAGAACCATTACCTTTTGAAGAGATTTGTTTACCATTTGTTGAGGTAGCAAAACAGAAATTAATCGAGCGGGTAGGCTCTAGCTACCAACTTTTATCACAGGCTGCTAGCATCCAAATAGGACGAAGTTTGTTAAAACAACTAACAGAATTGTTTGTCGAGTCCTTGGATTTAGAATTCTCAATTTCTCGTGCTTACAAAAGCTCTCAGTTAGTCCGTTTAATCGGACAACTGCAAGGTAATTCTTCTAGAAAGCAGTATGTAGAGTTTGTTAAAGGCTTACTGAGCGACGGTTTGCTGGCATTCTTTCAAGAATACAGCGTACTAGCTCGATTAGCAGCGATCGCTACAGACTTTTGGATTGAAGCTACCGCAGATTTTATTCTCAGATTAGCTTCAGACTGGGATGAAATTCAGCAAACCTTTCAAAGCGATCGAGAACTAGGACAAGTCGTTGATATCAAGTCATCGTTTTCCGATCCACACAATTGCGGACGCTCGGTAATCATTATCAAGTTTACCTCAAACTTAAAACTAGTTTACAAGCCGAAAAACCTTGGTTTAGAACAGGCTTATTTTGAATTTATTTCTTGGATAAATCAACGAGGGATTGCTCTACCTCTCAAAACCCTCAAGATTATCAACTGTTCTAGTCACGGTTGGATAGAATTCGTGAACCCATTACCATGTGAAAACCAACAGGTAGTCAAAGATTATTATCAACGGGCTGGGATGATCTTGGCTATAGTCTACACATTGAAAGGAACAGACTGTCATTGTGAAAACTTAATTGCTTGTGGAGAACAACCAGTTTTAGTAGATTTAGAAACACTCTTCCATCACGGTCTTTGGATGAGAGAAGACAGTCCTGAAGCTATATTAATAGCAAATGAAAAACTTTTTGATTCAGTTATCGCTACTGCTCTTTTACCAGGAGTGAGGGTATTTAACTATAAACAAACTAATGATTTAGTAAATCTTGATTTTTGTGGACTGGGAGATTTTAACGATAAACAAATCGTTGCCAGAATGCAAAAATGGGTAGATATTAATACAGATAGTATGACCAGAGGCGAAGAAGAATGCAATCTACTATCAGAAAACAATAATCAACCCTTTGGAGAAAATCTGGATACATCCTTAAGCAAGCATGTAGAAGAATTAATTGCTGGCTTTAAACAAATGTACCAGTTTTTCATCCAACATCAAAAAGCGCTCTTAGCACCTGATAGTCCCATAGCGGCATTTACTGGTCAAAAAGTCCGTCTTGTGCTTCGCAGCACTCAACTTTATTCGACGCTTTTACAGAATTCCTTGCATCCTAAATATCTTCGAGATGGAGCAGACCGCAGTATTGAGTTAGATGTTTTGGCTGTAGGTTTTACTTCTTTAAAGGATAAACATTCTTCTTGGCCAATGCTAGCACCAGAAAAACAAGCTCTAGAACAGCTTGATATTCCTTATATTAGTGCTTATTCAGATAGTAATGCAATTATTATCAACTCAGACACAACCATTGATAAATTTGTTGAAACTTCTAGTTACAATGATGTAATTACTCGCTTGAAAGAACTAAATGATGTTAATTTAGCCGAGCAAGTTAGTATTATTCTGAGTTCGTTTTACTCAAGTCAGACTTTTGAGAAATTAGACCTATCAAATTTACCAAACACTACTCCAAACCTCGACGAAATAATTCATTTGAGTGAAGAAGCTATTTTGGATCGGGTAATAGAAATCGCCCAAGAAATTAAGCAGCGAGCTATTTATGGGAGTAATAATACTGTTGCTTGGCTGGGGATGACATACGATTTTCAGGGGCAGTATTTTCAACTGCGACCAATAGCCCATAATCTTTATAATGGTTATTGCGGCGTATCTTTATTTTTAGCAGCATTAGCATCAGTTACAAACAAAGCTGAATTTGGCGATTTAGCATTAGGAACTTTACAGTCTTTACGCAAAGGTCTTCAGGAACGAGATCCCGAACTCGAACAGGCTTTAATCAAACAGATGGGGATGGGAGGCGCTACAGGATTAGCCTCTGTTGTCTATACATTTGTTCGAATTGCGGGATTTTTATCTGAACCAAAACTAATTAATGATGCTCAACAAATAGCTTCTTGGCTAAAAGTAGATGCAACTACTGTTGAGGAAGAATTAGGTCTTCTAAAGGGTGCTGCGGGAACAATTCTTAGCTTATTAGCTTTGTATAAAGTGACTCAAGAATCTGACACTTTAGAACAAGCGATCGCATGGGGAAATTACCTCTTAGATCGGCGCGTTACCACAGATACAGGTTATAAAATTTGGACAAACGCCGAGGGAGAACCTTTAACAGGATTTTCTCAGGGTATAGCTGGCATTGCCTACGCCTTGCTACAGTTGTATGCAATAGCTAAAAACTCAGATTTTCTGTCAGCAGCCAAAGAAGCGATCGCTTACGAGCAAAGTTGCTCGATCGCAGCAGACAAATTATCACCCTTAGCTAATTGGTGTCATGGTTTACCTGGTATTATTCTGGCTCGTTTGGCAAGCTTGAGTATTCTAAATACAGAAGAAATTCGCCAGGAAATAGAAACCTCTTTACCAAAAATACAGCAGCCAAGCTTAAAGGCATTAGATAACCTCTGCTGTGGTAATTTTGCTGATGTTGAAGTGCTGCTAGTAGCAGCTGAACAGCTTTCCCGTCTAGAACTTCTAGAAACTGCTCGCTTGCAGACATCTCTAGTTTTGCACAGAAGTGCGATCACTGGTTCTTTCCAACTGCTTCCTAAATTACCTCTTAAAGTCTATCATCCCGGCTTTAGTCAAGGAACTGCTGGCATTGGCTATGAACTATTAAGACTTCTCTATCCCAACAAACTCCCTTCAGTACTACTCTGGCAATAACAAACACAGGATTGAAAATAATGTAGGTACTATTTATAAATAGTGCCTACCAAACATTTTTGGATACGCATAATTAATTTATAGAGATATGTATTGAACAATCCTAATAGAAAATATAAAAATTTTAAAATGTCTATTCAAAGCGCAAAAGCACTCTACACTAAGCTCTTAGTAGATGAGGAATTCAGAACCAAATTGGAGCAAACGGCTAATCAGCAAGAACGGAGACAAATTTTGCAAGCTGGTGGTTTTGATTATACTCCCGATGAATTAAACCTTGCTAAGGCAGAGCTTTTGGAGTCCGCAGCAATCAATAACGAGTTAAGCGAAACTGATCTACAAGAAATTGTTGGCGGCGGATTGCACAGACTTATTTCTCCTGATGGAAAATCTTCTATCTCAATGAGTCATTTTTTTGATAGTTTTAATGTGTATTTAACCTAAAATTTTATAGAAAATATATTTAAACTCCCTTGACAAAATATTGTTTGTAGTGTTTTAAGCTAATACTGTTGTTCATACTAAAGTTTTCCCTTTGCTCATTTATGAATTTAAAAATTTGAGATGTATTTACCCCGAAACTGGTACAATCCATCTTAATAAGAGTAGTTAGCCTATGAGTCACATCTGTTGGCATTGGATGAAAAATATAAAAGTAGCAATTTGCCTAGCTTTAATTGAAACACTTGTTATTTCATCAGGAGAGCGAACCTGCGCCCAGAGTAAAATTGTCCCCGACAATACACTAAATATTGAAAGTTCCAAAGTCATAAATAATTCGGATGGTCTTCCCATAGAAAATATAGATGGTGGAGCGCAGCGAGGCATCAACCTATTCCATAGTTTTCGAGAATTTAACGTTGGTGAAGGAAAGGCTGTATATTTTACCAATCCTGCGGGGATTGAGAACATTATAAGTAGAGTAACAGGTAGCGATCGCTCTGAAATTCTCGGAAAATTAGGAGTATTAGGAAAAGCAAACTTATTTTTGATTAATCCCAACGGAATTATCTTTGGAAAAAATGCAATTTTAGATGTGAAGGGTTCTTTTGTAGCGACATCAGCCAACGCCATCAAGTTTGGCAATCAGGGCTTTTTTAGTGCATCTTCCCCAGAAACCCCATTATTACTCACAATTAAACCCTCAGCTTTATTTTTTAATCAAATTGGTGCAGGGCCAATCGAAAACAATTCCATTGCTTCAGCCGGAGTTGATGGCGCTAACAACCCTGTAGTTGGTTTGAGGGTTGCTGATAGTCAAAGCTTGCTATTGGTGGGAGGAAACGTACTAAATACAGGCGGATTAAATGCTTTGGGTGGTCGAGTGGAATTAGGAGGTGTAGCTAGTCAGGGGGAGATTGGGTTGAATCTAAATAACCAAAGTCTGACATTTCCTGATGAAGTTGTGCGAGGCGATATTTCACTCAGAGAAGCTTTTGTGAATGTTGCGGGTGATTCAGGTGGTGCGATCGCACTTCATGGCAAAAATATAGATATTAGTGAAGGTAGTTCTCTTAATGCTGGCATCGCAGCAGGTTTGGGAACACCAACAACAACAGTAGGCGATATTAGCTTAAATGCCACACAAGCTATATCCATCAGTCAATCCAGCAGTGTTACTAACCAAGTCAGTCCTAATGCTACAGGCAACAGTAGCAATATTAATATTCAAGCAGGTTCACTGAATTTAACTGGTGGAAGTCAGTTGAGTTCCCGCACCTTGGGACAAGGGAATAGTGGGAATATTTTGGTTGATGTGAGTGGTGCTATTACGGTGGACGGTGAAGATAGCTCTACATCTCCTAGTAGAATCATTAATCAAGTACAACCATCAGGAGTTGGAAATAGTGGCGACATTAATCTCAAGTCAGAGTCTCTGAAAATAACACAGGGCGGTTATTTGAGTGCTAGTACTTTAGGGAGAGGAAATAGTGGGGATATCTTCGTTGATGTAAGTGATGCCGTCACCTTGGATGGTGAAAATAGCTCTACCTCTCCTAGTAGAATCATGAGTCTAGTCGCACCATCGGCAATTGGAGATGGTGGTGACATTAATCTTAAGGCGCGATCGCTGATTTTAACCCAAGGTGGTACTGTGACTGCCAGTACCTTAGGAAAAGGAAATAGTAGGAATATCTTCGTTGATGTGAAGGGTGCTATCAGTTTGGACGGTGTAAATAGCAATGGCATTCCTAGTTTAATCGCCAATCAAGTGCAATCATCAGCAGTTGGAAATGGTGGCGATATTAATATCAAAGCAGATTCCCTGACTCTAACACGGGGAGGTTTAATAAGTGGCAGTACCTTGGGAAGAGGAAATAGTGGGAATATCTTTGTGGATGTGAAGGGTTCTGTTACTCTAGACGGTAAAGATAGTTTTAGATTTGTTAGTGGAATCAGGAGTGCAGTATCACCCTCGGCTATTGGCAATAGTGGCGATATTAATATCAAAGCAGAATCCCTGAGTCTTACACAGGGTGGATTTGTAGATACTGGTACATTTGGAGAAGGAAATAGCGGGAATATCTCTGTAGACGTGGGTAGTGCCGTCACCCTGGATGGTGTAGTTAGCAACAGCGAGAATTATCCTAGTAGAATAAGCAGTCAAATTTTACCATCAGCAGTTGGAAATGGTGGCGATATTAATATTAAAGCAGAATCCCTGAGTATTATACATGGCGGTACTTTGAATACCGCCATCTTTGGAGAAGGAAATGCTGGGAATATCTCTGTGGATGTGAAAGGTGCTGTCATTCTTGACGGTGTAGATAGCGGTGGCTTTGGTGGCACTATCACTAGTCAAGTAACATCATCGGCAATTGGAGATGGTGGTGATATTAACATCAAAGCAGAATCCCTAACTCTAAAACAGGGAGTTTCTTTGAGTGCCACTACTTTTGGAGAAGGAAATAGTGGGAATATCTCTGTGGATGTGAAAGGTGCTGTCATTCTTGACGGTGTAGATAGCGATGGCGTTGGCAGCGCTATTTTCAGTGAAGTGGAATCATCAGCAGTTGGAAATGGTGGCGACATTAATATTACAGCAGAATCTCTGACTTTAGGGCAGGTAAATCAGTTAAGTAGCAGTACTTCAGGAAGGGGAAATGCTGGCAATATCTCAGTGGATGCGAAGGGTGCTGTCATTCTTGACGGTGTAGATAGCAATGGTTTTGGCAGTGCTATTTTCAGCCAAGTGGAATCATCAGCAATTGGAGATGGTGGCGATATTAATGTCAAAGCGAATTCCCTGAATCTTACACGGGGAGGTTCTTTGAATGCTCGTACCTTGGGAAACGGAAATGCTGGCAATGTCTCCGTGGATGTGAGAGGTGCTGTCAGAGTGGATGGTGAAGACAGCAATGGCTTTGGCACTGGAATCACTACTGAAGCGGAATCATCTGCAATTGGAAATGGCGGTGACATTAATATCAAAGCAGATTCCCTAGCTCTGGCACAGGGAGGCATTATGAGCGCCAGTACCTTTGGACAAGGGAATGGAGGAAATATTCAGATTGACTTAATGATGCCTAACTCTAAGTTAACACTGAGCGATAAAGCTGCGATCGCAGCTAGTACATCAGAACAAGGAAAAGGTGGAAATATCGAAATTGAGGCTTTTGACTCTGTAAATCTCACTAATGACTCTGAAATTTCCGTCAACAGCAAAGGCCAAGGAAATGCAGGCGATTTAAGAATTACAACTGGTTCCCTAACTCTGCGAAGACAATCCGATTTATTAGCAGATACAGTTAGTAGTGAAGGTGGTAATATTCA
Organism: Nostoc punctiforme PCC 73102; assembly: GCF_000020025.1. Taxonomy (GTDB): domain Bacteria; phylum Cyanobacteriota; class Cyanobacteriia; order Cyanobacteriales; family Nostocaceae; genus Nostoc; species Nostoc punctiforme. The sequence continues at coordinate 3,985,389 of NC_010628.1, read as the reverse complement.
ACTGCAAGTGCGAGACATACTACTGCTACGCAATAATAGCAGTATTTCTACCACAGCAGGACAAGAAGGGGCTGGAGGTAATGGTGGCAATATTGATATCAACACAAAATTTTTAGTCGCTGTCCCTAAAGAAAATAGCGATATCACAGCTAATGCTTTTGAAGGCAAAGGTGGTTTAATCAAAATTACTACCCAAGGAATTTTTGGGATCGAAAAGCGCGAAAACCTCACTCCACTTAGCGATATTACTGCCTTTTCTCAACAAAATCCCCTGCTCGATGGCGAAATCGTAATCAATATCCAAAATGCAGATATCAGAAAAGAGTTAGTCGCTTTGCCTACAAATCTAGTTGATGTGAGTGGGTTAATTAGTCAAGGGTGTGCGGCGAGTAGAGTCAGCACAAATCAACCAGAAAGTCAATTTATTGTGACAGGACGAGGCGGATTACCTCCACAGCCAGGAGAAGCCTTAAGGGTACCGGCGATCGCAGTTGATGAAAACCCTATCAATACCGCAAAACAAAACCAATCCCCAGATGTCGCTTCCACACCCCCGTTAGAAGCAAATAGCTGGAGGTTCGATGGACAAGGACGAGTTATTTTGACTGCCTCTGCAACTTCCGAGGCTTCTAGTTTTGGGATAAAGCCAGGTATCTGTCATGGTAATTAGAAAAACTAGAAAACGCGATCGCCGCACCTTAGTCAAGCCGATCAAAATGATTGCCCTTGTCTTAGTAGGCATAATTTTATTCGTAAACATTCCAATGTTATTACCTCAAGCAGCAGCCAAAGAACCAGCAACAGAGGCTGCAAAATTATCAATTGAAGGCAAAAATCTCTACGAAGCTGGACAATTTGATGCGGCGGCAAATATTTGGCAAGAGGCAGCCAATGCCTACAAGCGGTCGGGGAATGAAGAAGGCCAGACTCAAAGTTTAATTAACGTTGCTGGAGCCATGCAAGCCAACGGACTGGATCTGAAAGCTTGCAATCAGATCCTCCAAGCCTTTAAAATTACTCAGCTTGACTGTCGCAGATTAATCCAAGACAACAACAAAGATCGCGGGCAAAATGATTGGTTCCAAGTCCTAGAAGCAAAACCAAACTCTCTAATTAAAGCCAATGGCTTACGCAGTCTTGGGGATGTCCTGCAAAAACTCGATCGCCCAAATTTATCAATAAAAGTTTTAAACCTAAGTTTGCAATTGGCTCGGCAACTACCATCGCCAAGCACCGAGAGTGCTATTTTGGTAAGCCTGGGTAATGCTCAACGAACTCTAGGTGATAACATACAGATTCAACAGGGCAGAATCAATAAACAAAACTCAAGTCCTTTAAATTGTGGCGAGCAAGCCAAAGATGATGCAAAAATTGCGTCGTATCAGCAAGCGGCTTCACTGTATGAGCAAGCAGCAACTAAATCCATTTCTGCGGAAACTAGGATGCAAGCACAACTCAATCACCTTAGTCTCCTGCTGAAGATTAATCAGCTAATACAAGCCCAGAGTCTAATACCACAAATTGAATCCAAACTCAAGGACTTGCCTACCACTCAAACAACAATTTACGCTCGAATTAATTTTGCTCAAAGTCTAGTTTGTCTCAATCAATACTCTGGTACTAATACTCCTGAATTGAAAGATGTTGCCAAAGAGTTGATTGCAGTTCTCCAACAAGCAAAAAGCCTGGGCGATGAGCGGGCTAAATCTTATGCCCTTGGATATCTTGGTTGGCTTTATGAACAGAACCAGCAGTTGTCAGAAGCTCTAACCCTTACCCAAAAAGCACTTTTTTCGGCTCAAGCCATCCAAGCAACTGACATAGCCTATCAGTGGCAATGGCAATTAGGACATATCCTAAAAGCTCAAGGAGACATCAAAGGTGCGTTCGTCGGAGACGTTGGCGCAGCCATCGCAGCTTATGATGCAGCTATTGTGAGCTTACAATCTCTGCGTCTCGATATGATTGCAATGAATTCTCAGATGCAGTTTTCTTTTCGAGAAAAAGTAGAACCTGTCTATCGGCAGCTAGTCGAATCGCTCTTGCAAACGCAGGGAAGTTCTAATGTCAAAAGCAATAATCTTCAAAAAGCTCGGACTACCATTGAATCTTTACAATTAGCAGAACTAGAAAATTTTCTTCGAGAACCTTGTTTAAAGCCGAGAGTAGAAATCGATCGAATTGTTGATAAAAATGATTCCACGGCAGCAGTTATCTATCCAATTATTCTGGAGAAACAATTAGCCATTATTCTGAAGCTGCCTCGGCAGGAGGAACTTCACTATTATGCAACTACCATATCTCAAGAGGAGGTAGAAAGTACTATTGGTAAGTTACAACAATATCTACCTGATGTTACCCAAACTTCTAAAGTCAAACATCTCTCCCAGCAGCTATATGATTGGTTGATCCGTCCTTTAGAAGCAGATTTAAACAGCAATATAGAAACTTTGGTGTTTGTGTTAGATGGTTCTCTGCGTAACATTCCTATGTCAGTTTTATACGATGCCCAACAAGAGAAATATTTAATTGAAAAATATGCGATCGCTCTAGCACCAGGTTTGCAGCTTCTAGAACCAAAACCTTTACGCAGCAGTTCAAAAATTAAGGTTTTAGCGGCTGGAGTCAGTCAGAAACGCACGATTGAAGGTCGAGAATTCGCTCCACTAACTAATGTTAAAAAAGAGTTAGCCCGCATCCAGGTTGATATACCCAAAAGTGAAGAACTTCTGGATAGCAAGTTTACTAAAACAAACCTGCAAAATAAATTGCGAACGACTGATTTTTCTGTCGTTCATCTGGCTACTCACAGTCAATTTAGTTCTAACCTTGAAAAAACCTTCATTCTCACTTGGGATCAACTGCTCAATATCGAAGATTTAGTCGATCTCCTCAAGCAAAATAACTCAAATGGTTCTAATTCTATCGAATTACTAGTCCTAAGTTCGTGCGAAACTGCTGTGGGCGATCGGCAAGCATCTTTAGGATTAGCTGGAATTGCTGTTAAGGCAGGAGCAGAGAGTACAGTAGCAAGCCTGTGGTCAATAGATGATTTTTCCACTAGTGAAATCATGCATCAGTTGTACGGAGAATTAAATAAAGGATTGACTAGAGCTAAAGCACTTCGTCAAGCCCAATTAGCTCTATTGAAAAAAGAAAAACGTCCTTATTTTTGGGCAAGTTTCGTTTTGATAGGAAACTGGCTTTAATAAATCAGAATTCAGAAGTCAGAATTCAGAATTCAGAATTCAGTTTTGCAGATTGTGTTATGCCGTAGGCTGACGCACCATCCAAGATTTTCGGTGCGTTAGGCTAAAGCCTTAACGCACCCCATAAGATTCTAAAGTTTACAACTTATCAATTATCACTACAGGTTCTTGGCTAATATCTTGCAAGTCAATAGATTTTAAAAAGTTAACCCAATCAGTTTTAAAATTATTATTTTGTGAATTACTACGAATTTGCTCGCCCAAATTGGTCAGTGCATTATACCAAATATTCTGTTCAAAGTAAGTGATATACTTCAGAGATTTTTGCATCTTTAACTTGAGATCGAGATCGTTTGTCAGAGCAATTCTTTCTATCCAGGCATCAACGTAAAAATATCCCGTTTCTGGTTCTGGTTTTCCACAATATATTTTGAAATACCAATGATACTTTTTACCTATTTGTAGAGAATATTTAGGGCTGGATGGCAGACTAATAGCAATAAATGATGCTGTTTGAGGTAGGGTTAAAGACTTTTGATAAATATCTTCTCCGACTTCATTTTGTAATATAAATTCTCCAGAACGAGCATTATTTGGTAGCTCTGGGGTATAGACCCAAAATGTCGGATGTTCGGAGATGGTTGATGCTAAAAAAGATGCAGAATCTTGAGAATCACCCGAAGCCTCTTTACCAGGAACTAAGGCGGTAACTGGAATGTTGACTGCTGGACAATCATTGCGACTAGTTCCTCCTCTGCGGCGACCGATAGGCGCTCCGTTGTCAGGTAATTTCGGTTGTATAACTTGCGCCTGTATTGGTAAAGAAAAAATTGTTAGACTAGCGATCGCTAAAGGCACAATATATCTCAGGCCGATCGATTTAAGAAGTAGTCTCTTCTCAGTCATAATTTCAAACCTAAAATTTTTGACGTTTACTAAATCAGGATCAGCGAGTCGGTCGAACTAATGATACAACTACTACTTGGATAGTTACTAGTGCTAATGCAGGTGGAAGAAGTGGTATCCATCCAGCGTTGAAAAATATAATACAGCAAATACCGAATAGAAAGGATAGTGCGATCGCAACTGACAGTCCCAAATACAACGGGCGACGAATATACCAAGCAAGAATACCACCCAGCAACGACCATCCCCAAATCCAAATTGCTTCTAGCCAACTAGGCCACCACCAAATTAAAGGTCGCCCATCCAGAACTGCACTAAGAATCTGGCTGATGGCCTGAGCCTGGACAAACATTCCAGGTATTTCTCTCCGAGCGGGAAGCGCTGTAGCACTGTAGGGAGTTTTCCAGTCATCAGCAGCACTGACAGCAGTGACCCCAATGATCGCTATGCGATCTTTGACTAATTTGATGAATTCAGGAGTAACCCGATCCTCTAAAATATCCCTGAGAGAGACTTGCTGGGCAATATCTACAGGAGAGCGTAGAGAACGGTAATTAAGCAATATTTGATATCCTGATGCATCTATGTGTTGATAACCACCGCTATGAGCGGTTAATTGCTTAAATAATACTTTGCCAATTTGTAATTGCTCATCTGAAGTAACATTTGGCTTAATGCCTTCTCTATCTAAATAATGGAGCGCTATCTGGAGACTCAAGGCGTATTCTGCGGCACAAGAAGACGCAACTGGAGGAGTTAAATGTAAGAGATGGCGACGAGCAATTTCGTCATCGTCTGCAACAAAATCGCTAAAGCCCAAGCGTGATTTTGGCACTTCTGGAGGTTGAGGAATAGCATCTGCAACACCATCTTCAGGAGCAGGAACTTTACAGGGAGCAAAAAAGCGATTGTCGGAGCGCAGGCGATTTGCTAAATTGGGATATTTGGGGTTGACTGGGGAATCACGATAGATATCTATGCCTATGGCTCTTGGTTGATATGGCTCCAGTTTTTCTAGAAGTTGCAGGAGTGCCAGATCGGATAAAGACCATCGGATCGGCATTTGCATCTGATTTTGATATTGAATGTCAGCTTCATCGATAGTGATCAGCAAAAGGCGCGGATCTGGTTTTTCTATTGGTCGGATTGCCATCACGCGATCGAAAGTTTTTAACTCAAAGGGTTGGAGTAGTCCCACATATCTGATACCGATGACGAAAAAGGCGATTGCTAAACTCAGAATAATTACTTTACAAAAATTCCCCCAAATGCTACTAAAGTTACTTACAGCAAAAATTCTCTCTCTTGAGAATAATTTTTTTTGCCCTCCACTTAACTCATTAATCTGGCGGTCTTGTTCTTGCCTTACCCTAAGTTGCTCTAAAATTATCTGTGGTTCTAGAGGTCGCTCTTGGGGCGATGGTGTCATCAAATCGTCGATTAAATTTGCCAACCCCGTGGAAATCTGAGGTGCTTGATTTCGCCAAATTAACCGTTCGGTTTGAGGATCTTTCGGCAATTCATTAGGATGTATACCTGTCAATAAATTTACCAAAGTCCGCCCTAGAGCGAAAAAATCTGATTGATAAACAGCTTGACCTTGCATTTGCTCTGGTGCTGTATATCCCATAGAATAAACTCTGGTAATGTCACCTCCTTGTAGTTTTTCGACATAAGTCATAGTCATCTGTCTTGCTGCACCAAGGTCAATCAATACCAGTTTTCCGTCGGGACGAAGCATGATATTAGATGGCTTAATATCTCGATGCAAAATTTGCTCTTGATGGAATCCTTCTAATAGTTTGACGAGTTGTAATAACCAATTAATTGCCAGTTCTTCAGATAGTACTTTATTTTCCTCCAACCAATGAGTGAGATTCTGTCCGGGAATTTTCTCCATTACCAAGCAATGCAATTGTTCGGTTCTGTCTTTAGGAGAAAAACAAAAATAAGTATCGACTTGCGGAACTCCTAGATGCTTCAAATGCTTAGGAATTCTGGCTTCTTGCTCAAACAGTTCAATCAAGCGCCGTCGATTGCTTGTTAAAACTTTTAAAACCTTTATGGTTCCTAAGTTATCGATTTCAAAAATTTCTGTGTGGTGATTTTTATCTAATTCTCGTAAGGGCTTAATTACTTGATAGCGCTCGTTGATCGTCAAACTAGAGCCACAATTCTGGCAAAACTCTCGATCGTCATAATTTTTGCGATGAAGGCACCAGGGGTTGATACAGTAGCTCATGTTTGAACGTTTGAGGTTGGAAAAAAGGGATTAACTGTTATCGGTAACTGAGATCGCCCAGATCCAATTTTAGTTCTAAAAGTAAACTTTCAATATTGCTTTTAGCATACCCGACTACTAGCGCAGTTTTTCCTTGTAATAAGGAGAGAATTTTGGTTAACTGTTCTGAAATCAGACTTTCATCTCTTAAGATTTTACATAGTTGGTTCTTAATGGGTTTTAAGATTAAGCGGGTTTGCATATCTTGGATCGCTTCATTGTCTTGTGTTTTTTTAACTAAGACTAGAGTTTTCAAAAGCTCAATTTTTTCAATTTTATGGTTTTTACTAAATTCCTGAATCTCTGTACAAATCCGCTCACATATTTGGTTGATGACGTATTGAGAAACTACAGGCTGCTGAAGTGAGAAGATGACTTCCTCTTGGGCCACAGTTCTTTCAATTAGCGATCGCCTCAAAAGCGATTCTAAACCCTCGATTAATTCTGATTGAGCCACAGGCGCTAAAATATCTGCACGCAACTGTGATAAGGAAATCGGTTGGCATTCAATGGCCAGCCAGTAGAGAATTTCTTGCTCTAGAGCCGATATGCACTCAAATTGCTCGTCTAAAATATCGTTAAGTTCCCCAAAAACTATAGTCTCCTGCTTCAGGAAAGCAGAAACCTTCCCACCGAACAATTCTTGAATCGTACTAGCAACAATTTTTAAAGCTAAGGGATTACCTCGATAAAGTTGAATCAAGTCTTCCCAACTATTCGGATCTAACAAGTTCTTTTCTTGGAAGATTTCCTTTGCTTGCGAGTTTAACCCTTTGAGATATAAAGAGCGAACCGGACGATTTTCTCCTTCCATCAAAACGATTTCTCGCGGTTTCTCACGAGCTATCCACATTAAGCAGCTGCGATGAGACTCTTGTCCTAATCGTTTTAAGAGTTTGCCATAAGTTTGATATCCTTCTCGATAATGCCCCGCAAAATGACTACTTTGCTGGATTACCGTCGTTGTATCTAAAACGATTAGACATCGGTGTTGGCGTAAAAGACCAATAAAATCAGAGATTTGAGCGTCGATGTCTTCTTCTGTGAAATAATTTTTTGACTGAGGAGAAAGAAATTGTGTCAGTTCAGCCAATAGTTTGCTGACTGATGGAGCGCTCCTTAAATCTCGCCAAATTACAAACTCAAACTCATCCTGTGTTTGGTGAATGCTGTGTACGCACAGGGTTGTTTTGCCAATTCCGCCCATCCCAACAACTGCTACTAGCCGACAGCTATCATTTACGAGCCATTTCTTTAACATGGCAAGTTCTTGAGTGCGCCCGTAGAAAGTATTTATTTCTGGTACTTCACCCCAATCTTGACTTTTTAGCTCATTGCTGATTTCCAAGGGTAGGCTTGCATCTATATTATTTATGTTTCCTGCTGATAAAGAATTCTGCAATTCAAGGGAAGATGATATTTTCTCTGTCTGTCCTCCCCACTGTCGCTCAATGATAAATCGAAAATTCGTTTTACTGATATTCTCTCCCAAGACTTCTGACAATAATTTCCAAAACTTGGGGGCGGCTACTTGTTTGATGTAATTCAGGCTATATTCACAAGTTTCGGCAATCTGTTCGTAAGTTTTAGCTTGCCAAGCTCCTTTCAACACAACAGCTTCGACATCTCTCAAGTGCCGACCTGTGTTAGCGAAAACTACATTATCTATAGTTTTTGTTACTTCTTCTAAATTCATCGACCCTTAAGAGTATATAAACTAGTTGATTATAAGTTAACTTTTGTATTAACTTTATTTATATGAACTTATTACAGAACATCCTTAATTTTATGCTACCACTTGGCGGCTGTACCAACAATAAGTTTTTGCTCTATCACGAGAACTACTATCGTTTAGGTTCGTCGAGAAGATGGTGTTAAATCTCCAGAATAGTCTATTTAAGGGGATTTTCGACTTATTTTTAGTGATGCGATCACGTCACTGAATTGAGTTTTAGTTTTAGCCTTCTGTGATGCTGATGAGAGCTAAAAATATCTGTTGACTCACATTTTTAATTTTTTTTCAAAGATTAACTTAAGTTAATCTTTGGTTAACCTTAATCAATTAATCTAATTTTTGTTGTGTTATTAACTAAGTTATGGTAAATATTAACTAGGTAATAAGCGACTTCTAATTCTGTCCATCTTAGGGCTTACGCAGAGGTCGCGCAATAAACTTAGACGTATTTGCAAAGCATCTTTTAGAGAAGAGGCTCACCGCAGAGGAGTTATAGTTTCAAAGGTTTTTTGTCTAAGTCTTACATATTTGCAAACTGCTGTATATGCTGCTAGCTCCATCTTTATTTCGATCAAACCTTCATTGCAGGAATTAAAAAGATGGTTTTTAATAATCTGCTGTTACATTCTAAGCAAATAAAAGAAGAGGACTTATGCTTAACTAAATCATTGATGAACTGTGTATCGGAAGCAATTATTATAATAAGATCGGATGGGAGTATTCTCTATTTCAATAATGCAGCCTCTTGTCTGTTTGGGTATTCTTGTGAAGAATTGCTAATCCATATCGGTTTATTAAGAAAGGCAAAAGGAAAACTGTCCTCTACCTCCTGCCTCCTAGCTGCTTCAACTCTACTGATCCAAATTCATCAGGATAGCTGTACTGTTCCTCAATATCAAGAAATTAAGTTACTAAGCAAAAATGGTGAAGAATGCTGGCTAGACTATTCAGTTAAAGCGATCGAATTTGCCGGAAAGCCAGCTAAGTTGGTGACAGCAGTAGATATTACCAAGTACAAACAAGTTTTAGAACGAGAAAAAGAACTGGTGCAGAATAGAGTGCAGCTTGTCTCAATGGTTTCTCATGAATTGCGCGTTCCACTAAATGCGATCTCATTTTGTACAAACTTGCTAAAACGTCATAGCGATGACTGGAGTAAGAAAAAAATCCAAGAGTATGTAAATCGACTTCAAAAAGGAGTCGAAATGCTGAGTTTGTTAATCGATGAAGTTTTGATTATCGGTAGAGCAGAAGCTGGAAAGCTCAAATTCGATCCAAAGCCACTTAATATTTTTCAGTTTTGCCGTAACCTCTTGGCAGAATTATATCCAAATGAAAGCTACCAAAACTCGATCAATTTCCGCTGTCAAGACGATTGTTTGTCTACAAACTTAGATAGAATTATGCTTCAAATTATTCTCACGAATTTACTTGAAAATGCGCTAAAATATTCTCCTTCTGGTGGCATTGTTGATTTTATCGTTTACCACCAAGACGGAAAGGTGATTTTTCGGATTAAAGATCGAGGTATTGGTATTCTACCTGGCGATCGAGAGAGATTATTTGAACCATTTTATCGAGGTAAAAATGTTGAAGACTTACCAGGTCATGGCTTGGGATTAGCCATTGTGAAAAAGCTTGTGGATATCCACGGTGGTCAAATTACAGTAGAAAGCCAAATTGGTGTAGGGACTGAGTTTGCGTTGGCTTTGCCCACCGCAAGTATCGCGCTCCCGTAAAAAATAGTCAGCCAAAAGTATCTGCATTTACGCCCAATCAATAGAGAGAGCGAGGAAAAATATGATTAAAGTATTAATTATCGAAGACGAGCAGCTAACGAGAGAAATGTTGTTAGATTACTTAGAAAGCGAAGGATTTGAAACAATGAGCGCTAAAAATGGTCGGATTGGTGTTCAAAAAGTACACGAACATCGGCCTGATTTAGCAATCTGCGACATCATGATGCCAGAACTAGATGGTTATGGAGTTTTGAAGACGCTACACCAAAATCCAACTACCGCCGTTATTCCCTTTATCTTTTTAACTGGTAAAAGCAACAAAGCAGAGATTCGCCAAGGTATGGCACTAGGAGCGAGTGACTATCTAATCAAGCCTTTTACTCCAGAGGAATTACTAGGAGCGATCGCGGCTCAACTGAAAAAACAGGCAATTCTCAAGCAATGGTTTGCCTTTGAATCTCAGAGGATCTCAGAGTTTACATCTGATCAGACAGATGAATTCACAAATTTTTCTTTGCTTTTTTCTACTTGTCCTCAGCTAAAAAAAATCTTTAATTTTATTGAAACTCATTATCATGAATCCATTAGTTCGCGCGATGTAGCAAAGTACTTGGGTTTTTCTTCAGCGTACTTGACCGGGCTAGTAAGAAATCAAACTGGAGAAACGCTAAATCGCTGGATTGTTCGGCGGCGCGTAACAGCTGCACGCGACTTACTTTTGAAAACAGACGAGTCAATACAGCAGATTGCTATTGCATTAGGCTATCGCAGTATCAATCACTTCTTTCGTCAGTTTCGTGAATATTATGGAACTAGCCCACAGGCGTGGCGTAAAGTAAATCGCAGACACTACATCTTCAAGGGGCGACAAGCAAGTTAAAGTGCTTGCTGTATAAGCTTCATAGCCCTTAAACCTCGCTGATAATATGCCTGCTTATTGCGAATGGAACCGACCATTTCCTCGACCCAGGCTTGACACCCATGCCAAGCTACTATCCAATTTTGACCCATATAAACCTATCCCAGAAATTACTGTGACGTTTTTGAGTTCTATTTTTTTCTTCTTGGCGACAAATACCCCTCTTCTGTCACTTTCCGAGTATTCTGAATAAAAGGCAGGACTTACGCAACTGGCACAAATAGCGGGCAGGGCGCAGCCTTGACACGCGACAATTTAAATCAAACCAAGCACATAAGAATACTTGGGCGTTTCAGTTGCTGAATTAAATAATTAGAAAGCAAGTTATGCTTGATTTGATAGATAGTTTGGCCAGTTCTATAGGCTAAATTCTTTAACCTAACCCAAACCAACATTGCACAAGCAATATGATTTCTTTGAAGCCTAGCTTTCCGGCACTGACAAGATTCAATGCCAGTTAGTTGTTTAATTTCCCTGTGAAACTCCTCTATGTTCCAACGAATTTTACACACCTCTTGTACAACATCCGTGGAACTTTGAGATAAATCGTTAGTGGCGACATAATCCGTTCTGTTGGTAGAAACAGTAACCCGGAATAGTTTCACTTTTTTATTAGCTGGGAACCCTTTAATTTTTATGATTTTACCACAGTCTAATTCTTCTTGGTTCCATTCTAATAATTCAATCCGTTTATATTTTTTTATCAAAAGTATCATCAACTAAACGATTATTTTTTAAAGGGCAATAATAAATTTTGTCTAAGCTATCAATATATAGCATTAAACTGTGTACCGCATACCATGTATCCATCAAAACAGTATCAAATGGTAAAAACTTATGATACATAAGGCTTTGGAGCATGTCTTTCACATGGTCTATCTTAGTTTTGCCATCGACATCAGGATTAAAATTCGATAATCTATGACCCAAAATCTTTGAAGTGTAGGGTTGACATACACGCAGTTAACTACACCAATGCCTTTAAGGACACCATGCTCATTACCACTATATTGTCTTCTGACTATTTCTATTTCTTCAGAATACCTTTTATCTAAAACGCTATCATCAAATATTATGTAACCATTGTCATCAGGTTCAACTAGGTCTTTCACGTTATCCCATAGTAAACGAGGTGTTAATTTCTCTCTTTTCAAATAATAGTTAATGGCATCATGACTAATACTCTCTAAATGCTCTGCCAAATTGGTAATTGTATAATTAATTTGACTACTTAATAAGTATTGGCAGTAACTAAGCTTAGTAAATCTCATTACCGTTAGCAAATTTATCTAATACAACTTCTACCTATTTTCTCATGAATATTTCATGCTTTGCTTCCAAGACAGCGACTTCTATTACGAAGACAAGGCTTTCAAAATCAGATTTAATTAATACTCATGTACTATCAACTGGCGATCGCATTGTGCCAGTTGCGTAAGTCCTGTCTTATTTTGGCAACGGTATTGACTATTACAATACCTTTTTTGAATTGATTTGGCCTGGGGTGTGAGTTTCTGACAAAACGTGATGCTAAATGAGCGCAATTACTTAATCGCTAGAACCTTTGATTTTTCAGTCTCTTTAGAGAATGAAACCATCCTGCTCTCAATGCTAGGGCTGCTAATCGATACATTTAATGGAAACATTTGTTCTGTGATTGTAAGGCTAAAGTTGGCGAATAGCTCATTACCTTTGTTAAGTAAGCCACTATCTTCATTCAGCGTGCTATAGCTAACTGTTGATTGAAAGGTATAAGTTCCTGCACTAGTGATGTTTTGAGTTGGAAACAAGAACAAGTCATTATCTCTTAGGTTTAAACCGCCATCGTCTCTAACTAATTTAGCTGTAAGCTGGAAACCAACCTCATTCTCAATAAGAAAAGTCTCAAACGAAGTGAGTCTGACATCGACCCTTACACTGACATTAGGCTCTGAATTAGTAAAAATATCGATTGACAGTGTGGGATTAGATAAGGTTGCCATACTTAGTTACCTCTTAAAGTACCTACCTTTATTTACACTGTTAAAAAGTGAATTTGGCACTATCATTAGGTGTATTAATAAGATGGGTACATAAATAAATATACTTACGCTGTATCGGGAGCATCCCAGTTTTTATTTAGTGAGCAAAGATTAATCCATTAAGATAAGCTCTGGCGTTGAGCTAAGACTTGAGGAACGTTATCAGATTTCCATTGTGCGCCAGAAATTTTGGTTCGACGGTCAATCTGTTTGACAGTAGACTCAATAGCACCAGAACCAATGGAACAGATTTGTTCTGCTTGATAATATTGGTAATTGACAATCCGGTGTCGATGTTTCTCAAGATAAGTACAGAAATTAAAAGCTTGTTTTAGCTGACAGTCAGCAAAGACAGCGATAGCATCATCAACTTTTCCTTGCCAGAGAAGGATTTTAGCCTGATTGAGCCGTTGATTAGAACCGCCAATCTTGTGTAGGTTTTCCATCAGATGAAACCAATCAAGTACTTCCCGACGCTGGTGTTCGGGAGCAAAATCGCGGACAATATTCCAAATACCGTCATGGCCATCGCCAAGACAGGTCAAGATAGGAGCAATTGATTGGCTTTTGACCCAATCAATTACAAGACTATTTTCTTGAAATGAGGCAGCAATAGCTTGTTTTTCATGTAAGCAGGTAGCTTTATAACCCTTCCAATCACAGACTTGTCCCTTGATTGTACGAATGCGTATATTTCCTCCATCCACACTCAATTCTTCCACAGTTGATTCTACTTGCGGTAATTCAAAATTTTGACGATGCACTAATCGTTGCTGCACACTTTTTGATACTTCTACACCAGTTAAATATTCAATATCTTCTGCCGCACGTTGATACGATACCGACGCGCTGATTCGTAAGCAACAAGCTTCTAAATATGGACTCAATTGATTATGGGGTCTAATTTCTAGCTTTTGTGCTTGAGAGTTTGTAATTGGCAGTTCTCCAATAATACTTTTTATTTTTCGTTTGTATCCTCTGCTTTCTCCTGTGGCATTTTCGATAAAAAAACCCTACTTCTGGCATTACATGCTTCCGCATTTGAGAGCGTACTACTTCTTCTATTTTTGCCAAACTTGTGAGTTGCTCACCCGTAGTACTTTTGTACAGTATCTTTGCTATTGCACGAGAATATTCTTTTATCTGTTGTTCTTCTTCAGGAGTCATTGATACACCTAGTCTTGATGACTTTATTATCCCTTCCTGATATCCCCTTACTTCCTGACTTCCGTTTTCTGTAACAATCCTTCCCTGTTATTTATTTGTTTTGGAATAATAAAAACTGGGATGCACCCATAATAAACTAATTTATCTTGTTCTGAGTAATTATTAATTTTTAATCCTGATGATGGGAGATTGTTCCAAAATAATAAACAGCGATATGCTTGGTCAAACATATCTCTTTGGTCGCCTAAGAGTTCACTTTCTCCCCAAACTAACCAAGATTCTAGCAGGGTAAAATATTGTTCTGTGTGGTTTAATCCTTGCCAAATTTGCAGAACTTTTTGGTCTAAAACTAACTTGCTCTTTTTACCTTCGGTAATAACTTGAGACAGTCCAGAGGTGCGGAGGAGAAAATAAAGACCGTGAATATAAGGATAGGATTTTTGTACAGGACGTTTGAGGTTAATATCTATGGGATAACTCAATTGTAAGTTAAGTTGTTGGAGATATTTAAGCGATAATTGGTGATAAGTGCTACTAACTTCAACACCATTGGGTTGGAGAAGTTCTAAAATAGTTTGAAAATCCCGCAGAATTGTTCCTGGAATATTTTGACTAATGGTTTGCTGTTGAAGTAGTTGTTTTTTATCTTCCGTCAGTGGTAGTTTATCTCGGATTTGATCTGGAATGAGGGAAAATAGGTTACTCATCTGAGTTGAGAGGAGGAATTTGTATGGCGGTTAATCTCACAACTTGGCCATTTTGCCAAATGCTAATAGATTCTACTAGACGGCGATGTTTTTCAATAGCTTTCTTCATAGTGAGTCTAACACCTGCGTCGATTTGGCTAGATAATTTCTCAGGAATTGGCTCAAACCACCTATTCAAGAGTCACAACCTCTGGCTGACAAAATTCTTGCCAGCTTATTAATCGCAACATTCTTAGGTATAATTGCCTTCATCCCCTTAGATGTGTTCCGATTTCATCTGTTTGCTCAACCAAGCAAGATAATTTCGGTACTGGGATTAGTCGTGTATGTCGTTGGTTGGTGGATTATTTCTCTGTCGTTTAAGGTAAATACCTTTGCAGCAACTGCGGTCAAACATCAGGCAGACTGACAACAAATAGTGATTGATACGGGAGTTTACGGCGTTGTGCGGCATCCTATGTATGCAGGTGCTATTTTAGTGATGGTTGGTATGTCCTTGTGGTTAGAATCCGTAGCAGCATCTTTACTAACGATCGTTCCCATGACAATCCTGGTTGTACGGATTCAATTTGAGGAGCAATTTTTGCGGCAAGAACTCAAGGGCTACGATAGCTATACAGAAAAAGTTAGGTATAAGTTGTTGCCATATTTCTGGTAGGTTGCCCTGTATGAGTACTGCTTACCTTTATTCCCCTAGCAGGGCAGGCAATACAGGGAGCAATGCTCTAACAGTGAGATGGGTAAGCTCTTGAGGCAGAGGAAGCTCTTGAAGCAGAGGAAGAGGAAGAAATAAGTGTATAAGCAATCTATTTTGGTAGTAAAAAATACTCAATCTTTGTCTCTATACTCCCTCTGCTCCCCTGCTCCCTCTGCAATAACTGCCTATTTCACTACACCCACTGACTTACTGATTCTCCAACGGTACGACCCCTTCACAAAATTTTGTGAGCCGCAGATAAGACATGGCGTTTCTTGTGGGCTAAAGTTTTTGTGATTCGGTTGGTTGTTCATGAGCTTCTCCCGATAAATTCTGAGTGCAATCTTCAGCAGCTATTGGGCCAAAGTGCGATCGCGATCGCTTGAGATTGAATTACCGATTTTTCCCACCTGACTGATAATTTTATTTCCAACAATCATCACCGTAAAAGACTTTCTGTTGTCCGTTGGGTAAAAATATCACGCACCATCCGTTTCTAACACGCCATCTGTCAACAGCAAATACAAAACAGACAGACCACTAGAGTTCTAGAAAATATAGTTAATTGGTAGGTAAATTGTATGGTTTACGCAGTGGTGGTTCTCCTCCAGTCATAAGAGTAACTGAATCTTCAGCTTCCTCACCTACAGACCACCACCCAGCTACGATTGTTTTATCAGTCTGCGCCAATAGTTGCAGCTTGGGCAAAGTCTCCTTAATTTCTAAGGCCCCGGCAGCAAAACATGACCAAAACCTAACTTCAGCTTCAGTATCATCCAATCCTTGGATAATTACATTCACTGCTGGCTGATATAAATTTTCTGGTAACTCATGAGAGAGCTTATTGCCAATTCCTTCTAATGCTTGCGCTCTAATAAAAGGAGCCTCAGCAATGTTTGCTGCTACTTCGGTCAGCGTACTAATAACTTCCTGATTTCCTTGGTAATTCGACAGAAAAGAGATTGCATACACCACGCTATTTCGCTGTATGGGATCAGAACTAATAGACAGAATAGACAACAAAGATTTTAGGTGTCTCTCAGTAGCGATGAGACTGAGGGAAGTTGCTGCAAGATCCATAATTCACGACGTTGACCAGACAAAGTACGAATAAGGGCATCAGCGTCTCGATCATTATCGGCTCTTCCGACTAACCAACAAGCTGTCTGTGCTTTCTCAAAGTCAAGGGTATCAATCTAATTACCACTACGGGAAGCGAACCCTAGTCTTTCAAGTGTCTCGATCTTACCTACTGCTTCTGGAAATTGATTTTTGACTTCTTGAAGATTCATAGATTGGGGTAAAAATAGCGTCGCCCACACTAGGGGCTTATTGGCTGAAAGTATTACTATTCATCTTAATTTGTCAATGGCTGTAACCAATAAATTCAAGTATGCTGAATTTATCAGGCTACTAGTGCAGATTCCACAGGAGATAGCTTTGTTGAATATCAACCTTTCTTTTTATATTTGGTTAAAACAGCGTTATAAAGTCATTGGAGTTTTATTGCTTGCTATGTCCATTACAGCTTGCAATAACTCTGCTACATCACAACTAGCATCTGCCAATCGCCTAACATTGGCAAATTTTTCGGACACCTCTAATCCATCTTCTCCACCCACCTCTAGCACACAAAATCCTGTAAAAAACCAGTCCCAAGAACAACAAGCAGTCCAACTCATTCATGATTATTACGATGCCATCCCTCGCCAAGACTATAAACAAGCTTACTTGGCTTAGGATGGAGATGGTACTGCCAGTAAGCAATCATTTGAGGAATTTCAGCAGGGTTTTGCTAACATCGTATCCATTGTTGAAGAAGTCGGAAAACCAGGTTCTTTAGAAGGGGCAGCAGGTTCGCTATATATTGAAATTCCCGTTACTGTTACGAGTGTTACTAGCAATGGAACTCCACAGCGTTTTCGTGGTAGCTATAAGCTGCGACGAGTCAATAATGTTCCTGGCTCAACTCCAAAGCAACGTAGATGGCATATCTACTCGGCTAATATTTCTCTTGAGCAGTAATTGGTTCTAGAAAAAGAATCATCCTGAATGTGTTACTTCTTTTTAAACGTCAACTCTCCCTAGTCAAAAATCAGATTAACCCTGTTGTGTCACTTTAGGCAGAGGAAAAATAGAAATCAGGGTCAGTCAGGGATATAAAAGTAGGATAGGTAAGGTAATAAACAACAGATTGGAGTTTAGCAAATCCCAAAGATAAATGAGGAATAGGAAAAACTGAAAGCCAAGGCTGAATTAAATTAAATAGGGTAAAAGGTTGAAGGATGAGACGGAGATTATTGAGAATATTCTTCCAACCTTTACCATTATCCCACCTCTGATGTGAAGCAAATGTTGATTGAGAATCTAGGGGATAAGGGCGCAGAGATTCTGAATGAAGACTAACCATTAAGTAGGCGCTACAAATAATCTCCCACCACCGTTCAATATCTTCATAGCAAGTAAAACGATAATCTGCCCAACCTAACTGATTCTTACTTTGTTTTAAACCATACTCAACCCATGTCCTAAAGCCATAGAAATTCCCAACTTCTCTTGGTGTAATGTCTGGGTATTTACTCATTACATACCAGGTAGAGTTTCCAGGTAAGTTAAGAGTGTCTGTAGTAATTTGCCAATACCTATGATTGCTACGTTTGCCATGTATTATTTCTCTAATAAACCGATTCTCACTACTTAAGTCAGAGAATACTCTTTTAAACTTATGCCAGTTTAAATATTGAGTATACTGACCTTTAAGCAATGCTACAGAATGGTTTGAGCGAATTGCTACTAAATAATTTAAATCTAATTCATCTAATACGGGTATAAAATTTGTGCTACTCTCACCATATAAGCTATCTGCTAGTACCAAGTTGAATTTGAATCCCATTAACTGTAGCTTGCGTATTAGCATTGCCCCGATTTGAGGCTTAGTAAGATATTTGTCTCCTGGCTTTAATTTTTCTCGTGGCTTGTATACTTCAAACAGCAGTGGAAATGTCATTCCACAGAACATACCGTAAGCTGTGACTGCCACAACGCCATTCTCTACTTTTCCTAAATTGCCTATGTACTGACGTTTCACATAATCTGTGGTATTACCTTTCTTTTTATCTCCTGTTTCATCAATAATTAAAATGATTGGTCTTCCTTTTAGTACCTCTAAAATTAGTTGTAATCGCAAAGCTCTTAACTGTTCTACTGACCATGATGGTGTAGTTAAGAAATGATGTAGTCCTTGATAGTTATCTAGCCCGACAATTTTCGCTATTTCAGGTAGACTTTTCCGTTTTAAATCGGAAATACATCCTATATGTAGATATTTGAAAGCTTCAAAATTCCTAACATCTGAAAACAGGTTTTTATACCATAAGCAATATTCATCCACAAACTTGACGGTTTTTATGGGTGAACGAGGCTCTACCATGCTTTATGTCTTGGTTCTAGGCTTTGTACATTATTATACTACCGCGATAGTGACACAAGAGGGTTAAATATTTAGCATAAACAAGTTTAATACTATATTGTTTCATTGTTGGAAAATGAGGATGACATTTGGCATAAATTTGATAATTTAGTATAGTTTATACTTGGGTTAATTTATCTTTAACTTGATGATAAAACTGGATTTATTTGTCAAACTCACCTGCTATTTGGGTTAAAACAGCATCATCAGATGATAAGCCTGACTAATTAAATTACCCGTTAAGTAATGGATGCCATGTCTACGGCGGTAAGCTACGCACCTCCAGCAATCCCAATTCTGACCAAATCCTCCTCCTATAGAGATACCCTACGGATTACAGTACATACATTGGGCTGGATTGGCAAATTTCATACCATTAGGAAATAGTTTCTCTTGATTAAAACCACATTTTTTAATTGAGAAATTGCGGTCAGTGGTAAAGTGGTTGGGATATGACAAAATTCACCGGGTAATCCCTGAATTATTTCAGTTATTTCAAAACCAGGGATATTACATTTAGGGCAACAACTGCTAATTTTATTGAGTAAATTATGGGTAGCTTTTGCAATATTTTTCATCCGAGTGGGATTATACATTGCCCGCATATCTGTCTCAATAATAGTGGAGCAATTACATTTTCTTTTTGGTGCATTGTCGCCAACACAGCCAGACGCTCGTTAAATAATTGCTGGTCATTCATGATTGAAACAATGATAAATGATAATTTTTCTAATCACTAGGAAACCGTATTTAGATTATTAACTTATACCCAGTGTTTGACCGTAGTCTATCAGATTGGGTGCGATTGCGTCCATCAAATGGGAACCATGTTATGTAATTGCATTCCTGGGCACCATGAAATTATTGAATTTTCTCAAATCCAGACCAGTCATTATAGTTTTAGCGATTGCAGTAAATATCACTGTCATTGATGTACATTCTTCTAGTTCAAATTTTCCCATAGACAAGAGTACAATTACTCAGTTACAACCACAGATTCAACTTGTTCACACACTGACTGGGCATAAAAAAGTGACTTTTGGTGTTCGAGCAGTTGCGATTAGCTCTTCGGGGCAAACCCTGATTAGTGCAGGTAGAGATGATACAATTAAATTCTGGAATTTACGTACTGGGAAATTGTTGCGTAGTTTAGACGCTCACTCAGATGGTGTTACTTCAATTGCGATTAGTCCAGATGGCAAGCGAATTGTAACTGGTGGGATAAGCACCCCAACAATGAAGGTTTGGGATTTACGCAGTTTCCTTATGCTTAAGGGCGACAGTGGGCATACCCAACCAGTAGAAACTGTTGCGATTAGTTCAGATGGTAAATTGATTGCTAGTGGTAGTGACGATTATACAATCAAGCTTTGGGATTTACACACGCTTAAGCTGCTTGATACCATTACTACACACTCAGGATTTGTGAGTAAAGTTGCATTTAGCCCTGATATGCAAACCCTTGTAAGTGCTGGGGGTGGCGATGATAATACAATTAGGCTGATTGATTTACAAACCAAAAAAACACGCCATATTCTCAAAGGACACAAAACTGGAGTTGATGCTATTGCCATTACTCCAGATAGCAAAAAGCTTGTTACTGGTAGTTTTGGTCAGCTAGTTTCTCGAAATCGTGCAATTAGTACCCTGAAGTTATGGAATCTTCAAACTGGAAAACTGCTGCATGAGTTTGCTGATAATTTTAGTTCAGTTGAATCTCTTGTGATTAGCCCCAATGGAAAAATTCTGATCTGCGGCAATTATGATGGCACTATTAAAATGTGGAGCTTAGAGACTTTAAAACTATTGCACACATCGAGGGATGGTTCCAGTTCGGTTTTAGGGCTTGCTTTGAGTTTGGATGGTAAAACCCTCGTTAGTAGCAATGAGGATAGCATTATACATATTTGGCAAATTAAATAACTGCATTTGCGCTATTTTGGATGAATGGGAACTTCTAAAAGGAGAAGCTGGTTAGGGATACAGAACTTAACTTTAACTATCGATATTCTCGTTTAAAAAGTACGACTAATTTCAAAGTAAAATTTTCACTAGTTTTTGGAGTTGCTAGGGAAGCCCAGAATAAAGGTAGTATCTGAAGATGATGGAATCCCCAAGAAGTTATTACGATGCTGAGTTTGGACAGATTATATTGGAAGATAACTATTGGACTTTAGCACAATGTGCTGTTTTGGGCGATCGCCGTGTACGGATTTGTGTGGATTTTGAACAGGGGCAAATTGGGGAACTTTCATCACTTCAGCGTGAAGCTATTCGGCAAGCTCTAGCCTTGTCACCTGATGTTTTACACGTCACTGCTCCTCTGGTGCTGCAAAATTATGATGTATATCGTGACATGATTGGAGATGAGTCAATGCCTGTGTTGCCTAATCCGATTCAGGTCTGGGATCAGGTCACTTTCTCATATATCTATGTGGAGTATGACCTAGATATTGCTACCTTTAAGTTGATAGCTGGGTGTGACTGGGACCCAGAACACGGCTTAGAAGTACGCTTTCGTAATGGAGTAGCAGACGATGCAGATCAGATAGGTGAAACAGGACGGTAAAGACTATATAGCTTGGCAAAAAGCCGTGGTGAATTGAAGCATCGCACTTATATACTGTGATCGCTGCCAGAGGAACCAAATGTCGATTGCCTATTGAACGTTTCCTAGCTGTTTTGTAGTACCTATGGATAGATATCCTATCTCTTTTGACTGAATATGAAAGTGGATTTATCTAACCGAAAGTGCAACAGTTACAACAGTCAAACATTTAGGGAAACGAAATGGTAATGATCTATCGCGCCAAATCAACACAGTAATAGTCGTTGTGCATTGTTAATTTTCGCGTGTTGCTAAAAAATTATTCCATTTCCCCTTTATGAATAAGAGGTAATAATGCTAGATTTCGTTTACTTGCAATGTTTCAGGGCGATTTATTTATGAACAAAGGCGAATTAGTGGATGCTGTCGCAACAAAGACCAACATCACAAAAAAGCAAGCTGATGAAGTCATCAGTGCTTTTTTGTCAGTTGTTACCGAAGCTGTAGCCAATGGTGAAAAGGTAACGCTGATTGGCTTTGGCTCATTCGAGCGACGCGAACGTGCCGAGCGTGAAGGGCGTAATCCCAAAACCCAGGAGACAATGACGATTCCGGCTACCAGAATACCTGCGTTTTCTGCTGGTAAACAGTTTAAAGAAAAAGTAGCGCCATAGATGAATTGCTTTACCAGTAGCAATTCAATCACTCCAAAGCTATAGCAATCGCTGTTATAAAGACAGGGTATGGCAATGACAGGGGGAATGTGAGTGTGAAATTGTGGATGTTGCAGATGGCGTAGACGCGCAAGCGGCAAGCCGAGTGACATCGCTTACGATTACTGCTTAGTGCTACGATTGCTGAGTCCAAATTTACTTACATATACAAAAAAAGTTGTTTGAGCTATTAGAATTCCGAGCGCTGTACCGGAGAATGCTGCCTGAGTTTGAAAAATTGCAAGCTCATGAAGGTTTTAGGGTTCAGGCCCGAATTCTAGATGGAATTGCCATCTTGCTGCTTGTGGATTGGTAAGAAAACTCAGAAATAGACTTAGAATATATCCAAGAACCGTAAATAATAAAGCTGTAGGAATAGTCAGCTTTAAGTTTTGAAAGAGTAACGAGCGCATGGAGAAAATTGTTTAACTTTAAGGTTTTTACAACTATTCTGATAGTTACACAATTATGAATTAATTACGAATTACGAATTAGTAATTATTAGATAGTGCCTGGATTTTACCCTGGGAAGCAGTTGCGTAAAAAGTAGCGCCATAGATCAATACCGTTGCCAAAATAAGAGCATGAAGAGGCAGGGCGTTTCGTAGTAGAGTTATTGTCTCTCACAACGACAACTCAGAAACTACTAGCCGCCCATGCCCGACATCTTATCACTATTGCAATGTCTTCTACCGCAGATAAACGCCACAACGATGCGGCAGTTGAACCAGATAATACAGGCCATGTTAGCGATGAATGGGCGAATCACAATGTTGGGAATATCCCGGTGGGCAGAAATGGGTGGTAGTTATCGGACAATGTTGAGGTTCTTTCATACAGTAATACCTTGGGCAACATTGTTTTGGCTGTTTTTTCGTAAACATTTGTGGCGAGAGCAGGATGTATATTTGCTTGCAGGAGATGAAGTTGTAGTTAGTAAATCAGGTAAGCAAACATACGGGGTAGATAGATTTTTTTCTAGCCTGGTCAGTAAACCAATTAATGGTTTATCTTTCTTCGTATTGTCATTAGTAACCGTGTCAGAGAGACAGTCATTTCCTATTAGGATAGAACAGGCAATCAAAAGTGATACCCAAATCAATAGCACCAGAGCAATCAAAAAAATAAAATCTCAAGAGAAACGTGGAAGGGGAAGACCAAAAGGCAGTAAAAACAAAAACAAAACTGAAGTGATATTAACATCTGAACTATTACTAATTAAAAAGATGATTAACTCACTATTCGAGCTAGTAGCTAACTTTATCCCTTTGACGTACTTGGTAGTAGATGGTCATTTTGGTAACAACAATGCTTTGCGGATGGCACGACAAGTTAACTTGCATATAATTTCCAAGTTGCGCCATGATTCAGCATTATACGTCCCTTATGAAAATCCTGACTCCAGTAAACGCTCCCGTCGTCAATACGGCGACAAGCTAGATTATCGTAATCTACCTGACAAATATTTATGTAAAAGTGCTATTGAGGATGAAATTAAAACTGATATTTATCAAGCTACTCTTCTTCACAAAGAATTTTCCCAGCCTCTGAATGTAGTTATTTTGGTCAAAACTAATCTTAAAACCAATGCTCGCAACCATGTAATTCTCTTTTCCAGTGGCTTAGATTTATCATTTGACAAAATAATAGATTACTACAAACTCCATTTTCAAATCGAATTTAACTTCCGTGATGCCAAGCAATTTTGGGGTTTAGAAGATTTTATGAATTTGAGCCAGACTGCTGTGACTAATGCTGCTAATCTGGCCTTCTTCATGGTTAATTTATCCCATCATCTTCTGGCTGATTTCCGTAAACATAATCCTGGTTCTGGCATTATTGACCTGAAAGCTTATTACCGTGGTTTTCGATATGTCCGTGAAATGTTAAAAATACTTCCTCAAAAGCCTAAGCCTATTTTATTAGCACAAATTTTTGCAACGCTTACTTACCTGGGACGTGTTCATCCCGTTTCCACAGGCGTTGAACCCTCGTAATTTGGCAAAGGTCTTGTCATACAACTATTATTTTCTGGGTGAAACAAATGGGCGAGAAACTGCCAGATGTCCCGGAAGAAAATGTGATTCCAGAAGTGGGAGAACTAGATGAATTAGAGACATTTGTTGGGTCAAAAAAAACAAAATTTGGCTGTGGACAGCAGTAAACCACTTTACTCAAGGTATTTTAGCTTGGGTTTTAGGAGACCATAGTCTTGTACTGAGCGAAGTCGAAGTAGCTGAAACTTTTAAGCCACTTTGGGAAAATATTGAAAAGTGGAAATGCTATTTCTATGTAACTGATGGCTGGAAGGTTTACCCCAGTTTTATTCCCGATGGAGACCAAATTGTGAGTAAAACATATATGACGCGGGTAGAAAATGAAAATACAAGGCTTAGACATTATCTTGCACGCCTTCATCGCAAAACTTTATGTTATTCCAAATCAGAACAAATGCTGAGATACTCAATTAAATTATTACTCCACTACTTGAAGTATCAAACCATACTT
The DNA here is from genome assembly GCF_000020025.1 of Nostoc punctiforme PCC 73102. Lineage (GTDB taxonomy): Bacteria > Cyanobacteriota > Cyanobacteriia > Cyanobacteriales > Nostocaceae > Nostoc > Nostoc punctiforme. The sequence continues at coordinate 3,960,770 of NC_010628.1, read as the reverse complement.
TTATAAATCAATTCATCCCTTCATTCAGCAACGCCAATGATTGTTTTAAGGACATGTCTAATAATCAAACTCGAAATCCTGATTTTTTCGTTGGTTCTTAACTTCGTTGCGATCAAGAGTAATTTAGATGCGTTTGCCCTGGGTTGGTTACTTCATCTGGCTAATCCATTCAGCAACAGCGTCACAAACGTTGATACTACCTCTTGTGCTGAATTTTTTTCTGGAAGTAGAATCTTTGATTCATAAGCAATAGAAATCGCTGCTACGCCATGTACCAATGCCCAAATTGTTTTAGTTATTTCGTGAGGATTGCCTGCAATCAGCGTTCCGTCTTTCTGTCCTGCTTGGACAATTTTGAATAATTGATCTAGGGATGCCTGTGAAACCTCGATCAAACTCGGATATTTCTCTCGATTGTAGTAACAGAACATTACTTGTAAATGATTTGAATGCTGTAATGCGAAATTAACGTATGCACTACTAGCGGCAATTAACTGCTGCTTAGTATTTTGATTAACTTTATCTACTGCTGTTTCTACTTGCGCTGACAGCAACCGAAAACCTTCTTCTGCGATCGCTGCTAAAACCGCCTCTTTATCTGCAAAGTGCATATAAGGAGCGTTATGACTGACTCCTGCTCTTTGAGAAATCTTCCGCAAACTCAAACTATGAGCGCCTTCTTCTGACAGAAGTTCTGTTGCAATTGCAATTAATTTGTTACGTAAATTACCGTGATGATATTTATCTTTTGGTTTCATAGGTCATATTGACAGTGACAATATTTAATGTCATATTGGCAATGTCAATATAGTACTTTTTCACGACATTTTTGTCCTTTGTGTCTCAAATGTTGCCAAATCTCGATCAAAAGGCAAAAAACTATGATATTGAGATTGCTTCGCTTGATGTTTGTGGTTGGTACAGTTGGGCTAGCAGGATCTTTTGCTGGTGCGACGAGTGTCACTTCGCAAAATTTATTGGCTGAAAATCAGACAACTCCATCAACTTCTAGTCGTATCCTTCAGATTAATTTCAAATACAACAATTCCACGTCTGACTTTAGAAAGCAGATGAAGGATGTTGCACCTCGTATCGCCAAAGCACCAGGACTGCGCTGGAAAATTTGGTCAATTGATGAAGGTAACAAAGAAGCTAGTGGGTTTTATCTGTTTGAAGATGAAAAATCTCTGAACAACTATGTCGAAAATATTTTCAATGTTGGGATGAGAAATAACTCAGCAATTAGTAATATCGTAGTCAAAAAGTTCAATATTCTTGAAGATCCTACGATCGTTACACGAGGCCCTATCAGTCAGCTTAAATAATCTCAAAAAATTGCATACTGCATTGTATCTAACCAGATGAGAGAGTTATATGAAGTTTAGCAATACTGTCACAACGTTTGCCACACCTGAAAGAATTTGGGCGATTTGGACTGATGTAGATAATTGGTCAGTATGGGATACCGAAGTGTGTGATTCATATCTTGAGAGTCCTTTTAAGCTTAATGCGGTAGGTAAATTAACACCGAAAACAGGTACAACTTCTAAATTTACAATTTCGCAGTTTAGCCCAGGAAAGAGTTATACATTCACAATTCAGTTACCATTTTGCAAGTTAAATGTATATCGCTACTTGAATATTCATGCAGGTAGTACATCATTTACTCATGAAGTCTCATTTAAAGGAGCCTTGGCATTTTTATTTGGTTGGTTTCTCGGCAAAAAGTTTAAAAAAGTTTTACCGAGAGTGATGGAGAATATCAGGGAAATAGCTGAAGCTGAAAGTATTAGACAAGGTTACTTAGAAAAAACAGCAGACTAATCTATTTCACATTAATCACGATGCGTATAAATCCTGTAGAGATGTTGCAATGCTACATCTCTACTAAAAAATATCAGCCGGATCTGCTTGTTTGAGTTTTCTCACGGCTGTTGCGCCCGAAACAAAACACATAATAACAGTTGCTATCAGCACAAAAGCAGCCCTATCTATTGTCATTACAATAGGTAGAAGTGTAGCTTTTTTAGCAAATTCATACTGAATTATAGAAATTAAAAACCCCGGTATGTAGCCTAAAATTGCAATTAATAATGCTTGCTGTAAAACTATAGATAAAAGGTATCTTTGTTGATAACCAATTGCTTTTAAAGTGGCATATTGAGGTAAATGTTCAGAAACATTGGTATAGAGAATTTGGTATACGACTACAATACCTACCACAATTCCTAATCCTACCCCTAAGTTAAAAATAAATCCAATAGCTGTACTAGTTTGCCAGTAATTTTTTTCAAAAGCAATAAGTTGTTCTTTTGATAATACTTTTACATCTTTAGGTAAAAACGTTTTTAATTTTCCTGTAAACTCTTGGACATCATATCCTGGTTTTAATTTGATTAAACCAATATCAATTAATCCTTTATAACGAGAGCTAAAAATCCTTAAGAAGTTAAGATGACTGGTGACTAAATTTCCATCTGAACCAAAAGATGTACCTAAATTAAATAGGCCAGCTACTTTAACCCGGCGATTTGAAGAACGGTTCCCAATTTCTGTTTCTACATTACCTTTTTGCTCAAAATCTGCAACCACAGGCCCAAATTCAGCACGAGAACTGCGGTCAAATAAAACCACATTTGGAATTTTTAGTTTGTTGATATTTTCCTCAACTCCAGCAAAATCTACGACCTGATAGCGAATATCAAAACCAATCACAAATATATTCCGCCAATAGTCTTTAGTTTCAGGATTTTTCCATTGACCAAAGCCTAAATATATCGGTGCAACATAATTAACTTCTGGAAATGCTAAAGACTGAGATAAACGTCGTTCTGGAAAACTTTCCATAGCAATTAAAGCTGTAGAACGAGGACTAATCAAAAAACAATCTCCTTGTAAACCTTGGTGCAAACGAACAGCGCTGTCAAATAAAGCATCTCGAATGCCTAGTTGGATGAAGACAATTACTACAGCAAAAACTACTCCTAATAAAGCAATAATTAATCTGGCTTTTTGATATCTAAGTTGTAACCAAGCTACTGGTATTTTTTTGCTACGCATAATGTTTATATTTAAAATTTACAACAAACTAAAAAAGAGATCGACGTAATACCAATTCTGTATTAAGATGCACTAAACCATATTAGGAGAGAAGTATAAGAAAAAAAACGAACCGCATAGACGCGAAGCACACAAAGAAATAGTATAATAATATTTATTTTGTTTATTTTTTGAAAATTTATAGATAAAAAAGGTGTCAATTTGAGGGTGATTCAGTATTAATCATGACGTTGACTTCTAAATTAGTTAGGTTAGCAACTTTTCGGCTATATTGTGGAGACAGACGAATTTTCACTTCGACAACTCTAGTATCTGCATCCGCAACAGGATCGGTTCCTAAAGCATTTAAAACGCCAACTTTTAAACCAACTTCATCTACATTGCCTTTAAGTTCTTCGATTAATCCACCACTGGTAACAGTTGCTTGTTGACCAAGACGAACTTTACTAATATCGGTTTCATAAACTTCTGCGATCGCGTACATTTGTTCTGTCTGACCTAACTCGATAATTCCATCGTTACTAATAACTTCACCAGCCCATGTGTGAATTTTTAAAACTTGTCCATTTTTAGGCGATCGCACATAAGCTAAATTTAAGTTTGCTTGAGATTTTTTCACAGCAGCCTGGGCATTTTTTAGCTCTGATTCTGCCACATTGACATCTACAGGGCGGACTTCTGCGGTGGCATTTAGAGTTGCTTTGGCTTCTTCAACTTCCTTTTTTAAGGTTGCTAATGTGCGATTGAAATTGGCTTGTGCTTCTTTGACTTGTTCTGTTCTAGTAGTAATAATTTTTTGTAAATTAGATTCAGCTTCTGCAAGTTGTTCTTGAGCAGTATTGTTTTGTAGACAAGTGCTATCTCGTTGAGAAGCTGAAACTACTCCTTTTTGATACAAAGCATTATAGCGATCGCATTCAGTTTGAGCATATTGCAGTTCAGCTTGAATCCTCTTAATGGTTGCGGCTTGAGAATTCTTTTCTCCTTGTAACTGAGCTGCTAAATTGGCAATAGTTGCTCTTTGAATTGTGAGTTGACCTTCTAGTTCTGCTCTTGTTTGTTGATATTTTGCTGTTTGAGCATTAATATCTCCTGTTTTCGCGCCTGCTTTAGTCTGTTCTAGTTTAGCTTGAGAAACATTAACTTCAGTTTTTGCCTGTTCCAAAGCTGCTTGCAGACGTTCTTGATTATCCAGAATTGCCACTACTTGACCTGTTTTTACCTTGTCTCCTTGTTTGACAAGTAGCTTTGCAAGTCGTACACCTTCACCTTGTATAGAAGTAGGAGCAGATAGCTTAATTACTTCTCCTTTAGGCTCTAGATACCCCCTAGCAGCAACCGCATTGGGACTTGCTTGAATTTTATTATTAGCTGCAATAGCCTGCTGCGATCGCTTTTGATTTTCTAGTTGATTATTTAAAACTAAATAAAAGGAAGTAGCACAAGTAGCTAAAGCCGCAACGCCTAAAATTACAACAAATTTCAAGTTTATAGTTTTGGCAAAAAACTGATATTTCATAATTTAACTTAAATCTATAAAGTCTAGTTTTGCAAAGTTAAGAATTTAGCCAAGGGACATATTTTTTAAAATATATCCCTACGCCATTAGACTATATTAATACACCCAAGGCAATAAACGACGAGTGCGTTTTTTATATGCCTCGTATGCATTATTAAAAGCTTGCAGCAATATTTTTTCTTCAACTCGGCAGCGAAAATCATGAGCTAAGAAATTAGCAATTACTTGCAGTAAAAATCCCAGTCTTGGAACAATTAGAAACGAGCCAAAAAACAGAAGTTGAAAAGCGAAGTAAAGTGGATGTCTGACAAAACTATAAGGCCCTTTGGTCACAAGTTGATGACCGGGATCGATGTGGGGAAATAACCGCCAACTGCGAAAAACCCAAAAAGACCATACTTTCACAATTAATGCCAAACCAAGAATAGCAATTCCTAAAGCTTGAATCGGAAAAGTCGGTTGAAATACAAAAAATCCTAGCGCATCGGGATTTGCCCACCAAATTGCTAGCAAAATGTAAAAGATACCGTAGGTAGCACTGGTGAGAAATAGTGCTGGTGGACCTTGAGGAGTGATAGATGACTCACTAGCAACTGGTTCTTTTGTGGAGGTGTCAACAAATGACTCTGGGTTATTGAGTTTGCGCCGTCTAATGATGGATGCATTGACAATTAATAGCCAATACAGTGAATGAACCAAGCAGAGAATGGCTTTGACATCTACTTGTGGTAGTTGTTCTGGGAAAGCCACTGCAAACTGAAATTGTGTTATTAGTTCCACAAGTTAACTCCTAAAGAAATGATGAAAAGGCTGGGGTAAGAGGGTGGAGGAGAGCAATTATCTTCCCTATTTCCAGTTGTTCATAACTGCCAGACAAGCCCTCAATTGGGTTGCCAATGTTTGCACATCTGGTTCTCTGACCATCGTGTAGTGGTTGCCTGGAATCCAACGCACTTCCAAATTGGTGAGTAATTTGTGCCAATCTAAAGCTGGGTTGGTGGGATTTTCTAGTGGTTGGTTTTCTGCCCGCAGCAGTGTTGCTAGCCCCTCGTAGAGACGCGGTGTGTAGGATTCGATCGCTCGCATATTGCATTTGAACACCTCGAACAAATAGTTGACTTGTTCAACTCCAGCATCTGGCGGAACTAAGTGCAGTAGTCTGGCTTGTTCTAGGATGTAATTCAACTGTTGTGCGGTATCTAGTTGCTGTAACTGCTGCAATCTAGTAGCATCAAGATCAAATCGACCTTCTAAGTCTTGGATAAACCAAGCTGCTAAGGTAGCTTCGTCCAAATCTTCGCCAGATAAGGGTGCGGGACAGTCGATAAGTACCAGCATATTGACTTCTTGACCTTGCTGGCGCAATTGCTGGGCAATTTCCAAGGCTGCAATTCCCCCGAAAGACCAGCCACCGATAGAGTATGGCCCTTGTGGTTGAACGGTGCGGATGGCGGCAATATAATCAGTTGCCATATCTTCGATAGTGGTGAACGGTGGTTGTTCTCCATCCATGCCCACAGCCTGAAGACCGTAGAACGGCTGATCTGCACCCAAGCGACGGGAGAGATCCATATAGCAAAGCACATTACCACCAGCTGGATGAACGCAGAAGAAAGGCGGCTGAGAACCAGAGGGCTGGATACTGACTAAAGGCGACCAAGGCACTGAACTATCTGACGATTCCCGCAGAGTCCGCGCTAAATGCTCAACAGTCCCACCTTGGAACAACGTAGACAAGGGCAAATTCTGAGCAAACAGTTTGTGAATTTGCGTCATCAAGCGCACAGCTTGAATAGAAGTTCCACCCAGTTCAAAGAAATTATTAGTAATACCTACCTCCGGCAATTTCAAGATTTCTTGCCAAATTTGTACAAGTTGTAACTCTAAGCTGTCTCTGGGTGCGACAATTGCCTCTAAATCTGCTTGACTTGGTTCTGGGTCAGGTAAAGCACGGCGATCGACTTTACCGTTGGATGACAAGGGCAAGCTGTCCATAAACATGAACATTGAGGGAATCATGTATTCTGGTAACTTCTGCTGGAGGTAGCTACGCAATTCTAATGAAGTAATTGATTGTTCCTGCTCAAAAACGATATAAGCTACCAATTGCTTGTCATCCCGTTGTTCGCCAACGGCTGAAACAGCAACAGAACGGATGGCTGGGTGTTGCTGCAAGACAGTTTCAATTTCGCCTATTTCTATTCGATAACCGCGAATTTTAACCTGAAAATCAATTCTTCCTAAAAACTCGATGTTACCATCCGGCAGATAGCGTCCCAAGTCCCCTGTGCAGTAAAGACGCTCTCCCGTGCGGGGATGCTGAATAAAGCTGGCTTGGGTTTTGGCTGCATCTCGCCAATATCCCTGAGCTAAACCGACACCACCGATGTAAATTTGTCCTGGAACCCAATCAGGACGGGGTTGCAAGGCTTCATCAAGGATGTGGATGCTTTGGTTACTCAGGGGTTTACCGTAGGGGATGCTAGTCCAGCTAGGGTCAACTGCCTCGATAGGATAGAAAATTGACCAGATGGAAGCTTCCGTAGCTCCTCCCAAACTGATTACTTGGACATCGTTACCCAAGGAGTGAATTTGCTCCGGTAGAGTTACCGGAATCCAATCGCCACTCATCATCACCAACCGTATGGAAGACGATAAGCGATCGCAGCGATCGCCTGCATATTCGACTAACAATTTCATTAACGCTGGTGCAGAGTTCCAGACTGTCACCTGCTCCCGTTGGAGAACATCCAGCCAATGCGCCGGATCGCGGCTGCCTTGAGCATCGGGCATGATAATTGTACCACCAGCTGCGAGCGTTCCGAATATGTCATACACTGACAAGTCAAAGCTCAAGGAGGAAATAGCAAATACCCGATCCTCTGCTGTCATGCCAAACCGTTGATTAATATCGAGGATGGTGTTAGCTGCACCGCGATGGTCAATGGTGACACCTTTGGGTATGCCGGTTGAGCCGGAGGTGTAGATGACGTAGGCTAAATCTTCTGGGGTTTGTATTGATGGTAAAGGTTGACTGGTAGAGGCTTGTACCAGGGTTGAGTCATCAATTGTTAGCCATTTGACTTGAGTCGCGAAGCTGAGATTTACTTCTAGCCGAGGTTGGGTAAAAGCGATCGCTACTTCAGCGTTATCCAGCAGCCAGTTAAGACGTTCTTGGGGTAGGCTGGGGTCGATTGGTAAGTAAGCTGCACCTGATTTGAGAATTCCCAAAACAGCGACTAACTGCTCCCAACCTTTTTCCATCACCACGGCTACCAACTGATTGGGACGAGCGCCTAAGTCTCGCAGTTGTCTACCAATGTAGTTAGATAGGTGATCGAGTTCGGCGTAAGTCAAAGTCAATTGAGAAGCAGCGATCGCTAATTTTTCTGGGTGTTGAGTCGCTTGTTCAACAAACAACTCATGCAACAACTGGGTGGAAATGGTAGTTTTGGTAGCATTGACGGCTGCTCGTTGTTGTAGTTGTGCTTTAGGTACTAACCATTCTGTGGTAGTCTGCCAAGTATTGTCTGACTCAGCCAAACGATGCAATAGCAGTTGGTAAGCATCAAACATTTGGGCCATTAAATTAGGGGGAAAAGCTTCTTCTACAGCATCCCAATTCAGGAGCAAAGCGCCGTTTTCTTCAACAATTTGGTGGTCGAGGAGGACGAAAGGCGTTTGCAACAAGCCGTTACAAATTACCTGCCAATCCTGCTCACCCGCAGCATTAGTTTGAGTGTCACGGTTTCCCAAACCCAAAGCACTAGCAAAAGTACAAGGCATTGCAGCTCTAGCAGTTCCCCCTTGCATCCGATTGAGTTCGCCCAATACCTCCACACCAGTCACCGCCGTATGTTCCAAATCACTCCACAACTGCTCTTGTAAGCGTTTGGCTTGGGCGGCGAAGCTTTCGCTTTGGGTGTGATCAACTGTCAGCAGTAGGGTAGAACTACAGTTACCTAAAACCTGATACACCTGTGGATGCAATGGTTCGCGGTTAAAGTAGAGGATGTTAACTGTGAGTTTTTGGTTTTTGCTCCAAGTGGTGAGGATGGTGGCATAAGCAGCACAAATCGCAGCCGCCGGTGTTAGTCCCAGCTGACTGACTCGTGTTTTGAATTGCTGCCAAACTGCTGGTGCTAGTTGCCCTTGCCAACGGGTAAAAGTGGGTTTCTCAATAGCACTTGGACTTTTGGCTAGGGGCAATTCCGGGGCTGGGGGAATTTCAGATAACCTTGGCCACCAGTAATCACGGGCTTTTTGGTAGGCTGCTGTTTGACGGCGTTGATTCAGCGTCAGAATGTAATCTCGGAAAGAGAGATTCAGGGCTGGTAACTGTGCTTGGGGATTGAGGTAAAACTGATATAAATCTTGGAAGACAAACCCACCACTTAAAGCATCGCAGATTAATAAACTAATGCTGATGTGGAGTTGCGTAGACGCGAAGCGTCTTGTCGCTAGACATCGCTCCTCATCCAATAACTGTACCCGCACCTCAAATAAAGGATATTTATCGAGTGACGGGCCATTATCCTTCATTTGCTGGCGCATCGCTGCTATTTGCTCCTCCGCCTCTTTTTGACCCCGTAAGTCGATGACTTCCACAGCAAAGGGAGGCACAGTTTCGAGAATCTGCTGTTGGGCATCCGGTAAAATTACTGCTCGTAGCATCTCATGACGCTCAATTAAACGTTGCCAAGCCAAATTCAATCGCTCGATGTCAAGATTAGTAACGGCAAATTCTACGTAGAAATGAGCAGACACGTTACCCAAATCGAAAAAATCACTACCACCCAAAGCATAAGCTTGTTGTAAGTCAGTGAGCGGGAATGGCTGATAACGTTCCTCTGGAGCATGAACTAGGGTGAATTCTGCCGTTGGCACGGGCGTTTGCAAAATTGCCAGCAATTCTAGCTTGTGAGCAGTCAAGCGATCGCGCAGTTCTTCCGTTAACACACCTTTGGGGGCACGAAAACGCAATTTGTCGCCTTCAGCCCACAAATACACTCCATTTTGCGTCAAATCATCCAGAAGTTGACTCGCGCTCATAGTTCGCCATCCTCCCATTCTTGATTACTGGTGGCTAATTCAACAGGTCTAGCAGAATTGCTCCTCAGATGAGGAGGAGATACAAGGACAGATGATACTGATGACATTTCCTGTGTAATTTGAGTGAGTACTTGTGCAGATAACTGGGCAATACTAGGGCCTTGAATGAAGCGAATCATCGGTAAATCAATGCCCAAGTCGTTTTTAAGTTTGTTCTTTAACTCCACCGCCACTAAAGAATCTAGTCCTTGGCTGTTGAGGGGCTGATGGCGATCGAGTTTCGAGGCTGGCATTCGCAGCACCCTAGCCACTTGTTCGTGGAAGTAGGTTTCCAAAAGTAGTTGACGCTCATCTAATGGAGTTGCTAAAAGTGCTTGACGGGAAAGAAAATTTGTGCTTTTGTCAGTATCGATTTCTCCAGAGCTACTAAAGACCTCTGTCAGCAATTGAAACAAAGGCATCTTGATAACGGCTGGATTAGCACGTAAGACTTTTGCCCAATTGATGGGAATCACACCTAATTGTGCGGTTTTATCCGTTAGCAGGTGTCCTAAAATATCTAAGCCTTGCTGTGGGAGAATGCTACTAAAACCCAGAGATGCCATGCGATCGCCCCGATTTGTCTGGGCTGCTGCTAAACCTATTTCTGCCCACGCACCCCAGTTGATACTGAGTGCAGGCAGATTTTGGCTTTGCCGATAATGAGCTAACCCATCTAAAAAGGCATTGGCCGCCGCATAGTTTCCTTGTCCGGCAGAACCCAGGAGTGAAGCAGCTGAAGAAAACAGCACAAAGAAATCTAGGGGTTTGTTGAGGGTGTGTGTGTGGAGATTCCATGCTCCTTCTATCTTGGGTTGCATGACTTTGTGCAACCTTTCTGGGGTTAATTGTAAGAGAATGCCGTCATCCAAAACAGCAGCGCTGTGAATTACACCCCGTAATGGTGGCATATCTTGGTCTAATTGAGTGATCGCTTTAGCTACTTCCTCAGCCTGGCTGATATCCGCCTGAAGCACCTTAATTTTTGCTCCAGCAGTTTCCAGAGTTTGTAAAACTTCTAAGGTTTCAGGTGTCAGCTGACTTCTCGCCATCAATGCCAAATATCTAGCTCCCCTCTCCACCATCCAAGTAGCTACTTGTAAACCCAGACCCCGCAGACCTCCCGCAATGAGGTAGGTTGCTTGGGGGTGGAAGTTTGGTAGTTCTGAATAACTGGGTAAATATCGCTTCAGTCTGGCAACGTAGGACACATCCCCACGCAGAGCGATTTGATTTTCCACATCGTCTGCTTGTAGTAGCTGTAAAAGTGATGGAATTTCTGATGGTTCAGGTACTGGTGCCAAATCCACCATTGAGCAACGCCAGTCTGGATGTTCTTGAGCAATGACGCGTCCCAGTCCCCATAGAGGCGATTGGGCAATACTAAGATTCGAATCTACAGGCTGTGCGCCACGGGTAACTAGCCAGAGACGGGGTGTATTTTGCCAACCTGTTTCTGCCAATGCTTGGACTAAATGAAGAGTGCTGATACACCCCAAATTGCGATCGCCAAGTGGACGATCTCCCATATTGTCGTCACCAGTTAGTGAAGCTAGGGTAGTCAATTCTGCTGGAGTGATATCTAAACTCCACAGATGCACTATTCCCAAGCATTCACTAGAAACAGTTTGTAGGAGTTGCTTGAAGTCATCTAAACAATTTGGCTGAATTTGATAATGCTGTGAATCCTGTTTCTGATAAGTTTCACCTGCAAAAGCTAAGATGCAATTTCCGCCTTGCTGCTGCAATTGTTGGCTGAGATTCTCTCCAATTCCCTGTCTGTCTGTCAATATCAGCCAATAGCCTTGATTTTGTTCGCTGTGTCCTTCCGTCTCCCTGTCTGTCTGTCTTAAAAGTCTTTCCCAGCTAATCTCATAGAACCAATCGCTAGAATTATTTTCACTTTGACTATCAAGTTTCTGAATACGCAAGCATTCAGCATCTAATATCCGTTGTCCTTGGTCGTTGAATAGGACTAACTCAGCAGCAAAGGCATCTGTTTCTACTACAGGTTTTAACTGCAAGTGTGCCCACAAACCTGTGGCATCCGGTTGCTGATAAAGTCGGAGTTTGTCTAGACGTACTGGCAAATAAGCTCCTTCTGCCTCAGCATCAGGGTTAGCTAAGGGAGTCGCCAAAGCTATTACCTGAAAACAGGCATCCAAAATAACGGGATGAATTTGGTAGTTGGCGATTTCTGCGTGTAAAGATGCTGGTAGGTGGATGCGACCGAGGGCTTCCCCTTCTCGTCGCCAGATTTGCTCTACGCCTTGAAAGCTGGCTCCATAAAGCAAACCTTGTTCTGCCATTTGTTGATAGTGCTGTGTGCCAGAGATAACTTCCTGACAACGGGCTTGAATTTCTGCCACCGTTACGGGAATGGTGGGTGTGATTTCCCCGTCACCTCGGCACACCGTACCACTGGCATGATGCCGCCATTTAGTCTCTGGGTTTATACTAAGACGGCTGTAACAATCAAAGTTGAGAGTGTCTGGTGTGTTTCCTGGTTGCAAGCAAATTTGTACAGTCTGAGTTTCTGCTTCGGGAATGAATAGACCTTGTTGAAAGTGCAAAACTTCTAGGGTATGTTTACCTGCACCAAATATCTCAGTTGCAGCAGCTAATACCATTTCTACATAACCTGACCCAGGTAACACCATCACACCTTGTACCCGATGGTCGTTGAGGTAAGGAAGCGATCGCAAATCCAATTGTGTTTGCCAAATCCGCATTTCTGGCAGGTGCGCCAGACTAGGCAAGGATTCCCCTAATAACGGCTGTCGTGATGTTCTTCTTGCTGGTAAAGAATTGCTACCTTCTAACCAGTAGCGTTGATGTTGCCAGGGATAAGTCGGTAGTAAAACGCACCTTCTATTTTCTGGATATAAAGCCTGCCATCGTGGTTGATAGCCCAAGGTGTAGAGGCGACCTAGCTCGCTGAGTAAAAAATATCGCTCTTGTCGCTCTCTGTGCATAGAGGCGAGGACAATTCCAGCTTTGCCTGTGTGCTGCAAACATTCTTGAATATTCTGGGATAAGACGGGGTGAGGGCTGACCTCAACAAAACAGGTATATCCTTCATATACCGAGTTTTCAATAGCCTGACTGAATTGCACAGGCGATCGCATATTCCGCCCCCAATAAGCAGCATCCCAATCTCGTCCTTCGCTGCTGGTTCCGGTAACTGTGGAGAAGAGGGGTAATTGGGCAACTTGCGGTTGCAATCCTGCCAAAAGGTTAACCAGTTCCTCGCTGTAAAGCTGCATCTGTGGACAGTGAAAGGCATAATTGACCCGCAGCAATCGACAGAATATTTCCTGGGCTTGTAGTTTTTGAGACAAAGTTTCTAAAGCAGTTGCATCACCAGCAACGACGGTAGAAGCGGGGCTGTTAATAGCGGCGATCGCTAAACCAGGAAATTCCTCTAGCCAGGGTTTGAGTTCTTGCCAAGGCATCCCGATAGCTGCCATTTTGCCTTTGCCTGTAGCCTGCTGCATCAAGGAAGCTCGTTGCACAACAATCCGCAAAGCTGTTTCTAAACTAAAGACACCTGCTACATAAGCACCAGTGATTTCACCGAGACTATGACCCACAACCGCCGCAGGTTCAATGCCCCAAGAACGCCACAAGGCAGTTAGGGCAACTTGGATCGCTAAAATGGCAGGTTGGGCAACCTCAGTATCTTGCAGGCGAGAAATGTCCTCTGGTGCTGCTAGTTCTTGGAGTAGTGACCAATGAGTGAGGGATTTTAAGATGCGATCGCACTCTTGTATAGTCTCTCGAAACACAAGCTCCTGTGCCAAGAGTTGCCGTCCCATCCCTATCCATTGCGCCCCCTGTCCAGAAAACACGAAAACCAAGCCAGATAAATCATCTGAATGTGGGTTACTGGGTACTAAATTGGGGTGAGATTCACCTTCTACAAAAGCGTCAAGTGCTGCTGTCAATTGCTCGATAGACTGCCCTACCAAAGCGATGCGATGCTTATGATGAGGACGGCGCAGACTAGTAGTATAAGCAATATCCAGCAAGTTAGTTTTACCTGGAAGAAAAGCTCGGTAAGCTTGCGCCATATCCAAGAGTGCGGCGGGATTTTTAGCAGATAGAGGTAAAAGATAATCTTTTACTGATACCAAAGCTGGCTCTGTGGGCAAAAGCGGTGCTTCTTCGAGTATCACATGAGCATTTGTACCGCTAAAGCCAAAGGAACTCACCCCAGCAATGCGTCGTTCTGTGCCACTATCCCAGGGAGTGAGTTCTGTGGGAATCGAAATCGGCAGATTCCCCCAAGAAATGTAAGGATTCAACTTTTGGAAGTGGAGATGGGGCGGAATTTGCTGATGCTGCATTGCCAGGACAACTTTGATTAAACCTGCCACACCAGCTGCTGATTCTAAATGTCCAATATTGGTTTTCACTGAACCCAAAGCTAGGGGGTGATTTGGCGATCGCCCTTCACCCAAAACAGCCGCCAGTGAACTCACCTCAATCGGGTCTCCCAAAGGCGTACCTGTACCATGCGCTTCCACATAACTGACTTGATGGGGCTTTACTCCAGCGTTGGCTAAAGCTTCTCGTAACACTGCCTGTTGAGCCGGGCCATTGGGAGCAGTCAAACCGTTGCTGCGTCCATCTTGATTAACGGCAGAACCGCGAATTACCGCTAAGATTGGGTTGCCATCTGCGATCGCATCACTGAGGCGTTTGAGAGCGATCGTGCCGCATCCCTCACCACGCGCGAAGCCGTCAGCATCAGCATCAAAGGTTTTGCAACGCCCCGTAGGGGATAAAGCGCGGGTGCGACATAGGGTAATGTTGTTGTCGGGAATCAACATCAGACTCACCCCACCCGCCAAAGCCAAGTTACATTCACCGGAGCGCAAACTTTGACAAGCTAAATGTACAGTTACCAAGGAAGAAGAACAAGCTGTATCTAAAGTGACACTCGGCCCTTGCAAACCCAGCAGGTAAGAAACCCGTCCTGATACCACACTCATGCTATTGCCAGTACTGCTGTAGGCATCAATTACAGTACCCTGTAACCGCGAGTAATCGGCGTACATCACACCGACAAATACCCCTGTACGACTACCTGCTAGTTGGTCTGGTCGTTCTCCTGACTGCTCTAGGGCTTCCCAACATACCTCTAAAAACAAGCGCTGCTGTGGGTCAATAAATGCGGCTTCCCTGGGAGAAATACTGAAAAAATCAGCATCAAATTTATCAACGTCATCAACGAAAGCACCGTGACGAGTGTACATCTTGCCAGCAGCATCAGCATCGACATTGTAGTATGTTTCCAAATCCCAGCGATCGCCAGGAATTTCTTGCATTGCATCCACACCATCGCGCAAGCACTGCCAAAAAGTCTGAGGATTATTAACACCGCCAGGAAAACGGCATCCCATCCCAACGATCGCAATTGGTTCTGTCTTTTTCGATTCCAGACGGTTCAGCTTGCCTTGCATTGTTTCTAATGCCAGTAAAGCTCGTTTTAAAGGGGATAATTCCTCAACTCGCTCGTTGCTTTTGCTCATCTCAGTTACCATCTATCAGTTCTAGTTTTTTCAGGAGTAGCAATTCTGTTTCTGCTTCCGACATCCTGGTTAAATCCTCCAGGGAGATTAATGGTTCACTCTCTTCTGGCGATGGTGCAGATGATGAGTCCTCTAATTTGGACAACGACATCACATCTTGGATTAAATGATTCACTAAAGTTTGCAGACTCGGATAATCAAATAACAATGTGGCTGGTAAGGAACAAGCCAAACTATTTTCCAGAACGTTTCGTAACTCCAGCGCCATGAGTGAGTCGAGACCCATTTCAATTAAGGGTTTGTCGGCATCAAGGTTTTGCCAAGAGTTGAGTCTCAACACTTTCGCAGCCAGTTTGCGGACGTGGGTTAGCAGCAAAGACTGTCGTTTGTCGTCAGAAACTTGTTGCAGTTTTTCCAGAATTGTGCTTTGGGTAGTTTCTGATTTCTCTTCGGGTTGGGTATACTCAGCAAAATCTTGGAGCAGTGGCGGTACTTTACCAGCGCGATACTGTTTGAGGAAGGTTTGCCAATTGACAGGAATCACACCTACTTGTGGCATATCGGCTCGACTCAGCAACGACTCTAATACCTGTAATCCCTGTTCAATTCCAATCCGTTCCACTCCTACAGACAGACTGCGGTCTAAGGTTGCTGCCATCCCTACTTCTGCCCAAGCTCCCCAGTTGATACTGAGTGCAGGTAGTCCTTGAGAATGGCGGTAGTAGGCGAAGGCATCTAAAAAGGCATTTGCAGCTGCATAGTTCCCCTGTGCGGCTACACCCAACAAAGAGGCGGCTGAGGAAAACATTACAAAGAAATCCAGCGATATATCCTGAGTTAAATGGTGTAAATTCCAGGCTCCCTGAATTTTGGGAGCCATTACTTGAGTAAAACTTTCCCAGGTTTGCTGTAAGATAATGCGATCACTCAACACTCCAGCTGCATGGATAATGCCGCGCAGTTGAGATTTGCAGGGTGACAGCAGTTGTTTAACTTGGTTGAAATCGGTAATATCTGCCTGTATTACCTGCACCTGAACCCCTGCTTGTTCCATCTCTTGAATAGCATTCAACGCAGTTACAGAAGGCGGACGACGACCAACTAAAACTAAGTTTTGTACTCCCTGCTTTATCATCCAACGAGCAACTTCTAGCCCCAGTGCGCCTAATCCCCCAGTAATTAGGTAAGTAGCATCGGCAGAAAATCTTACAGGTTGTGTTGATACTTGAGGCTTTGCCCGAACTAAACGAGCCACATAACGTTCATGATTGCGAAAAGCCAGATGATCTTCTGACTCTGGCTGTAAGATATCCCCTAGTACTAACTCTGCTGTCTGTTCTGGAGAATTATTAGTATCAATATCTACCAAACCGCCCCAATTTGCTGGATACTCAATGGCAATTACTCGCCCAAGTCCCCACAGAGGCGCTTGAGTCAGACTGTTCATTGTCAATTCATCACCAACAGGTTGACTGCCTTGGGTAAACAGCCACAATCGTGCTTGACAGTTTGATAATTTGGATAAGGCTTGCAACAGGTAGATAGTACTGCCGCAACTCGTTAGATAGTTTGTTTGTTCGGTTTCCAGTAGACTCCAGAGATGAATAATACCGTGCAATGGTGTATTCTCTGACCCCACATCTTGTAAGAGTTGATGGAAATGTTGCGGTTGACTGGGGTCGATTTGAAACTGACTTTCAGCAATTTGTTGATAAATTTCACCGATAGAAACAAGGATGCAAACTTTGCCTTGATATTCTAATTTTTGTGCCAATACTCTACCAATACCATTAGCATCGGTGAAAATTAGCCAACGACCGGAAATAGCAGGTAATTGTTCTGATAATCTAGACTTTGGTTGCCACTGGATTTGATACAGCCATTCCTGAGTTGGTGCTTGGTTGGCTCTGAGCAAAGCTTGACGCGGTGCTTGCTTTAAGCAAAGTCCCTCAATGTATGCTACTAGTTCTCCCGCTTCATTCAGCAGCCAGATATCACCGATGAACATTCCTGCTGTTGAACTCGTTTGAGAATTTAGCTTTCCGTAACACCACAAACGGCTGTTAAAATCTGGCGACTCGCAAAAATAAAAGTGATTTATGCTAAAGGGCACGTAAACTTGGTTATCTCGTCGTTCTTGGGGTAAAGCAAAGCCTAAGAACTGAAAACA
The DNA here is from genome assembly GCF_000020025.1 of Nostoc punctiforme PCC 73102. Taxonomy (GTDB): domain Bacteria; phylum Cyanobacteriota; class Cyanobacteriia; order Cyanobacteriales; family Nostocaceae; genus Nostoc; species Nostoc punctiforme. The sequence goes on along the minus strand of NC_010628.1, from coordinate 3,943,393 downwards.
GGAATCGATTAATCCCGGATACAGAAGATAAGTGTTAATTTCATCTGCAAATTCTTGGGGAAATTGCATTTGGCACAATGCTTCACCATCACACCGCCACATAGATTCTACCCATTGGAAACGCTGACCAAGTTGCAATCCTTGTTCTCTAACTTGGGCGTAGAAATCTGAACCAGCCAGTATTTGGGAACAGCGTGTCTGTAACTCAGCCCAAGATACAGGTTTTTCAATATCGCCTACATCTTGGCTGACTCGTCCTGTAGCGTGTACCAACCAGTTATCTATTTGTTTATTAAAACTAAAGAGTTCAAATTTATATTTACCTGCGGCTTCAGGTTGCAAAATAAGTTGTACATTAATGGTTTGGCGATCGCCAACCGTCAGCGCTTCCCTAAATGTAATGTTATTCAGCGAAATTGCCCCTGTTCCCAGAATTTCTTGACCTGCAAGCAACAACATAGAAATATGCGAAGCTCCCGGTACTACCACCGTGTCATAAATTTGGTGGTCATCGAGGAAAGGTAAACTAGCTGTGTTCAAATGAGTTTCAAAAACAATATCCTTGAGAGAAGGCGATCGCAACTGATAACCCAATAAAGGATGCAGTAGGTTTTCGCTGATTTGTCTAACTGTCGGCTTGGTGGTAGCAGTAGGCAACCAATAGCGTTGACGCTGCCAAGGATAATTCGGTAAAACCACCTTATGACGCAGGTAATCAGCCTCAAACCCTCGCCAATCAATCTCCACCCCAGCCACATACAACTGCGCCACTGAATCTAACAACTGCTGCCAATCTCCCCGGCTTTTTCGCAGTGAAGCCAGCCATAACCCCTTTTCCTCCAAAACTTCTGGACACTCACGCCGTGCCATCCCCAACAGTGTCGGATGCGACCCCACCTCGACAAACACCTCATATCCTGCTTGATACAATGCCAGCATACTAGCAGCAAATTGCACACTCGCTCGGATATGTTCTACCCAATACGCCGCATTTGACATTTCCTGTTGTCTGACAATCTTGCCTGTGACATTCGAGACAATATCTAATTTCGGCTGTTGATATTTTACTGTTGCTGTCACTTGCTCAAACTTCGCCAACATCGGCTGCATCAAGGGCGAGTGGAAGGCATGAGATACTTGCAATTTTCTAGTTTCAATGCCTTGGCTTTCTAGTTTTTGCAGTACCGAATTGAGTATCTCTAATTCTCCAGATAAGACAATACTTTGTTCGCCATTAATCGCTGCAATACTCAATTGTTGCAGATAGTCAGCAATTAAAGGTCTAACTTGTTCTACAGTAGCGAATACTGCTGCCATCCCTCCACCTTGGGGTAAGGCTTGCATCAAAGAAGCACGTTGGACAATTAATTTCAGTGCGTCTTCTAAACAAAAAATACCAGCAATACAAGCAGCGACATATTCACCGACGCTGTGTCCTACAACTGCTGTGGGACGGATATCCCAGGATAGCCACAGTTGGGCAAGTCCGTATTCTATGACGAATAACGCAACTTGGGTATATGCGGTATGGTTGAGGCGATCGCTTTCTGAGTTGTCACTGAAGATAACCGATAAAATTGACTCACCTAGTAGAGGTTGCAGTAGGGTGTCACATTGGTCAAGGGTTTGGCGGAAACTTGGTTGAGTTTCATACAATTGCCGACCCATATTGCGGTATTGTGAACCTTGTCCAGTGAAGAGGAAAGCAATTTTTTTGGTTTGCTGGCTGCTATGTCCGTGATGAATACCGATGATTTCACTATTGTCTACATAGGTTTGCAACTGTTGTTGCATTTGCTGATGGTCAGGGGCAATAATGGCGAGGCGATGACTAAAGTGTGTTCTACCAATTTGTGAAGTGTGAGTGATATCACCAAGGGTTATATCTGGATGGGATGAGAAGTACTTGATGTAATTTTGAGCGAGTTGCTGTAAGGCTTGAGGATGTTTGGCTGACAGAGTTAATAGATGTAAAGGACGCTTTCTAATTTCTTCTCCCCTGCCCCCCTGCCCCCCTGCCCCCCTGCTCCCCTGCTCCCCTGCTCTCCCTGCCTCCTCCAAAGGTGCTTCTTCTAATATGGCGTGGGCATTTGTGCCGCTAAATCCAAAGGAACTTACCCCAGCGATTCGAGTTTCACCGTTGGTTTGCCAAGGTGTAAGAGTTGTGGGAATTGTTAAAGGCAGTTCTGACCAAGGAATCAACGGGTTAGGTTGGTTTAGATGTAGATGGGGTGGGATTTGTTGATGTTGTAGTGCCAACACCACCTTCATCAAACCTGCAACGCCAGCAGCCGATTCCAAATGACCGATGTTGGTTTTGACAGAACCGATCGCCAAAGGTCTATCTGTAGTATGCTCTTTTCCTAAAGTAGCAGTGATCGCTTCTACTTCTATCGGATCTCCTAAAGATGTCCCTGTACCGTGGGCTTCAACGTAGCTTACTTGCTGTGGTTGTACTTTAGCATTAGCGATCGCTTGCCGAATCAAGTTTTCTTGAGCGATGCCGTTGGGTACTGTTAACCCACTGCTGCGACCATCTTGATTGACCGCTGAACCGCGAATTACCGCCAGGATTCTATCTCCTTGGGCTTGTGCTTGAGAAAGGCGTTTGAGTACGACTATGCCACAACCTTCTCCTCGCACGTAACCGTTAGCTGCGGCATCAAAGGTTTTACAACGTCCATCTGCTGCCATCATTCTCGCCTTGGAGAACATAATGTTGGCTTCTGGTGTAAGAATCAGGTTGACTCCCCCGGCTAAAGCTAACTCACACTCGCCGTTGCGGAGGCTTTGACAAGCCAGGTGAACGGAAACCAAAGAAGAAGAACAAGCAGTATCCAGTGCTACACAAGGCCCTTGAAAACCCAGAACAAAGGAAAGACGACCAACCATTGCACTAAAAGCGCTACCTGTTCCCTGATAAGCATCAATTCCCTGTTCCCCCGCTTGGGCATAAAAGCGGGTGTAATCATTGGTAGTAACACCGACAAACACCCCCGTTGAACTACCCATAAGTTCAGAAGGAGGTTGACAAGCATTTTCTAAAGCTTCCCAACTGACTTCTAATAGCAAACGCTGTTGAGGGTCGATGCTAATTGCTTCCCGTGGCGAGATCCCAAAAAACTCGGCATCGAATCGATCTACTTGCTTTAAAAAACCACCGTAGCGGCTAGACATTTTACCAGGGCTATCTGGGTTGGGGTCGTAATATGTATCGATATCCCAGCGATCGCTCGGCACTTCTACAATGGCATCAGTACCGTCCCGTAATATCTGCCAAAATGTTTCTGGATCGTCAGCACCACCCGGAAACCGACATGCCATACCAACAATTGCGATCGGTTCTGTTTTTGCCCGTTCCATTGCATCAATCTTGGCACGCAGTTCTTTCAACGCTAAAAGGGCGCGTTGGGATGGTGATAGCTGGTCGATACTTTCCATTTGGCTCATTTTGCTTTACAGAACAGAGGAGAAAAGAACTAAGGACAAATGACTAATGACTAAATTCAATCAGGGAAGCTAATTCTTCATCAATCATTGATTCGACCTGTTCTTCTGAGAGTTGTTTGATTTGTGTCACCGTCATAGATTGACTGGGATTAACTAATGTTGGTTTGGTTTCAGGCGGCATATTTTGGTTATCTAGGGTATTGACAAAATAACTTGCTAATGTATCGATGTTGGGATAATTAAATGTCAGTGTTGAAGGCAACGATTTACCTAAACTTTTTTGTAGGCGATTCCGAAATTCCACTGACGTGAGTGAATCCATGCCCATCGTTGCAAATCCTTGTAGGGGGTCGATGGTTTGGGATGAGATCAAGCCTAAGATGCTGGTAAGTTCATCGCTAATGTGAGCAACTAACAGAGATTTCCATTCGTTAACAGGTGTTGCTTGTAGGCGTTGTTGTAGTTCGGATGGCTGGTTTTCTTGCTGTTGTCCATCCGAAAACAATTCCCGAAAGTAAGCAGGTTGTTGCCCTGTAGGAAAGCGTTGTAAAAACTGCGTCCAGTTGATGGGGAGTACAGTCACCTGACAAACTCTCTGTTGCAGGAAATGTTTGAGTAACTGCAAGGCTTGGTTTGGTGGAATCAAATCAATACCCTCTGCCGCTAACCTTTGACCGAATGATGCTGCCATCCCGACCTCTGCCCACGGCCCCCAGTTGATACTGGTAGCGCCTAATCCTTGTTTTTGGCGGTAATGTGCTAAAGCATCTAAAAAGGCATTGGCAGCAGCATAGTTGCTTTGACCGGGCGCACCGAGTATGCAGGCTGTTGATGAAAACAGTACGAAGAAATCTAGGGGTTGATCCAGTGTCAAAGTGTGCAGATTCCACGCACCTTGGATTTTAGGAGCCATCACCTTAGCAAACCGTTCCCAGTTTTGTTGTAGCAGCATCCCATCATCTAGAACACCTGCTGCATGGATAATGCCGCGCAATGGGGGATGGTTTGTTAGCAGTGCCGTCAGTGCTGGCTGCAACTGTTCGGCTTGGGCAATATCTGCCTGTACTACTGTTATTTGCGTACCTGTTTGTTCTAACTCTCGAATTGTTGCTTGAGCGCTTTCACTTGGAGAACTTCGACCGAGTAATACTAAATATCTTGCACCCTGTTCCACACACCAACGGGCAATTTGCAAACCCAAAGCACCTAGTCCGCCAGCAATTAAGTATGTTACCTCTGGGGTGAATTTGAGGGATTTGGCGGCTACTGGTGAAATTTGACTACGCACCAAACGCGCAGTATGCCACTGTTGATGTCGCCAAGCAATGCGATCGCCTAAAATCATGGTTGGCAGTTTTGCCAGTAATAAAGCCGCAGTATCAGCTGGTGAACTGCTGGGGTCGAGATCCATCAAACCTCCCCAGATTTCGGGGTATTCCATCGCGATCGCTCCACCCAAACCCCATAATGGTGCAGCAGCGATCGCAATTTCCCCAGAATGTTCTCCAATTACCTGCGTCCCTTCTGTTACCAACCACAACCGCGCCGATATCGACTCCTGGCGACTGGCTAGTGCTTGGATGAGATGCAATACAGCAGAAACATGGTTTTGAATATTTGTCAACATTAAATCTGCCTCTTTAGTATTATCCAAACTCCACAGATGTAAAATCTGCAATGGTAACTGAGTTGGGATACCGTCTAGCAGTTGCTCAAAGTGAGTGCAATCGCCTGAGAAAACTAAAGTATAAGTATGACCCTGTTCTGCTAACAGTTGCGCCAAGTTATCAGCAACGCCTGTGCGATCGCTTAAAATCAACCAATGGGCAGGTGCGATCGCAAGTGTTTTATCTGATGAGGTTTGGGGTTGCCATTGCACCTCATAAAGCCAATCTTGTAGTTCTGCTGAGAGAGAGGATTGGGAAGAGGGCGATGGCACTGTCGTCGCAGTAGGTAGCCAATAACGTTGGCGCTGCCAAGGATAATTCGGCAAAATTACCTTATTACGAGCATAATCGCTCTCAAACCCTCGCCAATCAATCTCCACCCCAGCCACATACAACTGCGCCACTGAATCTAACAACTGCTGCCAATCTCCCCGGCTTTTTCGCAGTGAAGCCAGCCATAACCCCTTTTCCTCCAAAACTTCTGGACACTCACGCCGTGCCATCCCCAACAGTGTCGGATGCGACCCCACCTCGACAAACACCTCATATCCTGCTTGATACAATGCCAGCATACTAGCAGCAAATTGCACACTCGCTCGGATATGTTCTACCCAATACGCCGCATTTGACATTTCCTGTTGTCTGACAATCTTGCCTGTGACATTCGAGACAATATCTAATTTCGGCTGTTGATATTTTACTGTTGCTGTCACTTGCTCAAACTTCGCCAACATCGGCTGCATCAAGGGCGAGTGGAAGGCATGAGATACTTGCAATTTTCTAGTTTCAATGCCTTGGCTTTCTAGTTTTTGCAGTACCGAATTGAGTATCTCTAATTCTCCAGATAAGACAATACTTTGTTCGCCATTAATCGCTGCAATACTCAATTGTTGCAGATAGTCAGCAATTAAAGGTCTAACTTGTTCTACAGTAGCGAATACTGCTGCCATCCCTCCACCTTGGGGTAAGGCTTGCATCAAAGAAGCACGTTGGACAATTAATTTCAGTGCGTCTTCTAAACAAAAAATACCAGCAATACAAGCAGCGACATATTCACCGACGCTGTGTCCTACAACTGCTGTGGGACGGATATCCCAGGATAGCCACAGTTGGGCAAGTCCGTATTCTATGACGAATAACGCAACTTGGGTATATGCGGTATGGTTGAGGCGATCGCTTTCTGAGTTGTCACTGAAGATAACCGATAAAATTGACTCACCTAGTAGAGGTTGCAGTAGGGTGTCACATTGGTCAAGGGTTTGGCGGAAACTTGGTTGAGTTTCATACAATTGCCGACCCATATTGCGGTATTGTGAACCTTGTCCAGTGAAGAGGAAAGCAATTTTTTTGGTTTGCTGGCTGCTATGTCCGTGATGGATACTGAAATCATCGGTATCATTCAGGTAGGCTTGCAACTGTTGTTGCATTTGTTGATAGTCGGCGGCAATGATGGCGAGGCGATGTGAGAAATGAGTTCTGCCGACTTGAGAAGTAAAGGTGATGTTACCAAGGGCTATATCTGGATGAGATGAAAGGTACTTGATGTAGTTTTGAGCGAGTTGCTGTAGGGCTTGAGGATGTTTGGCTGACAGAGTTAATAGATGTAAAGGACGCTCTCTAATTTCTTCTCCCCTGTTCCCCTGTTCCCCTGCTCCCCCTGCCTCCTCCAAAGGTGCTGCTTCTATCACCAGATGAGCATTTGTACCACTCAAGCCAAAAGAACTCACTCCAGCAATTCGAGTATTGTTCTCAGAATGCCACGGTTTAGGTGTGGTAGGAATAGCTAGTGGTAGTTCTTGCCAAGGAATATGGGGGTTAGGTTGCTTGAGGTGAAGATGAGGTGGAATTTTCTGGTGTTGTAGCGATAATATTACCTTGATTACACCTGCAACTCCGGCAGCTGCTTCCAAGTGACCAATGTTGGTTTTGACAGAACCAACAACCAAAGGCTGCTCAAAAGAGCGTTGTTCGCACAGAACAGAGGCTAAAGCGTTAATTTCAATGGGATCGCCCAAGGAGGTACCAGTACCATGCGCCTCTATGTAACTCACTTGCTGTGGTGCAACCCTACTGTTAGCTAGAGCCTGACGCAGTAGTTTTTGTTGTGCGGGGCCGCTAGGTACTGTTAGTCCACCACTAGGGCCGTCGTGATTGACTGCTGAACCTTTAATCAATGCGAGGATAGAGTCACCAGCCGCCACAGCATCCGACAAACGTTTAAGTACCAATACTCCACAACCTTCACCTCTTGTATAGCCATCAGCTGAGGCATCAAAGGACTTGCAGCGTCCATCGGGTGCAACTGCTCGCATTTTGGAGAGAAAAATATTTGTGTCTGGTGACAATATCAGGTTAACTCCGCCTGCTAGAGCTTGGTCGCATTCCCCAGAACGCAGACTTTGGCAGGCTAAATGTAACGATACTAGAGATGATGAACAAGCGGTATCTACAACTAAGCTCGGCCCTTGTAAACCCAGAATATAAGAAAGGCGACCGGAAATAAAACTAAAACTGTTGCCTGTACCAAAGTAAGTGTCAATACTATTAGAGTTACCAGCATAGAGGCGTGAGTAATCGTTGTTCATTACCCCAATAAATACGCCTGTTTGAGTTTGCGAAAGCTGTTCGATACACTGTCCGGCATTTTCTAGAGCTTCCCAACTTACCTCTAGTAGTAAGCGTTGTTGTGGGTCTGTACTAACAGCTTCTCTGGGAGAGATTTCAAAGAAGTTGGCATCAAATAAATCGATATCTTTTAAAAAACCACCATAGCGAATGTAGGATTTTCCCTCAGCATCGGGATTTGGACTGTAGTAAGCTTCCGTATCCCAACGTTCTTGGGGAATTTCCTGAATGGTATCTACACCATGTTGGAGAATTTGCCAAAAAGCATCTGGGTTATCGGCTCCCCCAGGAAAGCGACACGCCATACCAATCACAGCGATGGGTTCTGTTTTAGCACGCTCGATCGCCTCCAACTTACCACGCATTTCTTTTAATGCCAGCAATGCGCGTTGTAGTTGATTGATGTTGTTTTGTTTTGTGTCGATTTTATTCATGCTATGAACCTTGTCGCTAAATATCTTGTTGATTGGGATTAGATTTTTTTCATTAATTCGTCAATGCTGGCTAATTCTGCCGCTAGCGATCGCTCTAGTTCTGTTTGCGAAAGCTGTTGAATATCGCTGATTTCGGTGTCAGGGTGATCGCTTTTTGGCGGTGGAGATGCCGTTTTCACATCCAAAACATCATTAGTAAGATATTTAGTTAAGGTTTCTAAGGTGGGATAATCAAATAACAAGGTGGTTGGCAGCGAACACTCTAGACTTGATTGCAAACGATTTCTCAACTCGATTGCCATGAGTGAATCTAACCCCACTTCAAATAAACGCTGACGCAGTTGCAGTTCCTCAGATGAATTGAACCGTAAGATTTTTGCTACTTCGTCACGGATGTAATTAAATAAAATTTGCTGAATATCTGCGGTGTGAGCCTCCTGGAGTTGTCGTAAAATATATGGTTTCGCTGCTAATACTGGCTGTGCAGTCTCTTGGGTTTGCCTTGAATCAACAAACTCACTCAGCAAAGGCGGCACTTTTTGGGTGTAGTAATGGGCGATAAATTTTGACCAGCGCACTGGTAAAACCGCAACTTGTCTAGCATTGGCTTGATGCGTCAATGCTGCCAAGATTTGTAATCCTTGTTGGGGTAAAATTTTCTCTACTCCCACTGGAGAACCTGTAGAGGTTGCAGCCATTCCCACTTCCGCCCACGCCCCCCAGTTGATACTTAATCCCGCCAGCCCTTGAAAGCGACGATAATCGGCTAACCCATCAAGAAAGGCGTTTGCTGCTGCGTAGTTTGCTTGTCCTGTGGTTCCCAACACAGAAGCAACGGAGGAGAACAAGACAAATAATTCCAAAGGTTTATCTTGAGTCAGGATATGCAGATTCCAAGCACCCTGTAATTTCGGAGCCATTACCCTAGTAAATCGCTCCCAGTTTTGTTGGAGTAAAATCCCATCGTCTAGAATTCCGGCTGCATGGATAACACCTCGTAAGGGAAACTGAGGTTCAATGCCCTCAAGTATTTTTTGTATTTGTTCAAGTTGTGTAATATCTGCTTGGGTGACTGTAACTTGCACGCCAGCGTTTTCCCAGGAGGCGATCGCACTTTTCGCTTTATCAGATGGTGATCGCCTACCCACTAATACTAAGTGTTGCACACCTCGCTCAACCAACCAATTCGCCACTGTTAACCCCAGTCCTCCTAGTCCGCCTGTAATCAGGTAAGTCCCAAGGGAAGGGTTAAAGGAAGCAGAGAAATCTATGGTGTTGGGAACGCGTTGCAAACGGGAGACGTAGCGCTGATTTCCCCGTAAGGCGACTTGTTCGCCCAATTCTGGATGGGAAAATTCTGCCCACAACTGAGTTGCAGCTTCTACAGTTGAACTTTGGGGATCTAAATCAATTAGCCCTGCAAAAACTTCGCTATATTCTGTTGCTATAACTCGCCCCAATCCCCAGAGAGGTGTTTGAGACAGGGCGATTTCAGATTGTAGATTAATTGACTGGCTACCCCTAGAAATCAACCACAGCCTAGCTAGTGGGAAATTTATCCGAGCTAAGGCTTGAGTTAAATGTAAAACACTACCACAGATACGCATTTGTGTAGAATCTAGCAAATCTCCAGTAGCCAAACTCCACAAATGTACAATGTGGAGAGCTATTCCTGGTTGAATTGAGACTTCTTGAAGCAGTCGGTCGAAATGCTGGGGTTCAGCTGGATTAATGTAAATTTTACCTTGTTCTAAAGATTGGTAAGTATAACTAGGGATGACTGCCACACAGGATTCACCTTTAGCTTGAAACAATTTTGCCAATTCTGTACCTACAGCATCTTCATCAATTAGAAGTATCCAATATTGCTGTTGTGCTACTAAAGATGATTGCGTAATTGTTCGTCCTTGGAGTTGCCAAGTGATTTGATAAAGCCAGTCTTGGAGATTTGGTTGCTTGAGTAATGCTTGCTGTGGCGATCGCTTTAAACAGAGTTCCGAGAATTGAGCGATCGCTTGTCCAGATTCATCTAATAATTGTACATCTCCTACTATCATCTCTGGATTATTGCTTTGCAGGCGGGCGTGACACCATAATGGCTGACTCAAGTCCAGATTTTGCCAAAGATGAAAGCCACCTAAACTAATCGGTACATAAACATCAGCGTCTCGAATCTCTGCTGGTAAAGTACCTCCTAACAGCCGCAAACAAGAATCTATCAGCCCCGGATGTAATGGATATAACTTAGTCTCTGTTTCACAACCTGGTGGTACTTGCATCTGACAAATAGCTTCCCCATCTCGTCGCCAGAAATCACCAATCCATTGAAAAGTTACACCCAAATCTAGCCCAGTATCTCCGACATCCTGATAAAATACCTGCAAACCAGTGGATTTTTCAGGACAACGCGCTTGTATTTCTGTCCAAGAGCAAGTTTCTCTCGTAGTATACAAGGTAGATAACTCACCAGTTGCATGGAGACACCACTGCTCATTACCCTCTAAGCTGAATAGTTCAAAACTATAATCCTGATTCTTGCCCAGTTGCAAAATCAATTGCACTTTGATACTGCCATCTTCAGGTATAATTAAAGGCTCTCGAAACGTAATCTGTTGAAGAGACACTGCATTAGTTCCGAAAATCTGCCTACCTGCTAGGGTCAACATAGCAATATAAGATGCTCCCGGTGCAACTATCGACCCGTAGATACGATGATCGGCTAGAAAGGGTAAATTATCTGTGTGGAATTCGCTCTCAAATACTAAACTCTTGAACAGTGGAGAATGTAGGCGTTGACCTAACAGGGGATGCAATTGTGAGTGTACTACTAGTTTTTTGGTAGTGGTTTCAAACCAATAGCGTTGATGCTGCCAAGGATAGTTGGGTAATATTACTTTATTTCGTGTATAGCCGTTCTCGAATCCGAGCCAATCAATTTCTACTCCTTGGAGATATAACTGGCTCAAACTTTCTAAAATTTGTTGCCAATCTTCCTTGCCTTTGCGTAGCGAAGCTAGCCATAAACCTTGATTATCCAACTCTTCTGGATAATCTCGTTGTGCCATACCGATTAAAGTGGGATGAGAACCGACTTCTAAAAATACTTTGTAGCCTGCGGAATAAAGTGCTGACATCCCTTGAGCAAAATAGACACTGGCTTGGATATGCTCTACCCAATAACTAGCATTAGACATCTCTGCATTATTTGTCAACTTCCCACTAACATTAGAAACGATTTCCAGTTGTGGGGAATGATAGGCAATTTGCTGGGCAACTTGCTCAAACTCTGCCAACATTGATGCCATTAACGGCGAGTGGAAGGCGTGAGATACTTGCAAAATTCGCGTTTCGATGCTTTGACTTTCTAGTTTTTGCAAAACTGCTGTTAATGCCTGCATCTCGCCTGAGATAACTAAACTTTGTTCTCCGTTATACGCAGCAATACTGAGTTGTTGAGGATAGGATGCAATCAAGGGTTCTACAACTTCTGCGCTGGCGAAAACCGCAGCCATACCTCCTGTTTGCGGTAATGCCTGCATCAGGCGGGCGCGGTGGGCAATCAATTTCAATCCGTCCTCAAGGGAGAAAATACCAGCCACACAAGCAGCCACATATTCTCCGACACTGTGGCCAAGCACCGCAGAGGGACGGATACCCCAAGAAATCCACAGTTGCGCCAAGGCGTATTCTAAGACAAATAAAGCTGGTTGAGTGTAGGCAGTTTGGTCGAGGAGTGGATTTTCTGTGGTGTCAGCAAAGATGACTGATAGGATGGATTTGTTGAGGAAAAGTTGGAGAATGCGATCGCATTCATCTAATATCCGACGAAAACCAGGTTGGGTTTCATACAGTTGTCTTCCCATCCCTACATACTGCGACCCTTGCCCAGTAAATAAAAAGGCGCATCTGGTGAAATTTCCACTATCTACTTGATAGTCATACTCTGCTTCCTCCAGCTTTGCTTGCATCTCGGCATGAGATGAGGCAATAACAGCCAAACGATGAGAAAAATGAGAACGTCCGACTTGGGCAGTGTAGGTAATATTAGCCAAAGAAATATCGCCATGCTTGCCCAAATAGTCGATGTATTGTTCAGCTAATTGTCGCAAGGAATTGGAATGTTTAGCAGAAAGGCAGAGTAAGTGTAAAGGACGCTCAATTGTAATTTCTGCTCCCCTGTTCCCCTGCTCTCCTGCTCCCCCCAAAGGTGCTTCCTGCACAATCACATGAGCATTAGTACCACTCATCCCAAAAGAACTCACCCCACCAATCCGCGCCGAGTCCTTAACTACCCAAGATTGCCCAGATGTAGGGACACTCAATGGCAATTGCTCCCAAGCAATCATCGGATTAGGTTGTTGCAAGTGCAAGTGTGGCGGAATTTCTTGATGCTGTAGAGCCAAAACAACCTTCATCAAACCCGCTACCCCAGCCGCTGCTTCCAAATGACCAATGTTAGTTTTAACGGAACTAATTACTAGTGGCTGTTCAAAAGAACGTCCTGCACAGAGTACAGATGCTAATGCACCAACCTCAATCGGATCTCCCAAGGATGTGCCAGTCCCATGAGCTTCGATATAACTCACCTGCTGGGCTTCTACATTGGCGTTAGCTAATGCTTGATGTAACAATTCTTGTTGCGCTGTTGTACTGGGGACGGTAAAACCACTGCTACGTCCATCATGATTCACTGCTGAACCCCGAATTACAGCCAAGATTGGGTCATTATCAGCTAAAGCTTCAGAGAGTCGTTTCAATACAACTACACCACATCCCTCTCCTCGAACAAAGCCATTAGCTGAAGCATCAAAGGTTTTACAGCGTCCATCGGCAGCTACAGCCTTGGATTTTGATAAGAAAATATTCGTCTCCGGCAGAAGTATCAAGTTTACGCCACCCGCTAATGCTAAATTGCACTCTCCACGTCGCAGGCTTTGAACTGCTAAATGAATGCTAACCAGCGAGGACGAGCAAGCAGTATCCACTACCAAGCTAGGCCCGCGCAGCCCCAAGCTATGAGATATCCTCCCTGCCGCTGCACTACCAATACCGCCTGTACCGTAATAAGCATCAATTTTTTCTGGGTCTTTGTGCTGAATTTGCAGTTGCATATACTCGTTGGAAATCAGACCAATGAACACACCTGTCTGACTTCCTACAAGATTCTGTGGTGCAATAGCCGCATTTTCTAAAGCTTCCCAACTTACTTCTAACAGTATGCGTTGTTGTGGGTCGAGGCTGATGGCTTCACGGGGACTGATACCGAAAAACTGCGCGTCAAATTGGTCAATGTCTGCAATAAATCCTCCGTGACGGGTGTACATTTTACCTGGTGTTTCTGGCTCTGAGTCAAAGTAATTATCCAAGTTCCAGCGTTGCGAGGGAATTTCTGTAATAGCATCGATACCTTTTTGGAGGATTTGCCAGAACTGTTCGGGATTATTTGCACCTCCAGGAAAGCGACAACCCATCGCAATAATGGCAATATCTTCAGTAGAGATGCGATTAATCGCGTCTTTACAAGATTGGGGGAGATTTTCATGGTTAGTAGAGGGAGAATCTAAATTTAGGACTTCCCTACCCAAATATTCTGTGAGCGTGGTAATTGTGGGATAATCAAATGCCAAGGTAGCGGCTAGGGAATAAGAATGTCCTAGTTGCGTTTGAATGTGGTTTTTTAACTCAATTGCCATTAGAGATTTCATCCCCAAGGTAGCAAATCCCTCGTTTGGGTCGAGTTTCTCTGTCGGTTCCAGTCCCAGAACAGTTGCTGCCTCAGTTTGCACGTAGGCTTGCAGTTTTTCCCAACGCTGACTAGCTGACATCTCCTCTAAATTCAAGTTTTCCCACAGTGGAAATGCCAAATTTCGCGTCCCTACAAAATTTATCTCCGGTCTTTGCGTTCTTGCGTCTATCCAATGGCGCTTTCTTTGGAAAGGGTAAGTTGGTAGTTCTAGGCGTTGGTGTTGGTAATTGTGGTCAAATCCTGCCCAGTTAACATTTGCTCCCTGTACATACAAGGCACTCAGTGTTGATAATACCTGCTGCCAATCCTCAAATCCTTCTTTCAGAGAAGATAACCAAATTTCCTCACTTTGGGGTCGATATCGCTTACCTGCTTCCGCTAAGGTCGAACTCGGCCCTAATTCCAGGAACAGGTTACAACCTTGAGCAATTAGGGTATCAACTGCCGTTGAAAATTGTAATGTATCTCGGAGATGATTACGCCAATGTTGGGGTGCGATCGCCTCCACTAATTTTCCAGTCACACTAGAAACCCAATTTATCTGCGGTGGGTTGTAGGTGAATGTGGCAGCAAGTTCCTCCATTGCATCCAATATTGGCTCGACGGCTGGAGAGTGAAAGGCTTGATTTATCTTCAGCTTGAGAAAAGCTATGCCCTCACTTTTCAACTGTTGGAGAATTTGCTGCACAGCTTGACTTTTACCAGCAATCAAGATTTCTTCTTGGCCGTGGATGGCAGCGATACCAACCTGATGCTGATATGGCAAGAGTACTGTTATTACTTTGTCTATTGAGGTATATACCCAAGCCATAGCCCCAGTTTGCGGTAACTGCTGCATCAGTTGCCCCCGCTTTGCTACTAAAATTAAGGCATCTTCCAAGCTGAGAACGCCCGCAACACAAGCAGCGACATATTCACCTAAGCTGTAGCCCATAACACAATACGGCTTGATTCCCCAGGAACGCCACATTTCTGCTAAGGCGAACTCTAGGCCAAACAAAGCAGGTTGGGTGTAAGCGGTTTCGTGTAGTAATAGTTTGCTACCAGATTCAGGATAAAGTATTGATAATAACGACTTATTTAAATGAGGGGTGAGTAGGCGATCGCAACGTTCCAGTACCTCACGAAATACAGGTTGTGTATCGTAGAGTTCACGACCCATATCAATGTATTGTGTTCCTTGTCCTGTAAACAAGAATCCAACTTTAATAGAGTTCTGTTGACCATAAAACCATTCTCCCGCCTCTTGTTCACTGGCGAAGGCTGATAATTCTTGTTGCAAGCTTTCAAATGTATCCACCAGTATAGCCAAGCGGTGTTTCAAAGCTGCTCTACCTATATTTGCTGAGTAGCAAATATCTGGCAAATAAATATTGACAGATTTAGCAATATGTGTATTATAAAGATTAGCTAATTCTCGTAATGCCTTTTCACTGTTAGCTGATAGCGTCAACAAATGTAACGGACGCTCAATTGTATTTTCTCCTCCTCTGCTCCTCTGCTCCTCTGTCCCCCTGCTCCCCTGCTCCTCTGCTCTCTCCAATGGTGGTTCTTCTAAAACAAGATGGGCATTAGTTCCCCCCAAACCAAAGGAATTAATTCCAGCCAAACGAGGTGTATTGTTCAATTCCCAAGGACTTGCTGTGGTGGGAATGATAAAGGGAAAATCATCGCCAATATCTGGATTTAGGGTTTGAAAATGAAGGTGTGGTGGAATTTCTTGGTGTTGGAAACACAGTAAAACTTTAATTAAAGCAGCAATTCCCGCAGCCGGTTCTAAATGTCCAATGTTGGTTTTGACGGAACTGAGAAAACACGGTAGAGTATCCCCCTCTGGCCGCAAGACTGCTTTAAGGGCGCTGGCTTCCGTCACATCAGCCAAGGGTGTGCCGACTCCGTGGGCTTCAATATAGCTAATTTGTTGTGGTTCAACTCCAGCATTTGCCAACGCCTGACTGATAACTGACTGCTGTGCTAGTTGATTGGGTGCAGTCAAGTTTTTCCCAAAGCCATTTTGATTAACGGCTGAACCCCGGATAATCCCTAAAATCCGGTCTTTGTCCCTAATGGCATCTTCTAGACGCTTGAGCAAAACTAAACCGCAACCTTCACCCCGCACGTAACCATCAGCCGCCGCATCAAAACTTTTGCAACAATTATCTGATGTCATCATCCAAGCTTGGGATAATCCGATGTTAGCTTTGGGTGACAAAATCAGGTTAACAGCCCCTACCAAAGCTTGGTCAATTTCTCTTGTTCGCAAACTTTGGCAGGCAAGATGGATGGCAACCAGGGATGAAGAACAGCCAGTGTCTAATGCCAGACTCGGCCCTTGCCAACCAAAGAAGTAAGACAGGCGATTCACTGTTGTACAGAGGGCATTGCCTGTCACAAAATAAGCATTTAGTTGAGTCAAATCCTCAAAGCAAACATTGGCATAATCGTTGCTACCAATGCCTATGTATACTCCTGTTTGACTTCCTGAAACTTGTTGCGGATTTAAACCAGCATTTTCTAAAGTCTCCCAAGCTACCTCTAGTAACAAACGCTGCTGCGGGTCTGTACTTGCGGCTTCACCGGGAGAAATGCCGAAGAATTTAGCATCAAACTGGTCTACATTTTGCAGAAACCCTCCCCAACGGCTATTCATCGTTCCAGGGGTCGCCAAATCTGGGTCGTAGAGGTCATCCATTGACCAACGATTGGCGGGAACTTGTGTAATAGCATTCATCCCATCCCGCAACATTTGCCAGAAAGCAGCAGGATTTTTTGCCCCAGGAAATCGGCATCCCATACCAATAACAGCGATCGCTTCCTTGTTGTATTGTTGTTTAGTGTTCTTCATAACAGGGGGAACCGGGGATTGGGGACTGGGGACTAGTATTTTGACTTAGCACTCTTTCTTGTACAGACGCGATTAATCGCGTCTTAGCACTTTTCACCCTTGCTGTATTTTGATTTCAGCAAGTAAGTCTACAAGTTCTTGAATGTTCTTAACACTGCCGAGTTTGGTTCTAGGAACTTTCACTTTTAACTCTCTCATCGAAGCTGAGGCAATCTCTACTGCATCTAAACTGGTAGCACCCAAATCGCGCATTGACTTTGTTGGATCGATGTTTGCATTTTCTAAACCTTCAATGTTCAAGCGCATGTGTTTGGTAACTACATTCAGGACTTGTTGCTCAACTGTTTGTTGCACCATGATTTTTCTCCTAATCTCCAAAAAGAATAATTAAACGCTGATAAAATCTACTGTTATTATTAGGAAATATACATATCTTTGACAATAGATTGAGTATCTGGATGATTAAAACATACAGTATGCATTAGATGTTCGCGAGACATAGCCTCTTGTAAAGCACGTTGGCGGGGAAGTGCCAAAGTATCCTTGACCATTTCCAATACGTGCTTGGGTTTTTCGGCAATGTTGCGGGCGATATCCATCGCTACTTCTATGACTTGTTGTTTGGGGACGACATCATTAAATAGTCCTCTTCCCTGTAGTTCTCTACCTTTGTAAAGTTTGGCAGTGAGGATCATTTCATGGGCGAATAATGGACCGACTAATGATGGAAGTAAAGATGTTGTTCCCATGCCAGGGGTAAATCCTAATCCAGCAAAATTCACGCCATAACGACTTTCTTGTGCGGCTATAATTACATCGCAACATAAGGCAATTAATAATCCGCCTCCTACGGCATGTCCTTCCATTGCTGCGATTACGGGAACGGGAAACCGTAATAGTTCTGTTGGTAGTAAGAGGTCTTTAACTTCTGTGTCACCACGCAGCAATTTTTGCAGTACATCTAAGCTAGCACCACCACAAAAAATCTTAGGAAGACCTGTTATTAACAATACCTTTAAATGAGGATTTTTAGCGCATTCTGCTATTTTTTTTAAAAAAATATCAACTAACTCATCTGTGAGTTGATTATCGTTTTGTAGATCATTTAAATTGATTTGATAAATCCCATCTTCTAAACATGAAAGAGTTACAATTTCGGACATAATACTAATTTGTAATTCGGAGTTCGTAATTAAGAGAGTCAGAATCTAGTTTTATATTTGTAGGCTTATTTTGGATAATTAGTGCTATTCCTCCTATATTTTTGAAACCAGGGTGGTGAATAGCCTTCACTAAACTGATGGATGGCTGTGGTAATTTGGGGTTGTTCTAACCATTTCTGTAGGCGTTGCATGGCGAATTCGGTTTGGTGTCGCAAATCTTGACCGATAAATGTGTCAAAATATTGTTTGCTTTCGGCGATCGCTTCCGGTGAAGAATAGAATAAACGTTGAATCTGGCGGTTGAGTGTATCGTTCATCCCATCACTAGCAATTTCGTCCACCAGTCCCCAATTTTTGGCTTCGTTTCCATCAATACCTCTAGAACTAAGAGTGAGATATTTCACCTGGGAGGAGGAAAGACGACACAATAAAAAGGGCGTAATTACAGCAGGAATCATCCCCACCAGCACTTCTGACAGCATGAATAGAACATTTTCCTCGGCGAGTACGATGTCGGATGCAGCGACTATACCCACGCCACCACCTGTAACATTACCTGTCACACAGGTTATGACTGGTCTAGGAGAACTATAAATTAGTAACAGACAATCACGAAAGGCATGCAGTGGCGCTAAATCAGGACGGGAACCATTGGCAAAGATGGCGTTAAAGTCCATCCCTGTACAAAAGTCAGCGCCTATACTAGAAATTACAATAACTCGACAAGTTGGGTTAGCGATCGCATTTTGCAAAGCTTGATAAAACTGTCCCAACATCTCGCCGTTCAAAGCATTACCAGTTTCTGGTGCTGATAATGTGATGTGAGCGACTCCTGAATCTATTTGATACTCAATTGCTTTTAACTTTAGCTCCATTCGTATTGCCTGTAGTAATTTTTTACCTGTTTTAATACCAACAGTTCCTGTCCGGCATAGAGTTTGTCATAAGCGTTTTGGAAACTGTCTCTTTTGGGTTGATAATCAGGCGCATCAATATATTTTTCTCGTGCGTATTCCAAAAGTTCGTATTCCATCAGAGATAATGGCAAACGTTCTTGCAAATGACGGTCAATATCCAAAGAACGGATGTATTCAATTGCACCCGGACTGACAGTGCCGCGATAAAATTCACCTTGACAACCAGAACCATAGGCAAAAATCGAAATGCGATCACCTGCGTGTAAATCCTGGGCATAGTGTAACAAACTTAGCAAACATAAGAATGTAGATGAGCCATAAGTACTACCTACCTGCTGGGCGAAGTAAATGCCTTCTTGTACCTTTTTTTGATAATTCTCCTCATAGATTTTCGAGTCGTTAACTTCTAATAAACTCAGCAAAGTCCGATGCGCTTGTAAGGGCATTCCCGGAAAGGGTGTGTGATAAATATGTTTTTGGAAATCCTTGTCATAATCTACTCCCCCCACAAGTTTTTCGTAGTGGGTGTAAGAGGCTTCCAAAGCATCTAAGTAAGAGTAAAGACTGGTTTGATTGTCGCCAATTTCAACTCTCGCAGTCGGACGGAAGGTATCAGAAATTTCATTAGTCCAAAAGCCTGCGGGATGCAAGTCAATTTCAAATACCTTGGGATCGGTACTAATCAGCATAGCAATAGCTGCACCACCGCCAATAAAATTATCACGGTCATCAAGGTGAGGACGGCTATAGTCACAGCCGATAACTAATGCCTTTTTACCAGGGGTAAGTCCTCCTTGCAGCCACATTGCTGCTGTTTTGACGGCTGCTGTCAACCCGTAGCAGGCGTGTTTGAGTTCAAAGCTACGGCAATGGGGAGGTAAATTACAATACCGATGTACCCAAGTAGATACAGGTTTGCCAAAATCCACAGCCGATTCCGTTGCCACAATCAACAATTCGATATCCCGCGCATCTTCTGGGGAAAGGAGGCGCTTGGCTGCATTCACCGATAAGGTAACTGTATCTTCGTAGGCAGGAATTACAGAACGTGTCTTTACTTTTACTTGTTTAGACACGTAATCCAAATCTTTACCTTGTAAATTAGCTAATTCCAGGGCATCAGCACAGAAACGACCAGCGTATAAATTAATTTTCTCAATTCCTACTCGTTGCATAAATTTTCCTCCTTTTTGCTAAAGGATCTGATAACTGCCGGATCGAGCCAGTACCGCTTTCGTTCAAAGGGATAAGTCGGCAAGACCACACGACAACGCTGATATCCTTGTTCAAACTTTTGCCAATCAATTGCTACACCATTGATATAAAATGCAATCATGCTATGTAATAATACTGTCCAATCGTCAATTGATTGTAACCAAGTACCTTGCTGTTGGATCTCGGATAATTGGGGATCAGAGCCAATCTCTAAGAATAAATTGCACCCTTTTTGTGTAAGGGCTAACATTGCTCCTTTAAATAACGCTGGTGCTTGCCAGCATCGTCTCCAGTAGTCAATATCTGGGATATAGTCAGCAGCTAACAGTTGCCCATAGAAGGTTGACACCATCGGAATTTGGGGCACTTGAAATTTCACCTGCTTGGCAATTGGCTCGAATTCTGCCCATGATTCCTGCTGAGTAATTAACCGCAAACCATCTTCCAAACTGAACACGCCAGCCACACAAGCGGCGATATACTCACCAACTCCGCCACCCATGACTACACTAGGTTGTACGCCCCAACTGCGCCAAAGTTGGGCTAAGGCGTATCCCAAGGCGAATACAGCAGGACTAGCGTAACGGGGTTGTGTTAACAGTGATTCATCTTCGAGGATTGCAAGTAGGGATTGTTGAAGATGATGTTGTAGGAGGCGATCGCAATCTTCTAAAATTGAGCGAAACTGCGGCTGGGTTTTGTAAAGCTGCTTACCCATACCAACATACTGCGAACCTTCACCAGCAAAAATAAAAGCAACTTTTGGCTGGCGTTGAGTATCAAGCTTGCCGTACAGTACATCAGGACTTTTTTCTCTTACATTGAAAGCGGCAAGGGTATCTCGTAACTGCGCCTGAGAATTGACCACAAATGCTAGACGATGAGCAAAATGGCTACGTCCCATATTAGCGGTATAGCAGATATCAGCCAAGCGATCGCCTGTATTTTCCTGTAAATAGTGGTGGTAACGCCCAATCAAGTTTTGCAAAGCTGATTCACTTTTTGCTGACAGCGTAAGTAGATGCAAAGGACGCTCAATTATAATTTCTTCTCCCCTGCTCCTCTGCTCCTCTGCTCCCCCTGCTTTCTCCAAGGGTGCTTCTTCCACAATTGCATGAACGTTAGTCCCACCAAAGCCAAAAGAACTAATCCCCGCTAATCGCGGCTGCTCACCTCGTTTCCACAGTTGCAAGGAGGTGGGAATTTGTAGCTGGGTTTGCTCCAAATTCAACACGGGATTGATAGTTTGCAAGTTGAGGTGAGGAGGAATCTGTTCTCGATGCAACAACAGCACTAGTTTAATGAAACCAGCTATCCCTGCAGCTGCTTCTAAGTGACCAATATTAGTTTTCACAGAACTGATCCGGCAAGGCTGATTGTCAGTGCGACCTTCCTTGAGTACTGTCCACAGGGATTCTACTTCAATGGCATCACCCAAAGCTGTGCCTGTACCGTGGGCTTCAACGTAACTGATGCCGTCGGGAGTGACGGCAGCATTTTGTAAGGCTTGGCGAATTACAGCTTGTTGGGCTAAACCATTAGGGGCAGTTAAACCATTGCTGCGTCCATCTTGATTGACAGCAGAACCACGCACCAGAGCCAGAATATGGTCGTCATCTCTGAGAGCATCGGATAAACGTTTGAGTACGACTACGCCACAGCCTTCTCCCCGGACATAACCATCAGCTCGCTGGTCAAATGTTTTGCAGTGTCCATCAGCAGCCATCATCCCCGCTTGGGAGCAGGCAACGGTAGTTAATGGTGAGAGGATGATATTTACACCCCCTGCTAATGCCAGATCGCATTTACCGTTCCGCAAGCTTTGACAGGCTAAATCAACCGCTACCAAGGAAGAAGAACAAGCCGTATCAACTGCCATGCTTGGCCCGCGCAAATCTAAGAGATAGGAAAGACGGTTAGCTGCAATACTCAAAGCCATCCCTGTACCGCCCCGTGGAGGTGGGTCTAGTTGTAGTGTGAAGTAATCCCAAGTGCTGATACCTGTGAATACTCCTGTTTGACTACCTGCCAGATGCTCGGAACTATAGCCTGCGTGTTCCAAAGCTTCCCAGGAAACTTCTAAGAGTAGGCGTTGCTGGGGATCCATGCTGCGGGCTTCGCTGGCAGAGATACCAAAAAATTGGGGGTCAAAGTGGTCTATATTATTGATGAAGCCGCCCCAGCGAGTATTCATCGTCCCAGGAAAAGACAAGTCTGGATCGTAAAATTCATCTACATCCCAGCGATCGCCCGGTACTTCTCGAATTGCATCTGTACCATTACATAAGAGTTGCCAGAAACTCTCTAAATCATCTGCCCCAGGGAATCTACAACTCATCCCCACAACAGCAATCGCTTCTGTAGGTGATAGTTCCCGACTCTCCACAGTCGGCGGTAATGCAGTTGTCGCAAATATCCCCAATTCTTTACCTAAATACTCTGTCAAATTTGAGATGCTCGGATAGTCAAAAATCAAAGCTGCGGGTAAAGTTTTATCTACCAACTTTCCGAGAGTATTTCGCAATTCTACCGCCATCAGGGAATCCATACCCATTTCTTGCAAGGGGCGTTCCGGGTCGATGGGGCGGCTATTATCTAACCTCAGCACTCTTACCACTTGGTCTTGTACGGCTGACATCAGCAATTCCCGGCGATCGCTCACTGGTGTAGATTCCAATTGCCGTAGTAAGAAGGGCTGAGATGGTGATTGACTTACCTTGGTAGTAAGTTGCTGCAACAATGGTAGTTGCACGGCTGTAGAGAATTTATCCCAGGCGATCGGTACGACTCCGGCTTGAGTTTTCCCTTGTTTGAGCAGTTCTTCTAAGGCGCGCAATCCCTGTTCTGGAGTAATGTAACTAACTCCGTTCTCAGTACTCCAAAGGTTGCGATGATTTAAATCAGCTGCCATACCTACATCTGACCAAGGTCCCCAATTGATACTCAAAGCGGGTAAGCCTTGATGTCGTCGATAATGAGCAAGTATATCTAAATACATATTGGCAGCGGCGTAGTTCCCTTGACCTGGGGAGCCTATTAAAGAAGCCACTGACGAAAACATGACGAAGAAATCTAGGGCACAGTCGCGGCTGAGAAGATGCAAATTCCAAGCTCCATCGATTTTGGGAGCTAAGACTTTGGCGAACCGTTCCCAAGTTTGTCGCAGTAGTATGCCATCGTCTAATACTCCTGCTGCATGGATAATGCCACGTAGGGGATAATTCAGGTTGTGTAATATGGTGCTAAGTTCAGCTTGATTGGTGACATCTGCTAAGGCAACCTGAATATGTGCGCCCTCCTGTTCCATCTCCTGAATAGCTGCTTGCGCTTGTTCTCCAGGAGGACGACGGCTGAGTAATAACAGATGACGCGCGCCTCTTTCTACCAACCAATGGGCTACCCGTAATCCCAAAGCACCCAATCCACCTGTAATTAAGTACGTGCTATCGGTTCGGAGGCTCAAAGGTGAGGTTGATACAATTGCAACTGTCCGCGTTAGACGAGCCACATAACGTTGCTGTTGGCGAAAAGCTAGTTGATTTTCTTGGCTCTTTGATTGAGATAGTTCGGCGGCTAGTAAGTTAGCCGCTTCCTCTAGAGTGCTTGCTGGGTCTATATCTATAATGCCTCCCCAGATTTCAGCACACTCCATTGCTATGACTCGACTTATACCCCAAAGCGGTGCAGCGGCAATCGCCAATTCTTTGCTAATTTCCCCTACAGGCTGTGCGCCTTGGGTTACTAGCCATAGTTTGACTGCTGGTAATTCTACTTGTGCCAAGGCTTGTAGTAAGTCTAGTACGCCACCACAATTAACTAACTGTTCAGTGTTATCCAAACTCCACAGATGGACAATCTGTAAGTTGGAGACTTTAGAGACGCGATGAATCGCGTCTGTACAAGATGCATCTGTACAGTAAAGTACGGTGGTGGTGTGTCCTTGGGCTTGTAGTATGCGTTCTAGGGTTTCACCGATGCCAGAGCGATCGCTAAAAATTAACCAATGGGTAGGAGCAATGGTCTGCTGTTTGATTAATAATGCTTGTGGTTGCCATTGAATTTCGTACAGCCAATCTGATAATTCTGAAGCGGTGGTGGAAATAACATTCGGCTGTATTGGCTCAATCCAGTAGCGTTTGCGTTGCCAAGGATAAGTCGGTAACTGTACAAATTTGCCACCATTGGGATAGAAATTATCCCAGTTAACTTTATGTCCTAAAGTGTAAAGTTTGGCTAATGACCTTAAGCTGACTGTGGAATCTCCTCGCCGCATGGTTGGTAAAACTGTTCCCTGCTGCTGAGTCTGACTGAGGCACTCCAGCATATCTTTGGCGAGGACAGAATGAGGGGCAACCTCTACAAACAGGTTGTATCCAGCTTGGATCAGACTATCCATTGCCTCGGCAAATCGTACAGATTGCCGCATATTCCGCCCCCAATAGGCAGCGTCAAAAAGAGGCAGAGGGGCAGAGGCGCAAAGGGGCAGAGGCGAATCTTCTGGTTGACCGCTAACGGTGGAGAAAATCTGCAAATATGGCGATTTTGGCTGAATATCTTCGAGAATTCTCTCTAATTCTCGACTATAGCCGTCCATCTGCGGGCAGTGAAAAGCGTAATTCACTGGTAAGCGGCGACAGAATACTCCTTGCTGTTCGACTTTTTCTAGGATAATTTCAATTGCCTCGATTGCACCAGAGATGACTGTTGAAAAAGGACTGTTTATCGCTGCGATCGCTATTTTGTCTTCATAAGGTGCAATCAGTTCTGCCACAGCTTTCTCTGGTAAATGCAGCATTGCCATTTTGCCGTGGCCTGTTGCTTGCTGCATCAGTTTGGCACGTTGTATCACAATCCACAAAGCATCTGCCAAAGTCAACACACCCGCCACGTAAGCAGCCGTAATTTCCCCAACGCTATGACCTACAACTGCACTTGGTTCCACACCCCAAGCCCGCCACAGCGCCACTAGTGCTACTTGCAGAGATAAAATCGCAGGTTGAGCGATTTCCGTTTCATCCAGACGGGATTTCTCTGGCGGTGCGGACAGTTCGGCAATTAGCGACCAATACGTATGAGATTGGATAATGCGATCGCACTCTTCTAAAGCCTCCCGGAATACAGGCTCCTGCGTCAAGAGTTCTTGCCCCATACCCAGCCATTGAGAACCCTGTCCAGAAAACACAAAGGCAATTTGCTGGCGACGGCTAGAACCTTGATATCCCCAATTAACATCAGAATTGGGAATATCTTCTAGGAAATCTTGAAGTTGATTCGCTAATTCTTCCGCCGAATTTCCCACTAACCCCAAACGATATTCGTAATGAACCCGCCGTAAACTAGCTGTATAACAAATATCTTCAAGCTTTAGCGAACCTGATAACAATTCTCGGTATGCTTTAGCTATTTCTTTGAGAGCCTCCGGGCTTCTAGCAGACAAAGGTAAAAGATAAACGCGATCGCTTTCATCATTCCTCTTGTCCCCTTGTCCTCTTGTCCCCTTGTCCTCTTCAACCGGTGCTGCTTCCAAAACCACATGAGCATTAGTCCCACTCATCCCAAAGGAGCTAACCCCAGCCAGCAGTCGGTCTGAAATCCAGGGAGTAAGCTGAGTAGGAATAACTAACGGTAATTCCTGCCAATCGATATGCGGATTTGCTTGTTTGAAATGTAAATGTGGTGGAATTTGTCGATGCTGTAAAGCCAGAACTACTTTCATAATTCCAGCAATCCCAGCCGCAGCTTCTAAATGTCCGATATTAGTCTTGACAGAACCAACAATTAATGCATTATCTTGACTCCTGTCAGCACAAAGTACCGATGCTAAGGCGCGAATCTCTATTGGGTCGCCTAAGACGGTTCCCGTACCGTGAGCTTCCACATAACCAATCTCCTGGGGTTGTACTGCCGCCGCCGCTAATGCTTGGCGAATCACTGCTTGTTGAGCCGAGCCGTTGGGGGCAGTCATACCGTTGCTGCGTCCGTCTTGATTGACGGCGGAACCGCGAATCAAACCAAAGATGCGATCGCCATCTGCTAAAGCATCCGGCAAACGCTTGAGTACGACGACACCACAGCCTTCTCCTCGTCCGTAGCCATCGGCAGCAGCATCAAAGGTTTTGCAGCGACCGTCTGCTGCTAAGGCTTTCACCTGACAAAAATAAATCGTGGTTTCTGGAGCCAGCATCAAGTTGACACCACCAGCCAAAGCCAAGTTACACTCGCATTTGCGTAAGCTTTCACAAGCTAGGTGAATGGCTGTGAGGGAAGATGAACAAGCTGTATCTATGGTGAGACTTGGCCCCTGTAACCCAAAAACGTAAGACAAACGACCAGAAACTACGCTGGGAGTGCAACCAATAAATGAGTAAGCATCAATGCGATTGGGGTCGCCGCTATTGATGTGGAAGCGGGCGTAGTCGTTGGTGGAAATGCCAATAAATACACCAGTGGCACTACCTTCTAATTTCTCTGTGCTTTGTCCGGCATTTTCTAAAGCTTCCCAGGCAACTTCCAGCAACAATCGCTGTTGCGGGTCTATACTGACTGCTTCTCGCGGCGCAATCCCAAAGAAATCGGCATCAAAGCCATCAACTTGGTCGATAAAGCTACCCCGACGGGTGTACATTTTACCAGGGGTGTCAGGATGAGGCGTATAGAAGCTATCGACCGACCAGCGATCGCTGGGAATTTCCCGGCTAGCATCAATACCTTGGCTCAATAATTGCCAATAGGTTTCGAGGTTGTTAACTCCTCCGGGAAATCGGCATCCCATACCGACAATGGCGATCGCTTCTTGCCGATCCTGTTCAATGGCATCAAGCTTGGTGCGGAGTTCCTTTAGGGCGACTAATGCCCGCCGTAGCTGGTCAGTACGTTCTGGGGTGTTCATCTTCATGACTCATTAAGAGTTGCCAGTTCTTGAGCTAGTAGGGCTTCTAGCTCATCTTCGGAAAACTGTTCCATTTGCTCTACAGCCAAGTTAATCTTGCTGGGAGCAGTAGGTAGTTCCTTTGTTGCGGACGATGGGATTTTGAGAATCACCAACTCAGCTAAATACTCAGACAAGCTTTCTAGGCTGGGATATTCAAAGACAAGGGTTGCAGGTAATGTTACTTTCAACAATTCCATGAGGGCGTTTCGCAGTTCCACTGCTGTCAGAGAATCCATACCCATTGTGTTAAAAGGCTTTTTCCCATCTACCTGGGCTGATTTCATCCGCAAGACTTTGGCAACCTCCCCTTGTACGGCTTCAAATATTAAGTCTTTGCGTCTGCTGGGAGGAGCGTTTTCTAAACGTTCGTATAACTGGGATGCTGGCGAAGATTTCGGTTGAGAAGAAAGCAGAGATCCTGGATAGACGAGCAGAGCAGAAAAAATATTTTCGTTATAAGCCCCTTCCCTTGTGGGCAAAAGTCCATCTTCTTTCCCCTCTGCTCCCCATCCCCTCTGCCCCTCTGCCTCTTTTTTTCCTCTAGGAAAGGCTTGAGTAAACTTGCTCCACTGCACTGGCATGACGGCAACTTGCGCGACATTATCAGTCAGTAGTTGTTCTAAAATTTTCAAACTTTGTTGCCAATCAATTGTATCTACGCCCCAAGTTGCCCAGCGTCGGACAATAGGATTATCTTGATGCCCCCAAGGTGCCCAGTTAACACTCAGAGCAGGTAAACCCAGAGATTGACGATAGTGGGCTAAAGCATCAACAAAAGCGTTAGCCGCAGCGTAATTACCTTGTCCAGGCGAACCTAGTAGGCATAACGCTGAGGAAAACATTACAAAGAAGTCTAAGGGGATTTCCTGAGTGAGAATATGCAGATTCCAGGCTCCTGTTACCTTGGCTGCGAGGACTCTACCAAACCCATCTCGTGTTTGATGTAAAAGTATGCTGTCTTCGTGTATACCTTCGGTATGGATGATACCAGATAGACTTGGCAGTTTGTCTTCAATATATTGAAAAACATTTGCGACTTGTTCTGACTTGGAGCTACTGAAGTTAAATAATACTACAGTTGGATTAATTGCGTGCATTTGCTTGAGGCGATCGCAAATTTCTGGTGCAGGTTCTCCTTCTCCCATCAACACGAGATGTTCAGCGCCTTTTTCAATTAGCCAACTGGCAAGATTCACGTGAATATCATCAAAACAACCCGTAATTAAATACGTAGCGTTAGATTTAATTTTTAGAGGTTCTACCGAGAATGACGGTTGATAGCGCAACAACCGAGGTACATAGCGTTGTCCAGCCCGAAAAGCGACTTGTTCTTCAGTTGGATGGTTAATTTCAGTCCGCAAACTTGATGCTTGCTCGACTAAGCTTGTTCCTGGATCTAAATCGATTAATCCTCCCCACAAATCCGGGTGTTCTACAGCTAGGGTTCTTCCCAATCCCCAGAGAGGAGTTTGGGCAATACTCAATTCTCCTGGTTTTAACTCCACAGGTACACAACCCCGTGTAACTAACCATAACTTGGGTTGCTGAGATAATTTTGCGGCGACTAAAGCTTGAAGCAAAGCGGGGAAACTGGCAGAAGTTTTATCTGTTAAAGTCGAATCTATTCCCCACAGATAAATTACACCACGCAATTCTTGATCTTTTGCACAATTCTCGAACAGTTGTTCAAAGTCTTGACGATGGTATTCCTGACTGGCAAAGACTAACTTGCAAGTTTGCCCAGATTTTTCTATGAACTCGGCTAATTCTACTGCGATCGCACTGTGGTCAGCTAGGATCAGCCAATGCCCCGTTACAGTAGCTTGGATAGGCGACTGTAGGACTTTTGGTTGCCATTTAATTTCATACAGCCAATCATGTAAACTCTTCTGGGCAATGCGCTGTAAAGCTTTTCTGGGCGCACGTTTGAGGTGCATTTTCTCAACTTGGGCTACCACCTCACCAGCCGGATTTACAATACAGACATCCACATCAAAGGTTTCTGGGTTGGGTGTATTACCAATGTGCAGACGCATATATGACCACAACTCAGTCGTGGGTTGCCCGTAAAAGCACAACTTATCTAAACCAATGGGGATGAACACATCATCTTCACTGGGTAAGTCAGCCAAAAACAACTGCAAGCAAGCATCAAATTGGGCTGGGTGCATATTATAATTACCCGCCTCTGCCATGATGGATACTGGCATTTGAATTTTTGCTAACACTTCGTTCTGGAGTTTCCAGAGTGTTTCTATACCCAAAAAGCTAGAGCCAAATTCTAGTCCGCGTTTGTGTAAGCAAGGATAGAACACTCCACCGGATAGTTCTTGCAGACTGCGTTCTTGTAGTGCTGTGGGTGAGAAATCTGCAATGATTTGGTGTTCTGGTATAGGCTCAACTCGCAGCTTACCAGATGCGTGGAGATTCCAAGCGGTTCCGTCTTCTTTTTCCGGGGATGCCAAGCTGAAGATTTGGAAAGTATATCCTTTGTCGTCTGGTGTGAGAAGTAATTGTGTAGTGCGGGTTTCACCCTCTGCCAGTACGAATGCCTCGCGGATAGCAACTTGTTCTAAAACACAAACACCCTTACCAATGACTTCCGTAGCAGCTGCCCAAGCCATCTCTAAGTAGGCAACTGTGGGAACTACTACCATACCGTAGATACGGTGATCGTCAATGAAGGGCACATCGGCTGTGCTGAGTTGTCTCTCAAAGATAATTGTGTCAGCTAAGGGCGATCGCAATCTTTGACCGAGTAAGGGATGTAATAGTTTTTGCAGGGGCGATCGCTTTTTCTTGCCATCACTCACCCAATAACGCTGTATTTGCCAAGGATAATTCGGCAAAATTACCTGAGAGCGCGGATAATCAGCCTCAAAACGCCGCCAATCAACCTCTACTCCCGCCACATACAACTGTGCCACGGAATCTAACAACTGCTGCCAATCTTCTCTACCTTTACGCAGCGAAGCCAGCCATAATCCTTCCATATCCAAGTGTTCGGGACACTCGCGCCGTGCCATTCCCAACAATGTCGGATGGGAACCGACTTCTATAAATACCTCATATCGTGCTTGATACAATGTCTGCATACTGGCAGCAAATTGCACACTTGCGAGGATATGCTCTACCCAGTAAGTCGCATTTGACATTTCCTCATGTCTGACAATCTTACCTGTGACATTGGAGATAATATCTAATTGCGGCTGTTGATATTTTACTGATGCTGCTACTTTGGCAAACTCTGTCAGCATTGGCTGCATTAAGGGCGAGTGAAAAGCATGGGATACTTGCAATCTTCTGGTTTCAATACCCTCACTTTCTAATTTTTGCAGCACTGTTGTGAGTATCTCTAATTCCCCAGATAAGACAATGCTGTGTTCGCCATTGATAGCGGCAAGACTCAACTGTTGTGGATAGTCAGCAATTAACGGTGTAACTTGCTCTACCGTGGTGAATACTGCTGCCATTCCTCCACCTTGAGGTAGTCCTTGCATTAAAGCAGCACGTTGCACAATTAATTTCAGTGCGTCTTCTAGGGAAAAAATACCAGCAATGCAAGCAGCGACATACTCACCGACACTGTGACCGAGTACAGCATGAGGACGGATACCCCAAGACAACCAAAGTTGAGCAAGAGCGTATTCTATAACAAATAATGCAACTTGAGTGTAGGCAGTTTGATCGAGGCGAGTATCTTCTAAATTGTCAGAGAATATCACCTGTAAAATTGATTCGCCTAACAAAGGTTGCAGTAAGGTATCGCATTCGTCGAGTGTTTGACGGAAACTAGGCTGAGTTTGGTAAAGTTGGCGACCCATGTGGCGATACTGTGACCCTTGTCCAGTAAAGAGAAAAGCAATTTTTTTAGTTTGCTGGCTAGCCTGTCCGTGATAGATACCGATGACTTCGGTGGTGTCGAGGTAGGCTTGCAACTGTTGTTGGATATGTGCGTTGTCTGCGGCGATGATTGCAAGGCGATGTGAGAAATGGGTTCTGCCAACTTGTGAGGCGTGGGTGATGTTGCCAAGAAGTATATCTGGGTGAGATGAAAAGTATTTGATGTAGCGTTGTGCAATTTCACTCAGAGCTTGGGGATGTTTGGCTGACAGTGTTAATAGATGTAAAGGACGCTCTGTAATTTCTTCTCCTCTACTCCCCTGCTCCCCTGCTCCCCCTACTTTCTTCACAGGTGCTTCTTCCAATACTATATGAGCATTTGTCCCACTTGCACCAAAAGAACTTACCCCAGCAATGCGGCGTTGTTCGTGTGGTAGCCAAGGTGTCAGCTTAGTCGGAACTGCAACTGGTAAATCCTGCCAAGCAATGTGAGGGTTGGGTGTTTGAAAATGCAGATGTGGTGGAATTTCTTGATGCTGTAGCGCTAAAGCTACTTTAATGATGCCAGCTACGCCTGCTGCTGCCTCTGTATGACCAATATTGGTTTTGACAGACCCTAACATTAAGGGTTGATTAGCTGTTTTTTCTTTACCAAACACTGCACCCAAGGCATTTACCTCAATCGGATCTCCCAAAGATGTGCCAGTACCGTGGGTTTCGATATAGCTAACTTGATGGGGTTCTAGTCCGGCGTTGGCTAATGCTTGCCGTACTACTGCTTGTTGTGCTAATCCGTTGGGTACGGTGAGACCACTGCTAGAACCATCTTGATTGACTGCCGAACCGCGAATCAAAGCTACGATGTTGTTACCGTCGGCTAATGCTTGGGAAAGGCGTTTCAGTACCAAAACACCGCAACCTTCAGAACGTCCAAAACCATCCGCACTGCTATCAAAGGTTTTGCAACGTCCGTCAGTGGCAATCATCTTGGCTTTACACAGCCTGACGTTCATCTCCGGTATGACAATTAGGTTAACACCAGCTGCGATCGCCAAATCACTTTCTTGATTACGCAGACTTTGACAAGCTAAATGAACTGCTACTAAAGATGACGAACAGGCGGTTTCTACAGCTAAACTCGGCCCTTGTAATCCTAAAAAATAAGATAATCTACCAGCCGCAAAATTAATTGCTCCGCCAGAATTTGTATAAGCATTTATCAGTTCATCATCTGCAAGACCAGTCTGCAATTGCAGGTAATCTGTGGTGGTAATACCAACAAAAACGCCTGTTTTACTTCTCTGCAATTGATTCAGAGGAATCCCGGCATTTTCCAGCGCTTCCCAGCTGACTTCCAACATTAACCGTTGCTGGGGATCGAGACTCTGCGCTTCCCGTGGCGAGATACCGAAAAATTCTGGCTCGAATTTGTCGATTTGACCAATAAAACCACCATATCGGGAATACATTTTGCCTGGTGCATCAGGATTAGGGTCATAATATGCGTCTGCATCCCAACGGTCTGGCGGAATTTCGCTAATAGCGTCAACACCATTACGAAGATTCTGCCAAAATGCTTCAGGGTTATCACTTCCACCAGGAAATCGGCAACCCATACCAATAATTGCAATAGGTTCGGCGTTTAACAGTTCGATTCCATCAGTTTTGGCACGCATTTGTTGTACCAAGAGCGCTAGTTTAGTAGCTGAAAGATTCGTGATGCGCTCTGGAAGTTTACCCATAATTATTTCCTCTAGTTTTTACCCTGATGCTGGGATGAAGAATTAAATTAACGACCTATGGATGCAGATGGTGATACTTATATACTTGGTTGTTCAACTTTAGTCTTAATTTTAGTTAAAAATTGAGCAGCTTCTCGACCATTAATAACTCTGTGGTCGTAAGCAAGTCCTAAATTTATATAGCTACGATTCTTGACATTTTGTTCAGAGCCTAAATAAAGTTCTTCTTGGATTCCTCCAAGAGATAACATACAACTTTGAGAAGGTAGAATGATCGGAATTGTTACTAGAGAATCTTTATCCATATTAATAGAAAGAGAAATATTTCCCTGATTCAATTCTTCTTCATTAAACTGACCGCGCATAGCTTTCAATCTGAATTCCATCAATTTATTGGCGATATCTGCTAGAGATATTTCACCGACATTTTTAATTACAGGAATAAATAAACCTTTGCCTAAATCAAGGGTAACTCCGATATTAGCCACTTCTCCAGGCATGAATCTATTGTCATCAATTAAGCTACCAAAGAAAAACGGAAATTCTGATAGTAAAGTAGCTGTGATTTTAATTAATAGTTCTGGTAAGCCGATAATAATATCATGTTTTTTTCCATAGTCACTTAACATTTGAGTTGCAGCATCACCGTAGATTTTCATCAACAAAAATGCTTTGGGAATTTGTGTATGCGATTGGGTGACTACGCGGGCGATCGCCATTTGTTGGCGAGATATTTCTAAACCAGTAACTTCATCTCGACTCTGTTCGCTAATTAACTTTTCAATATCTGGTCTTTTAATAATATTCTTACCTAATTTTCTGATATTTTCTTCAGAAATACCATGTTTATCAATTAATTCTTGAGCAACCTTGGTAATAGTTAAAGATTTATCATTCGTTATCTTTGCTTTCTTTCCTGAGCTATTGAGAAAATCTTGTCTTTCTGCTTCAGTTTCAAATAAATATCCAATGACATCTCCAGGTTTGCATTCATCACCCGCTTCAGGTAAGGTATGCAAAATACCCTCTGCTTCACTCTCTAAATCAAAAGCTGCTTTGGACGTTTCAAATATTGCGATCGCTTCTTCTTTATTTACTGGCTTACCTATATCAGACAACCAGTATAACAACGTATAGCTCTCATCATTATTATTAAATTTTGGCAGAATTATCTCATACATACAATACGGCTTCCTTGACAGAATTGCAAATATCTTCTTTCTGCACAATCACCTGCTTCTCTAAATGAGCAGAAGAAGGAATAATACTATTTTTTGAGTGAATCAATTTGACAGGATTTTTTAACTTACCCCAAAGCCTACTGTAGATTTGATGAGCAACTTCACTCCCCCATGTACCGCCAGCTACACTATCTTCCACAATAAAGATATGAGTGCTATCTGCTAATAAATCGATGATGGTTTCTAATTCAAAAGGATATAGTTGACTGGGAACAATAATCTGAGTTTCAATTTCCCAATCAATAAATAATTCCCGCGCCGCAGCTAAACATCTTGGTACTAATCCTCCTGGTGAAATTAGCAAGCAGTTATTTTCTTCAAAACTATCGGCATAAATTCTAGCGAAATTCTTGGCAGAATCTAAAAATTCATAACTAAACAGATCGTCAATCAATCCATCAGCATAAATTCTTTGAGTATAGAGTACCTTATCTTCAAAAAAGATGCAGGGAAAAGTTAAATTAACCAACTTTTCAAACACTGCAATATTATCATGCAATGGCGATAATTCAAATAAATATAAATTGGGAATACCAACAAAATGCTTTTGCAAACTTTGGCTATGAGTCGGGCCATATCCTCTGTTACCACCCACTGCACAGCGAACAATCATATTTAAGTCTAATTTTGTGCCATACATTGATACAGATTTGGAAGCAAAATTTAAAATCTGATCGAATCCCAAGGCAATGAAATCACCAAACATGATTTCGATAATAGGTTTATTGCCACACAAAGCTAAACCACCACCTATCCCCACAATTGCTTCTTCGCTAATTGGTGTAGTTAAAACTCTATCTGGGTAATTAGAAGATAATCCTTTACCAACTTTGAATGCTCCTCCATAGGGGTCGAGGATATCTTCACCAATTAAAAAAACTTGAGGATCTACAGCAAATATATGATGTAGGGCACGATTTAAGTTCTCAACAACTCGCTCGGTTCTTTTTAGAGTAGTTTCCATTGTACTAATTCTCTAGATTCAACATCTCTAATCAAGCTACTTATTTCAGTTTTAACTTTTAGCTCTATCCGCTCAAATTGGTCGGAATATTGCTGTTGATAAACTGAATACCAATCCCATTTTTGAATTCTTTCTAGTTCTTGAATATCTCGTGTATCGTCACCTTTACTATGGGGGCCGACTCGATTAGTATCAAATTCAATTACTAAGGGCAAAGATTTAGTTCTAGCAGATTGAATGTGAGAGCTAATCAGTGTCCTAATCTCGTTAATATCTATTGAGTCTACTTTTAAATAATTAATTCCAAAACCTTGAACACGACCTGCAATTGTGCCTGCCATTTGCAGTTGAGTAGGAGTAGACTGAGCTATTTTGTTATTTTCTACAATTACTAAAACAGGTAAACCCCACAATTGGGCAATGTTTAAGGCTTCGTAAACTCCTCCTTCACCCCAAGTACCATCGCCAATGTGAACTACAGCCATCCCAAAGTTACCTTGGCGGCGTAAATGCAAGGCTATCCCAGCAGCTACAGGCAAACTTTCGCCTTGAATTCCTGTAGATAAATAATTTTTTCTGTAGATGTGCTGACTTCCACCCACACCATGACAAACTGCACCTTCTTTACCCATAATTTCTGCTAACAAGCCTTCAGGATCTTCAAATCTTGCGAGGTAATGGCCGTGTCCGCGATGATTGCTGAGGATAAAGTCACTATCAGTTAAAACTGCCTTGAGTGCTACAGGGATGTATTCTTGACCGAGGCAAGTATGGGTTGTACCGTTTAATTTACCACTAGAAAATAGCTCTAAAAGTGATAATTCAAAGTGGCGAATCATCAGTATGATTGCTAAGTCATCATCTGAAATTGGAGTCAGTTTTCGAGTTTCTCGGATTGGGGGGAGGGTATCAAGTTTCATGGCTGATGCTGGGGTGTAGAAAAAGCTCACACAGAAGGTAATTTTAGAGGTTAGGATTCGACTCCTTTTTGAAGTAGAATTTGGCGAGCGTCTGCGAAGGATTTTACAGATTTCACATCGTCAA
The DNA here is from genome assembly GCF_000020025.1 of Nostoc punctiforme PCC 73102. GTDB lineage: Bacteria > Cyanobacteriota > Cyanobacteriia > Cyanobacteriales > Nostocaceae > Nostoc > Nostoc punctiforme. The sequence continues at coordinate 3,907,566 of NC_010628.1, read as the reverse complement.
CTGTGAAAACTATATTGTAGGCTTCTTCTATAGCCATTACTAGCTTCATGTGCGCCATACTGTTCCAATTTTTGAGAGTATTGGGGCTGAGTTGATCTGTGATTTCTAAAGGTGAGATGTTTAATACATCTGAAAAAATATCTGTTAGGGTTTCCAAAGCTACCTCCGAGAATTAAATTGTTAAGGTTTCTACTAGTTGCTCAGATATAGCTTTCAGTATTTCTTGTTTTTTATGATTGATGAAAAAATGCTCTCCCTCAATCATCTGCAAGGTAAATCTTCCAGATGTTTGGTCTTGCCATGCAGCAATATCTTCTATATTTACCATTTCGTCTTGCAGTCCACCAAAGGCGGAAATGGAACAATTTAATGGTAAGTCAGGAGTATATTCATAAGTTTCAATTATTGAAAAGTCTGCTTTAAGAACTGGCAAAAATAACTGCATGATTTCTTGGTTATTTAAAATCTCCTTGGGGATGGCTTTGTAGCGCTTGTTGATTTCATCGATAAATAAGTTACCTGGTAAATGATGTGTGGGTTTTAGAAAACATGGAGTTTGTGGAGCGCGGCTACCAGAAACAAATAAATGTCTGGGTTCTAAATTATGTTGTTTGCTAAGGCGACGAGCCGCTTCAAAACACAGCAATGCTCCCATGCTATGACCATAAAAAACAAATGGCATATCCAGGTAGGGTAATAACCCTGGAACCATTGCTTCTATTAAGGTAATGAGATGGGAAAATGGCTTTTCTTTGATGCGAGTATCGTGTCCTGGAAGCAGAACTTGGCATACTTCTACATCTGAAGGTAAGCCATTAACCCAATCTCGAAATAATGAAGTACCACCTCCAGCATAAGGAAAGCAAAAGAAGCGAAGTTTAGCTTTTGTATTTAGTTTTGGTGAAAAAATCCAGGTGTTAAGTTCTTTGGTAGCAGTCATCGCTTTTCTTATTTTTACTTAGCTGGAGTTGGAAAGATAATTTTTGGGCGAGTGTTTAATTTTTAGATAATTTTATATTTTGGATTTAAAATTCCAAAATTAAAATCTCAAAATTCTGAAGCAAGCCCCAATATACCCTGTGGGAACGCTGCACAAACAGGTATCATCTCAATTTAAAATCCAAAATTGTTTGATGCAGAAAGATTTATGAGATTTTTTTATTTAGACTTTGACTACATTCATTCGCTTTTCCATTTTTCTCATTTCTTTTCGCTCAAGAAAAGAATCACGAGGCATCAAAATAAAGTAAATTGACATGATGGAAATTAAGCCTACTTCATTATACGTTCTAAAGAGTAAGTATAAACCTGTAATCAAAATTGACACAATAAAAAATGTGCTGAGAATCGCTAGTATTTTTTTGATTCCTGACATTTGAGAGATGTTATCTAAAACGGTGTAGATGATGGACATTGCTTTATTCTCCTGAAAAACTAGTTCAAAAATAACTGTGTTACTGCGTCTTCGGAAAGCGATTCTATTTGCAAGAAAAGCTCATCTAAGCTATTGCTTTGATTTTGTGATGTTGGCTGTGTAGATATATCTTGGGTTGTTTCAAGATGTTGACGGAAAATTGGAGCTAGTACTTCTTGTGTTAGATAGTTAGCTAGCATTTCGATGTTGGGATAATCAAAAGCGAGGGTTGAAGGTAGGGGATGGTTTAAACTTGCTTCTAGCCGATTTTTTAGTTGGATAGACATGAGAGAATCCATACCCATTTGGAAAAATCCTTGCTGGTTTTCGGGAGGATTTTCTGGGTCTAGATCCAAAATCTCACTCACTATCATTTGCAGATGAGTGATGAGTAAGTTATGGCGATCGCCTGCTAAACTCTTCTCTAGCTGCAACAATAGCTCTGACTTGCTTACAGCGCTATTTTCTTGTTTTTCCTGCGGTTGTCCCAACTCTGCTAGTAGCGGTCTGTGTCGTCTGACTTCAAATGTGGGTTTAAAGATACTCCAGTCAACATCTGCGACTGTTTTTTGTACTACACCTGATTGCAAACATAACTTCAACGCTTCTAGGGTTTGTGTGACAGCCATCGGTTTTAACCCGACACGCGACCACAGGCTTTGGACTTCAGCTGCAACAACGTTTATCTCATCCCAACTACCCCAGTTAACACTCAATACTGGTAAGTTGTTTCCTTGGCGATAATGAGCCAAAATATCCAAGAAGTGGTTTGCTGACGCATAAGGCGCAAGTCCGCTAGAACCCCAGATGGCGGCGGCTGAGGAAAACAAAATCAAAAAGTCTAGTTGGAGATTTTGAGTCAACTGATGCAATATCCAAGTACCGCTAACTTTGGCTGCTAAGACATTTTGATATGTGCTTAAACTCATCTCTGCCAAGTTTTGAGGGATAGAAATCCCAGCTGCATGGATGATGCCGCGCCAGTGAGTATTGCTGGCAAATACAGCTTGCATCTGGCTAAAGTTGCTGACATCCGCTTGCACAACTTTAACTGTTGCACCTTGAGCTTCTAATGTTTGAATGGCTGTAATTGCCTTTTTGTGCTTGTCATCTGGCGGTAAGGTATTCCATAAAGAACGCTCTGGCAATCCTTGTCTACCTGTGAGAACTAGGTGTCTTGCACCTTTGGCGACTAACCAAGCTGCCAGTTTTAAACCTAGTCCTCCTAAACCACCTGTGATTAAGTAAGTGCCATCGGTATTAAATTCTGTTAACGGCTTCAATGCCTTTGGCACGGTACTGGTGACGAGACGTGCAACATATCTTTGACCATCACGCCAAGCAACTTGATCCTCTCCGTCGGCTGTTTGGATTTCTGCCAACAGGATGGCTGCTTGGTCTGCGGTGGTTTTATCAAGGTCAATTAAACCACCCCACAATTCTGGGTGTTCCAGTGCTATCACCCTTCCCAGTCCCCATAAAAGTGATTGGGGTAGCGCCTGAGAATTGACGGAAGATTTGACTGGTTGGGTGTTTTGCGTGACTAACCATAAATGCGGCCAGTCTGACGGGGGATTTTTCACCAAGGCTTGAATCAAGTGCAGCACGCTACCGCAGAGTAACTTTTCGGCATCTTGCAAGGATGTTTCGGTGACTTGTGCAGAAGCAATATCCAGGCTCCACAAATACACGATTCCCCGCAGAGGTAGCTGACTGCTTGCCTTTGCATCTTTGATTAGTTGCTGCAAATCTTCGGGATCGGTAGGATTGATTGTGAAATGTCCTTGTGAAGATTCGCTGTAACTATTGCCAGGTATCACAAAGTAACAAGTTGCACCTTGCGCCTGTAATTGGGATGCTAAGGCAGTTCCTAAGCCTTGACGATCGCTAAAAATCAACCACAAACTATCTTGGTTATTTTTACTAGTGGAATTTTGTTGTGGTTTCAACCGCCAAGTTAGATCATAGAACAAATCGGTGCATTCTTCTGATATTGCAGATTTATTCGTTTCTTCTGGAAGTGGTGTTTTGCGGGCAATTTTTCTATCTAACCAGTATCGCTGACGTTGCCAGGGATAAGTGGGTAGTTGAATGTGGTTTTCACCGTCGGGATAGAGTTTGCGCCAATTTACAGGATATCCCGCAGTATACACCGCACCAAGGGAATTGAGCATCACAGCTAATTCATCTTCGTTGCGTTTCAGGGAAGGAAGTACAACACCTTGGCGATCGCTATACTGTAGTCCTTGCTCAATGGCTGTGGTTAAAATTGGATGCGGGCTAATTTCGAGAAAAACTTCATGTCCTTCACCTATCAAGCTTTGAATAGCCGTCGAGAACAATACAGGCTCTCGTAAATTCTTTACCCAATAGGTTGTATCTAAATCCAAGCCATCAATTAATTTACCTGTGACTGTGGAATAGATGGGGATAGTTGCTGCTTGAGGTTGAATTCCTTGTAAAAGTTGCCGCAGTTCCTCTTGTAAAGGTTCCATTTGCGGACTGTGGGAAGCGACATCTACTTTCACTAAGCGGCAAAAAATATTTTTGGCTTGTAAATTCGCCAGAATAGTTTCTATCGCCTTGGGATCGCCTGATAAAACAGTGGATATCGGGCCATTGCTCACGGCTACAGATACGCAGTTTTCATAGCCAACTATCACCTTTTGGGCTTGTTCCAAAGATAAACCAACTACAGCCATTGCACCCTGACCGCTAACCCGTTTAATTACTTGGCTGCGCTTACAGATAATCTTGGCGGCATCTTCTAAGTTTAAAGCACCTGCGATATAAGCTGCTGCTACTTCTCCCATGCTGTGACCGACGACAGCCGCAGGTTTAATCCCCCATGATTGCCAAAGCATTGCCAAGGCTATCTCAACGGCAAATAAAGTCGGTTGGATAACATCAATTTCTGCTAAACGTGAATCAGCCTCGTCAAATATCAATTGTTCGAGCAATGACCAATTTGTATATTGATTGATAGCTTGATCACACTGAACTATAGCAGCCTTAAATACAGGTTCTTGCTGTAATAACTTGCGTCCCATACCCAACCACTGAGAACCTTGTCCAGGGAAGATAAAAATCGGTAGATGCTGACGATCTGGAGTTTGGATACCCGTTGTAATCTGTGAGTGTAGTTCTCCCTGGAGGTATGTTTCTAGTAACTGCAATAGTTCATCGCGGGAACGGACTAACAAACTCAGCCGATGAGTATGATGACTGCGGCGGACGCTGGCAGTGTAGCAAATGTCTGGTAGACTTTCTGGTCGAGTGCTAAGAAAGTCTTGATAGGACTTTGCTAAACACTTTAAGGCTTCTGAACTTCTCGCAGACAAAGGTAGTAAATAATACCCATCACCCTGATCTTCCTTATCGCCGTCATTCCCAGTTGGCGCTTCCTCAAGAATCGCATGGGCATTAGTCCCTCCCAGCCCAAGGGCTGTCACTCCAGCGCGGCGGGGAATTTGATTGGTTTGCCAAGGCGAGAGTTTTGTATTGACGTAAAAGGGACTACTGGCAAAGTCAATGTGTGGATTTGGTTGGTTAAAGTTAATACTTGGTGGTATCTGCTGGTGTTTCAAAGCCAGAATCAGCTTGATTAGTCCAGCCATACCCGATGCTACATCCAAATGACCGATATTTGGCTTGACCGAACCGATCGCACAAAATCCCTGTTTTTGAGTTTGTGTGTGAAATGCCTGGGTTAAGGCATCGATTTCGATGGGGTCGCCAATGGGAGTACCGGTGCCGTGAGCTTCGATATATGAGATGGTTTCAGGACTAATCCCAGCTTTGGATAGAGCATCAATGATGGCGTTTTTCTGTCCGATTACCCCTGGTGCAGTGTAACTAGTTTTGAGGGCACCATCATTGTTAATTGCTGTCGCCCGAATGATAGCGTGAATGCGATCGCCATCTTCTAAAGCATTCGCTAACTTCTTCAAAACGACAATTCCACCACCGCTACCAAAAACAGTCCCCCCAGCCTCGGCATCAAAGGCGCGGCAATGTCCATCAGGAGAAACAATACCACCACCACGATAGTAATAACCAGCACGATGAGGTACTCTGACGGAAATTGCTCCAGCTAAAGCCATATTGCAGTCGCCATTCAACAAGCCTTGACAAGCTAAATGTACTGCAACTAAGGAAGTGGAACAAGCCGTTTGGACTGTGACGCTAGGCCCTCTCAAATTTAATCTGTAAGATACGCGACTGGTGAGAAAGTCTTTGTCACTACCAACGAAGGTTTCCAAGAAGCTTTCAAAATCAAGTTTAGGACGCAAGCGATCGCCTAAAATACAATCCAGAATGTAAGTATTAATACTTGCTCCTGCGTAAAAACCGATAGGATGCTCATAGTTCTCAGGGTCGCACCCAGCATCTTCTAGAGCTTCCCAAGCACACTCTAGAAATACACGATGTTGAGGATCAATGAGTTTGGCTTCTCTAGGTGAATAGCTAAAGAATCCGGCATCGAAGTATTCCACATTGTCAATCATCGGAATGGCTTTGACATACTTGGGATCGTTAAGGGTAGAAGCATCTACACCTTCCGCCGCTAGTTCCTCATCGCTCAGAAATGAAATACATTCAACCCCATTTTTGAGATTTTGCCAGTATTCATCCAGGTTGTTTGCTTTGGGAAAACGTCCCGACATCCCGATAATGGCGATCGCTTTTTCGTTAAAGTTATTAGACAACTCTAATCCACCTACTTGATTTTGCAGTATGACCTGATGAACTCTTCGTATCCTCTGGAGGAATGGCACTAAGATAACGGCGAATCCATTATTTGTAAGGCTTTTGAGTGTGGGAGGTGTGGGAGGTACTGTGTTGCTCCCAAGCGATAGATGCCGCACCCATTCTCAATTCCTCCTCATTCTCCCCACACCTCCCACACCCACTCCAGGCGAAGCTTTCAGCTTTTCTTAGTGCCATTCTCCTCTGGAGTTCGTATTTTAAACAATCCAGTCAGAATCGGACTCACCACTCCCCACTTCCATAGGCACAAATAGATTGAGACTAACTGTAGCCAAATCATTGGGTGGAAACTTGGCTTGGTAGCGGAGATCGGGAGTTAATCCAGCTAATTTTGCCGCAGCGATGAATTGATTCAATTCAATCGGATATTGATCGGTATAACCATGAGTCGCATCATAAGCTGTGGCTAAGGTATACCCAATATTTGCTGCTGCTAGGGCTGGCGGAATCGTATGTAAGTCTAGGACTAACAAACCAAATCGCCCAATATGTGGTTTCCAACGCTGTAAATGCTCTAATAAATTTTGTAAGAGTTCATTTGCTATAATCATTCGACCCCTACAAACAAAAGCTCCTGTAGAACTCAATTCACAGCCCATATTGCCCATTGTGGGACTGATAAAAGGACGGTTGTGATCTAAAAACGATCTGACATGGAGAAACTCGTTAGATAGTATTCCATATTTGGCGAGTATTGTTTTTGCTAATTCGTCTGGGTCGTTAATATCACCAAAGATGACGCTTATTGGCGACTGCAAATCCTTGAGTCTTTTGTAAGTAGCTTCTCGAGAGGCTTGATTATAGTCAGCACAGACCATAATCAAGGGATTATCATTGAGATATTTCCCTCTCAGAGTCTGATTTTGAATGACGTGATAGATATGCTCCATGAATGTACCATCCCCACAACCCATATCTACAATTCCTTTGGGTTGTTCGTCAATCGGACGGTTAAAGATATCTCTAATAATCGCGTCAACTTTCTGGAAGTAGGTCTGATGAGCTAGTCCGCTACCCCAAATATTTACTGGACGATTCACATGGGTTTCATGTCCATCAGTATCTCGTCTCCATAAAATAGTGGGATTGCCAAATAACAGTTCAGGAACCTTCTCAAATGTTGGTAAATAAGAAACTGTGACTCCGTAAGCGTAGGCTCTAGAAATCGCATATAAGCCTGTACGGATGAACTGAACTTGACGACCTTGAATTACAACCCAGCCCTGTAAGGCCAGGATTTCAAAAGCTTCAAGTAAATGTTTTTGATTACCTGCTAACTGCTCAATGTCAAGTGTGTGCGTTTTGGGATCGATTTGCTCAAAGACATTAGCCATTGCTAAAGATACCATCGTTGGGCCTACCAATAAGCCATTGAGATGGTGCAATATCTGACAACACACATACTGATAATCTTCATCTGTACTTTCTACCAAGTCCCACTGTCTTTTAGCTCTTGCTAGTAGAGAAGAGAAATTCATGCCGTCAGCTAATTTAGACTGCAACGACAAAGTTAAATCTCCAAAAAGATAGTCATTGATATTAAGCAGGATAGGTAAAAAAGCAACAAACTCTTTATAAATTGATGACAGTCCTAACGCTATGCTGCCTCTGCGAGTCAAGGTGTAAAAGATTTCTCCCTCTATTTCTTGATGCTTCATCCATCCTTGCGACACCATTAGCCGCAAAGCAACATTCAAATAGCCTATATTTCCCGGAAAATATTTCAGAACTAGATTCAGGGGTACGACTTTTCCTTCTTCAAACAAGAAGAAGACCCCTCTTTCCTGTAGAGCATTTGTAGTTGGGCCTATGGCAATTCCATCCAAATGTAGAAAGATTGTTCGCCGAACTGAGAGACGTTCTTTTCTTTCTTCGCTGTCTCCATCTGACAAATCAGGAATATTTTTCGGTCTAAACAATTTGTCGAGGATATCGCTTCTGGTATAAACTGCACAACCAAAAATCTTGTCTCTTAATTGCATAAGTCTTTAATACACCTAAAAGCAACTATGCGTAACTGACCTTGCCTAAATCCAACAATAGTTCTAGGTATTTTAACTAATTTAATGGCTAACTAAATTAGCAAAGACCTAAATCCAAAAGCATTTCTGCAATAGAACATAATGGTTAAGTTCCTTGCAGTTTTCGATGCTATTACTCAGACTATGCACAGCAACATACGTGTGAACAAAGTCAACAAGCAATATGATTTGACTAATCAAAAATTTCAATTTTGTAGATTACTGAAATCCAGACCTTATGCTCGGTTAATTAAAGGAGTCTAACCCTATAGCTTATCCTAAATATATTTAGTTCAATACCTTTGCTTAAAGCACATTTTAGTTTTGAATGACTTTTCCCAAGCGGTTTTCATGAATTCCTTTTGAAGATAAACTAACTTCTTTTACCTACATCTTGCAGGTATTTTTAGACTGAGAATGAATTGCTGTTGCTGACTACATCAAGTTGATTCTTAATGCAATTTTTATGGTTAGCTGTGGAACTTATCCACTTTATCCAAGCAAGTTACACCATTCGTAAAAATTATACACACATAACGATAGAGGAATTTTATATTTTTACCTCTATATAAGAAAAATTAATCATGTTTTTATTTTAAGCTCTATATTTTAATAGCATTCAAAATTAATGATTACATAAACAAAATTTAATCTTTTTATCAAGATTTCATCTATGCAAATAAATCAACAATTATTCAATTAAGATTAACCTGTTGATAAACAAATTTTAATTTTTTATAAATATATTTATTTATATGATTCTGAGAAGAATCTTAAAAACGTTGCACTTCATGCAAAAACTTTTCTGAGATTCGTGTAACTATATCAGTTGCGAAATTTGACCAGATATTTTCCATATACAGTCCAGCTAAAGCTTACCAACTGAGTTTTTCATAACTTGTTGAGTTTTAGCTGTAAGGACTATTGCTGCTTTTTCATAGTTTATAAAACTCTCAGAAATACATAACCAAAAATATGTCAAGACCATTGCCTCATCTTTTTGATTCCAACATCCTTGGTGGTCAAAATAGTTTGCTAAATATTTATTATCAAGTCACAGGATTGCACATCCCAAGTTCAGTACTTGTAGGTACGGCGAGTAATGACCTACTTAATGGTAGTAATGGCAATGATCTAATAGTCGGTGGACTGGGTAATGATTTTATTGTTGGTTCTTTAGGTCAAGATGTTCTCTTTGGCGGAGCCGGTAATGATTTCTTTTTACGTTTACCTAACGATGAAGACGATTTCGTATCTGGGGGTAGTGGTAATGACCTTGTAGGTGGAGGTGGCGGTGACGATATCCTGTTGGGTGGATCGGGTAATGATGGTCTATTTGGTGCTGCTGACGACGATCTGCTCTATGGTGGTGCTGGTAACGATGTGCTTTTTGGTGCAGAAGGGCGCGATCGCTTTGTAGCTAAAGCAGGTGAGGGGGTAGACTCTTTTGTTGACTTTAACCCCACCGATGACTTCATTGCCTTGGCTGGTGGTTTATCATTCAATCAGATCAAGATAGAGGCGGTTGGTCCTAGCTCCTTGATTTCTGTAGCTGCAACAGGTGAGTTATTGGCGCTTGTAGCTTTTGTTAGTCCCAATCAGTTCACATCAGCTAATTTTGTGCAAGTTAGCAATGCCGAACTGTACTCTCAACACGAATCACCACTTTCACAAGACATTCCTAGCGTTGGCGTTGCAAACCCGCAAACCGTTGGTACAGATGGTAGCGATTTTCTCAACGGAGGTTTTGGTAACGATATTATCCAAGGCGGACTGAGCAATGATGTGATCAACGGTGGAACAGGTAGCGATCGCTTATTTGGCGACGAAGGCGGTGACTTTATTAATGGTGATCTCGGTAACGATTATGTAAATGGTGGTGTTGGGGGTGATTTCCTGAATGGTGGTTGGGATAACGATACTATTGTTGGAGATGCCGGTGATGACCTACTCAATGGTGGTCTTGGCAATGACCAACTATTTGCAGGTGCAGATAACGATGTTCTCAACGGCGATGAAGGTAATGATTTACTCGATGGTGGTTTAGGTTTCAACCTGCTTAGTGGAGGATCTGGACACGATACTTTTATCTTAGGTAGAGGTGCTAGATTTGACCAAATCTTTGACTTCCAGAAAGGAGTAGATCACATTAAGTTACCCGATCAAATTAGCTTCGGACAACTGTCTTTAATCCAAACTGGTGGTAACGTTTTAATTGCGATCGCTGGTAGCAGTGAACCACCTTTAGCAGTTGTTGATCGTATTCAAGCTAGTAGTTTGACAGCAACAGATTTCATCGCATAGTTGATCTATCTTTTTACACTAATCAGGTACTGTATTATCTGTTGGTGTTAACTTAAACTCCAAAGAATCATTCAGATGTATCAATAGAACATTAACCCATATGTTCTATTGATATATGATTTATACTAAATATTGTCAAATTTATGATGAGACAAGAAGCTGTAATTATAATTCAAAGTCTGAATCATTACTATGGGAAAAATGCACTGAGAAAACAAATTTTATTTGATATCAACCTAAAAGTTTATTCTGGTGAAATTGTAATTATGACTGGGCCATCAGGTTCAGGAAAAACAACGTTACTGAGCTTAATTGGTGGTTTACGGTCTGTACAAGAAGGAAGTTTGAAATTTTTAGGTGAAGAATTGTCTGGTGTTAGTCAGAATAAACTGGTGCAGATGCGGCGTAACATTGGTTATATTTTTCAATCTCACAATTTGTTGGGGTTTTTGACTGCCAAGCAAAACGTACAAATGGCATTAGAATTAAACGATTGTATTTCTCAAATAGAAGCAGTAGCTAAATCAGAAATGATGTTGCAAGCTGTTGGTTTAGAAGAAAGAATTAATTATTATCCAGACAATCTTTCTGGTGGTCAAAAACAAAGAATTGCGATCGCCCGCGCCTTAGTAAATTGTCCTCCCTTAGTGCTAGCAGACGAACCAACGGCTGCATTAGATAAACAATCAGGACGCGATATCGTAAAAATAATGCAGAGCCTAGCTAAAAATCGGGGAACTACTATCTTGTTAGTCACACATGATAACCGCATTTTAGACATAGCTGATCGCATCATAGAAATGGAAGATGGCAGGGTAAGCACATCTAAATTTGTATAGAATCCATTTGGGATATTTGACGACGAGCTAAGATAAAAAATAAATGCCATATTCCAGTAGCTGAAGCGACAAAGAGTGGGAATTCATAGAGCCATTACTGCCTCAAAAGAAGAAAACCAAACCACCTCGGTGGACAAAAAGAGAAATTCTTGCCAATTATTCGTAATCAGGTCAGTATTAATCTTGTTTTTAGTCAGTCCATCAAGGACATCATAGTTAGCAGAATTGTCGATTCGCCAAAAACGGGCCTCACCAATATCTGCAAGTCTTGGACTAAACCGATAGCCCAGAAGCCAAAATAAACCAAACACGACATCACTATAACCAGCAGTATCGGTCATGATCTCGACTGGATGGAGACTCGTTAATTGCTCTAACAAACCTTCCAAGAGAAAAAGCGAATCTCGCAAAGTACCAGGAATTACAATCCCGTGGAAGCCAGTGAACTGGTCGCTGGTAAAATTGTAACAAGTAATACCCTTGCCGATACCAAAATATTTGCTATTGGGCGCAGCATTAATCGTTCTCACAGGAACACTAAAGCGCAACTCATCCGCAGATGCGACTTCCCCACCACCCCATATTTTTGCAAGGGGAATGTGAGTTTGGGTATCGACCCTGAAGGGGGGACAAGCACCCGAAAGCCTTTGTGCTGTATTAAGTTGAGCGAATTATGGTAAAAAAAGATAGGTCAGTATTGTCAATAAGACCTATCTGTTGAAAATATTACCTGAATTATACCAGAAGCATCTACAAAGTTTACTTTCACAGTCCGAATTAATATTTCTGACGCTGGTGATTAACGTAGTACAAAATATCAAAGATGTGAAACTAGAGAAAATATCAGAGTCGCGACCATTATTCATTCAATGCCAGTCGAGACGGAAGAAGTTACAAAGGTTTCTATCATTACCAATATTGAATATAGAAGAATTATGGTTTCCCATAATTGAACGATGGTTAGCTCAAACTTTCCTCGGAAATCACCGAATCTATTTAGCAATTGATAGGACGAATTGGAAAAGAAAAAATCTACTAATGATTAGTGTAATTTTTCAAAAAAGAGCTATACCGATATACTTTAAGCTTTTAGCAAAATTAGGTAGTAGTAACTTATCAGAACAAACTAAGGCATTATCAAAGATAATTCCCTTATTTAAAAACTATAAAACGGTAGTGTTAGGAGATAGAGAGTTTTGTTCAGTGAGCTTGGCGGAATGGCTTGATGAACAAGGGTTTGAGTTTTGTTTGAGACTCAAGAAAAATGAGAATATTGAGTTGAAAGCTCATTTATGGTGCGAAATAAAAGATTTAGGTTTAAAACCAGGAACATCTTTTTTTGTATCAGATGCAACGCTAACAAAAACTAAACAAGTGAAGGGATTTAATGTGGCTTGCAAATGGAAAAAGAATTACCGTCAAAACAAAGCCAAAGAAGGATGGTTTATTTTAACTAACATGAATAGTAAAATAACGGCGATTCCGGCATATCAAAAGCGCTTTGATATAGAAGAGATGTTTAGAGATTTTAAAAGTGGCGGTTACAATTTAGAGAAGACAAATGTGGAAGGTAAGCGGTTTATTGCTTTAGTTTTAATCATCTCATTAGCTTACACTATTGCTACATTACAAGGTCAGAATATTAAGAGTAAAGGAATTGCAAAATATGTGGCACGTCCCAAAGAATATGGACGTTCTCACAGAAGGCATAGTAACTTTTATATCGGTCTTTATGCACAGAACTGGGTTAATTTCATTGGTGATTGTTGGAGTTTAGTTCAAGATTTAATGCGATTAAGTCGTCATAAACTAGAGAATTATTTACAAGGGATGAGAGCTATGAAGCTTATACAGTCAGCTTTATAGGCTTCATGTCGCCCCTTCAGGTATCGACCAATCGCGCATTGGCACGGATGAGAGTTTCTTGACGGATATAATTTTGCTGCACCCAAGATAATCGTCCACGAGTTAATGCAGGTAATTCTGGACGTATCAGTGGTTCCAAACCAATATTGCAAGCTTCTGCCAGCAACACCGCGCAGATACTAATGTGCAAATCTTCAAGGGGCGACAATGGAGCTAAAGTGCTTTCTGTATAAGCTTCATAGCCCTTAAACCCCTGAGATAAAAGCTCTGCTTATTGCGAATGGAAGCGACCAGTTCCTCAACCCATGCTTGACATTCATTCCAAGCGACTATCCAATTTTGACCATATAAACCTATCCAAAAATTACTATGTCGTTTAGAAGTTCGACTTTTTTCTTGAGTGCGACAAATATAAGATTCTTGTTTTTGCAATTTAGTTCTTTGTCCGTGTAACCAAGCACTTGTCATGGCTAAAGCAATTAAGAAAATTAAACGCACAAGTCTATCAGGATTAGCTTTAGAACCTTCGAGATTATAACCACCTGTTTTACAATCACGGAACATAGCTTCAATGCCGAAACGCGCTCCGTAGATTTGAGCAGCAGTTTCTAAATCAGGCAGATTAGTTAATAAATACCAAGGTTCTGGTTCCTGTTTATTGCGATATTTTCTTTTCCAATATACTGCTAAATTAAATCTGCCAAACCCTCGTTTTTGAGTCAAATTGATACCCAAATAAAACTGGCGGATTCCTGGATAAATATCAATGCTGCTTCAAGGCTGAAATTTTTGTCTTTTCTCTCGGAAGGTTGTGTCCTTTTTTTGACGGAATACAAAGCTGAGATTCTTCCTGTGTAACCACTCCGCTAATTCTATACTATGAAACTCTCTATCGCCAATAATCACTATTTTGTAATTTTTTAACAAGCGAATCACTGGGCGTAAAACTTTTTGTTGCTCTTGGAAGTTACTGCAACCATCTTTTTCTAACAAGCACCAATATATTGGCCATGCTCTTTTTTGGTAAATTACACTTACCATTAGCACATTATTTTCTTTCCATTGTGTTCTATATAGTGCAATAATTACTTGTGAGCCAGCTTTGATTTGCTTACCAAGTATCTCTTCAATTATGGGAAACCACAGTAACACTACACTCAAAGCATTCAGCGTTAGGAATCTTTGTAAGTGTCGCCTCCGACTATTTTGCTGTATGGGTAAAGGTAGTGTTGCAGCCAGCCTTTCTAATCTGACTTGTTTTTGATTTTGTAACAACCACACCAACATCTTCAAAGTTATTAACTGTGATTGACTCAGGTATTTCTCTAAAAACTTTTGATAGAATGAGGGCAACATTATGATGACGGTCTTGTTCAATTTACGAGACCGTTCTTTTTTACCATAAAATAGATCTCTAGAAGCGGGTCTGTGACACCTGCATATTTCATTCTCAATAAGCACTCCAGAATAGCCCATTTTTTCAAAGGGTCTGTGCCTTCTAAACCTTTATCTGGCTCGGTTTAGCAACCATTGTCGCCCCTTGAAGTGCAAATCATCAACCCGACTGTTGGACTGACTCAAATGGGTAAATTCTTTGGTAAATCCAGTCCTGGCATTAATTATCAAGCATTACCTCCGGCAGATCAACTTTTGGCAACATGGCTGTCACTTGCCTTTTAAGCGTTATCAAACTGGGCGGGTCAACCAGTTTATCTATTGGAGTCAATACCAAATTATCTTTTCCATCTTTGTGTTCAATGCGTACCGCAGTATTGTTCTCGAAGTTAGCAGCAGTGCGACGGTAAGCCTCATCCAATTCTTGTTTTAAGATAGAGAGTGATGAATCAAAAGTCGGTTGGAAATCTAAAGTCCGACATATACCTGCCCGTTGTGCTGACCATGCTTCATCACTAAGAAGTTTGGCACGGGGGTCACAGTAACGCTGACTTTTGGCCACAAACACATCCCGACGACGCAACGCCGACCTTAAAGATTGTAAAACGCAGAACGTATAAGCTTTACGGTCAATTGTGCCATTGGAATTAATGCAATACCGTGTCCACCCTTTGGTAATTACTTTGAGTGGTGCAGCACTCATGTCGGGTCGATTTTGACCCTCAATAGAACGTAAAAATAAGAGTGCATCTAAAATATGTGCTGCATTCTCGGAAGATGAAAACTCAATTTGAGAAAGCAGTGAAGGGAGGAAAATACGGATTCCACGCCAGCGAGACAGTAGCAAATCATAATACTCATCATCTTCTGGACGGGCCAATGATTTGACTTTAGCTACAGCTTGACTCAATTGTTCTTGACTGACTCTGGTAAAAGCTTCAATTCTGACATTAATATCGTCGCACTCGTTGTCTATAAGTACTTCGACCACCTCCGCTAGTTTGAGTGCGGCGGCATCTAAATCTTTGAGCGTTCGCAGACGTTGTTGTTCACCCTCCCGCTTAGATTTCGATAACAACCCTTTAACAAGTAAATCGAATAAATCAATTACATCATCTGTTGCCGTATATTCCAGTAAATAAGTAAATGCCAGTAAGGTGGCAATTCTCTTATTATCAGGCATCCGGGCAATCGCCGCCGACCGAGAAGCTGCGCCAAGACGTGCTAAAAATTCACTCGTGTCGGTGGGATTCTAGATAAATCAATGTCAGAAATCCCAAACGACCGTATTTCCGACAAACGATTAATCGCCACTAACATAGATTTGGCATTGACGCGAGTCGGAGAGTGACGCAAACGGTCGAGAGTTGAGTAACGTGCTAACTCTTTTATGAGTAACAGTTTTTCGAGTATTTCAATTTGCTTTTTGTTGGGGAGTGAAGACAAAACCTTAAAAAGACGGTTAGCTGCTCTTTCACGTACTGATGCCACTAACCGTGCTAAAACACTCACTCCCGGTAACAGTATTTTCCGTTCTGCCAACCGCGCTGTAGTTAGGTCAAATAAAATACTGGGAGATTCCGCGCTCAAAGTTGACCTTTGGTAAAGCCAACGCACCAGTTTCCAATGTTCAGGTTGGGAGTGAAATTCTTGGTAGCCATAGCGTTGTTTGATTAACGCTGTATGCTCCCATTTGGTTTCGGAAATTCTATATTGTTCTAAGCAGCTTGCATCCAACTGACCCAATTGAGATGTCAGATAATCAACCACCAGTAAAGGAACGTCTGTTGGGTCAGTTAAAAAAGTCCCTAAAAAGCGGACGGTACATAACTGCAATCCCAAACCCAAGCGGTTATGATTCCCTCGTCGTTTTTTAATCAGCTCTTTGTCAAGATCATCCAAGTAAAAATACTTTGCTAGTTGTTCAGCAGATGGTTCACCGTTGTAACATCCATATCTTTTCTCTTGTTCGCCACTTAAAAATTCAACTGGCATCTAGGTTGATTTTTTGACTTAAATATTATTCAGTTTGCTTATAGGATTTGCCGCAATGTGGACAAAATTTAAACTTGAGCGACACAATTGGTTCGTGAC
Source organism: Nostoc punctiforme PCC 73102 (assembly GCF_000020025.1). Taxonomy (GTDB): domain Bacteria; phylum Cyanobacteriota; class Cyanobacteriia; order Cyanobacteriales; family Nostocaceae; genus Nostoc; species Nostoc punctiforme. The sequence goes on along the minus strand of NC_010628.1, from coordinate 3,890,863 downwards.
AACTCAAACATCTATCTCGCAATTGCGTCCCGCACGCAAAGCAATATTTTGACCGTAAAGAAGTCCACATGGGGTCAAGAGTTGTCCCCGGTGTCCAACATTTTGGGCAAAATTTGAGCGAAGTTATAGCTTCAAGTGATACTTTTTTGACAACGGCATCTAAATATTCTTGAGGGATACCTAAGGCCGCAGCCAAACCAGATTTAGCTTTTTGATTGAGTCGAGATGTTCCTCCTGCTTCAATTTTGCGAATAGTCTGGACATGGATTCCGGCTTTTGTACTTAACTCCAATTGAGTTAGAGATAGAGAGTTACGGACTCGTTGAATGTAACAACTCAACGTCTCTGCTGGCTTAGGAGCCGCATCCGTCACAGATACATTCATGAAAATATATCTACTTCGTTACCTATTAATATTAAGTTAATATTTGTCCATCAGTTAAATAATTTAAGTGGCTCTTGTCAGATGAGTGTTAATTTAGCATCATTAGTCACTCAGTTTTTAGAGCGTCATGGACTGGCTAACTCTACTATTCGCTCTTATGAATCAACTTTAATGCCTTTGCTCCAACTTTATGGTAGTTGGTCGCTAGAAATTATTGACCGAGAAATTTTGGTTGAATACCTCAATAATTTAAATAACGTATCATATATCACTCATCATCGTCATCAAGCAGTAATTACAGCCTTATTTAACTTTGCTGTTGAGTACCGTTATATCAAATCAAACCCCATTTCTCATCTCAAACGGCGTAAACCAAATCCACGGATAGGAGAGCATAATTCAGATAGTGTTGTGCGATATCTGACACAACATCAATTAAGTATTCTTTACCAAGCTATCAAAAAAGATGCCAGACTTAATGCTTTAGTGCATTTGCTACATAGCAGTGGAGCCAGAATAGCAGAAATACTAGCTTTGGATTTATCAGATATTGATTTTACCGCTCGTTCATTTCAAGTTATCGGTAAGGGGAACAAGCAACGATGGTGTTTCTACAACGAAGATACTGACTTCTGTTTGAATAATTACATCAAATACTACCGACATCCCCAGATAAATGCTTTATTTACGGCTCAAAAACCGAATAATCAGCAAGTATCTCGTCTTTCCTATGCTACAGCTTACTCTACACTTGTAAACTCCGCTAAAAACATTCCAGAACTAGAAGGTGTTGGCTTTCACCAACTCAGACATACTTTTGCATCCCAGAGAGTTGGAATCATGGGAGTTGAGGAACTTCGTGCATTGATGGGGCATGAAAAAATTCAAACTACTCTTCGCTACTCTAAAGTCACATCCCTTCGTGCCCAAGAAGTAGCGCTTCATGCTTTTAAGAAAATACCACCGTTTGGACAATAATTTAAAAGTATGGATTTAATTTATATATTGTCGCATTCTGAAAATTATCATGATTAAAAACTTATCAAGAGAATAGACAATACTCTTGATTGTCAAAATATGGATTCATGCCAAATTTAGTAAAAAATTACACTTTTTTCTAAATAAACTAGAGGTAACACTTAATATAATTCGCCACCGCGAGCGAAAATTTCTATGACTTCACTTCTGGTTACTTGATTTTTATCCGCTATTTCTAGTAGTTTCTCCCATGCTTCATCGGTTAAGCGAATTGACCTTAACCGTTTGGGTGAATCTCCATAATCAGTTTCAAATTTACCATCTGATGTACGGGGTCGTCTTTGAGATTTTTGTCTAGTGCCTGAATATTGATCCATTGTCCTAAGTTATACATGATGTCTTACTATATCATGTATATACATGGCTGAATGGCTGATTTTTCAAGATTTTTTTTCTTATCCCGGTTTTCTGTTCCGTTGCTGATACTGTTGGCGAACTTAATAATTCACCGAAAAGTGTGAGAATTGCAGAGGCATGAAACCAGCAAGCACTTCAGTGATAAAAAAGATTCAAACCACACTTTCCATGTATTACACGGGGAGGGCGGTTGTCCATATATTACTTGGAGGTTGTTGGTGTAGTCACCAATTCGATTAATCGTCTTAAAGCTTTCTGAGCAGACTTATAGCTAGTAGTCTACCAAGGTAACTTTGCTAAGTAAAACCTCTAATTGGTAAAATAGCCAAAAACGGGGTGTAACATGGCAAAAAAGTACATTGTTGACTTGAATGAAGATGAAGTTTCCCAACTGCAATCGATAATTAAGAAAGGTAAGCATAAGGCAAGAACCATAAGCCGTGCAAACATTCTTTTGATGGCTTCCGAAGGAGAAACGGATCAAGCGATCGCTAGCATAGTTAGAGCGCATGTTGCAACAGTGCAACGAATACGAGAAAAATTTGTCATTGGAGGGTTAGATTTTGCTTTAAAGGATGAAGTTCATCCACCAAAACATAAAAAATTAGATGAAAAGCAAGAAGCATTTTTGATTGCAACAGCTTGTTCTAATCCGCCAGAAGGAAGAGTGCGTTGGACAATGCAATTATTAGCAGATCATTTAGTGAACGTTGGTATCATAGATTCAATCTCAGATGAAACAGTACGTCAAACTTTAAAAAAAATGAAATTAAGCCTTGGTTGAAAGAACAATGGTGTATTCCTGAAGTTAACGCAGAATATGTTTTCCGAATGGAAGATGTGCTGGATTTATACAATGAGCCTTATGATCCTAAACGCCCTGTAGTCTGCTTTGATGAACGTCCATACCAATTAGTAGAAGAAGTAAGACTTCCTTTGCCACCACAGCCAGAGCAACCTGAACGTTATGATTTTGAGTATAAACGTAACGGGACAGTAAATTTATTCGCATGTTTTCAACCCTTGGCTGGATGGCGGCATATCGAAGTTACAGAACGTCGAACTAAAGCCGATTTTGCTAAACAAATGAAAAATTTAGTAGATGTTTCCTACCGAGATGCCGATGTTATTCGTTTAGTAGTTGATAACTTGAATATTCATACACCCAATGCATTATATGAAGTTTTTCCACCAGAAGAAGCACGTCGAATTATTCAAAAGTTAGAGTTTCACTATACTCCTAAACACGCTTCTTGGTGAGCCAGTGCGTTGGGCGGGTTCCCCGACTTGAAGCAACTGGCGAACCCGAAGGGCTGAATCAGGTAGAAATCGAATTATCTGTTTTATCTCGCCAATGTTTAGAACGGCGTATTCCTAATGCAGAAACATTAACTTCTGAGATTGCCGCTTGGGAGAAAAAACGTAATCAGCAAAAAGCTAGTGTTTATTGGGGTTTTCAAACCAAAGATGCTCGCCGAAAAATGGAGCGTTTATATCCAAATTTAACATAGCAAAGTTAGCTTGGCAGACTACTAGAAGCTTGTTTGCCTAACTTTAGCTCTGCTAAAACCTGTTCGGCTAAAACTGTGAGTTGTTCAACATGAAGATTTGTTTGAGACTGTTTTAGAACGGGAGCAAGAGGAAATGCCAAATTATTAGACCTGACAACCTGTTCGAGTAAATCAGCCCTGGTGATTCCATGACATTCTGCGGTAATGCCTAATGCTTTCCAGGTAGCATCCGTTAGTCTCAAAGTCCGAACTTCACGATAATCATCATTTTTGAGGGTAAACTTTCCCTGAATGTCTCGTTTCACGACTAAAATTTCCGCGTATTACATGGTTTAACTTTAACTGATTTTACCGCGTAACACACGGAAAAAGGTATGCTAATAAAGCTGATTTACCGCAGCAAAAAGTTTTGTAGACAGGAGGGGAGCCATGTCTTTACATCCGCGCCGTATCAACCCAGTTCCTCTGTCAACTAGCCAAGTTGCTCAGGCTGCTTTTCCCAAAGGCAACTTATATCTAACGATGCGGGACGAAATAGGCACATTGTACAGTGACTCCAACTTTGAAACTCTATTTCCTACTGATGGTCAACCTGCTATCTTTCCTTGGCGATTGGCATTAATTTGTGTGATGCAATTTATTGAAGGATTGTCAGACCGACAAGCAGCCGAAGCGGTTCGCAGTCGCATCGACTGGAAATATGCTTTAGGTTTAGAGTTGACTGACCCAGGCTTTGACTTCACTGTGCTGTGTGAATTCAGAAGTCGGCTGATGAAAGGAGGGGCGGAACAACAACTTTTAGAGCTGATATTAAAGCAATTCAAAGAGCGTGGGTGGTTAAAAGATAGGGGTAAACAACGAACCGATTCAACCCATGTTTTGGCTGCAATTCGTACCCTGAATCGACTGGAAGGGAATGGGGAAACGCTTCGGGCTGCACTTAATGCCATTGCTACGGTTGCCCCAGACTGGTTACGCTCGTGGGTTCCTCCTGAATGGTTTGAGCGGTATAGTCGGGCTTTTGATGAATATCACCTGCCCAAAGGAATTTCTGCCCGAACCAAATATGCTGAAATCATCGGTAATGATGGGATGCAGTTACTGAAAGTCCTGTGGGAGACGAGCAATGTTGCCTACTTGCGTCAGATTCCGGCAGTGGAAATCCTGCGCCTGACCTGGATTCACCAATATTATGTCGAGAATGACTCTTTGCGTTTACGGGCTGCTACCGATTTACCGCCGACTGGCACAAGAATGGATTCCCCTATGATAAAGATGCTCGCTATGGTAACAAGCGCAGTGTCACTTGGACTGGCTACAAAGTCCATATTACTGAAACCTGTGATGCTGATGAGGTTCATCTAATTACTAATGTTGATACCACTCAGGCACAAATAAGCGACGTAGATCAGACCGAACCAATCCATAAGTCTCTGGCATCTAAAAAATTACTCCCAGCATTGCATATCGTTGATGGTGGTTATGTTGATGCTAATTTGCTAGTTACCAGTCAAAAAAAGTATGGGGTCACAGTTGTTGGGCCAGCGCGTCCCAATGTTAGTTGGCAGTCTAGAATGCCAGGTGGTTACGACATTAGCCAGTTCAAGGTGAATTGGAACACCAAGCGCGTCACCTGTCCAATGGGCAAAAAAAGCACCAAAAAGTGGACTCCTTATCAAGATAAATGGGGCAATCAGGTAATTCGTGTTGGTTTTCCTAGAAAAACATGCCAACTTTGCCCCAGTCGTTCTCTGTGTACTCGGTCGGCTTCTGAACCAAGAAAACTAACTTTACGGCTCAAAAAAGAGCATGAATTACTTCAATCTCTGCGAATTCAACAATCAACTGACTCTTGGAAAGAAATTTATGACACAAGGGCAGGAGTTGAAGGGACAATTTCTCAGGGAGTTAGGGCATTCGGATTACGAAAAGCTCGTTATACTGGTTTAGCCAAAGTCCATTTACAGCACATAATCACAGCAGCAGCGATTAATGTGGTAAGGATGGTAGCTTGGTTACAAAGTGTGCCTCATGCCAAGACACGCACATCAAGATTTGCAGCGATCGCTATCACTTGAAAATTTCCTTTATTAGAAACTCGAATCATTTCTAAATCTCTACTGTACTTTTCCATGTAATACATGGTTAGGCGAATTTTTCCATGTATTACATGGAAAGGGGAGTTTTAATCTTTTTTGTTAATGAAGTGCTTGCTGATTTAATTCCCCTGCAATTCTCACACTTTTCGGTGAATTATTAAGTTCGCCAACAGTATCCGTTGCTACTCACGCCCCTCCATAGGTGTAACTTTGCCTCGAAAAGGATTTTTTGTCAGATGTAAGGGTGGTATAACCTAATATGAGTGTCAAAAGCTACTTGTTCCAACGTTTAGTTGCCTCTGCAATGCGTTCCCCAAAGCGCACTGAGGTAAGGTAATCACCCGAATCTAGCACTGGTTCCTTGCCGCTCATATCGAGTTGGCTTTGACCCATGACACCTAAAAATCCTCCTAGTCGATTTACCCCATCATCAAGACCCGATAAAAAGCTTTGCAAGTCGCCGACATTTACCCAAATCATGCCGTGCTGGCCTGCGTTGGTCGCTAAATAGAGCAGTGTGCCTTGTTTATCGCCACTAGGGGAGCTAGAGTGTGTAAAACCCGCAGCGATTTTGTCTTTCCATCCGTGTCGGAACCAGACTTCGCTAGCGGCATCAATAAATGCCTTGAACTGAGCCGCTACACCACCCATATAGGTAGGAGAGCCAAAAACAATCGCATCAGCTTGGTTGAGCTTTTCTAGTCCCTCATCGTTCTTCCAACGACCATTGACAATCTGCTCTCCAGTAACCCGCAGCAGTTCAACAGTAGTGTCTTCAACTTTAGTTGCACCTTCAGCAATAGCTTGGGCCATAAGATGAGTATGACCTGCACCAGAGAAATAGATAATCGCAACGGTTGGCATAAAAGCTTTGGTCAAATTTTTGACTGAAACTAAACGAGAAATATCATAAAGACTACTGTAGGGAAAAGTAAAGTAAGCGATGCTGGTGGCGAAGTCAAAAAATGCTCGTGTTTGGGTGAGTCACTTCAGCGATGAAGCAATTGAGAGCTTTCTGAACAACTTTGTAGCCAGGCGCTTGTTTACCTAATTTAATACTAACTATCTTTCTTTCGCTACATGGTGGCCATCCTAGTAGCGTCAACGCCTCCATCTGGGCGAGCGCTAGAAAGTAATCTCGTCATAATAGCAGCTGCAATTAGATCCGGCTCTGGTAAATCATCCCCCGACTGCAAACTATCATCCTATAGCCAAGTAATATCTAGGTTTTCGCCTCGTTTAGCAATATCCTCCCGCGTAAAGTAGCGCCAGCGTCCCGACTCCCCTTTGTCTACATGCGGACTTCCCCCATTTGCATCATCCCCGTAAATTTCTTTAAATGCCCTAAAATGCTCTTTAGTTAAAGGGTAGCCGCTAAAATAGGCGGCTACCACCCTGGTAAATTTTACCACACTAGACTTTTAGGTTTACTGACTTTGAGTGAGAAGAAAGCTTGTAGTCCATAGCCGATTTATTCAAGCCTGACGCTTTCTGTCAGTGTTACTGTGTTTGAGCGTACTCAAGGTTAGCTTAATTTCGACTAACTTGAACTGCCGATAAGAGTTAAGAGTGCAAACAATTTGGGACATTACATTGAATTGTCCTAAATCACTTTGTGAAGGAGTGAGTCAAAAAGAACTTATGAACAATCACGAGCAAAACATTCTAGAAATCAAAGCCATCATGCAATCTTTTGCAGATGCCTGGAACGTTTATGATGCAATGCAATTAGCAGAGTTATTCACTGAAGATGCGGATTTTATCAATGTGGCAGGGCAGTGGTGGAAAGGTCGAACTGAACTAGTGCAAGGACATGCCAACGCCTTTAGCAATCATCTGAAAAATACTCAGATGCATTTTCCCGATACCACTGTCAAATTTCTCAAACCTGATTTGGCAATTTGCCACAGCACTTGGGAAATGAGTGGGCTCACTCGCCCTGATGGGACTAGTCTGCCAACAAAATATGGAGTCTTGACTGCGATCGCTCAACAAGATGGACGGTGGCAACTGGTTGCTGTGCATAACACTGAGACTTTATCCATTTCTGGATAATAGCCGATTTGTTCAAGTCTGGCGCTCGCGACCAGTGTTAATGTACTCAGGGACTCTAAATGAGTTGAATCCAGTGAGATAAAGAAGTGAGAGCAATATGGAATTGACTGCGTTAGACAAGCTCGAAATCATGGAGCTAGCGGCACGGTTTGAAATGTCGCTGGATAAGGAGGATGTCGAAAATTATCTCGCAACCTTTGCTTCTGATGGTGCATTGCAGGGGTTCTGGGGAATTGCAAAGGGGAAAGAGGAGTTGCGCCAGGGTTTTTACGCTATGTTGGATACCTTTGCGCGAGGAAAGCGGCACTGTAGCTCGAATGCCATCATTCAAGGAAATTATGACGAAGCAACAATGGAGTCATATTTGACCGTCGTTAATCGAGAAGATTTGAATCGGGCAGGGAGCGCTTTTGTCAAAGATCAGGTCAGGAAAATTAACGGTAAGTGGTATCTGATATTACGTCAAATTGAGGTTGATCCGAGTTTGCCACTGCTACAGCAGTCTCAACAAGCCGGAGCGAACGCATGAATCGCTACATGGTCGAGGTGACTTTATCGGGTGTTGATCCGAATCAGTTTGAAACACTTGCTGCTAAAGAACAAGAAGTCGTCGCTGAATTGACCAAAACAGGATTTATTGAGCAAATCTATGTTCGCAATGACCTATCTGGGGCTTATCTAGTGGTAGAAGAACGTGATGAATCCTATGTCAGACAGCAGTTCAATAGGTTTCCCCTGTTTCCTTATATGACACTGAAACTGGTTCAGCTTCAAAATCAAAGCTAACCATTATTCTTGGGTACATGAGTGAGCCAAGTAGCCACTTTGTGCCGTAGCTTGGCTCATAAACCAAAAATCTGAAGAAACTGACCATACTTTAAAAGCAAAGAGGGAGAAACCCCAAACATTCGCCTAAATGTTCGTGTGAAGTGGGCATGATCTGTAAAACCTGCTTGGTGGGCAGCATCGGACAAAGTTACACCTGGCTTTAGCATTTCTCTTAAAGCAACTTTCATGCGAACCCATAAAACATATTTCGTTAATGGAATGCCAACTTGCTCTGTGAACAAATGGCGGAGCCGGCTTTCAGATAAACTAATATGTCTGGCAATATCGATAACTTTAATAATTTGGCTAATGTCTTGATTGATAAAATCAATTGCAATAAGTAATCGTGCATCAAATGGAGTTATATTCCTTTGTTCATGACTGAGTTTATGAAGGAAATAGAGGGGATCAAATTCATGCTGAGAAGTGTCGCAGCATCTCCAATAAAAGTTTAAAAATTCATCAATAGCTTCAGCAGAAAAGAGTTCGTCAATCAAAATAAATGTTCGTTTTAATAAGTGTGACTTCAGCAACCGACCTTTTGAAGAGCTTGCATCGACACTAATCACTAACACTGTAGAATCGGCAGACTGACAAGCATGAGGAATATCTGAATCAATCAGAAATCCTTTCACGGATTCAATAGGTTGATGGTCTAATACTGCATCGTAAGGTTTATCCAAACTCAAAACAAGCTGAATCGCATGATGATAATGCATTTCTACCGCAATGTTCTTAGCAAGAATGACTAAGGTATCTTCGTGGCAATCAAGCATCAGTTGGTACTTGTGAGACTGTACCTGATTTTACAGCAGCCAGACTGGTAAAGAAGTATAGTGTATGTGTTTTCTAGTACATTACTAACCAGTTGTGGCGTCCCTTGCGCGTCTCCAAGAGTTGCGATGACCGAGCGCTGTGGGTTGGCTGCTGAGTTATTCTACAGCATTGGGTCAACTTAGGCGATTTGTGGCTGTTCTGTTGATATCTCATTTAAATGGCAATTCAGAAATTTGTTATGCCAAATTGCCAGAACCTTTGAAGATGATACCGTAACTTCAACTTTTTCAAGCGAGGAAAACCTAAGCGATGCCTAAGAGCGTAGGCGCAGCCCGCCGTAGGCATCGCTCTTAGGCAATTGCTACAAAAAAGCCCAGTTATGAGATGACTGGGCTTTTAGCTATCTCAATCAATCATTGGAGGTAAGTAGTTTCAGACTATGCAGCAGGTTGTTCCAAATTAACCTTGACAACTTTGTTCTTTTCTTGCTCAGACTTGGGCAGTGTCAAATTCAAGATACCGTCTTTATAATCTGCGGTGACATTGGTATTTTGAATTCTAGCTTTTAGAGGAATTACACCTTGGAATTTACCATAGTAGAATTCACTCGATGTTGTGCCATTGTTTTCGGTTTTAGTTTCAGACTTCCGCTCACCGCTAATATGAACAGCATCTTCAGTGACTTGAATATCCAGGTCTTTAGCTTCAAGTCCTGGCAATTCTAGCAAGAGAATAATCGCATCATCAGTTTCGTGCAACTCAGCCGCCGGAACTCTGATAAAATCTCTGCCAATCCGTGCAGATGGTACTCTGGTATCTCCCAATAAACCGTTGATGTGGCTTAAGTGAGCGTTCAATTCTTGCCAGGGGTTGTAACGAACTAGTGCCATAACTCTTTCTCAGAAAAACTCAGCTATTGTTTATTGTTTTTGCACTTGCCTTTGTGCTTATGTATTTATAACAAGTATGCTTAAAACTCCTTTAAATTCGGTTCTCATCACCTAATAAAAGGATGATTGCCGCACTTAAGTAGACCTAAAATAAGATTACGATTTACTTAAGTTTTGATGTTCGGTAAACCCGAATAAGAACTATTAATGTCACTAATAATCAACTAATAAATCTGCTGTTGAAAGGGATAGTTCAGTTAGGCGTTGCTTATATTTCCAAAACCACAATCACACAAGCTCTACTCGCTTCGCCATCGCACTATTCAATAAGCATTTCGATTTAGTCATCGGGAAACTGCCAAGATAAAATACTTTTTATATCTTTGCTACTGCATTGAATACAAGTAACATCAAATGCTGAATCCATCCACTCATAACCGCAAGCACGACAATGACAGAAAATATTATTACGGTTGGCATCTTTGATACCCTGATGCCATTGCTGTAGTTGCTCAGGATTTTGAAAAGGAAAATTATCAGACATTCTCGTAAGCCTCTTATCGTCACAAAAAAAGTTCACCCAAACCGCTCTCAGTTTTCTTTATTAAATGGACTACGCCATGTAAGGATTCAGGTTTTATAATTAAAGTTAAAGAGCTTAGAGTATTAAGCATAAATGAGGTAAAAGGCTGTGAAGAAAATAGTTGTTGGTGCAATATTCAGCTTAATAGCTGGCTCAACATCCTTACTTTTTCCCCAAGCCGCTAAAGCTGATAGGGTTGTTTACTGTCATCCTGTTACTGATAATAGAGTACTCAAAGAATCGGCGGCTGACCACCCCTATGCTTATGCAAATGGTTTTCAAGAAGGAGAACAAAGCGCTCGGAATAGAGTTGCTTATAAACCTCGGACTGCGGGAGGTGAATTCGCTCGTGGTTTTCACGATGGTTATTTGAATCTACCTTATGCTGGGCAAGAGAATGTTGTACCTAGAACAATTGTGCAAAATACTACTACTGTTTGTAATGAAGATGATTATTACACCGTAGCGCCTTCTTCTGCTTACATCTACAATCCTTATCCCATCTATGTATCGCCCTATCCTACTTATGGCATCAACTTTGGATTTGGAAGAGGGTTCCACTTTGGATTTGGTGGAGGGTTCCACGGATGGGGCCACCATCGAAGATGGTAGGGGTGGGAAATTTTGTCAAAGGAGGTTTCTAGGCTGGAGGATATTTTGTATGAACCTTCAAAGAGATGGTGATGAAAGGAAATCTGGGAGACAGAGCAAGGGCGCAGTAATAGCCGCGCATTATCAATTTTCGTATGTCGCTAGATTTTATTCCTTTCCCCCTTCCCTGATAAGAGCTATTAATGCTAGATTTCCAATACTTTCAATACTTCAGGGTGATTCATGAACAAGGGTGAATTAGTGGATGCTGTAGCGGCAAAGACCAACATCACAAAAAAGCAAGCCGATGAAGTCATCAGTGCTTTTTTGTCAGTCGTTACTGAGGCTGTAGCTAATGGGGATAAGGTAACGCTGGTAGGGTTTGGGTCATTCGAGCGACGCGAACGTGCCGAGCGTGAAGGGCGTAATCCCAAAACCAATGAGCCAATGACGATTCCGGCTACTAGAGTGCCTGGATTTTCTCCTGGCAAGCAGTTTAAAGAAAAAGTAGCGCCATAGATGAATTGCTTTACCACTAGCAATCTAATCACTGCAAAGCTGTAGCATTCGCTGTTCTCAAGGCAGGTGGGGCAATGTTAGAGGGAACGTGAGTGTTGAATTGCAGATGTTACACAAGTGCGATCACTTACTATTGCGTCCACAGCACAAAAGAGCAGCCCCAAGTTAACTAACAATTTGGGTGATTAATCTAACGTTACTGATTTTATTAGCTACTTTTAATTAGTTGTCTGGGCATCACAAGTATTATATAGTGATTATTACTACAAGACCTTTGCCAAATTACGAGGGTTCAACGCCTGTGGAAACGGGATGAACACGTCCCAGGGAAGTAAGCGTTGCAAAAATTTGTGCTAATAAAATAGGCTTAGGCTTTTAAGGAAGTATTTTTAACATTTCACGGACATATCGAAAACCACGGTAATAAGCCAGGGCTATTTCATTGTAAATGTAGACGCGATATGGTAAGGTGCAGCGCCAGTTCTACTTCAAGCATCTATTACCGTGTCTGAAATCGAAATTATCAAAGCTTTTGCAGGTCTAAAAGACCCCCGTCGCCGCGCCGGACAGAGACATAATCTACCATTATCTTTGGCACTTTTCACATTGGCGTAGGCGCAGCCCGCCGTAGGCATCGCAGCAGGGAACAAAGGATTTTTAGCAATTGGAGACTGGATTTCAAGCTACCGTGAGCCGTGGATTGAACTTTTTCAACCGCCAAAAAATAGACTACCATCTTATAGCACTGTACGTCGTGCCTTATTACACGTAGATTACGAAGATTATTCCGTATGTCTGAGCAAATTCTTTAATGTACAACCAAATACTGGAGAAACTGTTGGGTTAGATGGTAAAGTCCTCAAGGGTTCATATCAGATTGAAAATGATAACCCTAACTCGGATTCGCATCCAGCGATGATGTTAGTTAGTTCTTATATTGTTGAGCGAGGCTTAATTTTAGAGCCATTTCAAGTTGATGCCAAAACTAATGATATTATTGCTTTACCTGAGTTGATTTCCAAACTGGCTCTCAATGGGGTTATCTTTGCTTTTGATGCTATTAATACTCAAAAAAACTTGTGAGTTGATTATAAATAGTGGGAATGATTATATTGCCGCCTTAAAAGGCAATCAGCTTAACTTATTCAAAGATGTCAAAACAAATTTCACGCCAGAATTGGCTTATGAGCAGATAAATAAAGGGCATGGTCGAATCGAAAAGCGTCATGTCAGTATTTGTAAAAATCTCGATGGTATTCGTCCTTGGCCTGGACTTACCACTTTGATTAAAGTCAAATCAGAGCGTCAGGTTTTCACACAATGTGATTGAAGTAACTAATGAAACCCGTTATTATATTTCATCTTTAAGCGAAACGGTGCAAGCCTTTGCTGAACGTATCAGAGGATATTGGGGTGTTGAGAATAAAGTCCACTATGTTCGAGACGTTACTCAAGGCGAAGATAAATCTAGAATTCGCACTACTCCTCTTCCTCAAATTTTTGCGCTTGCTCGCAATTTTTCACTTAATTTATATCGCAGTAATATGTTTGAAAATATGGCACAAGCTCAACGTTTATGTTCTTTTGGACTAGACACACTCAAGCAGCTTTTTAGAATGAAATAGCCCTGATCAGCACCAACTATTTTTAGTTGTGTAATTGCCAACCCTAGATGAGATTTATGAAATCGCCTTTGCAAATTATCATAAGCGCTAAAGCACTGAAGAATTGCACTAGCATTTGTATTAGTTTGTAAATTGACTAGACATTCTGCCTGAGAATTACCAGCCGCGCGGTTAATCAAGATTTGATAATAGTAAGTAAGGTTGTGCTGACGATATAATTCAAACCATTGTGCTACCTGTTCACCATAGCGTTGATTAAACTCGATCTCAGCAATATGCAATTTCCCCTCAGCATTTTTAGTACCACCATCCCAGTATTTACAAACCCCACTCATAATTTCTAGATGACGGAACTGAAAAGACTGAAACCCGCTAGTAGGCCCAATACTAGTTCTGAACTCCGCAAAAGCACGCATTGTCGCCAAAATCGGCATCGTTGTATTTACAACTTCGTAAAGACGCAGGATGCGACGAAAAAAATAGCATACCTCTGCCGTATTGCCAATGATCGGATCAGTTGCATCTTGTAGTGCTTGTGCTAAAGTCTTCAAAACTCGTTCCATATCAATAATCATTTGGTGAAAAGCAAGTTCACACATTTGATGCACAGCAATAAATAAATCTTCATCAAGAGATGCCGTCAAAGGCTTTTTACAACTAATTAGTTCCTCGATATTATGGTAATTCCAGTAGTGATTCTCACTAATATCCAAGCTAGGATTAATTAGCGGTAAAGGTTGAAACGTATAAGATTCAGACATATTGATCGATATTGTTACTTTTTTTATTAGCCAAACAATTTTATATTTCTATCTCAAAAATCATGAAAGCTGTCAAAATTTGATTAATCTAAATACAATGCTGAACTCTGAAATGCTTCTTCTGGTGTTCCATAAAAAGTACCATTATTAAATAAGCTAGGTTCGTATTTTTCATTACTATAAGTATAAAAAGCCTTTGTCCATTTCTCTTCATTCCCTTTGTACCGCAATCGACACAGATGAATTGGTGTATTCTTGGCTCTCTCTATATATTCTGAGCGTGTTATTTTAAACATTGATAGGTCATCATTGTCTGGTAAAAATGGTTCTTTATAAGCATCTATGTAACAGAAATATCCCTTAAAACGCACATCAATACGTATATATTTCCCCGCGTAATGCTTCTCTGCATAGGCTAATATTCGTTGCTTTGTTCTCTGTTTGACTTGCTCCGGGATTTTTACCCCTCCTGAATGTGGATCGTTTACCCATCCTCTCATGATTAGCTCCTTGGGAATACTGAGGCTGATATTACACTGCAACGGCAGAGATTACAAATCTGAACTTTTTGCAATTCTTATCATTACCTCTACCTTTCCTGCCAGATTCCACAGACTTTCCACAGCTATTTCTGCTGTTTTCCACAGTTGTTTTACAAGATAATCGGCTTCTGTTCACCCAATGGGTATTTTGTCATGTCTGTAGCAATCAGTCTGCTTTACTGAGTTATTATTACGCAACGTAAACAAAACCTACTTCTAACCCTAGCTTTCACGTAATTATTTATTTTTTCTATATTTCTCTTTAACATTTTGTAACATTGACAAACTGAGCCAATCAGCACAAAATAAATCCACTAGCCTTTGCCGCCTGTTCCATTTTGAGCATCAACTGTATAAAACTATTCAGTTGTTAGTGCCAGTGGTGCGGCTAGCATTGAATGGGTGAAACTGTACTTGCACTGTATCACCTTTAGCTTGTTGTCCCTATTGATTTGCTTTTTCTGAAGCTTTTATTATATGAACTCAACCCAAAACATCTTTACTACTCTTCCCGAAACGCTACATCAATCTCTCAATACCTACTTAGAAAAACATCCTGATTGGGATGAACATCGCCTTATTACCGCAGCCATCTCCCTGTTTCTGCTGCAAAATGCTGATGGCGATCGCGGTGTTTCCCAAGTTTATCTCGAAACTCTGTTTCGTTGTGGCTAATGTTATTCCCTAGAAGCCATACTAAATAACAAGGTCAATCAAACTATACACTCAGAAAGATTTTTTCAGTCAGGATTAATGGCAACGAAAAACGAGGTAAAAGCGGAAACATCTACTATTGTAGTATCGCAACTTTCAGATGCAGCAGAACCCCAACTCGTAGAAAATGCTGAAGATGTGGCTCAACCAATGAAAAATTCCCTGGGTAGTGACGACATCTTAAACTCACTCAAAACCAAGAGGAGCGGGTGATAGTAACCTATAGCCTTATTCTTGAATCTCAAATGACAATAGTTATACACTAACATTAACTAAATCTACATCAGCAAGCCATATTGTTCTGCTTTGGGCAGATACTTCTTCTAAAGTTGGGGAGCGCCACTCTACCCCATAAAGCCAATTCTCTTTGAGACTAAAAATTCCTTGAATAATACGGCGTGTCGGCCGTTCACCGAAATCAACCTCAACTATGTCCCCTAATCTAAAAGCTGGAGTAGAAACAGTGGGCTTTTTTAGTACATTTGTTGTATGAAATTCTTGTTCAGCTAAGTAGAGAGTTTCATTCTGGCAAACAATTGCATAAATCCATTCTTGTCCTGACCACTAGAGTTGTTGGGAAATAACTAAGAGTTAAGTTAAAATTCTGTCCCTGTGGTTTTGATTTAATTTTTATGCTGCCATCAAGTAAAAGTTCCATAGTCCAGCAGCTGTCAACATTAAATGATCGTCAAACTCTTGAATGTGATTACGATAAACCGCGCTGACTGCACGATAACGTTTTACCCCAGCAAAGGCATTCTCACACACCACACGCTCTTGGCTCAATTCCCTATTAGCAGCTTTCTGCTCCTGTGATAATTCCCCACCCTTAGGTTTCTTATATGGAATGCGGATATTAACATACTGTTTTTGGACTCCCAGAAACCCCAGATCAACTTCAATGGGAATCTCGTCAGGAATACTGCCTGCAATGTCATCTTCGTCATGAAATCTTTTATCGTGTAACTTGCCTTCTAGTAGTCTGCCAAGCTAACTTTGCTATGTTAAATTTGGATATAAACGCTCCATTTTTCGGCGAGCATCTTTGGTTTGAAAACCCCAATAAACACTAGCTTTTTGCTGATTACGTTTTTTCTCCCAAGCGGCAATCTCAGAAGTTAATGTTTCTGCATTAGGAATACGCCGTTCTAAACATTGGCGAGATAAAACAGATAATTCGATTTCTACCTGATTCAGCCCTTCGGGTTCGCCAGTTGCTTCAAGTCGGGGAACCCGCCCAACGCACTGGCTCACCAAGAAGCGTGTTTAGGAGTATAGTGAAACTCTAACTTTTGAATAATTCGACGTGCTTCTTCTGGTGGAAAAACTTCATATAATGCATTGGGTGTATGAATATTCAAGTTATCAACTACTAAACGAATAACATCGGCATCTCGGTAGGAAACATCTACTAAATTTTTCATTTGTTTAGCAAAATCGGCTTTAGTTCGACGTTCTGTAACTTCGATATGCCGCCATCCAGCCAAGGGTTGAAAACATGCGAATAAATTTACTGTCCCGTTACGTTTATACTCAAAATCATAACGTTCAGGTTGCTCTGGCTGTGGTGGCAAAGGAAGTCTTACTTCTTCTACTAATTGGTATGGACGTTCATCAAAGCAGACTACAGGGCGTTTAGGATCATAAGGCTCATTGTATAAATCCAGCACATCTTCCATTCGGAAAACATATTCTGCGTTAACTTCAGGAATACACCATTGTTCTTTCAACCAAGGCTTAATTTCATTTTTTTTAAAGTTTGACGTACTGTTTCATCTGAGATTGAATCTATGATACCAACGTTCACTAAATGATCTGCTAATAATTGCATTGTCCAACGCACTCTTCCTTCTGGCGGATTAGAACAAGCTGTTGCAATCAAAAATGCTTCTTGCTTTTCATCTAATTTTTTATGTTTTGGTGGATGAACTTCATCCTTTAAAGCAAAATCTAACCCTCCAATGACAAATTTTTCTCGTATTCGTTGCACTGTTGCAACATGCGCTCTAACTATGCTAGCGATCGCTTGATCCGTTTCTCCTTCGGAAGCCATCAAAAGAATGTTTGCACGGCTTATGGTTCTTGCCTTATGCTTACCTTTCTTAATTATCGATTGCAGTTGGGAAACTTCATCTTCATTCAAGTCAACAATGTACTTTTTTGCCATGTTACACCCCGTTTTTGGCTATTTTACCAATTAGAGGTTTTACTTAGCAAAGTTACCTTGGTAGACTACTAGTGAAGAACTCAGTATCAGCACTCGTTTGCTTTGGTCTACTGCTGCTAGATGCTTACGGGTATGCCGCCGCTTTTACCGGAGTAATTCAGTTTTTGTTGTTCTCTTTCTTGAGGTCGCGCAATTGGGCGTTCTGTCCCATCAATCATCACTCGTTGCACTCCTGGAAAGCGTGACAAAAATGCTTCAATGCTTTCGAGATGGCGTTCCGGCAGCGCCATCTTCTGTCCCAAAGCCGCTTCTAATATTGGCTGCAATCGATGCATCCACTCATGTGCCTGGGAGCGATGCATATCAAAGAGCAGTCCCGCCACATCGAAGGTCGGATAACATTTGAAATAGAAAAGGATGAAAAACAATTTGTCTTGGGCTGTAAGTAAGCGGGCTTTGCGTCCTCCACCCAGGCCACGTTGACGAGGCTTGGCCTGTTGAGTATCTAGGTACATCGTGGTAAACGTGGGCAAAAGGGCATCAAATGCTTTCCGGTTCAACCCAGTTAATGCCCTCAACAGTCGGTCTTGCTTCAGCGCACCTTCAATATTCAGCATCATTCTTCCCTACCACTGCTGTCTATTCTCTCTTATTTCCCGACAAGTCTAATATCTAATGAATCAATGCAGGAACGGGGCAAAATTACCCAAACCCATCGCTACTACAGTACCACGCATCAGATGAAGCCTGTTTCTCGTGTTCATACAGGTGAATGTATGCGATCGCCTTCTCTGCAAAAACCTCCTAAAGAATTGGCAGAGGCTATGGGGACAGCTATACCTCCTGCTCTTCAGACTGTGAGAGAAGAATTAGAAACTCAATGAACGCTGTTTGAATTTTGAATTGTTAAGGGATTTCCCGCGGCAAAAAACATCCCATCCCTGCGGGACGCTCCGCGAACGTCGGGGCGTTAGGAATTACTTGCTACAGCAGTGTTAGCATTGCACGCTTATTTAATCATAGTTTTGCAATTTCTTATGCTTTGCTGGGTGTCATCGGATTGTTACCTTTGGGTAAGACATTTTTCGGCTTAATGCCATTGTTTGGTTACATTTTTTTGCTCAATGCATTAGCTGCGATCGCAGTGACACAAAATAAAAATCTTCCTGACTGGACACGACGACAACTACTCCAGTTCGGGCTAACAGGGATGATTTTACCACTCGCTGCCTCTCAACTATCCAATTGCCAAAAGCGGAATTTATTAGTTATGGAAAGCTCAAAGCAAGTTGATTCTAGAGCTGCTGAAGGACAGTTGTTGTCACGCCCAACTCGCCCCACAACAACCGCTTTGACCGGGTTACACCCACTAGGACTGGATGGGCAGCGAGATGGTTTTGTCTATGTACCTGAAACCTATCAAGCAGATCAGCCCGTTCCCCTGGTGTTGATATTGCATGGAGCCGGAGGTGATGCGGAGGGTGCGCTAAAAATCCTCCATCATCTGGCAAATCGCTTTGGGACAATTCTGTTGGCAGTAGACTCACGCCAACAAACTTGGGACATTATTCGGGGTGGCTATGGCCCTGATATTGCCTTTATCGATCGGGCACTAGCACAAACTTTCAGTCATTATGCGATCGCTCCAAACCAGGTAGCGATCGCTGGTTTCTCTGATGGTGCTTCCTACGCCCTTTCGGTTGGCATTACCAATGGCGAACTGTTTAACCACATTATTGCCTTTTCACCCGGATTCATGGCTCCTGCTAGCCAATCCGGGAAACCGCGTGTATTCATCTCTCATGGAAAGTTCGATACGGCGTTACCGATTGAACGGTGCAGTCGCCGGATTGTGCAGCAGTTAAAACAAGCAGACTATGACCTAGAATACCGTGATTTCAACGGATTCCATACAGTTCCTACTGCGATCGCCGAAAGAGCTATGGAGTGGTTTACTCAATCAGCACCGGATAAAGTGTTTCATTCGTGACATCAAAACTATGAAAACTGACCCAGGTATCGCTATAGATTCCAATCCTCCGAAAGTGGAGCCTCAAAAAAATAAATGGGGAACTATTGGGATACTGTATATTTTTAGTTATTTTTGTTAGCTTTTTCGCCTACAAACTAGAATTTGTTTTAGGTAAAACTCCTAGTTTAGATAAGACTACATTAGAGGTGCGATAATCATTGCGCCGATAATTACAGCAGTGCTATTGGCAAGTAGACCAAATGTAGCGATCTCCTTCGGAGGAGCTTTCCTGTGGAACGCTGCGCGAACGCTAACGCAAATGAGCCAATAATCACAATCAAATATGTTGCGTCGAGATTAGACTCTGACAATAACTCATGTACCAACTGTTTTAGTTGTGATGGTTCAACCTTTTGCGCTTAAAACCCCTAAAGCGATTGCGAATATTATTTATCAAAACTCCTCCAAATCAAATGATGTTAGATTCTAGATTTTAAACAAAAGCTTCAGCATAAAATATCGTTATCAAGATAAATAATGCACTAGATAGCAACATTTTTTCCAGAAATCACGATGAAAAAGGAAGTTGAACTGTAAATGTACTACCAAGCCCAGGTTGACTTTGAACGTGAATATTGCCTTTATGCGCTCTGGCGATCGCGATTGCGATGGCTAATCCTAAACCCGAACCGCCAGAGGTACGAAAGCGGTCGCGATCTACTCGGTAGAAGCGATCAAAAATTCGCTGTTGATGTTCAACAGCAATACCAATTCCTATATCTTCAACTTTAATCATGGCGTAAAGCTCACTCTTTTCTAAAAAAAACCGTGACTTTTCCACCGCTAGATGTAGCTTGAATTGCATTGGCAATTAAGTTGGAAATTAAGCGATAAAGCTGTTCTTCATTTCCCATCACATACAGTTTTTCTGAGACTTGCACCTGTTTAGAGAGATTTACTTTAGTTTCTACAGCCAAAAATGCTAATTCCTCAATTAAGTCGCTAATTAAATCATTCAAACAGCAAGACTGATATTCTCCTGTTAGTTGTTTTTGATCTATCCTCGTTAATAACAGCAAATCTCCTACTAATTGTGATAGTCGCCGATTTTGGCGTTTGAGTACATCTAAAATTCCACCATTGGATTTTGGTTCTTGCTGTAACTTGATAGCAGCTTCAATAGTAGAGTACATTGCTGCTAAAGGTGTGCGAAACTTATGGGCAGCATCAGCAGTAAATTGTTGTATTTGTTAGTAGGAAAGATATACAGGTTGCATTGCCCTTCCTGCTAACCACCAACTAGACAAACCAACGAAAATCATCGAAATTGGTAATCCCAACACCAAAGCTAATCTTAAATAAGCCAGATGTTGGTCTAAATCAGTGATACTACGCGCCACTTGTAGATAACCCGAAACTTGTTTTTGAGTATACAAAGGCAAAATGATTTCGCGGTATCGAGCGCCAGAAGAATCTGTTAAGATTTGCCAATACTGTAATTTTGAGGTAATCGGTAAATTGTCAAATTCCATGCCTCCACTAGCAAAAAGTTTTCCTGAGCGATCCAATAAGCGTATATAGTAATTAACTGGATTCGCCGCCTCTGTGATTGATTTTTTAATAGCTTAATTGCGCGATTGTACAGACAATTTACAAGAGACGGTTGAAGTTGGAATTTCAAGCGAGTTTACTCAAGACAAAAGCAGCAAGAAATCCAAAGACGACGATTAGTCCAGCAAAATTATGGGCTTGCTCGAAAGCTTCTGGAATCATTGTGTCTGTAATCATTGCCAAAATAGCACCTGCGGCGATCGCAGTAGTGGCGGCAATGATTTCTTGTGAAAAATGACTGAACAAAGCATAGCCTAAAAGTGCTGCTATACCAGAAATGATGGCAATTCCTCCCCACACACCGAAGATGTAAGCTGTTGAACGCCCTGCTTTTTTCATCCCAGCAGCACTAGAAAGTCCTTCGGGAACGTTAGAGAGAAAAACAGCCGCTACAGTTACCCAACTAACAACTCCACCGTCAATCATGCTCACACCAATCACAATAGATTCGGGAATACCATCGAGTAATGCACCAACTGCGATCGCCATCCCACTCCCACTATTTTCCTCTTCCGATGGTTGCTGTTCACCTGAACGTTTGCGGTGCTTTGCACCTTGATAGGACAGAAACCAGTTTGCTGCTGTATATACAACTGCACCACTTACAAATCCGATCGCTGTTGAGTCAAAGCCACCACGCTTATAAGCTTCATCCATTAGTTCAAACGCTAGTGCCGAAATTAGCACACCAGCACCAAAAGCCATAATTGCAGCAATAACCCGTTGAGGAATCTTGGCGTAGTAACCTACTGCGGAACCCAGTAGCAGCGCTGAACCACCCACCAAACCCCAAAAACCTGCTTTTAACCAAAGTGGAAACATGATTAATTCGTAATTCGTAATTCGTAATTAAAATTATTGGCTTAGGTGGCTTGCATTTTTTCACCTTGGGGTTTTGATAGTGCTTGTAATTCTTCCCAAGAATAGTGAGAGGGTAGTTCAATTGGTTTGTGATCTGCTCCTAATCCTAAGCCTACTGTCGGCTGGAGTTCTTCAATGAATTGCTCGGTGTATCCTGCCAGTTCATTGGCTGCAACTCCAAGTGCGATCGCACCTGCAACCCCGCCAATCGCCGCACCTACCTTACCACCAATTGAGCGGCCTAGTGCGGCTCCGGCAATTCCGCCTCCGGCTGCTCCCAATCCTGTTGCAATAGGATGAGTATTTGGGGGCGTTTGATTTTCATTTTCTTGGTTAGAAGTAGAGTGTTCTTCGTTCATAATCTGTTTCTCCTTGAAACTATAATCAGCATGAAACTAGTTCTTGCTCAGGTGTACCAGAAGCCACAGAGCAAAGCGTTCTAGTCCAACCAACAGGGCAGTGATGCCCACAGCTAGACCAAACACAACTAAGTTGTTTTCATTGCCAGCTTTTAAAGCAAAGCTTAAGGATGTAGAAACGGCTACTAGAATTTTTTTACCTATGGGTGCAAGGCGGTGGGCTAATGTACCTCCACCTGCTCCTGTACCGATAATAATGATGTCGTAATGTTCTGTGATGCTAGTCATAATTGATAATTGGTAATTTCATATTAATTACGGTTTAATTTCTTGAATTTCACAAATTAATTTGGCAATATTTTAAGTTAATTTATAAGTTTTATCAAAATTTAAATAGCTCTAAAGACATATTCTTATGCTTAGACTAAAGCTTTAATTACAATATTGCTTCTCTCTAATGGATTAATATTTATTTATGCCTAAATATAGGTTAGTATTTCATTTTGATTTCATTTTTTATTTCTATTGTGTGAATTAGCCATATAATCGGTTTACAAAAATAGTAAATAAATTTCGCTTGGCATCTTTGATCAAGCTATTAATTCGATTGTATTAAAAATGTTTAATTTTAAATACAAATAATTATTTTGAAAAAATAGTTTTTTGGTGCAATCTATATCTATGGTTCAATGTTATTTGAGACCCATAAAATAGAATTTGCTTTATAATAAATAATTTCAATGTTGTATTTAGTAACTGATGAAAATAGCTAGAAATTCTACACTCAGTTTGTTACACGATGTTAAATATACACCCACAGAATTTTAGTATTAATTTAGACCTGCTATTTATCGTCAGTAGCCAAGTTAAATAACAGGAGATTTCTATGCCTGAAGCTATTGAGATTTATGACGATCGCCTGCGTGCTATTGTACGCCCAGGAGCCTCACTTCAAAAGCTTGCCAACGGTGCAGTCCATAGTGAGGGGCCTGTTTACTTCCACGAAGATGATAGCGTTGTGTGGAGCGATGCTCACGGCAACCGCCTGTTGCGGTGGAGTGCCACTGACAATGTGACTGTCCTACGAGATCCATCTGATTACCAAAGCGGTAATTACCGAGACTTAGAGGGTCGTCTAGTTGCGTGTTCATCTGGTTTGCGTGCTATTATCCGACGCGAACATGATGGTGAATGGAAGGTTTTAGTCGATCGCGACCAAGGTAAACGCCTGAACAGTCCAAATGATTTGGTTGTCAAAAGCGACGGTACAATTTGGTTCACCGATCCGCCTTATGGGATTACCGAGCCAAACCAAGGTTATGGCGGCGAACAGGAACAACCCGGAAGTTACGTCTATCGCTTTGATCCGGCAACAGGTGAGATTTATCCTGTAGTAACAGATATGGTGCGCCCTAATGGGTTGGCTTTCAGTCCAAACGAAAGTATGCTGTATGTTTCAGATACAGCTGCGTTTAATATTCCTGGGGGGCCTCATCATATTCGTGTCTATGAGGTTGTAGGCGATGGCTATGTAAAGAATGGGCGTGTATTTGCAGTCATTGAGCCAGGACAACCGGATGGACTGCGGGTTGACGAATATGGCAATGTTTTTACTAGCTCTCAAGATAGCGTGCAGATATACGCCCCCGACGGAACTCGCTTAGGAAAAATTTTTGTACCGGAGACATCAGCTAACCTGACTTTCGGTGGTAAAGAAGGCGATCGCTATTTATCACAGCCGATCATTCGTTATATGTTATCAACCTTAATACCCGTGGTGTACAGCTATGATTTATCAATTTGGGTTGGGTGTAGCGATCGCTTTTTTCCTAGCTGCATTTAATTTCCCACAGTTAAGTCCACACTTGTTAAGTTCGCTTTCTCCGGTGTATCCTGACGGATTCCCAGGATTGGCACTTTTACTTCTCAGAGTTAGCCTTGGCTGGTTATTTATACTACACGGCTATCCCAAGATAACGCATCTTCGACAGTGGGCTGAGTCTCTAAAAATGCCTGTATTTCTTTGCTTTTTATCAGGTGCATCGATGTTAGGTGGCGGAATTTTTCTGATAATTGGATTCCTCACCCTCTTAGCGACATTGCCCATTCTCTGCTCAATGATTTTTGCGATATATTTGCACATCACTGGAAGTAAGCCTTTTGTAGCTCAAGATCCATACTTAATTCCTCCAGAACAGTATCAAGGTGCTTTAGGACAAGGTGAACCGCCAAGTTGGGAAAAGGCTTTTATGTATTGCGTTATGCTAATTGCGATCGCGGTTTTAGTCCCTGGTGCTTATTCGCTCGATGCTTTAATTTTTGGACGTTGAGTTATTTTATCGTTAACACTCCATTCTACCAGACAGGCGATTTTGTGAGAGATAATTGAAAGTATCTCCTCTACGGGAGTAGGGTAGTGATGACCGAGTTACTTGAAAAAATGATCGCCAAGCTCAAAACTTTGCCTGAGTTCACTAAATATGACAATGCGTAATTCTTTTATCCCATACGAAATTGGACTTAGACTTCACACCGAGAGTATAGAAACTATCATTAATGCTCTCCTTGAAAAACAAGAAACGCTCTACTCACATTACTCGCAAGCTCTAAGTACTAACGATGATTTTGAGCAAGAAAGATACTTCGACGACTTAGCCGACTGGAATTATGAACTTATAAAAGTTGCAGAGTTGCTCCTAGTGGACATCTTTCATTGGGTCAAGCGTGAAATGAAACTCCTATTAGCCGCTGTGTCAGGTGGTTATTCCCACTTAGCAAGGCTGAATATGAAAAATCTAAGCGACATCTTCTCGAAAAGAGGTGTTGATCTTAAAAAGATCCCAGGCGACTTTGAGCTAAATGTTCTGCGGTTATTTGCCAACTGCTGGAAGCACGATGCTAACCCGAAACCATCTGAAAAACTTTGCAAGGATCTCAATATTAATACTGATCCTGCATTGATAGTGGGGCTTCTCACTTCAAAGGAAGTCAGCAAAAGTTTAGGAAGCTTGCTCAACGTCACGGAAGAAAATAGTAAGCACTATGAAATGAATATTGTGCGTGCTTATGCGATGTGTGCTTACAACTATCTCACTACCCTTGAACAAAAGCTTAATTGATGCAGTTTTAACGTATATTTATTGCAATATTTTAGTACTTGTATTTTCATTTAGATAATTTTGTGACAAGCAAAATTGCGTGTCCGTCAGGATCTTTAACTAAACAACCTTTGCTATAAGAAAATGAGCGATCGCTAAACTGTACAATCCGCGATGACACAAACTGAACTCCATTCTGCTGTAGCTTATCTACTAGCTGCTCAAGATTATTTACAACAAGCTCGATTTGCACCTTCGCAATATCGCAACTTTTCCAATCACTCGGTATAAAACGACCTTTCCCAGGCACAATATAGTCTAGCAGTTCAATTCCTACACCATCTTGAACTGGCCGCAGTGCCGTAATTCTGACTTCGGCTCCTGGTAAATCATCCAAGCGAGTTTGCGTTGCACGCCAGTTGAGGCTACGGCTATCAACTTGCATTCCCAGAAGGGCGCGGTAAAAATGTAAACTCTGCTCAGTGTTAGAAATAGCGATCGCACTATGATCAATTCCCAAAAACAAGCGATGGTCGTTTTGATGCCATTTATCTTTTCCTTTATCAAGTGGAAACCAAATTAACTCTAAATCATGACCATCAGGATCTTTAAACTTAAAGGCGCGAACACCACCAGACGCTTCATTACTAGGTGGGATTGTCTGCGGTGCAACGGAAATTGGCTCAATGGGAAATGAACGCAAATGAGTATAAGCGCGATCCATATCGCTTACCACAATCGCTAGGTGTTGAAACCACAGGTCATTACTTTGTGAATCGCTAGGTATGGGTTTTCCTTTAATGTTGAGGTACTCCATCAACTCGATAAGTTCATCGCCTAGTCGTAAAGTAACAATGCGAATTTTTGCTCCAGTCACTCCTTCTAAATCGTTGTAATCCTGTCCTTCAACAGTGATGTCAGAAACGAGTTCAAAAGTAAGTGCTTGTGTATAGAAATTCAAAGAGCGATCGCAATTTGTCACCGTTAAGCCAATAGCTCTAATTCTTTGCACTTGTAAATCGGTTTGACTAGACATATTCACAGTCTCTGTACTTACAATTAACGTTCTGTTTTTGTTTTAAGAAAATTAGGTTTATAAAAATCTGAGTTTATTTATGAAATAATTTAAATTTTAATTGTAAAAACTACCTAAGAAACACGAATAATTTAATTCAAAAATAATTTATATTTGGTGAATATTACAAGGTTTTATTGCTAATTAATCAAAGTATTATATAAAGCTGATATCGAAAAAATAAATTTTCATAAAATCCATACTTTTATTAGAAGATAAGTTTTATTAACTTTATTTTCTAAGAATTTCATATAATAATGAAATTATAATGAAATTTTCTTAACTCTTTAGTGATAGATATTTATTACTCCAATAGTTAGAAGCGATCGCCACTGCAAACCACTAAAGTGATGCCAGAATCTGATAAATTTCTGTAATCAAGCTAAGTACTAATTTAGTAATACTTAGCACTTGCACATTATTAATTTGTTTGATAAGCAGTATTGTGATTGAGGCCGTAAAGTCATTTATCAGTCATCATCTCTGAATTCTGTTGTAATTTTTCGCTATCAGAGACACCCAAACTCTATCTACATTTTGAGGAAATATTATGAGCTATTCCCCTTACCTGCTCAAAGGTCAAAAAGCACTTGTAACGGGCGCTAGTTCTGGCATTGGTGAAGCTATAGCTCGCAATTTGGCTTCGTCAGGTGCAGCAGTAGTTATTAACTATCATTCTGAAGCCCAAGAAGCCCAAAAAATTGTTGATGATATTAAAACTGCTAATGGAGAAGCATTCGCTATTCAAGCTGATGTCAGCAAAGAAGACCAAGTAAAAGCGATGTTCAGCAAAATGCTCCAAGAATTTGGCACTATTGATATTTTGGTAAGTAATGCGGGCATTCAAAAAGACTCAGCATTTATAGATATGACCCTCGATCAATGGAATGCAGTGATTGGGATAAACCTGACAGGACAATTTTTATGTGCGCGAGAAGCGGCAAAGGAGTTCTTGCGTCGAGGTGTGAAGCCCGATATTTCTTGTGCGGCAGGTAAGATTATTTGCATGAGTTCAGTGCATCAAGTAATTCCTTGGGCGGGTCATGTGAATTATGCTACTAGTAAAGGCGGTATCAATATGATGATGCAAAGTATTGCCCAAGAACTTGCTCCTCACAAAATTCGCGTTAATAGTATTGCCCCTGGCGCAATCAAAACTCCAATTAATAAATCAGCCTGGGATACTCCAGAAGCAGAGGCGAAGTTACTACAATTGATTCCAGCAAAACGAGTAGGTGATGTAGAAGATATCGCCAAAGCAGCAGTTTGGCTAGCTTCTGATGACTCTGATTATGTTAACGGTACATACAACACTATTTGTAGATGGTGGTATGACTTTGTATCCAGGGTTTACAGAGAATGGTTAAAATAATTCGTAATTAATATACACTTTAAACCTGACTTTACGAATTACGAATTACACTCATGGCAACTGATTCATCTAAAAAAACAATTTTTGCGGCGATGGGGGCTAACTTAGCGATCGCCATTACTAAATTTATCGCCGCCGCCATTACTGGTAGTTCTGCCATGATATCTGAGGGGATTCATTCAATTGGAGATACTAGCGACCAATTATTACTTTTGTTGGGACTTAGTAGGAGCCAAAAGCCAGCAGATGATAGCCATCCTTTTGGTTACGGTCAAGAACTTTATTTCTGGACTTTAATTGTTGCCATCCTCATATTTGCTATTGGTGGCGGGATGTCTATTTATGAAGGAATTACTCATTTAATTAACCCCAGCCCTTTAGAAGATCCAATGTGGAATTATATTGTGTTGGGTGTGGCAATAATACTTGAGGGTTCTTCTTGGACTGTAGCTTTAAGAGAGTTTTTACCGACCAAGGGGAAGCAGAATTTTTGGCAAGCAATAAAAAACAGTAAAGATCCAACAGTATTTACAGTTTTATTCGAAGATACTGCCGCCATTTTAGGCTTACTCGTCGCCTTGATAGGAATTTTCTTAGGACATTTATTTAATAATGTTTATTTTGATGGCATTGCCTCGATTATTATAGGCATTATTTTAGCTTTAGTAGCAGTATTACTAGCGAGAGAAAGTAAAGGATTATTAGTTGGTGAAAGTGCTAATCCTCAAACTATAGCCAATATCCGTTCTTTGTCCAAAACAGAACCAAGAGTACAAAAAGTCATACGTATACTTACAATGCAGCTTGCTCCACAGGAAGTATTACTCAACTTGGAAATTCAATTTTCTAATAATCTTACAGGTGAGGAAATAGCATTAACGGTGGATTAATTAGAAGCAAAAACTTGTCAAAAGCATCCTGAAATTAAACAAATATTTATTGAAGCTAAATCCTTAGCAGCCATTCGCAAATCTTCTCAATAATCTCAACAAACTATGATACTCCTCTCTGCGTCTGGAGCATAATTTCCTAGAAGTAAATAAAATTTAATTTAAAAATAAAAAATCGTCGTTCACAAAAAAGTAGTTTATGAATACATCAAAACCTGAAGTAGTTGTCATTACCGGGGCCTCCGCCGGTATAGGAAGAGCCACCGTTCGCGCATTTGCCAAGCGAGGAGCCTATATTGGACTAGTCGCCCGCAGTCGTGATGGGCTGGAAGCTGCGCGTCAAGAAGTCGAGGCGGCTGGTGCTAAAGCACTGGTGCTACCAACCGATGTTTCCGACCCCGAACAAGTGGAAGCGGCGGCGGCGGCGGTAGAAAAAGAGTTTGGCCCGATAGATATCTGGGTCAATGATGCGATGGCATCGATTTTGTCACCATTTACAGAGATTAAACCAGAGGAATTTCGGCGCGTAACCGAAGTGACATATTTAGGATATGTTTATGGAACAATGGCAGCATTGCGACGGATGAAGCCACGCGATCGCGGCACAATTGTGCAAGTAGGTTCTGCCCTTGCCTATCGCTCAATTCCCTTACAGTCAGCTTATTGCGGTGCTAAGTCTGCTATTCGCGGGTTCACAGATTCTATTCGTTGCGAACTGCACCACGATCGCAGCAATGTTCACATCACAATGGTGCAAATGCCAGCAGTGAACACGCCGCAGTTTGACTGGATCGAGAACAATATGCCCCATAAACCTCAGCCAGTACCGCCGATTTTCCAACCAGAAGTTGCAGCTGAAGCGATTGTTTGGGCAGCAACACATAAACGGCGCGAACTCTATGTAGGTAGCTCTACAGTTGAGGCCATCTTAGGTACAAAAGTTGCCCCCGGAATACTAGACCGCTACCTCGGTAAAACTGGATACAAGAGCCAGCAGACAGAACAACCAGAAAATAAGAATCGTTTGAGCAACTTGTGGGAACCCCTACCAGGTGATCGCGGCGCTCATGGAAGATTTGATGACCAAGCACAGGACTACAGCGCTCAACTTTGGGCAACCGAAAATCAAGATTGGCTTATTTTAGGATTAGGTGCTGGTGTGGTCTTGGTAGCAGTGGGGGCTTATTTGAATCATCAAGCTCAACAAGAGCGATATGTTGCTCAAAAAGATGAAGACGACAGAATCTCTGAGTCAGATATTCGTGCTGAAGTAGCTCGACAGTTACATCAAAGCACAAATCGCAGCAGCAAACTAGATAAATGGAATTTGCTAACAGGATTGACTAGATTTGCTTGGAAAGCATTAACCACAGAATCCAAAAATAATCAAAAAGCTACTCAAAGTTGATATGAAAATTCTTAGTCAAGGACAGGCTTTTGGTTCACCTGGCATCGATCCTCAATGGACTCATGCCAATAAAGATGGAGTAGGAACAGCTTACTCTACCTCCAGTCGCGTTTGGTTTACTGTCTGGAACGGTGTTGTGACTGAAATCTACCACCCCACAGTAGACAGACCCCAAGTTCGGGATTTACAGTATCTCATTTCTGATGGTAAAAGCTTTTTCCACGAAGAGAAACGCCATCTCGAATCAAAAGTAGAACCGATGTGGATTCATGGTTTAGGATATCGCATCACTAATTCCGATCCCCAAGGGCGTTATGCTGTAATCAAAGAAGTGATTGCTGACCCGCATTTATCCTGTATTTTACAACATACAAAGTTAACAGGAGATAGCGATTTTATTTCCCAACTCCAGCTATACGCTTTATGTGCGCCGCATCTGGAAGTCGGAGGTAGAGGTAATAATGGTTACGCTGTACAAGTTGCTGGACATCGGATTCTAACGGCCGAGAAAGCAGGAACATGGCTAGCGCTGAGTGCAACAGTTCCCTTTACTCGTCTTTCCTGTGGCTACGTTGGACAAAGTGATGGTTGGACAGATTTAGCTGATAATTTTCGGATGGATTGGGAGTTTGACAGTGCTGTAGATGGCAACCTTGCTTTGACTGGAAAATTAAATCTCAATGGCAGTAAAGAGTTTACTTTAGGGCTGGCATTTGGGACAACTCTGCACAATGCAATTTCCACACTGTTTCAGTCACTCAATATTCCTTTTGAGAAGCAGAAGCAGCAATATAACGAACAGTGGAAGCGATCGCGCGACGGCATCCACTCATTAGAAAATGCTTCTTATGATGATGGGAAGTTGTATCACAACAGCGTTAGTTTGTTGTTGGCACACGAAGACAAAAGCTATCCCGGTGCTTTAATTGCATCTATGGCTATCCCTTGGGGTGAAGCCAAAGACGACCAAGACCAAGGAGGATATCACCTTGTCTGGACGCGGGATCTGGTCAGTAGTGTAACAGGTTTGGTGGCTGCTGGGGAAACAGATACAGCAGTGCGATCGCTAATTTATCTTGCAACCAGCCAGCAAGAAGATGGTGGTTTTGCCCAAAATTTCTGGGTTGATGGTGAACCTTACTGGAAAGGTATTCAGCTAGATGAAGTGGCATTTCCAATTTTACTGGCATGGATATTGCACCAAGAAAAAGTACCACTGCACTTTGATATTTATCCCATGATTTTACGAGCGGCAGGTTATTTAATTCGTCATGGCCCTGCTACCCAACAAGAACGCTGGGAAGAAAACAGTGGCTATTCACCTTCTACACTGGCATCTAATATTGCCGCTTTAATCTGCGCTGCTCAATTTGTTCGTGAAAGTGGTGATGAAGCAACAGCACAATTTATTGAAGAATACGCCGATTTTTTAGAATCTCACATTGAAGCTTGGACGGTTACTACCGAAGGAACCCTGGTTCCTGGCATCAAACGCCATTACATCCGAATTACTCCTACAAATATCAATAATCCTCAACCCAACGAAAATCCTAATCAGGGAACTCTTCTTATTGCCAGTCAGCCACCTGGTGAACCAGCAGAATTTCCAGCGAAGGAAATTGTCGATGGCGGATTCTTACAATTAGTTCGCTATGGAATTCGCAAACCAGATGACCCGATTATCGTTGATTCTGTCAAAGTAATTGATGCAATCTTAAAAGTAGATACACCCGTTGGCCCTTGTTGGCATCGTTACAACCACGACTGCTACGGTCAACAAGAAGATGGAAGTCCTTACATTGGTTATGGCAAGGGACACGCTTGGCCTCTTTTGACAGGAGAACGAGGACATTATGAATTAGCTGCTGGCGGCGATGTCAAAACATATATCAAGGTGGTGGAAGGATTTGCTTCAAACACTTGTTTGTTACCAGAACAGGTTTGGGATGAAGCAGATAGACCGGATATCCATCAGTATTTGGGAAAACCAACAGGTTCTGCGATGCCTTTAATGTGGGCGCACGCAGAGTATATCAAGCTGCTACGGTCAAACCATGATGGTCAGGTGTTTGATTTTATTCCAGAGGTAGCGAATCGTTATTTAGGCGAAAGAAAGCAGTGTAAATCGTTGGAAATTTGGAAGTTTAACCGTCAAATAGACAAAGTTAAAAAAGGTTATACACTACGAATTCACGCTTTAGCATCTTTTCAATTACACTGGTCTGATGATAATTGGCAAACTGTAAAAGATACCCCTTCTACTTCTACAAAGTTAGGAGTAAATTTTGTAGATATTTCTGTTTCTGATAACCAACAGCAGCCAATTATCTTTACCTTTTTCTGGATTGACACTAGTAAATGGGAACAACGCAATTACACAGTTGCAGTTTCATAAGGGGCTTCCAAGAAATAAATTATCTAAATAAAGGAACCACAGAGACACAGAGAACACAGAGAGGAGGAATAGAGAGAGTTTTCGCGTCAGTTTTGGAACATTTTTTTATTTGGAAGTCGCTAATTCGTGATTAAGAATTTTTACTTGAAATATATCAATTAGCAACGCTGTAACAAAAACGCACAATCAAAAAGAGCCATTTTTATGAAAAATAACTCATCATACAAGCCAACAATTGATTACTGGCACGTCTGGACTGACCGCGATGGTATAAGTCACCAGTCCCGTTGTCAAATTGAAGACTTCATTGAGAAAGGCATAGCTCCAGATACCTCACCACAGTGGCTTTCTAATTTGAAGCAATCTGGTGCTACAATCACCTTTACTGTGCTACCCGTGGGATGGGTTGGTAACTGGCATGAGAACCCGAAACCCCAGTGGGTAATCCCTCTATCGGGACGCTGGTTTGTGGAGACTATGGACGGGCAGCGAGTCGAGATGGGCCCTGGCGAAATTTCATTTGGAGAAGACCAAGGCACGAAGGCGGACGCGCAAGGTAATAAGGGTCACTTATCTGGAACAGTAGGCGATGCGCCAGCTGTTCTGATAATGGTACAGCTTGAAGAGAATCCGACTATAGAGCAATCCTGTCGCTTTAAGTAACTAGGAACTTGGGTTAGCAGCGATCACTCCTAACCATCATCTTGTTAAAAAGTTTACTATTGCTTCCAGTTTCTTCACCTAACATTGCTATCCACAATTTATATCCTTCTTGAGGACGATAAGAAACCATAGCAATATCGATACCATAATTTCTAATTGCGTATGTCATCTAGTTCGAAATAAACTCAATTCTCTACTGAAGTTATCCATTAAAGAGTCTAATTTGGGTACAAGATTTTCTCCTATAGCGCATAAATATTTTCTTGTGTTTTTTAGTAGTTAAAAACACCAGCTACGCAGTTTTATTTTGAAATATAAACGTCATGAATCAGGAGTATTCACCATGAAAGCAGTGGTTTTTCACGGAATCGGAGATATTCGATTAGATAACGTACCAGAACCAAAAATTAAAGAATCAACAGATGCCATTATTCGGCTGACTTCTAGTGCAATTTGTGGCACGGATTTACACATGATTCGGGGAACATTCACGGGAATGAAACCCGGTACAATTCTGGGACATGAAGGCGTTGGTATTGTTGAAGAGATTGGCTCCAATGTGCGGAATCTTAAGGTGGGCGATCGCGTTGTTGTTCCCTCGACAATTGCCTGTGGCTACTGTTCATATTGCCGTACAGGATATCACGCTCAATGTGATAACGCCAATCCCAACGGACATAACGCCGGAACAGCTTTTTTCGGAGGCCCTGAAGCAGCAGGCCCCTTCGATGGATTGCAGGCTGAATATGCTCGAATTCCTTATGCCAATGCAGGCTTGGTCAAGCTACCAAAAGAAGTCACAGACGATCAAGCAATTTTATTGTCTGACATCTTCCCTACGGCATACTTTGGAGCCGATATTGCAGAGATCACACCAGGAGATACAGTTGCCATTTTTGGTTGTGGCCCTGTTGGACAGTTTGCCATTGTCAGCGCCAGACTGTTCGGTGCAGGACACATCATTGCAGTAGATACAATTCCTTCACGCTTAGAAATGGCGCGTGATTTGGGTGCAGAAATCATCGATTACAATGCCGAAGACCCAATTGAGGCTATCCGCGAACTTACTGGAGGAATTGGTGTAGATCGAGCCATTGATGCAGTTGGCGTAGATGCGAATGCTCCTGACAGTGGCCCAGCCGCCGAAAAAGCACGACAAGAAGCACAACAATTCCAGCAGCAGTTACAACAAATTGCCCCTAAAACTAATCCTCAAAATGGCAATTGGCATCCAGGGAATGCTCCGTCTCTTGTATTAGAGTGGGCAGTTCAGGCATTAGCTAAAGCTGGTACACTCTCGATTATTGGTGTTTATCCACCAAGCCATAATTTTTTTCCCATCGGCACGGCGATGAACAAAAATCTTACAATCAACATGGGTAATTGTAATCACCGCAAATATATTCCTACTTTGGTAGATTTGGTTCGTAATGGCACAGTAGACCCCACAAAAGTCTTAACCCAAGTCGAGCCGTTAATGTCAGTTATTGATGCATATAAGGCATTTGACCGACGGCAACCAGGTTGGGTGAAGGTAGAATTAGTGCCAGGAGCAACTTTAGCTAATGTTTAGAGTCCTTATCAAGACTATCTTATGAACTAAAAAGTTTACATCAGCAAGTTACCTTACTTGCTGATGATTTTTGCTTTTAATTATAGGAGGTTGTACAGCACGACTTAAATTTTTTATGGAAGAATCTTTGCCTATTACGATTTTGATAAGTGTAACAGTTGTGGCTGGTATTGCTGCTCAAGTTTTAGCTGGTTATTTTCACATACCTAGCATTGTCTTGCTACTTCTGTTCGGGATTCTTCTGGGGCGAGATGGTTTAGGTTTTTTAGATCCATCACTGTTAGGCGTTGGTTTAGAAGTCGTGGTTTCGCTGTCAGTGGCACTAATTTTATTTGAGGGTGGTTTAAATCTACAGTTAGGAGAGTTAAAAGAGGTTTCTAGTAGTCTTCGTAATCTTGTCACTTTGGGAGTGTTGATTACCTTAATGGGTGCTGGAATAACTGCACACTGGCTAAGTGAATTTCCTTGGCCAATTGCTTTTCTTTATGCCTCTCTGGTAGTTGTGACAGGTCCAACAGTTATTAATCCCCTCCTCAAACAAATTGGTGTAGAAAGACAAGTCTCAACACTTTTAGAAGGAGAGGGTGTTTTTATCGATCCAATTGGTGCAATTTTAGCTACGATCGTGCTTCACTTTGTTTTGAATGTAAATGTAGAGCCACTCATTTTAGTTAAGAGTTTGGTTCTACGTTTGGGTATAGGCGTAGCTATTGGTGTAAGCGGAGGTTGGTTGCTTTCTCAAATTCTTAAACAGGATCGATTTCTGTCGCAAGAGTTAAAAAATCTAGTTGTTTTAGCTAGTGTTTGGGGTTTATTTAGTTTTGCACAAGTGTTGCGTAGTGAATCTGGTTTGGTTGTTGCTGTAATTATGGGGATAGTTTTAAAAGCCAGTAACCTATCTTCAGAGCCTTTACTGCGTCAGTTTAATGAACAGTTGAGCATTTTAGCTAACTCGGTTTTATTCATTTTGCTAGCAGCAGACTTATCAATTGCAAGTGTTTTCGCTTTAGGTTGGGGTAGTGTTCTGACAGTTATAGTCTTAATGCTGATAGTGCGTCCCGTTGATATTTTGATATCTACCTGGAATGAAGGTTTGAAGTGGCAACAGCAGTTATTTTTATCTTGGGTTGCTCCCCGTGGAATTGTAGCTGCTTCTTTAGCTTCTTTGTTTGCAGTTTCACTTACAAAACAGGGTATCAATGGCGGTGATTCAATTAAAGCCTTGGTATTTTTGACAATTATAATAACAGTTTTTTTTCAAGGATTGACAGCCCCTTGGATCGCCAGCCTGCTCAATTTACGTTTAACAACTCAAATTGATCGAGAGTGTTCGCAATTAGCTAGTGATGATGTCAAGATGCAAGAAGATGAAGAAATAATCAGCCCTGTTTCCTAGTTAGTTTAAGCGTAATTACTATTAGTTGATTACTTAACCGAAATTACAACTTTTGTTACTAATATTAGTTTAGCCATGTTATCTAAAGTCCGCAGTCATCCTTATTTTTTAACTCCCCAGTCATCTAATCCTAGCTATCCACTTTTAATATTTCTACCTGGAATGGATGAGACAGGAAAAGACTTGATGTACATTCAAACAGCCGGTTTAGAGGCTGCTTTTGATGTCCGTTGTTTTGTAATTCCACCTGATAATTTAACAACTTGGGATGAAATGACAGAAGAACTGGTAACTTTAACCCAGATAGAACTAGAAAAAGAACCGCGTAGACACGTTCGCCCAGGGTCTCCTACAGAAGTGGCTTATCGTGAGACATCGCTTGTTTACCTCTGTGCAGAATCATTCGGTGGTTGCTTGGCGTTAAAAGTTTTAGAAAAATTTCCTCAACTATTTACAAATATTATTTTAATTAATTCTGCTTCTTCATTTCATCGAGTACCTTGGTTGAATTTAGGTTCGCTTTTGTTCCCTTACACACCTCAATTGTTTTATAAAATTTCTTCGTTTTTATCTTTGCCTTTTCTAGCTAATTTAAGTCGAGTTTCACCTGTTGCTAGCCAAGCGCTTTTAAAATCAACCAGTTTTGCACCAAAAAAAACCGCTAATCAGCGTCTATCTTTGATGAAAGAATTTGATATTGACGAGAATAAATTATCTCAAATAACTCAACCTGTCTTATTAATTGCCAGTAAAAATGATCGACTTTTACCTTCAGAAGCGGAGGCACAAAGTTTAAGTAATATTTTTCCTAATTCTCAAATAATAACTTTACCTAATAGCGGCCATGCTTGCTTAGTTCAAAATGATGTTAATCTTTATCAAATTTTATTATCAGCTAATTTCATCGTTACGTAATAAATGTAGTATCTCAAGTAGTATGTAATGACTCATCTTATAAGTAAACAAACTGTTTGGCTGAAATTGGCTTTGAGAATTTTTAGTATCGGGTTGCTGCCTATACTAACTGCAAATCAGGCTTTAGGTGCAGAACGTATAAGGTTTAATTACGGACTTTTTGAAAGGTCTGTCCCTATTAATTCGCTCGAAACCTATGCAAAAACAGGCAAAATAGACAATGAGTTAGCTGGATATAGTCAGTATGTAAACAAAAAGCAACTAACTCAACTACAGAAAGTTTTACTAACTCGCATTCCCTTAAATAAAGTAGAAATTTCGCAGTTTCTTTATACACCAATTGGTGAACGATTATTACAAAGGCTGGGGAAAGTTATTCAAACAGAATCTAACTTATCAGGCTTTTATGCAATTCGTGCGGCACTAATTTTGTCAGCCGCAGATCAAAAAGATTTTACGCTTTTAAATGTATTACGCAAGTTTCCAGCGAGTGCAATTTCAATTAATTTAGACCAGAGTTTGGCAATAGCACAGTCATTACAAGATTTAGTAAATCAAACTCAAAATGCAGTAGCTCTAATTAACCAACAATCCCAACAAAAGATAATTACAGCTTCTACACTTAAAACTGTTCCATTAATGGATTTAGGAAAAACCGGAAGTTTTCGTTTTTTAAAGCAAACTATTATTCTTAATGACATATCGCGTCTCAGAAAATTCCCGGCTGATTATTCTTAATGACATATCGCGTCTCAGAAAATTCCCGGCTGATATTTACCTCCCAGTTGCTCAAACTTCTCGTCCGATAATTGTCATTTCGCACGGACTTGGTTCTGACAGAACAAGTTTTGCGTATTTAGCTGAACATCTCGCATCCTATGGTTTTGTGGTTGCTGTTCCAGAACATCCTGAAAGTAATTCACAACAACTGCAAGCATTATTAGCAGGTACAGCAGATAAAGTTACCAATCCCAGAGAACTTATTGACAGACCTTTAGATATTAAATATCTTCTAGATGAACTCACTCGTTTATCAAAGTCTAATCCAACATTCCAGGGACGTTTGAATTTAGACCAAATTGGTGTATTAGGTCAATCATTCGGTGGATATACGGTGTTAGCTTTAGCAAGTGCAAAGATTAATTTTAAACAATTAAAAACCGACTGCCCAGCTTTGAAAGATACATTAAATATTTCGCTTTTACTTCAATGTTTGGCTGTCAATTTACCCAATGCTCAATACAACTTATCGGATGCAAGAATAAAAGCAGTAATTGCAATTAATCCAGTTGATAGCAGTATTTTTGGTCAAGCTAGCCTCAGCCAAATCAAAATTCCAGTGATGATTATATCTGGTAGTTCTGATACTGTTGCTCCGGCTTTACTAGAACAAATTCAACCTTTTACCTGGTTAACAACTACAAACAAATATTTAACCCTCATCAATGGTGGAACACACTTTTCTACTATTGCAGAATCACCTAATGCAACCGTTCCCGTTCCTACAGAAGCAATCGGCCCTAGTCCAGGATTAGCACGTCGTTATGTTAAAGCTTTAAGTCGTTCTTGTCAGCTTTTGGTGATGATGAAAAGTTACGCACTTAAGGCAGATGGCAGAAGGCAGAGGGCAGAAGGAAGAAAGATATAATCGAGATACTTCAAACTTCACTCCATCAAACATTTGAGGAATAAGCCTTACTCATGTTCTATGTCGGTGCTAACTCACCTATTACCAGATTCAAGCAATCTGAGACTTGAGAATTGCCAACTTGACAAGATAAAAACTCAGATAAATTTGATTGTTTCCGCAATCAGTAGAGTAGTTAACTGTCCAGTTTGTAACCAACCAACTCAAAAAATTCATAGTAGCTATGAACGCTTATTAGTAGACTTACCCTGGGCTGATTACAGCATTACCTTACAGTTACGGGTAAGGAAGTTTTTTTGCATCAATAGTTTGTGTAAACGACGCATTTTTACAGAAAGGCTGACCAATGTAACCGCACCTTGGGCTAGAAAAACTCTACGTTTAGCTCAACGACTGAGTGTGATTGGTTTAGCTAATGGTGGTGCAGCAGGGGAAAGACTCTTACAGCAATGGGGGATAAAAGTTTCTCGCAACACACCGTTAAATTTAGTCCGCTCAATCCCACTGCCACCAATCGTAACGCCACATACTCTTGGGGTAGACGACTTTTGATGCACGTAAATGTAAAACTTACGGCACAGCACTAATTGACCTGGAACACAGCCGACCAATTGCTCTACTAAAAGATGCCTTGGCTGAAACCTTGGCAGAATGGTTAAAAGCCCACCCTGGTGTCAAAGTCGTCTCACGAGATCGGTCAAAAACTTATGAAAGTGGCATTCGTCAAGGCGCACCAGAAGCCATTCAAGTTGCAGACCGTTTTCACTTATTGCAGAACTTATCTCAAACGCTCTATCAAGTCTTTGGTATTCATGCCAAAGTACGTAAAAGTTGTGGAAAAACAAGTATTTAGTACTGATACTAAAGTGCATTTAGAGGTGGAAACAGCACTAATTGAAGGCATTCGGGAATTGGATGGGGATACATACCCCACCCAATTGCAAACCACTGAAATTCAAAACGAGTGTGGGGATGTTAAACCCTTTTTGGCAGAGAATACAGACGGATTGACTGCACAGGAAAACCCTCAAATTAACATTCTGCCGTCTGCCGTCTGCCTTTCCCCGAGAACCTTTCCCTGATTACTGAGGCTAATAAAAGCCCAGTTGTGCCAAGGTTTCCCCAAAACACATCTTTAAAAAGAAAAGTCCAATCCGCCAAAGCACGGGATAGACGGAGGGAAATCCATGAGCAAGTCTGGAGACTGCGGTCTATTGGCTTATCAGGGCTAGCAATCGCTCAATCCCTGGGAGTTTCTAAAACTACCGTATTCAATTACAAGCGTTGCTCAACTTTTACCGAACGTCGTGAGCGTAGCGACCACGGTCTGAGTCTTCTCAACCCAAATCAAGATTACCTCCTCAGTCGCTGGAATAGCGGGAACCACAACACCCAAGAACTGTTTGAAGAAATTCGCACCTGCGGCTATATCGGTGGTTATGCCACGGTCGCTCGCTTCACTCGTTATCTCAAGACCTTGCCCGGATTTGAGCCAGCAAAGTGTTCAAAGAAAAACGCATCCCCCAGGGTTAGTTCTTCCTCCCATCGTCCTCTCACTCCCAGTCGCGTCACAGCTTTAGTCTTGCGACGACCAGAATTAATACAGCTTAATGAGCGTGAAATCATCGCTCAACTACAAACAGCCCATTCTGATTTGAAGTCAGCTATTGAACTAGCTCAACAGGAGAGCATCTGTTGTGCGTCAACGTCTGAGCGAGCAGCTCGATGCTTGGTTAAACAAAGCTAAAAACAGCTCGGTTTCTTTGTTGCGCTCCTTTGCTGTTAGTTTAGAGTCTGACTACGATGCTGTGAAAGCAGGTGTAACTATGTCAGTTAGTAATGGCCCAGTTGAAGGGCATATTAATCGACTGAAAATGTTAAAGCGGCAGATGTATGGTCGCGCCAAAATAGATTTACTGGAGCGACGGTTTTTGTTGGCTATTTGAGGACAAAATTTTGACAATTTACACTTGATTATATGAGTTATAGAAATCAGTTTATCTGGCAAAGAGCGGTTCAACTTGCTATCAATTGTTATAAATTTACCCGTCTATTTCCTCAGTCAGAATTGTATGGTTTAACTAGTCAAATCCGACGTTCTTTTGTATCTGTAGCATCCAACATAGCCGAAGGATATGGAAGACGTTCAAAGCAAGAATACGTACAGTTTTTGCATATTGCTTTAGGCTCTTTAAGAGAACTCGATACACAATTAATCATTGCTAAAGAAGTAGATTTGGCAGATAAAAACCTTTTTATTCCCCTATTAAATGAAGTTGAGGAAATGCAAAGTATATTAGTTGCAAGTTTAAACAAACTCAAAGTTTGAATCTATAATTTCCTTCTTCCGACTTCTGCCTTCTGCCCTCTGCCTTCCCCAAACCTAGATCACCAAAAGTTGCCAAGACCCCTTTAAGTGTTCCTTTTTTTGAAACCTATGTTGCCCAACAGCCAAGTTACCTTCCATATTTGAGTAAAGATTATGTTAGTCAAATTAGTCAGCAACCACTACCGTTAAGTTTAATCAAATCTCTCACATCTAAAGAACTACAAAAAGCGTTTTGAATTGCCATTAGGATCATAAAAATGCCAACGATCGCAAAAACAACAATCAGCACATCTGACTCAATGATGTTTATGTAGTTGCGATCGCACAAATTGCACTAATTCTGTAATTGCCGTTGTTTGCATCGCTATTACAGTTAGAAAGAACGACGGCGGGGAGCTATACTACTACGTAAAGCTTGCCACGTCAGCGCTCCTACCCTACCATCACCAACTATTCTGTGCGATCGCTGAAAAGTAGCTACTGCTGTAGCGGTTCTAGAGCCATAGATACCATCAACAGCTCCATTATAAAATCCTAACCTTTGTAGAGCAGCTTGCACATCTCTCACAGCCTGTCCACGAGATCCAGGTGCAAGAAAAGGGGCTTTTGTGGGAGAGTATTTTGAAAACCTAGCTGCTAAGGCATTATTTGTCTGTGCCTTAGCAGGTGCAAAACTAAAGGGTAACATTCCCAAAAACAATGTAGAAATCAAGCCCAATGGTAAAATTATTGAGCGCATTAATCGAGTATTCATAAAGTTATTCTCTTTTGAATTTGAACAAACGAAACTATTTTTGTAGCTTGATTAATCTCAGCAATTTGATAGCAATACATCAAAAATATACATTTATAAATTAGAAATAGCCGCTTGCTTTTGATGAAAATTAATTCAATCTAAAAACAACTAGCGGCATGTATTAATTATAAAGTATTCAAGCAGCTATACTAGCAGAACTGTCAAAATTTTGTTATATTTTAATTTCTTTTATTTCTCAAATTTTCTTCATAGGTTCTGAAGTTAGGATCGTTCATTTCGTAAAAGTAAGGCTCCATCGTGTAATTATAAAAAGCAGGAGTACCTAATATACCTGACATCGCTGATGGCACTAAAGGTCGATAAACTCCTCTAACTCGTTCTT
Source organism: Nostoc punctiforme PCC 73102 (assembly GCF_000020025.1). GTDB lineage: Bacteria > Cyanobacteriota > Cyanobacteriia > Cyanobacteriales > Nostocaceae > Nostoc > Nostoc punctiforme. The sequence goes on along the minus strand of NC_010628.1, from coordinate 3,848,717 downwards.
CATACTCATTATCGATTGCTAAAGATTCGCTAAATTCGGGTAAATTTTTTACCTGCTCTTTAGTCAGTTTAGAAACGAAAAGATGTTTGTTGTCATAGTCCAGACGAGCTAAACCGACCGGGAGCAAAACTTGTTTGTCGAAAATCCAAAAGCCTGTATCAATGATAAAATACCGGAAACGGGCATCATTTTCATCGACTAATATGTTGACAACAGAACCAACCCTAGCATCATCAGCGTAAACATCAAAGTTTTTAATGTCATTACCATTAAAAATTTCATTGGTATAGTTAGGATTGTATTCATCCAGTTTATATAAAATCATATTGTTCCTCCTATTAAAACTGTTAAACTTGATTAAAAACTGACTTAAAGGCTGAATTTCTCTTTCATAAGCAGTATTGGTTAAACCAACGCTTTTATAAGCATTTTGAGAATTCATTTCGCTTTTTAAGGCAGTGATGCGTAGACGCATTAGCGTTGGCGTTCGCGGAGCGTGTCGCAGACAAGCCTCTCGTAGAGAAGCGGTAGCGACGTTCGCGTAGCGTCTCGCAGAGAAGGAGCGTTAGCGGCTTGTCGTCAGACATCGCTCATTGCAGGATGCATACCCACCCAAAAAGGTAGGAAGCGATCGCTGTTGGAGTAACTTTTGTATAAACCTGACATAAAATACAGCATTTAAGATGGGCATGACAAACTGAGAATTTTTAAGAAGGGTATACAGTTCCAGCAATTAAAATAGGTCTATTTCTGTACTCAGTCTCTAACTCTTTTTTTACATTTAGATCCCAAGTTAAATCATAATCTTGTTCAATTTCAGCAGCAACAAAAGGACGAACCTCACCACTTACCGATATTGTCTGACCCTGATTTATTGCTATTTTGGGCGGTGCTTTTAGTAAAACAAGTAAATCTTGCCCACCAAACCATTGGTTTTCATCTAGGGTTAATAAAACCGGACTGCGAATATTGTCCACTTTTCCTGTAACTGTAACTCTACGACCATAGTATTGTTTGGGACGTTGCGTTATTTGGCCAGGTTGCGGCGCTACTACAATATATCGAGCAATTATTGCAGGTTTATTTATGTAATTTTTGTAATATTCCTCCTCGATATTGAGATTAAAATCTCGCTCAATTTTGGGAATTACTAAATTACGAACTTGACCAGTAGCTTGAACTTTTACATTCTGGTCAAGCGGTAGCTCGAAAGGCACACCTGAAGCATTGACAACTACAATAGGTTCACCGCGAAAGAACCGTGCATCACTAACCGTGAAAGAACTCAAACCAACTTTTTGAATTGCTCTGCTTTTAATCGTTACAGAGTTACCGATATATTCGTCAGTGTTCTCAGCGATTTCCGATGTACTAGTGAAAGTTGGCTTTGCCTCAAAAAAACTACAACTTCTCACTACCATAGCGATCGCTACCAGGAAAACTAATGTCCCTGCTTGACCTAGTGCTTGTGAGAAATCTCCCCTTTGAGAATTGTCACTCATTGCCCTTGCTCTTATTTGTCTTGAGGCTATTCATGGAAAGCTTTCCTGATAAACAATGCTCTAGAATAGTTTATTGCGGAATTGCAGAGGGATATACCTCTGTTGCAATTAACACAGGTTTGTTCGTGTACTCTACTTCTAGTTTCTTCTGCAAAGTTAAATCCCATTTGAGATCGTAATCTCGTTTTAAGTCAGCTAGAACAAACGGACGTAACACACCCGTGACAGCTACTTTCTCACCTTTGTTGACAGTTCCTTTCGGAGTACCTGCACTGATCACTAACAAGTCCTGTCCACCAAATAATTTGTCTTCATCTAAGGTGAAAGAACTGGCATTTCTAATGTTTTCCACTTCACCTGTCACTGCCAAGTTTTTCCCGTAGTATAGTTTAGGATTTGTAGTAATTTCACCTGGTTTAGGAGCAAGTGCAATTGATTGAGCAATAATTGCAGGTTGGGTTTCGTAATCTTTGTACAAGTTAGGATCTAAACCCAAGTTGTAATCTCGATTAATATCTGCAATCACAAACTTACGAACTGGGCCTGTGGCTTGAATTGGTGTATTTGAGTCAGTAGGTAAAGTGAAAGTTTTACCCGAAGCATTTACAACTAAAATTGGTTGAGTGCCAAAAAATTGCTTATCAGCAATTGTGAAAGTTGAGGGCCCTAATTTTCTAATGGGTGTACTTCTAATTGTTACAGTTTTGCCAATTAGTTCGTTTGTATTATCTGCGACTTCTTCTGTAGTAACGTTGGTTTCTGGTACTCCGGCCTGTTGATCTAAGTTGTTGGTACAACTTCCAAGTAGCACTGTGGAGATTGCTAGAGCAAAAGCTCCTTTATAACTCCACTTTGTTTGAATCAAGTTGATCATTTCAAAAGCTCCATTTAAGTTAACCTAGTAGACGACCACAAAAGTTTTGATTTGCTTGTAGTAAGGGTTTTAACGCTCTTAAAATTAATGTGGTGAGCCACTAGTAGGTTCCAAATAAAAGGATGGTTTAATCTGGACTATCTTTTTGTATTAATTCAAGAAGACTTGACCATTCTTTTGAATTCTCAATACACCTTGATCGTTATCGAATTTTGTTGTTTCATCTAACGAGACTGCGAGTGTCCCTTCAGAGGTAGACGTAGGCATAACTTTTAGTAGTCCACCGTCTTGACGTACTAAAGTGATACTGACGGGTGTTGGTAAATTCCGTAGGACAAATTCTTGTCTACCTGCAAGATATCGAGGCTTTGTATAACCAATTGCTTGATAAGAGATACCAGCGTTTGTATTATTTTTCAATCTCACATCAACTGTACCTGCTGTTGGTGTGATAGTTGCAATTGGACTTTGCCGACTTTCTGGAAATGGTGGTTGTATAACAGTTGAGCGTCTTCCATTCATAGGATAGACGGGAACCATAATACTTTGGGAACTAGAAGTTCCTTGTTGTCCTCCGAATCTTAAAGTTGCAGCATTCGGTGGACATCCTGCTGGAACTAAAACTCGATCGCGGTGTGGTTCTTCGTAGAAAATACTAGGACAAGGATTAATTTGGGAAATTCGCGGCTGTGCTACTGCTGATTGAGTAATTGCAGAGGAACCGATTAGCAAACTTCCAAAAATTGTTCCTAATAATCCAACTTTTTTTAAAGAAAAACGGTTTAAGTTGTACATAATTACCTCCTGGTAATTTCATCTTTGCTTATTTTTATTGATTGTTTGAAAAATCAAATGCTGACACCTATTGAAAAAATATAAAATACTCTTAATGAGTCTCTAAATTATTCTTTTTTTGCGATAATCAAAAATTTTGATTATGTACTTTAGGTAAAGTTGAGCCGCTCAACTAGCAAGAGGAGACATGAACACAGACTGTATTTTGAGGTTAAATCTAAATAGTAGAAAAGTCGGGCAGAATCCTCATAAATTTGGTAAATCCTACTTTAGGAATAGGTTAGTATTTCCATAGGGATAGCTAGCAAAATCAAATCAATACTGTGGCTGTTACTCTTCTAACCAATAAAGTAAACCAAGAGAAGTAACTCCCCCAAAAAAGTGAGCGCCAATCATGTTGACATTTGCTAACATTACAAAAATGTCTAGCGAACGGATTACATTTTCTGGTTGATAGATTGCGACACCTTGAGGTTGTGCTACTGCTTTGCCCAAAATAATTGCAACTGTCGTTTCAGAAGCAATAAAAGCTATTAATAACCCTACGAAACTCGCGAGCAACCCAATTCGTAAGTTTTGAATTACGTCTTCCTTTCTGGGATGGTTTTGAGTATTTGGTGTTTGTAAAGTTTTAGCCAGTTTTCGATAACGGAAAGCCCAATATACTCGAAAGCACAGCAATAAAATACCAACAATGGCCAAAAATATACTAAATCCTATACCTGCATTGCTTGTTTGAGTAGTAATGTTACGGCTAAAGCACGCTAACAATACAGCAATGCCAGAAATACCGCCAAGTACTAACTGTACCCAAAAACTAATTCGACTTACTAAACGAAAGGTAGCAGCAAATTTCTGTTTGCTTGGTGGATGTGAAAATGATTCTAAATTATTTAACATATATTATATAGCCCCTAAGTAGATGATTTAAAGAAATATATAGCGATTCCCAGTTACGTGAGGTACAGAGTACAGATAATATTTTGAAACGCAAAGGGACGCAAAGTAAAGCGCAGAGGTACGCAGAGATTTGTACCTCAGCAGACTAGGAAACGCTATAGAGAATTGGAGTTAAATTTCATGTTTCATGTTTTATATAAAATTCATAAATTAATATATTTACTTTTGGTTTTGGAAAACTAGGCTTTTTAGTTGGAAATAAAATAACCTATCCAAAATTCAGAACTAATATTGAGCTTAGTTTTAAATTTAGAGACTAAAAGTGGAAAACTAGAGCAGAATATGTATTCTCTGGGAAAAATACGACTTAGGGAAGAGGTTAATAGTACTATAGATAGAGCATTTAGTTGAAGCATATCTACCCTAAATTAGAGATACTACAGTAATCCTATCTTTGGCATCTAAATCTTTACATTTTTCAATGTACTTTATTTCAAAGCTGCTGCTACTTGAACAGCTAGTTTCTGAGGATTAAATGGTTTACTGATTATGCCTCTGACACCTAGATCGTTGAATAGACGTTGGTCATTAGCGCGTCCTCTAGCTGTAAGCAAAATCACAGGTATATTTTTAGTTATTTGATTAGCCTGTAGTTTTTGAAAAGTTGTCAAACCATCCATATCAGGCATCATTACATCCAAAAGGATAGCATCGGGTTGAGATGACTGAGCTAATAGTAATCCCTGATTACCTGAAGTAGCAGTCAACACCTTCCAGCCTCCCATTATTTCTAGACAAGTCTGAATCAATTGACGGATGTCATCTTCATCATCAATAACTAAGATTTGCTTAGAGGTCATTGTTATTATCTTCCTGTTTTAAATTATTCTTTAGTGCTTTGATTTTTCCAATATTATGATGAGGAGTATTGTTTAGAGCTACCATACTCTTAAGAATAATTTTTTATGGTAAAACTTGAAAGTGGAAAACTAGGGTAGAAGTTTAATAAACCTATGGCATAACCAGAAGTAATAAAAAATGTGGGGATTGACGCGACGATCGCAACTACAAGGCTATGGCATTGCATTCTTAACGGTTTTACTGGCTTTACTACTGACACTGCTTCTATGGCAGCTACACAGGCTGAATTCCATTTACCCACTGTTTTTAGCTGCTGTCATGGTTAGTTCCTGGTATGGTGGTTTAAACCCAGGACTGTTGGCGACTTTTTTGTCTGCTATAGTCTGCGCCTACTTTCTTTTACCACCTTTTTATTCTCTGGCTATTACTGGGTTCAGTGTAGTGGGGTTGCTTCAGTTTGTGTTAGTAGCGTTGTTGATTAGCTTACTTAACACTGCATTGCGTCAGGCGCGATCACAAGCCCAAATGAACGCGGTAGCAGCCCTGCAAAATTATGAGCGTCTACGTGAAAGTCAAGACAGTCTGCGTCAAAGTGAAGAACGTTATCGGCTATTAGTAGAAGGAGTAACTAATTACGCAATTTTTATGCTAGATCCAAACGGTAACGTTACCACTTGGAACATTGGAGCAGAACGTATTTTAGGTTATCAGGAAGCAGAAATAATTGGTCAACCTTTTGAACGAGTTTTTTCACCTGAAGCAATTAAGCAGGGACTACCCAAGCAAGTATTAAGAAAAGCAGTAGCTGAAGGTTTTTCTAGGGAGAATCGCTGGCATATTCGTAAAGATGGTACATTTTTCTGGGCGCATTGTCTCATCACACCTTTACTAGATGACGATGGAAATCTGCGCGGCTTTTCTAAAATTATGCAAGATATTACTGAACGTAAACAGGCTGAAGAAGAAAAAGAGCAACTATTACTGCGAGAACAAGCTGCACGCGCCGTTAGCGAAGCTGCCCAAAGTGCAGCAGAAGCCGCAAACCGTTCCAAAGACGAATTTTTAGCAATAGTTTCTCACGAATTACGTACCCCCATGACTGCAATTATCGGTTGGGCTGGAATGTTACAAACGGGTGTGTTAGATGAAGCTAAAGCAACTCTCGCGCTGGAGATAATTGAGCGCAATGCTAATTTGCAAATGCAACTTATTGAAGACTTACTTGATATTTCGCGGATTGTTAGAGGAGAGCTTTCACTGTCCATTGATTTGGTAGATTTAGTAGAAGTAATTACAGCCGCAATTGAGGTTGTACAATCACTGGCAAATGCTAAGGATATTCAACTTGAGACTATACTTGATACCTCAATAGAAAAAATTTGGGGTGACTCAGATCGCTTGCAACAAGTAGTATTAAATCTACTTACTAATGCCATCAAATTTACACCCAACGGTGGACGAGTTGAAGTGCGATTGTCTAAGGAAATGGGGAGTAGGGAAGAGTTTTCCCAACCCGCAATTCCTAATTATCTCCAAATTGAAGTAACTGATACCGGTAAGGGCATCAGTCCAGATTTCCTACCTCACGTATTTGAGCGCTTTTGGCAAGCAGATAGTACTCATACTCGTTCAAATAAAGGACTAGGTTTAGGGTTAGCGATCGCACTTCATCTGGTAGAACTACACGGTGGTACAATTGATGCCCAAAGCCAAGGAATAGGGCAAGGAGCGACATTTACAGTCAAGTTGCCGATTTTAGAAGAAAGCAGAGGGGCAGCACTTCGACTACGCTCAGTGACCGAGGAGCAGGGAAGCAGAGGGGCAGGAGACAATAATTTACACTTCTTTTCCCAGTCCCCAGCCCCCAATCCCCAATCCCCAGTCCCCAATCCTCTTAGTGGCTTGCGGGTATTGGTTGTAGATGACGAGGCAGATGTGCGGCAGTGGATTACCGCAGTACTCGAAGAGTGTGGAGCAGAAGTTAGTGCTTTTAGCTCTACAGGACAGGCACTTGAGGCACTAGAAAAATTACATCCAGATGTGTTAATCAGCGACATTGGGATGCCAGGTGAGGATGGCTACGCGCTGATGCGTAAAATCAGAAAACTTGAACCAGAGCTAGGCGGGCGGATTCCTGCTATTGCACTGACGGGATACGCCAGGGTAGAAGATTATAAAGAAGCATTAGCGGCAGGATTTCAGCTACATGTTGCTAAACCAGTTAGAGCAGCTGAGTTAATTGCCGTTGTTGCCAGCCTAGGTAAAATGTCTGGTAAACTCTGAGCAATTTTGACAATATTGCTTATATCCACAAGTTTTCCACTTTTCCAAGTTAATTTCAAAAGTGTAATTCAGGCTCGGAATAGTATTATCTATGCAGTTAATGAAGTTGCCTAATATCAGCTTTAATCAGTTAGGAAATTAACAGCAATTTTGTTACGAATTAGATTGCTTTTTGAAACCTGATTTCTTCATACAAAATTATTTGGAAGGTTGAAAAATGAATAGTATTTGGTTACAGCAATTTTCTGCGTTGTTTATTTCCTCTACAATCACAATGCTGGGAAGTGGATTATCTGCTCAAGCACAAATATCGACTTCCAGTAAAATTTCAACAAAAGCAGCCGATTTGATTCCCCAGCCAACACAGCCTGCTTCTAAAACTTCTGCTGAGGTGGCGCAAGTCAATGTTAATCCAGGTCGAACTACCCGTGGTGGCTCTAGCTATATTGGAGTTGCTGGCAACATTGGTTTAGGTGGTGATTCAGCTTTAGGTGAAGGTAGCTTTATGGTAATCAGCAAAATTGGGCTGACACGTACCTTATCTGTACGACCATCTGTAGCGATTGAGGATGACCCTGTTGTTCTGGTTCCTCTCACTTATGACTTTAATTTTCGTACAGCAGACGCTTTTCAAGACACATTCGCTGTCGCACCATACGTTGGAGCAGGTGTAGCGATTGAAACTAGTGATGATCCAGACGTTGGCTTACTTTTATCTGGTGGTGTAGATGTTCCTTTAAATACTAACTTAACAGCAACAGCAGGGGTGAATGCGGCGTTTTTGGATCAAACGGATGTAGGATTGATGCTCGGAGTTGGTTACAACTTTACTGGATTATAAAAAAGACTGTAATACCCATTTGAAAAATTATTGCAAATGGGTTTCTACTATCTTTGGAAATACTTTTTTGTATCATCCAAAATCTCCCAGCCAACGAAAAGCGCGACGCAGTTCAGCAGCACCATTCGCCGCATACCAACGGCCATGCGACAGAATAATTCTTTCAGGTTGCCATTGCAGCAACTGCTCAATACATTGACGCGCTTGAACCTTGTGTCCCCAAAATGTTAGTCGCAAATCAAGTGGCGCTTTACCATCTGGGTCGGCACTGCCTGCTAGTTTTATTAGCCAACCAAAATTCTGACTTACTTTACTTGGCTCGAAGTTCTCGATCAAGTCAGCCAGAATCAGGGTAGTACTGTTGCGGTGAAAGAAGACGACTTCATCCATAAATCTGACTTTTCCCGTTAAGTCTCTCTAGCAAGCTGCCATCCCTCACAGAGGTCATGTAATTTTAACCAGCCTCGCTACAGTACCTGAATACCAATAGGGGTTTTATGTCGATGTTCTAAGTAACCCCCTAAACGAGCGATCGCTCCCACAGCCCAACTAACTGTTAATATCTCGGGTAGTTTGGGTGATTTAGCTTTCAAAATGCGAAGCTCAAGGGGATTGAGGATAACAATTGCGTCGGCGTTTGGCTGGGTACGGTGTAGATAAGTCAACTGCAAAAGCTCAACAGCAATCACACTCAAGAAACCAATTAAGGTTTTCATCCCATCAGCAGCAAGTCTGTATCTTTCTACCTGACACCCTGACTTGAAAATTTTATGATACTCTTCCACTTGCCAACGGTAAGAATACCAATTTAAAATTGTAGAAGCCATCTGGATATCTGCGACAACTTCCGTGGTTAGCAACATCCATTCTACAGGGGTTTCACCTTCTGGACAATCAACTTCTGTGGCATAAATAGCATACACAAGTAGAGGATCGCGATTGTCAAAACGGTAGGGAGTACGGAGGTTAACGGGACAAAATCTTACAGCCAGCTTTGCTTTGCGGGCAGAGCGCTTGCTCGTATCTGGGAGTTTGATTTCCTGTTCAAAACCGATAGATTGAGCTTCCAGCTTTGACCATAGACGTTCACTATTTTGATCTAAACTACGGTTGTGAGCCGCACGTACCAAAACTCCCGTATGCTGAAGTTGACGAGCTTTATCAAAAACCTCTGTGATATCACCTTCTCTATCAAAGACATGAATCACGCGGGTGGACTTGCTAACTTCGTTTTCTACAGTGGTAAGTGCTTCTACCCATCTGTAAGATTCTTTTTGCTCAAAGGGGCGTTTTCTGGCTTCTTTACGGGCTGCTGCTTGCCGTTGTTTCTTCTGTGTCGGAGTTTCATCTTTTGGTAGCTTCTGTTTTGGCTCTCGATTCCAAAGTTTTTGCCATAACAGACCAAGGGACTGACCTTTTTCAGGTTCTATAGCTAAAGCGCTGTGTAATATTAAACCGTTACCTCCCTTACCAATCGGGCCGTAACCTTCTTTTTTCACCGTAATACTGCCATAATCAAGAAAAGTAGTGTCTCCAACACACAACACTACATCATATTCTGCAACAGTTTCCGCCGTCATTTGACAGTGCGGCTCTATTAGTTTTGAAAATTCTACTTTTGGGTTGGCAAAAACTCATAAGCCCTCTTGAGTACGGTTGCTCCACTGAAGATTTCTGACAGTGCTTTGCCAAATCCTTGACTTAAAGCATAGCCAATTGACATTGCACGCTCATTCAATCGGCGGTAAGCGTAGCCATGCCGTCAGGCTTATCGCCCAACTCACAAGTCGCAAAATTTTTCTCCCACCAGTCCAACATCATTTGTCGCCTCTGATACCACGCTTGGGTTATTTTACTGTAAACCTTGTACCTTGCCCTAAATCCTTTTTGAGCAAGCTTTTCAAGACTTAACGGGAAAAGTCAGATCCATAAATCGACTACCGCGAAAAATTAACTGGTCAATTTCATTTGCCCAATTTGCAGGTGGTTTGTCCGTAAGATCAGCATTGAAAGTGACTTGAATCTTTTGCTAGGCAGCCCGTTCTCGCACTCCCGGTGATGCCCAAGCGATCGCCTCTGGATACGCTTTAGCCCAAATGCTAATGTGAGCATAATGAATCTTATTAGGTGGAATGAGATGACGGACTGAACCGAGTGTATCAATCTCTGTTTTTAGTGCTTCCGTCAGTTCGATGGGTGAATGACACCATAATTCACCGTTGTTTAACCGTATAACCGTCATCCGAGTCGAAAAAGGAATAGCCATTCCATACATTGCCATTCTTACAACTGACCCATCCACAATCCAAATATTTTTATCGACAGGTTTGAGAGCATTGATTGGTTGATATAGCTCGATAGGGTCATGACTCATAAAAGTATTCACCCTTAAAGTCGGTTAAATGCCGATGCTAGTAATAGTGTAGATAGTTTTTTAGTGTCTTTGAAAGAAGTTTTGTACTAATTTAGACTGATTAGGAATAGCGATCGCATCGCAAATGAGGGAGTTTAAAGGTTTTGAAAAAGGCGATCGCGCCAAGAATGAATGTAACCAGACTCAAAATCAGCAGTAGAAAGTGTTGATCGTCGTCAATGGGATGATTGCGAAAATATTGTTAAACCTTGCCTTTGATAGATGTCATATAAAGCTGAAAAAGGCATAAGCTAAGTTAGAATAATTTGATTACAGCGCTTAGGTTTGTTTCTACAAGCAAATATTTTCATGAGAATTCTGTTAGTTGAAGACGATGATTTGCTTGCTCAAGCTGTAGCAACAGCACTTACTAAACAAAATTATGTAGTTGATATTGCTGCTGATGGTGAAGCTGGTTGGGAGTTGGTAAATGTTTGTAACTATGACCTGATTTTGCTCGATGTGATTTTGCCAAAGCTTGATGGCATAAGTCTTTGTCGGCAATTACGGCAAGAAGGCTATCAAATGCTTATTCTTCTGTTAACGGCAAAAGATACTAAAACTGATAAAGTTATCGGTTTAGATGCCGGAGCAGATGATTATGTAGTCAAACCATTTGATTTTCAAGAGTTATCAGCTCGGATTCGTGCTTTACTACGTCGGGGAAATACTGCTTTACCTCCAGTTTTGGAATGGGGAAGCTTGCTTCTCGATCCTAGTACTTGTGAGGTAACTTATGCAGACATTGCGCTAAATTTAACAGCAAAAGAATTTAGTCTTTTAGACCTTTTTTTACGTAACAACCAGCGCATCTTTAGCCGGGCTACAATTGTAGATCAACTTTGGAGTGCTGAAAAAGATCCACCTGAAGAAAATACGATTAAATCTCATATCAAAAGTTTACGGCAGAAGCTAAAAACAGCAGGTGCTAACTACGATTTTATAGAAACTGTTTACGGAATGGGTTATCGTTTAAAAGCTCTATCTCATGAGCAAAGTTGCCCGACAGATGAGCCAGAAATAGATTTAAAGCAGCAACAAATTCTACTAACAGCCATTGCTCAAGAGCGAGAAATTTTCAAAACTAAGGTTGGTTCGCGCATTGCAGTATTAAAACAAGCAGCTGATGCTTTAAGAAAAGGTACACTTGATGTTCAATTACGGCAAAAAGCAGAGCAAGAAGCTCATAAGCTAGCTGGTTCATTGGGTAGTTTTGGCTTTCCAAAAGGCTCGTTATTAGCTAATGAGATAGAAGATTTATTTCAAACTCAAAAATCTATTAGCCAAGCTAAATGTTTTTATTTAGATAAGCTCTTGATGGAATTACAACGAGAGCTAGAAAAAACTTCAGTTGAACAAACCCAAAATCTACTATTAGTAATTAGCAACGATCGGCAAGTAGTTGAGGGATTGGTAAATGAGGCTGAGAATCAGGGATTACAAGTTAAAATTGCTACTAATCTCACCGCCGCCAGAAGTATAATCCCATCTTTAAATCCCGATGTGGTGCTACTCGATCTTGATATTGAGGAAGACAGTTTGAAATTATTAATAGAATTATCCCAGCGATCAGCTACGCTGGGCGGAACGCCATCGCCTACGGTGGGCGAAACGCCAACGCCACAAATACCAGTGTTAGTTTTTACAGAACGAAATAATTTTAGCGATGCCTGCGGCGGGCTTCGCCTACGCCTTGAGGTTGCACGAGCTGGCGGTCGTGCTTTTTTGCAGAAATCCATGCCACCTAACGAAATTTTAGAGTCAGCGATCCAAATTTTACAGCAAACTCGTATTACTAAAGCGAGAATCATGGTTGTAGAGGATGACCCACAGATTTTAACTGTTATACAACAATCTCTAGAAACTTTAGGAATTACTCTAAAAACTCTTGAAGACTCATGCTATTTTTGGGATACTCTGACAGAATTTTCCCCAGATTTACTAATTTTAGATGCGGAAATGCCTTACATCAATGGCATTGAACTTTGCCAAGTGGTACGTAACGATCCTTGCTGGAAACTTCTACCAGTGGTGTTTGTTGTTGATAATTTATCGGCAGATATTGTTGAGCAAATATTTGCGATTGGTGCTGATGATTGTGTGAGCAAGCCTATCGTATCTTCAACACTAATCGCCTGCATTTTGAACCGTATGGAGCGAAATAAACTAATTAAAAATGCCTAGCTACCAAATAAATTTTTGTATTTAATTTTTCTACTCTGGATTATCAAATCAACGAATTATCGAATTATTAAAGGCACGCATCAACATATTGATGTGACGTAGTTTTTGCATTTTTATGAGTCTAGCCTTAAAACTTTATTTATTTCAGATTACTCTCTTAATAAAAGACCTAAATTATGTCGAAAGGTAGAGATATATATCGATGCTATTCAAAAATTAGCCTTTGAAAGGCTTTTTATTAATATAGCGATCCAGCTAAATTTAAGTAATTAAACTTAGCATTATAGCTAGGAATAACAAAAGAATGGAGGCTAGATTATGCGATTCGGACAATTAATAGGGTTTCTCGCTCTTGTTATATCTCTTTACATTTTGTGGCAAATTCGACAAATACTTTTGGTGGTATTTGCAGCAGTAGTTTTAGCCACAGCCTTAAATCAACTAGTAAGCTTTTTTCAAAGATTTCGTATCAAGCGCGGAATTGCAGTTGTCATCTCAATTATTCTTTTATTGACTGTTTTGGTCGGTTTTTTTGCGCTAATCGTACCCCGTCTTGTTGACCAATTGCAACAATTTGGTAATATTATGCCTATGGCATTAGAACGGTTGCGATCATGGAACAACTGGTTACAGAATGTAATTCCTGACCAACTGTTAGAAAATATTCGGGGACTTAGATATCTGACTCAAGGTTTACAAGATTGGTTAAATCGGCTAATAAACAACTTTTTTAGCTTGGTCAGTAGCTCACTTTCTATTATTTTAGGTTTGTTGCTTTTTATAGCTCTCACCATTATGCTTTTAGCAAATCCGTTGCCCTATCGGCACGGATTTATACTGCTATTTCCTGCCTTTTATCGTCAGCGAGTTGATGACATTCTGAACAAATGTGCAACTTCGTTGACTGGCTGGATAAAAGGCACGCTCCTTACTATGCTGGTCATTGCCTCATTCAGCTATGTCGGACTGTTGATTTTGGGAGTACCATTGCCATTAGTTAATGCTATTTTGGCAGGATTATTAGAATTTATCCCGAATGTTGGGCCAACCTTGAGCGTGATTCCACCTGCACTGCTAGCATTAAGTGAAGAACCTTGGAAAATCGCCGCAGTTGTAGCCTTATATTTTGGAATTCAGCAGGTTGAAAGTCTAATTATAGTGCCTTTAGTGATGAAAAGCCAAGCATCTCTTTTGCCAGCAGTTACTTTAGTAGCAGTGGTCTTTTTTGGCAGTTTTTTCGGGTTTTTAGGTGTATTTCTAGCCGTCCCGTTAGTAATTGTTTTCCAAACTTGGATTAAAGAGGTTTTGGTCGAGGATGTACTCAACAATTGGCAGGAAAACAAAAAAGATAATCACGAAGAAAAAGTATTAGCTGTGGTAGATGGCAAGTCTGAATCATCTGTTGAAAACAGTTGAAAAGTCAGGTAGGTATTACCTCCCTGACAAACTTAAGACTAGATGTTATTTGGAGATGGCAGTGGTTCAGGTTGTACTGTGAATTGTAAGTTCTGTCCGTTGCGTAGCACTTGGATTTGTAAGTTATTATTCAAGCCATTCTTTGCAAGAATCTGCTGAACTTCTTCAGCATTGTTAACAGTTTGATTGTTGATTGTTTAAATAACATCTCCTGGGCGTAATCCGATTCTGGCAGCAGGGGAATTAGGGACAACCCGAACAATAAGAATTCCTCGGTCTGCTAAAATGCGGACATTACTATTTGGATAATTATTGATTCTTTGCTTAACTTCGGGTGTTAGCGTCAGCATCTGAAGCCCTAAGTAAGGATATTCAACTTTACCCTTAGTAATCAATTGCTCGGCAATTCGTTGCGCCGTATCTATAGGAATTGCAAAACCGATACCTTCAGCACCTTGAATAATTGCGGTGTTAATGACTATCACTTGACCGCGAGCATTTAAGAGTGGCCCGCCCGAATTTCCGGGGTTAATTGCTGCGTCGGTTTGAATATAACTACTAGGTCTGGTAGAAAGATTTAAGGAACGGTTGATTGCACTGATAACGCCTACCGTTACCGTTTGTTGTAAACCTAAAGGATTACCTATAGCAACTGCCCACTGTCCTGGTTTTAAAGTATCAGAATTTGCTATTTCTACTGTTGGTAAGTTTGTACCAGGAATTTGCACAACTGCGACATCACTCACAGCATCTTTCCCCAGTACTTTCCCCTCAACAGTACGACCATCAGAAAATGATACCGTCACCGTATCCGCATCGCTGACAACGTGAGCATTGGTGAGAATTCGTCCATTGGGGTCAATGACAAAACCAGAACCTAGACCGCGCACTACTCGCTCTTGAGGTTGTGTAGGGAGATTTTCACCAAAAAAGCGCCGAAAGAATGGGTCATTTAATGCATCTGGTAATTGTGGTACTTGGGTTCTAATAGTTCGGGAAGTATTAATTTGAACTACGGCTGGTTCTACTTTTTCAACAACTCCAACCACAAAATTGTTGTCCTCAGCAGTTGGTGTCAGAGGGCGCGAAATTTGACTCTGTGACTCATTAACTGTAGGAGAAGGAACAATTGAAGGACAAACTTTTCCAGAAAAATCTGTTGAACAGCTACTCAAAAATCCTGCTGCTATCACTATTAAATATACCAGCCTATGAGTTATTGTTTTCTTCACAAAAAACTTGTCGGTCAAAATCTTTTCAGGCAAAATTACTAAGTTGATTTGGTGAGATTTTTTTGTTAAACCAAATAAACTAGACTTAGGAGTTTCCTGCTCTTTATGTATGTATTTTTTCTTCATAATCATATTCGTAAGTATTGAAGATTAAGTGTTTTAAACGGATGTCTCAGTTGGCGAATGATTTACCTTTACATTACGACTTGTCCAATCTCGCAACGCCCAAAGACTAATAAAAGCTGCCAATCCAGCCCCCAGAGAGTCCATAACTAAATCAATAATGGTGTCATCCAAGCTTTCAATTACTTGAGTATTAAGAATCTTACCAGCAGACCATTCTATAACTTCCCACAAAGCACCAACAGCAATCCCAAAACTAGTAATTGTCACTAAATACAAAAGTGTATGATTCCGAAATATATTCAACATTGAACCATAGACTAAAAAACTAAGTGCTAGGGTAATTGCAGAAGTCGTATAAGCATGAACAATCTCGTCATAGGGGCCTGGCATACCAAATAAATTCCATACCCAACCAGTAGCATTTAGCAATGCAGCCAAGACAAACAAAAAATCAAACAAGGTGGGTAATTTATCATCTCGGATGACAAATATAAAGGATACAATAAGAAATACTGCAAGACCCAAAGCATTTGACCATTTACCTTGAACTGCTGCGGCTATGACAAAAATTGTTAGTACAGCCTGTCCTATCCATGCGATAGTTCGATAACCTTTCCAATTCAGACTTCTCATAATTACTAACTCAAAAATATTAATTTAAAACGTCCTTTTTCTGGCTAATTCCAATCTTTATTATTGTTATCATTATTTAAATTTTTAATGACCTGATAATAACTCTCTTCTACATCTTTGCGGTCTTGTTCTTGTGAGAGTCCTTCACGGCTATCTTGTAAAATCATGTCAGCATGATGGCGTAGGCTTGCTTGATATTTAGAATTATTGGTGTAGGTGGCAATAGTAGCTATAGCTTCTAACAAACGAATAGTTACTCCTGCATCCGACTTTCCATACTGCCGAATTTGGTTAAAAGCACGATCAACCAATCCTCGAAAATCGACTCCTTCAGCAATGAAGCGCAATTTGTTATTTTTATCGTAGCGGTAGGGCGAAGGGAAATCTTTTTGAACTAAGTGGCACAGCCCTGCGCTAATTCGGTCAATACAGCGAATTGCAGTAAATGGATCGTTTATTCCAGGGGAAATGGCACGCAGAGCAATTTCTACTAATTGATCGATTGGAAACTCTATATCCTGTTGTTCTGTACGTTCTTTGCCCAAAATAAAAGCATCATTAATGTGTTTGGTAAGTTTTTTATTTACTTTTTTTCCAGGAAAAACCAAGGCTAAATTGCCACCTTGAATTATAAATTTTCCTGGTCTAACCTGAAGGCGTATTAGCAAATTATGTTTACAAGCAATTTCCATCAATTCCCTATTATCAATTGCTTGTAAATAACCAGTGCCATTAGCTCGAATCGGTAAAGACTCTTTCTCAAAGGACATAGGAATTTCTTCAATTCCTTGTCTATCTTCTGGTTCACCACGCCCAATTCTTTCTGGAAATAACCGATCAATTGCTGAATGTAAATCCTCACTAACATTTTGGATTACGTGAGATGCCTGAATTATGGTTGAAGCATGATGGATAAAATAAATCAAAACACTAATGCTAATAATTGCGAGTAAAGTGCCGACTGTAACCGAAAGTTGTGGCACATACTGTTCGTATCCATCTCCTTCTCCATGAATTGTCCGCAGTACGAACAAGCAGTAGATGAACGTACCAATAAATGTGCCTAGTACAATTTGATTACCTGTATCCTGCATAAAATTACGCAGTAGTCGCGGCCCGAAATTGGAAGCAGCCAACTGAAGCGCCACAATTGTAATTGAAAAGGCTGTAGCAGCAACGCTAATCATCGAACCTGCAACCGATCCTAACAGTGATCGCGCCCCATCTGCTCCACCTGTATAAATCCACCAATAATCAATGTCTATCTTGCCTGTACGGTCAAGATTAAGCATTGTGAAAGCCAAAGCAGTAGCTACCACCGCCATAACCGCCGGTATGAACCAGTAACTTGAGTGGAGCTGATCCCACAGTTTGCTTATCTTGACATTTTTCATTGTTCGTTGATTTGAGAATCTACTTTACCGTTGTTATCTTCTGAGGAGCGCACTTGAGCAAGTAACCTGAGTGAATCGCTAATGCGGCGAGGCTTCGGTACTTCACCTTTACCCGCAGGCCAACCTTCACGCTGACGGGAACGGTTTCCATCTGTCTCTTCGGTCTGGTCGTGGAACAAAATTTGTTGAGTTGGGAAGGGCAAATCAATGCCGTTTGCAACAAGCGTTTTCTTGATTGCAATAATCACTTTATCCCGCGAAATAAGATTATCTGCGCGTCGTGGTGGATGAACCCACCAACGCACACGGATGTTAACAGTGCTTTCGGCAAGTTCCATTACTAGTACATCAGGAGCTGGGTCTTTTAAAACTTCATTTACACTATGCATTGCGTCTAGCATTAACTGCTTGGCACGGTCAATATCATCGTTGTAGCCAATGCCGACATCATACTCTAATCGTCGGTTATCAAAGGCAGTGTTTACAGTTACCGAATTAGTAAATAATTCCGAGTTCGGAATGACAATCCGCCGACCATCGTAAGTTCTGATTGTAGTGGCTCTTGTTTGGATATTTTCAACTGTTCCCTCAAATCCTTTAAAAACAATTTGATCGTCGATTTGGAACGGCTCAGTTAACAGAATTAAAATCCCAGCTAAGAAGTTTTGCAAAATATCACGGAAGGCAAAACCAATTGCAACACCGCTAATTCCCAATAGTTGTACTAAATCACCTGCTTTAAATGAGGGAATTACTATGGAAAGGGCGATAAACAACCCAATCAAAATTGTCAACCCTTGCGCTAATCTTCCTAGTACTAATCCTAAATTCCGGGCAGAGCGGCGATTGCGAGTTAATCGCTTGACAAATACCTTAATTCTGCTGGCGACAAACAAAAAAATTATAAAGACAATTAACGCTAAGGCAATATTCGGTAACAAAGCCATAAATCCGTTAATCATGCTTTGAACCTTATCCCAAGCTGCCGAGATTTCTGCATTCATGAAGTTTCCTCACTAGTTAATTTGTTCTAATGTCAACGTTTTAAATTCTGATGCAATAATTCTTGAATTTCTCCCCGTAAAGCTGTAATTTCTGCCTGAAGTGCTTGAATCGATTTCGCTCCAGCTAGTTCTGCTTCATCATCATCGGCATCACGACCAATAAAAAACGTTGCCAGAGTAGCAGTAACGTAGCCAAACACGGCAAACGCATACAACGCTAAGAAAAAACAAAGCACCCGACCTTCGGGCGTTTTGGGCGAATAGTCAGAACCCATCGTTGTTATTAGCATTGCTGTCCACCATAAAGCACTGCCGTAATTGTGCAGCCCAGATTCTAAAGGAACTTCATTTTCAAACGCATACATCCCTGCTGCTCCTACTAAAGTAACAATCATGGTTAGCGCCATAACATAACCAAACCCTCGACGGCTAATACTTGCTGCTAAAACCCGCATTCCTCTGTTAGTACGAGTAATAACTCGCAACAACTGTAGCCCTCGCACAGCCCGCGCTGTTCGTAGTATCCGTATAACTCGGATAACCCGAAAAGTACGCAGGGCTGGCAATAGTAGAGAAATAGCTGTTAGCCAATTGCTTTTGATATAAGAAAATTTATAAGGAGCGATCGCTAATTTAAGTAAAAAATCTAATATAAAAATAATCCAAATAGTGATGCTAAAGGCTTCCAGTAAAGGATTTAGCCCCCAGATGATCTCGATGATGAATAGTGCTAGCCATACAAAGCCCAGCACCAGCATTGGAATTTCTAGCCAATCTTCCAACTGTTGTAAGACTTCATTACGTTCTTTTTCTAGGGCTTGTTTTTCTGAAAACTTTGAACTACTCATAGTATTAATTCGTAATTCGTAATTCGTAATTCGTAATTAAAATCTCCATATTTGATTAGATTTTTAGGTTTGAATCTGTTGCTGTATTTTAGAGAATTGGGCTTATTGTTTACTAGCAGGTGTTTCTAGCACGTTGACATCAACTAGAGGTGTCACATTTAAGTCCTGTTTCAATAATTGGGTTTGAATTAATTGGGTGAGGCGATCGCGTATTTCTTCACTAGATGCTGTAACTCCCGGTTGGCGCTGCACATAAACAACAGATAGTAGGGTATCCTGACCTTGAATATTGGATCGTGTAAAGCGGACATTCGACTCGACTAATTTTGCTAAACCAACTTGCTCTACAGTTTTTTGAACTTGGGCGTTGGCACGTTGGGCAAGGCTAGAGCGTTGTAAATTGGGAGAATGAGAAAACTGCCAAGTTAGCAAACCTGTCAATGCGATGACAGTTATCACTAAAGCAATACCGAATACCCGTTTTTTACCACGCTGATAGCGAGTTCCTTAAGCAGACAGCCCAAATATTCGGAACAAAAGGGATGCTGAAAAGTTGATGCCGCATAGTTGCAAAAACAGTAAGAACAGTCCCGAAATTGCCATGTCCCACCTACCGACTGCACTTGCCATACCGACAATTCCCGCAGGTGGAGCTAAGGAAGCGGCAACTAGCATTCCGGTTGCTGCCCCAGATACTAAACTACTCCGTTCTGACTGCACCAAATTGAGCGCTCCTGCTGCTCCGCCTGCCAATGGTAAAATCACTGCGACTGCTGAAACTTGGCTACTTTCTACCATTAAACTAGTGGGAATTTCTTGCCGTAATATCAGGCTAAGTAACCAAGTAGTTGCAATTGTGACTGCTAAAGCAGCAAAATATCGTAAAATACTCCGTCCTAAGAGTTTGCGATCGCCCCATGCAGTAGCGATCGCTGTATTCATCGCTGGGCCTGCAAATGGTGCAATCAGCATTGCCGCCACCAGCAAATAAGCTGTATTGATATACAAGCCAATCCAGACAACAAAGCCTGCGAGTGCTGCATAACCAAGAAAGCCTCGCCAAGAGCCAACACTTTGCAAACCAGAAAGAAAAATCTCAATCGGACTGCGTTCTTCCACATCTACAACTTGTTGCGGTGCTTCCGATGCAGGGGGTTGCAGAGTCATCACACCAGTTGGTATGAGCGTAATTTGTACTTTGGGCAAGTCTTGCAACTTGTCCAGAACTTTGCCAACTTCTCGATTAGAAACGTGAACAATCACCACATCAATCGGTTCTTCTCCATTTCCTTCAAATCGAGCTAGATTTGTACCGTTATGAGATTTGGCAATATCGATAACAGCTTTTCCATTTCCCCGTGGTACTTGGATAATGAGTTGACGCATTCTACCCTCCTACCGCTAACCATCTTGCGTTTTCAGACAATAACTCTACTATCCAAAGAAAGATTTTTTGAAAGATGTATCTCATATTCAATTAACACTTAGTTTTTGTACGTAAAATGTGTACATAGTAAAATAACTGATAGTTAAGGTAGCAAAAAAGTTATATAAAGAAAATTTCATTAATTTATCGTTTGAGACTTAGATTAAATCTAAATAGTGGAAAAGCCGTGGAGAACTCTGCTATATTTTTATTCTCAAAAGCAAGCTTTAGATTTTATTACTTAGATTTATAGCAGTCCTAAATAATTCGTGAAAATTATATCTCTCTTTCTTCTTTCTTTTCTTTGCGTCCTACACTGCGGGAAGGCCGCTTTGCGTCTATGCGGTTCGTTTCCTAATCTATATTTTTCACAACTCAAATAAGATTGCTATAAAATTCTTCTATTAACATAAGCCGTCACTAAAACATTGACGTTTTTGATATTTTCATTTTTGCGTTATCTATATCTAAAGTAATAAGCATAGTCAGTCTTTAGTAGTATTTCAAGTTTTGGGAGAAATTTCTCCACTAAATCTCCACTATTTGTTAATCACTATTGAAGTATTAGAAATAATGAATAATTGAAAAAACAGGGGGCATGGATTATGACACAGTTAACTAAGTTCGTTTCAGCAGGTGTATCTTTACTAACCTTAAATTTAACAGTACTTGCAGTTGGAACATTAGAAACATCTGCTCAATCTTCCCCTACAACTACCTTTAGTGATGTTCAATCTAATTACTGGGCACAGCCATTTATTCAAGGTTTGGCTGCAAGAAATATTGTCACTGGATATCCTGATGGTACATTTCGGCCAGAACAGCCAGTAGACCGAGATGAGTTTGCAGCAATTATTCGTAAAGCTTTTGACCAACCACCAACTCGCCAGATACAAAGTGGTGCTGTATATAAAGATGTTCCTACTAACTATTGGGCTACTCGTCCCATTGAAGAAGCATATCAACAAGGATTTATGACGGGTTATCCTGGTGGTTACTTTCGTCCCAATCAATCAGTTTCTAAGGTTGAGGCTATAGTTGCTTTAAACAAAGGTCTGAATCTAACTACTGATACATCAGCAGTTAGTCTACCCACAGTCATGCAGAGAGTAGTTCCTCAAAAAACTGCACAAAAAGCTGTAAAAAGACGTATTTTAATGCCGCTCGCTTTTACTACTTTAATGCAGCCTTTATTGATATCAAAAGCCCCAGCCCTAGCAGCTAATGCTGTAAATCTTAACCGTCCTGCGTCATTTATTATTACTAACACTTACGCAGATGCCAATAATATTCCGCAATATGCAGTTGGAGATGTAGCAGCAGCAACTAAAGCAAATATAGTGGTCAACTATCCAAAACCTAAAGTTCTTAATCCAAGTAAACCTGCAACTAGAGGAGAGATTACAGCTTTAGTTTATCAAACTTTAGTTTCCCAAGGAAAGATAAAACCAATTGCTATTAATTTACCTGCAAATCAGTATATTGTTCGTACTTCTGTCAACAAAGAAAATGCTCAATAACTGCGAATTCATCCAAGACTTTTGCTGATTTAAGGTTTAATAACTTAGTTATAAGCTTTTATAATCTTATGCAGAGGTTTAGTTTGGGTTTGATTGACGCTAATTTGTTTAAGCTATTAACTCCACAGTAATGATTTTTTAAACATTAATATATTTCTTGAGAAAGAAGGAGTAAAAAATTATATCTTTACAATTGTAAATATAGAGATTGGAGGAAAAAGAATATGCCTTTATATAAACTCGAAGATTTTGCTGGTAACTATGATGATGCAGATTTTAAGGATTATGAAATTAGAGATTTCGATGTTTATTCAGACATAAATGACGATAAAGTTGGGACTGTCAAACACATCTTGGTGGATAATTCGGGACATTTCCGCTATTTAGTTGTTGATACAGGTTTTTGGTTTTTTGGTAGACAAGTATTGTTACCAATTGGGCGTTCTCAAATAAGCTATAACAATCGACGCGTGTATGCTATTGGGCTGACAAAGGAGCAAGTAGAAAATTTACCAGATTTTAATGATTTGGAACATATTGATTACGATTATGAGGAACGGGTGCGTGGAGTTTATCGTACTCCAGTAAGACAAGCACCTTTAAGTACCTCAACACCTGTGGAGACATCGATACCTGTAGATGCTCCAGCAGCCTCTAGCGATCGCAATACATACACGTATCAAAATGAACCAAATCTTTACGGTATGAATCAGCAGGATCATCAAAATCTGAAACTATACGAAGAACGTTTAGTTGCCAATAAATCCCGTGTTAAGACAGGAGAAGTATCTGTTGGCAAACACGTTGAAACTGAGACGGCAAGAGTTGCTGTGCCAGTTGAAAAAGAACGCGTAATCATTGAACGCACTACTCCAAACGAAGCTGGTAGAACTGTATCGTCTGCTGAGGCTAACTTCCGTGAAGGAGAAGTTACTCGGATGGATATTTATGAAGAAACTCCTGATATTCAGAAAGAAGCCGTTTTGCGTGAGGAAGTAAAAATTAAGAAAGTAGTTGAACAGGATACAGTTGAAGCCGAAGGTAATGTTCGTCGTGAGGAATTAGACGTTAATACGAATGATGAGCGGTTGCATAAGAGAAAAAGCTAAATGGCTTTGAGATAACTGTTAATGAAATATCCCCGCACTTACTTAGCTTTTCAAAGTGCGGGGATATTTCATTAACATTAAAAGTTAATTTGAAATAGGTTGCGATCGCTATGCGGGTTCTGTTGCCCAACCATCGCCTATGGTGAAGCGTAGCCTATCGCCAACTGTGAGGGAATGGCAAAATATTAAAATAGAGCAATCCTTAAAGAATACCTGCGGTAGTAGGGTAGTGAGTTAGATAGGGGAGGAATGTAAAGTAAGTTTTGTTGTAGATAAAATAGATTGGTCACTGATATCGATAATTGCCCAATTATAATGAACAAGCACTATAGTGGTGTAGTTTTTGGGGGTGATGTTTGAGTTTATTTCGTAGGGATTACAGGCAAACTAGACCTAAGAGTAAGCGATGGCATCTAAAAAACCGTCTCTATTCTGCTGGAATGTTTGTGTTTGTCGTACTATCTCTCTCCAGTGGACTAGGCTACCGTTTTTATAACCAACCAAAGCTGGATGTAGATAAGATAGCTCCTCAAACACTTACCGCACCAAGTTCAGCCAATGTTGAAGATGTAAAAACAACAGAAGAAAGACGCAGGGAGGCTCGTAGCGGTGCTTCAGCAGTCTGGGTTGACGATCCAGTAATTAATGAGCAAATTCACCAAAATCTCCAGCAATTATTCACAAAAGGCAATCAAATCCGCGAAAATTTGGACAATTTTCCCTTTGTTAAGACTTCAGTGTTGTCCACTGCTACACAAACTTACCTGCGACAAGCACCAGAACCTCAATGGCAGCAAGTATTACGAGGTTTGGATAAAAATAGCAATCTAACTGGTTTAAATTCTGCCCAGCAGCTAGCAGTGAAAAAACTGCGAACTTACCGAGAGTCTAACTCCTCCCAGGCTTTTGCTCAACTATTAAAAGCGATCGCCCAAGCTCGTCAGCGCTATAATATCAGCCTAAAAGCCCTGAGCGCGATGTCTAAAGACAACACGCAAAGCGTCTATGCCCAACCCGAAACCCTTTACGATGCCACTTTCTTAAACCTGTCTGATACAGATTGGCAAAAAACTCAAATCCAAGTGCGTCAAACTTTAGACCGAATGTTAGCACAGGGCATTTATCCAGGGTTATCCAAGACGAACCTGAACTCTGCAATCGGGATGCAGGTGAGTGTTTCTGTGCCAGAAACAGCACAACCTTTAGCAAGGCGATTGCTATCAGACGCGATCGCACCTAATCTAATTAAAGATATTGAGCAAACCAAGCTGATTGCAGAACAAGCAGCCGAAGCAGTAGAACCGGCGATCGTCAGCATTCAAAAAGGTGAAGTTACCGTTAAAGCTGGCGCAAAAATTACCCAGGCTGATTTTGTCCTATTAGACCATTTTCACTTGAGCCAACGTGGAATCGATTGGCTGCATCTGATTCGTTTTAGTGGGATGGTGGGATTGGCTGTGGCTATTTTCAAACTCGTAGAACGACGGATTTACGCCAAATTACGACCGAGCGATTATCTTTTGATAC
Source organism: Nostoc punctiforme PCC 73102 (assembly GCF_000020025.1). Taxonomy (GTDB): domain Bacteria; phylum Cyanobacteriota; class Cyanobacteriia; order Cyanobacteriales; family Nostocaceae; genus Nostoc; species Nostoc punctiforme. Next base: position 3,823,829 of record NC_010628.1, on the reverse strand, counting down.
TGCTCCTTACCCTCAGTGCGCCGTTGCTAATCTTCTTGACCAAATCATTTACAGGCTTACCTGCTATTGGTTTGCTTGTTGGTAGCTTTTACGGTACTGCGATCGGGGGTACTGTTATGGTGTTACTGACCATATTGCTTTCAATGGGAACGGAACTTAGCTGGCATTATTTAGTACCTAGTGCAGCTGGCGGAATTCTGGGCGGATTGATGGCGGGACAATGGCGATTCCCTGGTAGAGAAGCACTGCGAACGCGGGAGGAATTAGCTACCTTGGGAATCTTAATTGGATTGACGCAGGGAGTAGTTTATTTGTTGGTCAACACTGCGATCGCACCCCTTTGGTATGCTGTGCTGGGTGCAGCAGTCCTCAACGGTTTAGCAGGGTTAGTTTGGAGCATCTTAGCACTAGGTTTAAGCCCCTACCTAGAAGCTTTATTTGATCTAGTCACACCTATTCGTCTGGCTGAATTGTCCAATCCCAACCGACCTTTATTAAAACGCCTAGCTGATGAAGCTCCTGGAACTTTCCAGCACACACTGTTTGTCGCTACTCTAGCAGAAGCTGCGGCACGAGCATTAAATTGTAATGTGGAATTGGTTAGGGCTGGGGTTCTTTATCATGACATTGGTAAAATGCATGACCCTCTAGGATTTATTGAAAATCAAATGGGAGGTATTAATAAACACGATGTGATTAATGATCCCTGGAAAAGTGCCGAACTTATCAAAAAACATGTGAGCGAAGGGTTGGTAATGGCTCGTCAACACAAGCTACCGAGCGCTATTCAGGCATTTATTCCCGAACATCAAGGAACCATTTTAATTGCATATTTCTACCAACAAGCACAGCAACAGCAACAAAATACTGAAAAAGTTTTACACGAATCAGATTTCCGCTATGACGGCCCCATTCCTCAATCCAAAGAAACGGGGATTGCTATATTGGCTGATGCTTGTGAGGCGGCATTACGCTCCCTCAAAGACGCAACCCCAGAAGCAGCACTGGCAATGGTAAATAAAATCCTGAAAGCACGTTGGCAGGATAATCAGTTGGTAGATTCCGGGTTAACACGGGCAGAGATGTCTCAAATTGCTCATATTTTTGTCCAGGTTTGGCAGCAATTTCATCACCAACGGATTGCCTATCCTAAACTTTAGATATTAGCTAAAGCTACTCCTGGATTTACAAAGTGCGATAGAGTTAATTAGAAATGGTTGCGATCGCCTATGGTGCAATACAGTTCAGTGAAGAATTTCTTTCTTCTCTCTGCGCCATTGGCGTTCAACTCTTGGAGACGCTGCGCGTTGGCGGAAGCCTCTCTAAGAGTTGGCGGTTCGTTAAAAAAATTCACTTTCAGTAAGAATTTTAGGCTTAACTGAACTGTATTGGCCTATGGTGGGGCGTAGCCCATCGCCTTCCAACTATTAGGGAATGGCAAAATATTAAAATAAATCAATCCTTCAAGAATACCCGCAGCACCAGGGTAGTGAGCTAAAAAGTGCCAAGGGTAATGTGTCTTATAATACCACCATAGAAGTTCCGTTTGGGCATTACCAACGATAATCCCAGCTGATGGCTGTTGAAATAAGCTGATGTCATTTCCAGAACCTCCACAGATAACGGTTGCATCTAATTGCGCTTGCAGCAATTCTTGCAGATATGCAGCTGCTTCACCTTTGTTACTGTTCTTGGGTATGATATCAACGTCCCGCCCATTGCTAAAAATTACCTCAGACTGCAATCCAGTAAAAGTTAACAAATCCTGCAAATCATGGATAACCTCAAGTGGCGCATCCATATCTAGCCAAAAGCTTAATTTATAGGGGGTTTGTTCGCTGTCGGGTTGGGGTATCAGCGCAGGAAAGTAGCTAGCAATTGTCCAAACTGCATCCCAATCCCAATCTTTTGAGATTTGATTTGCCCAATCTTTTTCTAAAAGCACACCCTGTTGATAAATTTCAGTACCTACACTAGCGATTAAATAATCAGGTTTCAAAAGCTGTTCTTGTGCTATCACGCGACGACTAGAAGCATAAGAGCGACCAGTAACATAGACTAAGTAAATCTGATTGCGTATAGCTTCTAGCCTTTGGTTTAAAGCAGCAATAGCTCGATTGTTACCAACCAAGGTATTATCTAATTCAATCACCAAAAGCAGTTTCATATTTGCTTGTTCCTACTAAAACAGTACAGTATTGATAAATCTCTTTCCTCTTGCTCCCGTTCGGCTCCTTTCGACTCTGCTCAAGGCAAGTCGCTCAAGGCAAGCCTTCTCTTAGCAAGAACTGCGGTATTAATGATCAGTCTTTGACCGACAACGATATCATTTAACTGGTTGCCCACTGCACAATGTCATTAGAAAAAGAGTCAATTAATTTTTCTAGAGCTTTAATTTCATTAGATTTCAAAACTTTCGATTTCAATAAATTTTGGATTTGTCTTTCCAAATCTGGAGTTAACTTTTTAGTTTTAATAATTTCTTGAATAAATGTATCAAGTGTTAAAGATTGATAGAGTTCGTGAACTCGGGCGGCAACTCCCTGAGTGCTAAAACGAGACTGAACCCAATTTTGTGCAGCATTGCCATAGCTCTCTTTGAGAGTCGGGTTTTGTAATAAACTGTGAATAGCGATCGCCAATGCTTTAGAATCACGAGGAGGAACTAAAAATCCAGTTTCACCATGCACTACCGTATGCTGCAATCCTCCCACATTACTAGCAATTACGGGTGTTCTGGCTGCCATTGCTTCAATCGCCACTAAACCAAAAGGCTCATAGTAACTCGGTACAACGCAGATATCCCCTGCGGCATAGTAAGTAGGTAACAGTGCTTGAGAAATTCGTCCAGTGAAAACTGTAACGGCTTCCAATCCCAGGTCATTCACCAAACTTTCAATGCGCTGTTGTTCTTTGAAGTCTGCTCCATCTTCACGGCAACCACCAACTAGATAGAGTTGAAATGCTGAAGGCAAATTGGCGCAAGCTCTGACCAGGGTTTCAACTCCCTTGCGGGGGTCAAAGCGTCCTACATACAAGATTATCTGAGAATCTGAAGCAATCCCCAACTGTTGGCGAGCAACTTCTTTACTGACAGAACCAAAGTGTTCAGTATTAATCCCGCAGGGAATGACTTTAATACGACCATGTTGCGAAATTAACTGACGTAAATCTTCCGCTTCTTGAGGGCTAGTGGATATTACATAATCTGCTTGTTCTAAAATTGCCCTCTCCACACAATTACGAATTGCAGAAATCTGCGGCGGATTTTCCATATTGCGGTATTTAACTGCACCTATAGAGTGATAGGTATGAACTTGGGGTAGTCCCAATCGAGATTTAAGTTCTAATCCTACCCAAGCAGAAAGCCAATAGTTAGTGTGAATCAAGGTATAGCTGCGCCCTGTTCGTTGTTGAAAATTCAGCCAGGCTTCTACAAATTCTGGTAAATATTCAAATAAATCGTTTCTAGTAATGAATTTTGCTGGCCCAGCATTTAAACGAATAGTGCGACATCCTGGTGCTAATTCCACAATTTCTTCTTGGTCAGGGTATTCGCGTCGGGTAAACATATCAACCTGACAGCCACGTTTTGCTAATGCTAATCCCAATTCTCGCACATAGACATTTTGACCACCTGCCCCTTCTTTACCAATTTCAGCTGTCGGATCGCCATGAACTGAGATTAGGGCATAAACGGGTTGAGAATTTGGCGTTTCTGAAGCAGAATTTTCTAGAGATTTAACTAAATTTAAAGAAGCAAGAGTATTCATAATCAAAATTTACTGTGGTATGTGGTACAAAAATTCACAGCTAGGTAACTTGGAGAAAAAATTATTTATTAAGTTACCTATCATCGAAAGAAACTTGTAAAAACTTTCTAGTAAACATAAACGAATGGCTTCTACTTAATTTGTTATTATTTGGAGAGCATTCTGGAAGAGAATCAATTAATAACCGTATTGCTTCATGAATTGATATTTGATTAGCTAATGCATAAGGTCTAAGCTTGCAATACTCTTTATTGTTAATAACAATATTATAAATATTTATTGAAAAATCGGGCATAAAAATTTCTTTAAAACTGAAATAAACTTACCAAAATGCTTGCGTTTCAAGATGTTACATTTTAAAAGTTGAAATATCGGTTAAATATCGGTGAGAAATCGGTTACTAATAAAAAATGCTATCTAAATTAATTTTTATCTTAATAGTTAAATTTTAACTGTTCATGTAGCGTTACCTATAGCAAATAGAACTCTGTAAAACTGAAGATTCAACATAAGCTTGACACTGTGGTGAAACCAATACTACTCGGTTAAGCTCAAAAAACTTCAATTTCGTAGGTTGGGTTGAGGAAGGAAACCCAACATTTCTGGGGCTTTGTTGGGTTTCACTTCGTTCAACCCAACCTACAAATGTTTTTAACCGAGCAGTATTGGTGGTGAAACTTATTCTCAGCCATCCAAAGATTTCAAAATAGAAATATCTAAAAATGGGTAATTATATATTTTTTAGTTTAGTTAGATAAAAATTAAAATTCTCCAAATCAATAATTAAATAGATTTGGAGAATAATAGTGTTCTAGTGTAAAAGAAGAGGTTAATTTCAGTAATGTAATTGAAGTATAACAATCAGTTGTGGAGATAAGGGGCAAATATAAGGTAGAAATCGGTTAGTTTTCTAAAGCTGCTTTAAGCGATAGCCTAGTCCATGAACTGTCTCAATAAAATCATCGGCAGCACCTACGTCTTTAAGTTTATACCGTAAACTTTTAATGTGAGACTTAACAGTTTCTTCGCTCGGAGGGTCATCAAGCGACCAAATGCGCTCAATAATGCCGGCTCGACTTAGTACCCGCCGACCGCTAGAAACCATTAGTTCTAAAAGAGCAAATTCTTTAGGTGTTAGATGTAAAGGCTGGTCAGCATAAGTGACTTCATAAGTGCTGGAATTTAAACGCAAACTACCCCAACCAAAATCTGAAGAAGATGTTGCGGCACTATTGCGGCGCAACAGGGCGCGAACACGAGCCATTAACTCTGGCATTTCAAAAGGTTTGACCATATAATCATCTGCGCCAGCATCCAACCCGGTAATTTTGTCACCAAGGGTATCGCGTGCTGTTAACATGAGTACAGGTATTGCAATGTTGCGCGATAAGGTATGCCTTGATGTAGGCGATGGGCTACGCCCCACCATAGGCGATCGCAACCGTTGACAAAAACTTACACCATCTAACTTGGGTAAAGTAATATCTAGTACCACCAAATCATATTCCAACACTTTGATGCAATCCCATGCTTCCTCTCCATCTTGAGCTATATCTACCACATATTGACGGTCAGTTAAGGCTTCCATTAGCATCTCTGCTAGCTGAACATCATCTTCGACTACTAAAATACGCATTGTGATAATATTTCTATATTAAAAAATAGATAATACTATATTTTTTTAGAAAAATAACTTTTGAAAAGGCTAGTTTCTGAATAAAATTTCATTACGACTGTCTACACCGATTTGAGGTAAAGAGTTCATTGCTAAGTGGGGAGTTAGGATACTAGGAACTACTTGAGGTAGTTGCAACTGTTTCATCAAGTTTTGCAACAGTTTATCTTGCTCAGAACGGAAACCTGCTGGGTTTGTGCCACGGTTGATGATTGCAAACCAGACCAAACCGCGATCGCGTGTAGGCATCACGCCAGCTAAACTACTGACATCATGCAATGTCCCAGTTTTAATTACAGTCGCAACAGGAATATGTCTGCGGTGAATTGTGCCTCGATGATCCAACCCGGAAGTGAGAAATAAATCAGCCAAATTCATATGATGAGCTACTGCTTCCCGCTCTAGCGCCATGAACATTGCACAAATTGCTCTAGGAGAAATGCGATTTTCTGGGCCTAGTCCAGAACCATTGATTAATTGAATTTCTGACTGTGGTACTCCAGCAATGTTAGCAGCTGTTGATTGGACTACACTAAACCCTCCCACTGACTCTGCTAACATCTCTGCCATGTCATTATTACTAAAAACGTTCATCTCCTTGATCAGTTGTTGTAAAGGCAAAGACTGGTGACGCACTACTGAAGGGGGGACAAGCACCCGAAAGCCTTTGTGCTGTATTAAGTTGAGCGAATTATGGTAAAAAAAGATAGGTCAGTATTGTCAATAAGACCTATCTGTTGAAAATATTACCTGAATTATACCAGAAGCATCTACAAAGTTTACTTTCACAGTCCGAATTAATATTTCTGACGCTGGTGATTAACGTAGTACAAAATATCAAAGATGTGAAACTAGAGAAAATATCAGAGTCGCGACCATTATTCATTCAATGCCAGTCGAGACGGAAGAAGTTACAAAGGTTTCTATCATTACCAATATTGAATATAGAAGAATTATGGTTTCCCATAATTGAACGATGGTTAGCTCAAACTTTCCTCGGAAATCACCGAATCTATTTAGCAATTGATAGGACGAATTGGAAAAGAAAAAATCTACTAATGATTAGTGTAATTTTTCAAAAAAGAGCTATACCGATATACTTTAAGCTTTTAGCAAAATTAGGTAGTAGTAACTTATCAGAACAAACTAAGGCATTATCAAAGATAATTCCCTTATTTAAAAACTATAAAACGGTAGTGTTAGGAGATAGAGAGTTTTGTTCAGTGAGCTTGGCGGAAATGGCTTGATGAACAAGGGTTTGAGTTTTGTTTGAGACTCAAGAAAAATGAGAATATTGAGTTGAAAGCTCATTTATGGTGCGAAATAAAAGATTTAGGTTTAAAACCAGGAACATCTTTTTTTGTATCAGATGCAACGCTAACAAAAACTAAACAAGTGAAGGGATTTAATGTGGCTTGCAAATGGAAAAAGAATTACCGTCAAAACAAAGCCAAAGAAGGATGGTTTATTTTAACTAACATGAATAGTAAAATAACGGCGATTCCGGCATATCAAAAGCGCTTTGATATAGAAGAGATGTTTAGAGATTTTAAAAGTGGCGGTTACAATTTAGAGAAGACAAATGTGGAAGGTAAGCGGTTTATTGCTTTAGTTTTAATCATCTCATTAGCTTACACTATTGCTACATTACAAGGTCAGAATATTAAGAGTAAAGGAATTGCAAAATATGTGGCACGTCCCAAAGAATATGGACGTTCTCACAGAAGGCATAGTAACTTTTATATCGGTCTTTATGCACAGAACTGGGTTAATTTCATTGGTGATTGTTGGAGTTTAGTTCAAGATTTAATGCGATTAAGTCGTCATAAACTAGAGAATTATTTACAAGGGATGAGAGCTATGAAGCTTATACAGTCAGCTTTATAGGCTTCATGTCGCCCCTTCAGGACGCACTAACAAAGTTTGTTGGGGAGTAGATTGTAAATTTACTTTAATAGTACCCGTAATTATGACTTGTGGCTTTGGTGTTCTCTTGGGCATAGTTGAGTATTGGAAAATAACAGAGCGGTTCCATGTGGCATAATTTAGTGCTTGTTTGAGCATTTGACCTGCCAAGAATGGATAACGCTGGAAATTCATGGCGAAGTTACCAGTAATTACCAAATTTCCCTTTACTTGTTTGATGCCTATTTGATTGAGAGTATTTCCTAAAGCTATTCCTTCCTGCCAAACAAACATTGGATCTCCACCACCAGCTATGACTAAATCACCTTCCAATACCCCATTTACTACCGGCCCAGTGGCACTTACCAAAGTCTCAAATTGGTGATCTGGTCCCCAGGTTTTGAAAGCAACTAATGAAGTAGCAATTTTGGTTAAAGAGGCAGCTGGCAGAGGTGTTGTGCCTTGGTGATTAGCCATAAGCATTGGCCCTGACTGTATCCAAACCCCTTGGTTTTCTTTCAAATTCTGTGCTATCAGTTTTGATGCTATTAGCTTCTGAAGATATTCTTGCACTGTAGTGTTTCCAGATGGATTTGGATCTGAGGCAAGAACCAAGCTAGGACTAATTTGCCAAGCTAGTGCATCTAAAGCATCTAAATAATTGATTTGGATTCCAGCTTTTTGTAGCCACAGCGTTACTAAGCCTGAACCTAATAACTCAAGCATAATTTATTCCTCTCTAATATGGGATTACGTTATTTGCTATGCTAAATTCTTCAGTCTTATAATTCGACTTGTAAATTCTTATAAATCAGCCTCATCAATAAGATGCCAACAATCAGAAACTCTTACTTGTATTTACTTCACCAGCTTTACTGCAAACTGTACTTAAGACTATAAAAAAGAGCATATTCGATCGAATGTAGAGAATATCTGTTAAGAAAACATCCACAATAACAGCCATCTGTGACATAGTTATGACAGAGTTATGACCAAGTTATGGCATAAATGTGACGTTCAAAAAACTACTATATTTTGCTAGTTTTACAGTAGTTTAGCTGGTGAAATATCTGTTTTATAAATTTGCTAAAAATTTAGTGGAATAAACTATAAACAATTTGTCATTTTGACAGTTTTTTCAATGCTTATATATACAATATGATTAAAAACTTTTATTCAATTAATAAGAAAAAATATTTGTTTTTAGAAATGAAAAAATATAAAGTAAAACCAACTAACCAGTGTGAAACTAATTGGTGTATTAACCCATAAAACCAAATAGTGGAGAATAAACCTTGAATACTCTGGATTTTTCGCTATTAATATGGTTCGGCTCTTTAAGCGCTGGATTTTTAGGAGCCTTGACAGGCTTGGGTGGTGGCGTAGTAATTGTTCCTTTCTTATCTGTAGTTTGTGGAGTGGATCTCCACTATGCGATTGGTGCTTCTTTACTATCTGTGATTGCTACATCTAGTGGAGCAGCTTCTGCTTATGTAAAGGAAGGTTACACTAATATGCGGCTAGGGATGTTCCTAGAAATAGCAACAACCTTCGGCGCTGTAGCTGGAGCAGTTGTGGCAGCGAAGATTTCTACTGGAGTGATCGCTATTGTGTTTGGGATTGTTTTACTTTATAGTGCGTACCTATCTCGTAAACCCTACTCCGAAAACATCGATAATTTACCGCCAGATCCCCTGGCAACACGCTTGAAGCTAAATAGTACTTATCCAACTTCTACGGGAGAACAATCTTACAACGTGCGTGGTGTTCCCTTTGGATTTGGGCTAATGTTTATAGCTGGTGTACTTTCCGGCTTGCTAGGTATTGGTTCGGGAGCGCTCAAAGTGCTGGCAATGGATCAAATAATGCATATTCCATTCAAAGTTTCCACAACTACCAGCAATTTCATGATTGGAGTAACAGCAGCAGCTAGTGCAGGAATATATCTAAACCGAGGTTATATCGACCCCGGATTAGCAATGCCAGTGATGTTGGGAGTACTGTGCGGTGCTGTATTGGGGGCGCGAGTACTTGTCAGAGCCAGGGTACAACTTTTGCGGAATATTTTCAGTGGTGTGATTTTGGTACTGGCGCTGGAAATGATCTACAAAGGTCTAACTGGGAGGCTTTAAAATGGTTCTAAACAGACGTACTAAGTTTGAGCAGCGTTTTGAGCAATTTATTGGCAATCTGTTAAGAGTCGGGGTCATCCTTGCTAGCGTTCTGGTTCTAACGGGTGGAATTTTGTACTTAATTCGCCACGGGACTGAGGTTCCTAATTACCAGTTTTTTCGGGGAGAACCAGCAGAGTTTCGCACTCCAGCCGGGGTAAAAACATCAATATTATCAGGTCGTAACCGGGGCATTATTCAACTAGGACTACTGCTACTGATTGCTACTCCAGTTATGAGAGTTGTTTTTTCTCTGTTAGCCTTTGTTCGACTCAAAGATTATACCTATGTAATTGTGACTCTAATTGTACTGGCTGGGCTAATTTACAGTCTCATTGGAAAATATTCTTAGATAGGTCTAAGTTGGCTTAGTATTACTTATGTTACTCTTGTACAAAGAATAGATACTCCTGTCTCTCTTATGACAAGCTGTTAAAGCCGAGGGAGCAGAAGGCGAAGGGTGCAAGGAAAAAATAATAGTTAGTACAATACTTTCTTTAATAACTTCAAGAGTTTATTAGAACAATGTTAGAAGTTGAAAACTCACACGCATACCTTTAAATTACTATTTTGTCAATCATTCTTGTTTATCTTTTTGAAAAAAAATCGAAATAGCTCATATTACTTTATTACTTTAGAGTTTAGATAGAATTACAAGTTTAAAAGCTTGTATAGTATCTAGCCTGATGAGACTACCAAATAAATTTGAATACTCACTTCTAGCGATGTTGGCATTGGTAGATTCCTACCAGAATGGCGATCCAATGCAAATTAAACAAATAGCAGAGCTAAAAGGCATACAAAATCGCTACTTAGAACAACTATTGGCAACATTAAGATGTCAAGGTTTAATTAATAGCATACGTGGCGCTAAGGGCGGTTATATCTTAGCACGTGACCCCCGAAAAATCACAGTTTTAGATGTTTTGACTGCCATAGAGGGAGTAGAAATTGATGCACCTGCCAACAATACAACTATTGACACTATGGAATCGAGCATAGTGGAAGAGGTTTGGCAAGAAGCCTGTCAAGCAGCTAACTTCGTTTTTCAAAAGCATTCCCTCCAAGACCTTTGGGAAAGACGGTCTAAACGTCAACAAATGGAACTTATGTACTATATATAAAAAGGTAAATATTGTAACAATGTTTAACAATAATCTTTTTTCCGAACCTTTTGGTGAAACAACTGACGTGGAAATTTGGCTTAGTCGGGCTGGGCTAAAATTTGAAGACTTAGGTAATGATGTCACTAGTATAGCCATTCGTAAGCAATGGCGTGAATATCAAGCGGCAGTGCAAAGATGCTGTGCAACCTTGCATCAACCACCAGAACGTGTTCAACTGAGTGGCGTTTATCAAAAGTTGAGAATACCTAGTAGTGAAGCAATGAGGTATAAAGTTCTGAATACTTGCTGTGAGGTTTTCATCTGGAAAAATTAAATGCGTTTCAGCTTAGAACATTTTTAATTTGATTTCGGACGAGGAAAATTAGAAGGTGGCTGGAAGTTTTCTACTGGTACATCTTTGAGTGCCTTCTGCATAAAATCACGCCAAATAGGAGCAACCATACCTCCGCCTGTCGCGTGGCTAGATAATTGTCGGTTGTTGTCCCTCCCTACCCAAATGGCAGTTGTTAACTGCGGTACTGTACCAATAAACCAAATATCTTTTTCTGAAGAGGTTGTACCCGTCTTTCCTGCAACTGGACGACCTATATCTGCACCTCTACCAGTTCCTTCTCTAACTACTGTTTGCATCACGTCTAAAGTTGCTGCTGATGCCCAAGGGTCAAGCACTCGCTGAGGTTGAGGAGTATTATCTATTAACACATTGCCACTACCGTCAGTAACACGGGCAATAATCGTTGGAGGCGATCGCCAGCCGTAATTAGCAATAGTCGCATAAGCACTAGCCATTTCTAGCGGTGTCACACCGATTGCACCTAGTGGTAAAGAACTCACAGGTAACATTGGACTCATAATTCCCAAAGTACGGCAAGTTTCAATAACTTTATTCATACCCACAGCTTTGCCAATCTTGATTGCAGGAATATTACGAGACAGAGCCAGAGCAGTGCGAACTGGTATTGCTCCCATAAAGCTATTATCGTAGTTTCGGGGAGAATACCAACCGTTACCATCACGGTAACTAACCGGAGTATCTAGGATTGTTGTACGTGGTGTAAATTTACCACTAGCAAAAGCAGTATAGTAAACAAACGGCTTAAAAGAAGATCCTGGCTGACGGTGGGCTTGAGTTGCTCGATTAAATTCGCTAGTTTTTGAATCTACACCACCCACTAGTGCTTTAACAAAATGTGTGCGAGGATCAATTGCCACTAGAGCCATTTGATTATTATTTAATCCCTGACGTTCAAGGGTTTGATGCCACTTCTTAATAGTTTTTTCTGCCATCATTTGGAAGCTAGTATCTACTGTAGTTTGTACCTGCATTCCTCCTTTGAGCAATGTTTCACGCCCAAACTTTTTAATTAATTCCTGAGCTACGGTGTTGGTAATATAAGGCAAAGCGCTACCTTGAAATGACCTAATTTGACCAAGTTTAATTTTTTGTTTGAGGGCATCATTATACTCTTGTTGGCTAATCCAATTCAGGTCTAACATTCGCCCCAATACTTCTTTTTGTTTTTGTTTTGCCAGCTTCATGCTGACAAACGGGCTAAATTCTTCTGGAGCTTGAATTAAACCCGCCATCATTGCTGATTCGCCCAGATTCAAATTTTGTGCTGATTTTTTAAAATAAGTGCGTGCTGCTGTCTGAACACCATAGTTATTATGACCCCAGTAAACTTGATTGAGGTACATTTCTAATATTTCATCTTTACTAAGAACTTGCTCTAAGCGAATTGCTAATACTGCTTCTGCTATTTTTCGGGTAAAAGCACGTTTTTGAGATAAGAAAATATTTTTCACTAACTGCATGGTGATTGTAGAACCACCCTCTCGCACTTCCCCAGATGCAAAATTGACTAATGCAGCGCGTCCAATACCACCGGGATTAATACCATGATGCTCATAAAAGCGACTATCTTCACTAGCTAATACAGCTCGTTTTAAATTTGGGGAAATTTGATCTAAAGGCACTACTTGGCGATTAGCTTCCCCATGTATACGTGTTAAAAGCTTGCCTTTAATATCATAGATATAAGTTGTTTCTGAAGGTACAAAGCTTCGTAGTTGTCTAACATCTGGTAAATCGCGGAAACTAATGGCTAAACCAACTAACCCTCCAGCCAGCACGGAGCTTGATAGCATAGTAATTGATAGGAGTGTGCCACCAGTTACTTGACCGACCTTTTTCAAAAACTCAGAAGTAGGTAAAGTCTGAACTTGTGATTGTTTCTCTGCAAAAGTTTTAAAGGATGACACGGCAATTTGATTTCCTCAATTATTAAATCTTGGTTTTACCTATATAAATATAAAGAAAATAAAATTTCTCCAAATAAACAGTTAAATTTATTTGAAGAATACTTAATGTGATGCACAATTGCAGAAGGAGTTGATTTTAAAAGTATTTTAACAAATAGCTGTGGAGATAAAGGGCAAAAATCGGGTAAAAATCGGTTAGTAATACAAGTAATTATGAACTAAGCTTTTATTGCTTTTATTGGAAAAATCTTTACTTTGATGTAAGGTCTTGGATAAGATATGGACTCTGAACCATTAATGATTAATTAATTTTTTCTATGAAATGGTCGCTGGAAAGGAAATGGATAACCTCTGGCTTTGGCTTGAGCTTATTATTAATGGGTGCAGCTAGTATGATTTCTTACCAGAACGCTACTCAGTTAATTACAAGTAGCAATCAAGTGAAGGACACACATGAGGTAATGAAAAATGTTATTGACATCTTTGCTACACTAACCGATGCAGAAGCAGGACGCAGAGGTTATATCCTATATAGAGAGCAATCAGAACTCAAACGTTACTATCAGGCAATGCAAAGCCTGGATGCCAAAGTTAAAAAATTGCAGCAACAACTTGCTGATGACTCTTATCAACAGCAGCAAATAACGAAGCTAAAATTCCTCATTGCTCAAAGAGTTCAATTATCTAAACAGTCGATTAACCTCAAAGAAGTAGGTAAATCAAGCTTTGCTATTCAAGCACCTCTACTTACTCAAAGCAACCAAAACCGTAATCAAATTCGCGAAATGCTTACTCAAATGCAAGCTAGGGAGGAACAGTTATTACAAATCTCGGTCAGACATTCCCAAGACAATATCCGCAACCGGATGTTGATTGAATTCCTCGGTACTTTCTTGAGTTTTGCCATTTTATTAGGCGTTTATGCTTTGCTTTATCAACAATTAGTAAAGCGCCAAGAAGCAGAAGCTATTCAACAGACTTTAGCTCAAGAAAAAGAACTTAGTGAATTGAAGTTACGATTTTTTTCAATGGTATCCCATGAATTTCGTACACCATTGAGTATTATATTGGGGTCGGCTCAACTACTGGCTCAAAGTAATCAGCAGTGGACGGAAGAGAAGAAACTTAAAAATCTGTATCGCATTCAATCTTCAGCTAGGTCAATTAACCAGTTACTAACCGATATTTTAACTTTGACTAGGGCAGAAGCTGGGAAATTAGAATTTCATCCAGAACTGATAGATTTGGAAGCATTTTGCATTAATTTGATCGAAGACTTCCAATTTTCTAATCAACAACAGCATACTATTAAATTTATCAGCCAAGGGAACTGTACTCATGCCAAATTAGACGAAAATATACTGTATTCGGTTCTGAGTAACTTACTCTCAAATGCAATTAAATATTCACCTCCAGAGGAAAGTATTTTTTTAATTCTTAGTTGTGAATCCTCCGCAATATTTTTCCAGGTTAAAGATAATGGGATAGGGATTCCTTGCGAATTTCAAGAGCATTTATTTGAGCCTTTTCATCGTGCTAATAATGTAGGCAAGATTGTTGGCAGTGGACTAGGACTTGCTGTGGTTAAAAAGTGTTTAGAAATACATCATGGAGAAATTTATGTAGATAGCGAAGTAGGAGGCGGAACAAGTTTTACGATAAAATTTCCCCAACAGGGAACAGTAATAATCAAGACTAAATTAAGCATTCATGACTAAACTTAAATTTCCTTGGTTATAAGGGTTTCGTCTTTACCATTTAACAAATTAACTCCGAGAGAAATATGTCAAAAGTATATCTGTTTATACAACATATAATTATAAAAAACTCACGCTAATTTAAAATCAACAATGCCACACGTATTACTTGTAGATGATGAAGCGGCTCTTTGCGAGAGTCTCACCTATACACTACAAAAAGAAGGTTACACGGTAACTACAGCCGCCGATGGACATAGTGCAATCAAACAGTTTCACAAGCAAGTACCAGATGTAATTTTGCTTGATTTGATGTTACCGGAAGTTGACGGTATGGAAGTTTGCTGGCGGATTCGAGCATTTTCCAATGTACCTATTGTCATGCTTACAGCTAAAGATGAGGATATTGATAAAATTTGGGGGTTAGAAGCAGGTGCAGATGATTATATTACTAAGCCGTTTAACACCCGCGAACTACTAGCACGTATCAAAGCAGTATTGCGTCGTCGTTCCGGGGAGCAGCCTTCATGAGAGGCTGGATACCTGGGATTAAATTAAATACAATTTATGCCAAGTTGTTAGGTAGATACCTGATGCTAACAGCTTTTGGAACGTCACTGATGGCAGGTTATATCCTTTGGTCGTTCCATGATTATTTTATGCGATCGCGACAAGTAGATTTGGATAACTGGACGAGTGCGTTAAGTGAAAGTGTGGCAGATCGACTAGAAGAAAAAGATATTAAACAGGTAAAGGTGCTGGTGCAACGGTATGGCGCACCACAAACTATAACCCTACGTGTTTTTAATCCACAAGGCAGTTTATTAGCCACTTCTGACCCAAGGTTAGATAGTCAAGTTAAAGATTGGTCTCAGGTTCCGGGAATACGGGAAGCTCTACAACATCGTGTAAAACAAGGTGTTGCCAAAGGCGTTTTATCAAATAGCGATCGCCTCTACATTACCAGACCTATTGAGCGTAACGGTCAATTGTTGGGCGTAATCCGAATGTCTATGACTTTGGAGCAGTTCCAGCGACAGTTTGCTAGGGTAATTTGGAGTATTTTGGGAACGCTAGCAGTAACAATTCTACTATGTGCGTTAATTAGCAGTCGATTCGCTCGCAGTCTCTCAAAACCGATTGAGATTATGCAGAATTTTGCTATTCGCTTGGGTGGCGGTCATTTTGGCGATAAACTAACGATCCATGAAAACAATGAGTTGGATCAATTGGCAGCAGAACTCAACCGCATGAGTGAGCGGTTAGCTTCCTTAGACAAAGAGCGACGGGTGTTTTTAGCCAATGTCTCCCATGAACTGCGTACCCCTATCAGTAACGTTCAGGTGACAGTAGACGCACTCAAAGCAGGAGCATCTGAAGAACCAGAATTACGCGATCGCTTTTTCCAAACTATCGAAAACGAAACCAAGCGTTTATCACGATTGATTCATGACTTGCTGGATTTAGGACGTTTGGAAGCAGGAGTTTTTGAACTAGAAAAGCAACCCATCTCGTTGCATGGATTAATTAACCGTGCTGTTAATGCACTAGAACCGCGAATGCTATCTTTGGGAATTTCTACACAGGTTAACGTCGGAAACCTAATGATTCAGGGCGATCCAGAGCGGTTATTACAAGCGATCCTTAATTTGTTGGATAATGCGATTAAGCACTCACCAGCCAATTCTCAAGTATCTATTTCTGGATACAGCCAAGGCAAACAAGCTATTATTCAAATTCAAGACCAGGGAAAAGGGATAAAAGAGGGTGATTTACCCAGAATTTTTGAGCAATTTTATACAACAGACCCCGCACGCAAAGGTAGCGGTAATGGTCTGGGGTTAGCAATTTCCAAGCGGATTATTGAAGCCCATCAAGGCAGTATTATCGCCAGCAGCACATCAAATCAAGGGGCAACTTTTACTATATACTTGCCGATAATTCGTAATTCGTAATTCGTAATTCGTAATTCGTAATTTGTCATTTGTCATTTGTCATTTGTAATACTCTACGGGTAGGGTTGCGGCTATGTAATTAAGTTTTGACCATGATAACTGTACAATTACTCTTGCGAGAAATATTCTCGGCAATATTTCCTTGAATTGCTTGTTGTAGTAGGCTTTCACGGCTAGCTCCCAGAACAATCACATCACTGTTATCAAGTTCTGCACACTTAAGGACAGCATCAGAAACAGAATTGGCACGAACTGGAGTAGCCACCACTTTACCGCTAACTCGGCGTTGCAGAAAGTGAACAGATTTATCTAATAATGTTGTGTCAAGAATCGAGTTAGTAGGCTGGAAAACTTGACATAGCTTGATTTGGGGCGATGTACTTAGAGAAGAAAGAGCAGGTAATAACTTAATTGCTTGGCTGGAGTTAGGACCGCCTGCCATTGGCAACAACCAACGGTCAAAGGATCTTTTATCATCTAATTTAGCCAAGATAACATCACAACCTGCCTGTCGAATTATGGTATCCACCACTCGGCTAAAAACTCTACCAGGAGTTGATGTACTGCCTTTCCATCCCATCAACACCAAGTCAATGTGTCGTTCTTTGACAGTCTCCAAAATTGCTCCAGCAACATTATGGGCAACTCGGATCTGGGTGTGAACGGGAATCCGCGAATTCTCTCCTAAAAGTATTGCCCGTTGCAAAAGTTGAAGACTTTTGCTGATTTGTACTGGTGTTTCCGATGGGATGCGGCCAGACGGAACGATAATCACTTGTAGGCATTCTATTTCGTAATTGCGATCTTTGGCGATCGCAACTGCCATTTCCAATAAAGTCTCGGCTGTCTGAGGATGTGAAAGTGGTACTAATAATCGTCCTTTGCCTGTAGCTGGAGCGCGAGTTTGGTAAACTACATAAGAAGGTGCTGATTTACGTTCTATTTGTTGGGAATTACCACTGAGTCGCTCTGCTTCTACACGGATAATATCACTACGAGTAATAATTCCTATGAGCTTGCGATTTTCTGTAACGGGTAAGCAGCTGAGATGATAACGATTAAGTATATGCAGTACATGAGCCAATGTAGCCGTGGGGGTTACTGTCACTGGCTCTGGTGTCATAATCTCGCCGATAGTTGTATCTTTGCCTAATTGTTCTGAAGCAATATTAACTAAATTTTTTTGAGTGACAATACCAACAACTTTACCATTCTCTAAAACCGGGAAGTTGCGATGGTGAGAGTGGGAAAATGCTTGCACTGCTTCATCAGTACTCATTTGACTAGAGAGAGTTTCCACACGCCGTTGCATCACATCTAAGGCACTCAGTTGCGCTAGAAGCCCCTCTGTGCTTGGCTCTTTGGTGATGTGAATCCCCTTCCACTCTAGTAAAAGGTCGTAGAGCGATCGATGGTCAATTTTTTCTGCTACTAAATAGGCAACCACAGACGCAATCATTAGCGGTAGCACCAGATTGAAATCTGTTGTCATCTCAAATACAATGACAACTGCTGTAATTGGAACCTTAGAAACGGCGCTAAAAAAGGCAGCCATGCCGACATGAGCATAGACTGTTGCAGCACTCATTCCCAGTAAACTGTGTTCGACAGCACCCACTAAGTAACCAAGGGCAGCTCCCAGGGCTAAGGTGGGAACTAGTAAACCCCCTGGCGCTCCAGAGCCGTAGGTAAAAATAATTAAGATAAACTGAACTAAAAGAGCGATCGCAGCAAATGACCAGTTAGCACTACCCGCAAGCAAAATTTCTCTCAACCCAGCATGATCGCGAAAGGTAGCAGGTAATAAAGCGATCGCCAAACCACTGACTAACCCAGCAATTCCAATTCGCCAGGGTAAACTCACGTGTAGTAAACGGCGGTTAATTGCTAGACTCTTAAGAATACCTTTATTAAATAGAATGCCTAGAAGTCCCGCCAATACTCCCAAAATCAAGTAGAAAGGGATTTCTTGAGCGAAGAAAGTTGTATCGGGAAGACCTAAATTCAGATGATTTAGATCCAGGTTGTGGCTACCATAGAGCCTAGAGATGACTGAAGCGATGAAAGAAGCCAAAATCGCAGTACCAAGAGTGATACCTGACACATCTTGGAGTAATTCTTCCACTACAAATAGTACACCTGCGATCGGTGCATTAAAAGCCGCAGCTAATCCTGCCCCAGCTCCTGCGGCGATCAGTTGGCGACGATGCTCTGGTGAAGTCGGTGCCCAGTTACTAAGTTGATTTGCCAAGGCTGCCCCAATTTGCACAGTCGGCCCTTCCCGTCCTAAAGGCATTCCAGAACCCAACACTAATGTAGCGCCGATCAACTTTACCAAAGCAATCCGCAGATTTAACGGCATCGGCACACGAGCCAATACCGCTTTCACTTCCGACATACCACTACCTGATGCTTCCGGTGCGAAGTGCTCTACTAGCCAACCAGCTAAAAGTCCCCCTGCTAGTCCAATACCTGGTAGCACCAAGTAGGCAGACCAATGGTAAGAAAGATGCACTCGCCATGCGCCTGCCCAATCCACTGCCTGTCCTAACAGAACTGCCGCTAACCCAGAAACTAGACCAATCAGGCAAGCTTCCACGAAAGCCAATCGCCTGGGTTGAACCAACTGACGGGAAAGCCTCAACCAGAGAATTTTACCCCTGGCTAACATATTTTTAGCAATCACTTGTCATCAATGAAGGTATATAAATGTCTGAAATGTCTTACCGTTCACCCTATTCATAGAGTTTCATAAGAAAATGAAATCAGAATGAAATTTTTCTATGCCTCAAGATAGATATATGCAATAGTAGTACAGTACGTATAGTTTTTTATACTTAAAAATACTGCTTTAATACAGCCAACTCTGATAATCTGCGTTTGTTTCTTTCATATCTTCATAAAGCCAAACCATGCGATCCAGATACCATAGTTTGCCAAAGTAGTGTATGGTGCTTCCGAGCAGTGTAATCCAGATACTAAGAGCAACCAAGCCTAAAATCACAAAAACTCCACCTAAAGCAGAAATAGCAGACAAAATGTTAGGTACACGGCAATGATGCTGAGGTACTGAAATGTTGTCACGGTTCAACCAAATTCGCTCACCTAGAACCGACTTTGAAATCCAATTGTTGGTTGAGCTTGGCTTGGAAAAGATGCGTGGGTTTAACCATATCAAAAAAACTACGATAACAATAGGAATCAGCGCCCACCAACCAAGCCAAATTCGACTCCAAAAAGCCAGGATTAAAAGTGGTAGTCCAGTAATGATACGTGTCCACCCACTCCAAGGATTGGCATGACGTTCCCAAGTGGTTTCGCTCATATTAAAGATTGCTGCTATCTTTCTTTCAAAAGTCATTGTAATATCTCCTCAAGGCTGTTGATTGTTAAAAACATATAGAAACTAGTTGAGATTTGTAGGTGTTATATCTACCTATATGTACAGCAAATTAATATCTGTATGCGGTTAAGATATTTAACAAATATGTCAACTTAAAGCATCTTTCACTTTCCGCTTTTTTAAGAAACCAGACATAAATGGCCGCTCAAAGAATAAGTAAAACCAATATGCAATGATTAATGACATTGCCGTGCCTACTAAATAGGATGCTGCCGCAAATATATCTGGGGAAATTGGCAGATAAAATAGAAAGTAACGCACGAACACCAAGACTGGGCCATGAATTAGATATAGGCTATAAGAAAATGTTCCAAGGGCGATAAATATATGGTGTTGTAAAAATCGGACTAGGAAGGGTAGCTGTTTATCCTCAACTATCGACTTGGTAAAGGAAATAAATAAACAGGCAACCGCAAGACCAAAAAAACTCTGATTAATCCATATATGCAATCCTAGTTTTTGCCACTCAGTTAAAAAGGCAATACAAGTGAAGATAATAGCCAACCAACCCCACGGGAGGGAATTTCTCATAGCTAATAGCTTGGGTTTTCGAGAAAATCCAATATCTGCTGCTGCCATTCCTAAAGAGAACACACCTAAAAACCAAGGACTTGCTGACTCAAGTAATCCATTGAACAAATAGATAGGTGTTAGCCCAATTGCAAAAGCGATAATCACAACTAACAATAATCCGAAATTTCGCCATATCGGTAATAACAATAATGGCAATAAAAAGTATATCTGCCATTCCGTCGCGACAGTCCACATCGGTGGATTAATAGTCAGGTATGTGCTACCGCTAAGATTATGAACTAATAACAGGTGAGACAAGACATCCATTAACGAAAACTTAGGAGAGTATGCTCCCGCTCCGGCATCATTGTTCCACTGAAAACTAGTGAGATTTTCTAAGATAAAGATAATTGCTGCTATTAGTAAACAGATGAACATAGTCACATAGTAAGGTGGTAGAATTCGTTGCGATCGCCTCTTGATATAATTAATCAAATTTTCTTTTAAATGACCATTTTCAGAACGGGCTACTGGCAGCATCAAAACATAGCCAGAAAGTACAATAAAAGTTACAACACTAAATGAACCATATTTCATAGTTCTGCCAAACAATGACCACAATGTAGGTAATTGTCCTCCAATTGACGGTTCGATATGGACAAATACAACATACAAAGATGCCAATCCACGTAAGCCATCCAAGTAAGCGAGATGCAGTCTCTTCTCTGTAGATTTTTCTGTGATTTTAGTCATTAAATTAATCTCCTTTTATGTTTTTACTGATAGATACATTGGCCTCAAGTTAACGCTAGTAATCTTCTGAATAATACTCAAATCCTTGATAGAATTATGTTTTCAAAAGATTGTGTATGGAACTAGAAAATGGTCGCCTGTGTCCGAGTAAACTACCCAGGCTCACCTTATACAAACTTAGTTTGAAGTTAATAAAGTCGATTCTGTAGATTTGAAAAGTTCTTTACCGTCACGGCTTTTAATTACTCGTGCAGGTACACCCACAGCTACCGAAAATGGGGGAATATCTTTAGTAACAACAGCACCAGCACCAATAACACTGCCTCTACCAATGGTGGCACCATCTAATACTTTTACCCCATGTCCTAGCCAACAGTCATCCTCAATCACGATTCCTTTACAAGTAATACCTTGGTATTTAATTGGTTCTGTCGGATCTGTAAAGTTGTGATTATTGGCATATATTGCAGTGTGGGCTGCAATTAAACAGTGCTTACCAATTTTGATATCTCCAGGGCCGCTAATACAAACGCTAGGGCCAATAAAAGTATCTTGTCCAATGTGAATAGAAGTGTTATTTATTGCCCCAATTAGAACATTGCGCTCTAGGATAACTCCATTTTCGAGATGAATTCTATTGTTTTCGTGTCCTCTTCCATCGATACGAACACCTTTAAAAATATAAACTCCATCCCCAATTTGAATAGCATCAGTACTAATAAATTCAACACCATCTTGAATATAAACTGAACTACCTATCCGAGGAAAAATAGCGCGATATAGCAAATTCCGTAACTTTACACCCCCGAAAATTGTTGGAACATCGCCTAAAAGAGTGGTCAACAAAAGTTGCTGAAACCGCTTCAACTTTGAAAAATGTTTCAAGTTATTCATGGCTATATTATTCCCAGCTAAATTGTGTTCTTGGAGATTTATGAAATTCAGGACTTACGCACAGGTAATAGAAAATCGTAGACGCGGAGCGGCTTCCCGCAGGGTAGCAACTGGCGCAACACGGAGGAATAAGGGTTTCAGAGAGTTTTGTGTAAGTCCAAGTAAAAACATCCTGCATTTGAATCTTTTTATATACCATTTGTATTTCTATATCTGCATTTTGAGATTGCAGATTAATAAAAAATAGGATGGCTAAGATAAAGTTTTTCAAATATTTGAAAAACTCAATACAAGCTCTAAAGTTAGAAGCTATTAAATACAGGTGTTATTTAATTGTTAGACATAGCTATACAAGAAATGCTGTATCTGTTTACAAGCAAATTTTGTAATTATAGCAGTTTACAATTTTCGGAATTATGCTGTATTATTTATCACTTATACTAGTTGAAAATTAGAGAAAACACTTTTTTATATTTGTCACTAATGAATACTGAAGCTTAATGCTTTACCACAACATCAAACATCTAACTCTCGATGTGTATTAGTTAGCAATTTGACAAGCTACTATAATTCAGATATTCAGTCATCAAATATCAAAGTAATTATTTCAATTCAATTACATCTGTTTATGTTCCAAGTCGGAATCAAATTTCCTCGCTGACATCAAGATGTAATTGTCGAATTCCTCATAAAATTTACAAGCAAGTACAAGCAGATTGAATTAGGGGGGAGTATCTCCAACTTCAGCCATCACATTGAAGTTAACCATCGGAGCAAACAAATAAATACTTCCCCGATTACTATAACGGCTTACTTGCAGCCAGTTTTTAGAGTCTGCTGCTGTTGTCATCATTACGTACACAGAGAATTTACATATTCACTAAAGTGCCTTTATAGTGACACAATTAGTGTGCTTCCACCATCGTAAAAGAGACTTACAAAATTATCATCAAGAAACAGTAAAGTTTAAATTAAAAATATAAAGTTTTAAAGATAAGTAGATTTTTATAATCAGTAAATTTCTAATTTAAGACATTAATGATACTATCCTAAAGTCTCTATTAATTAAATAGATAACCACTAAAATCAGAGTAAATACAGATAAAAAAAGCAACCAATATTTAATTTTTGGTGCTTCATTAGACCGTAAATTTTACCGTTAATTTCTCAACTTAAGTATTGCTAGTGACTTTTGTGGATGTATTTGAGAAAAAATCTACCTAAACAGCAAGACAGGAATATGGCTGCTGCGTAGCATTTGGGCTGTAGTACTGCCAATTACTAAGTGCCGAATGCGGCTGTGTGCGTAAGCTCCCATAATTAGTAAATTGATGTTCTGGGCTTCTACGTAGTTGGCTATAACCTTTTCTGCTTCACCATGTATTATCTGACAAATTGGTGCAAAGCCAGTTGTACGTGCTTTTATTTCAGCAGTTTGCAGGTGAGGCATGGCTGCTTCATCTCCCTGTTTCTTTGCTACAGTGAGCAAATGAAGTTCCATGTCTTTAAAAGCAGGTGATTCCATTAAAAACTGCAAAGCTTTCTGACAACTCTTACCGCCATCATAAGCTAGCAGTATCTTACTTATTGGCTGAAAGTTATGTGATGTTACAAGGCAAGGTTTATGACTAGAATGTATCACACGCTCCAAGTTAGCGCCGAGGTGTCCTGAAGCAAACTCAGCATTTTCGCCTCGTTTTCCAAGTATGATTAAATCTACTTGTGCTTCAAATTCGTGGAGGCTATCAACCAAAAAACCAGTATGATGAGTAAATTTCACATCACTAACTCCACTGGTTATAAAAAAATGTTCGGCATTTTGGAGAATGAGTTTTGCTTTTTGATGGTTAAGTTTTGCTTTTTCATGCTCCAAATCTACTAACTTATTTAATAGTTCTTTAGAAGCATCAATGCCAATACTCCCACTCCAGTCGCCTGTTCCAGCTGTCTTTTGGGTGCGGATATCTGTGACATAAAGTACCTCGATTGCAGCAGTCATCCTGGGAGCTAACCACGCAGCGTACTGATAACTACTTTGAGAGAAAGAAGATCCATCAGTGCAGAGAAGAATTCTTTTCATAATTGTGTTTGTGATAAGTAGACGCACATAATTAGATGTAAAATGCAAATGAGTGAAACCTGTTGCTGTTAAGGGTTTTCTTTTCTCTCTCTTGACTTGAAAGTGCTGTTAACGGTAAAGGGGCATTTAGCGTGTGCTAAGTTAAGAGTCAAGAGCCATAAATTATTCTCCTTGTCCCCCTTGTCCCTTTTTCATCGGGACTGCCTTTTACTGAATTTAGTGGTTGTTTAAATTTTCCAGCGCATCTGGTTTGTCGTGAATAGCTAACTTTTCTATTAATGTCGCACTTGCTTCATTTAGCCCCACAATATCTACTTCTGCGCCATTCCTACGAAATTTCATCACTACCTTATCTATGGCTGCAACTGCTGATTGATCCCATATATGGGCATGGGTTAAGTCAATTTTGACTCGTTCTAATTCTTCTTTAAAATCAAAAGCAGTGAGAAATTCTTCTACTGATACAAAGAAAAGCTGACCTGCAACGCTGTAAATACGTGAAGTTTTATCATCGCTAATAACTGTGTCTACAAACACAACTTTAGCAATGCTACGGGCAAATAAAACTGAACTAAACACTACCCCAACTACAACTCCAATTGCTAGATTGTGTGTGAGTACAGTAAATAAAACTGTCGTAATCATGACGGCAGTTTCACCTCTAGGTACACGGTTTAGGTTCTTTAGAGATGACCAACTAAAAGTTCCAATAGAAACCATAATCATCACTGCAACTAGGGATGCCATTGGTATTTGTCGCACCCAGTTACCTAACACCAAAATGAAGAATAGCAAGAACACTCCAGCACATAAAGTAGAAAGACGGCTGCGCCCTCCAGACTTGATGTTAATGACTGACTGCCCAATCATGGCACATCCCGCCATCCCGCCAAAGCATCCAGCTACAATATTGGCAATACCCTGACCCATAGCTTCTCTGTTCTTATCACTGGGGGTATCGGTTAGTTCATCAAGTAGTGAAGCTGTTAACAATGACTCCAGTAAACCCACTACAGCCAAAGGCAAGGCGTAGGAAAAGAGAATTGTGAATGTCTCATAGTTTAATGGAATTGTCGGTAAGCTGAATAAGGGGAATGTTGTAGGTAATTCGCCCATATCACCTACTGTTGGAACCTTTATCCCTGTAATCATCGAAAAGGATGTTAACACAACGATCGCAACTAAGGGTGAAGGTAGAATTTTGGTGAACCTGGGTAACAAGTAGATAATGGCAAGAGCTACAGCAAGCATTATATAAACTTGCCATGATACCCCAACAAGTTGTGGCAGTTGAGCCATAAAAATCAAGATTGCTAAGGCATTAACAAAGCCAATCATTACGGCTCGTGGTACATACTTCATCTGGCGGCCTAGTTTGAGCCAGCCACAAATAATTTGAATCACTCCAGTCAGAATCGTTGTTGCAAACAGATATTGCAACCCATGTTCTTTTACTAATGTAATCATGACCAGCGCCATCGCTCCTGTTGCTGCTGAAATCAGCCCAGGACGACCCCCTGCAAAGGCTGTCACCACCGCTATGCAAAACGAGGCGTACAGTCCAACTTTGGGATCGACACCTGCGATAATAGAAAATGCGATCGCTTCTGGAATCAGTGCTAATGCTACTACAGTACCAGCTAGGATGTCTGCTTTAGTATTGGAGAACCATTCTCGCTTCAAAACTGTTGTGTTCAAGTTGTCCTCTGTGATTTAGGGATGAAATTTAGGTATACAGGCTATTAGCCAACTCTTACACTCATTGGAGTAGTTGAGGATTAGAAGCATGACAATTCACAAATGCAATCTAGATAGTGTCAAGGGTTAAAAACCCCTGATTACTCTTTAATCCACGACCATATTGCTAAAGTTTATGCCAATAATTTACATACATTCAGTTTGGAATTTGTATGTAGTTTGTAGAATATACAAACTGTTTTGGCATTTACTTTCAGTTAAAAGCTGACTCAATAGAGACAGCTATGTGATTTGTTTTATTGTTACGAGAAAATGCTTGATCTTATCGGTCAATAAATGTAGCTCAAAACCAAGTGATTACAACACAAATAATTGATGTTAGCCTTCTGGATATCCACTTATTACTTGAGTTAATTTTTTTACTACAATTTTGTTCACAAAAAATGAGACTTTTGATACAATTTGTCTGAGGGGTAGTCTCTATGTATTTTTAAGGTGGACTATTTTTCTGTCTTAAGCTGCCCATAAATACTGTAAAATTTAACATCATTAGATTTTGATTAATTAAAGGTTACTACAACTTGTTGAACGCGAGCGTAACCATTGGCGTTCATTATACCATAAGGTCTAAATTAGAGAATACTTTACTTTTTCCTTGCGCCTCACAATTTTTCAGCTAAAATGTCATAATCTGAATTGGATAAAGAAGCTATTAATTTCTTAAAAAAATTGACTGCCATCTCTAAAGTGCAAAGCTGAGTACTCAAAATCACAGTAACGGCAGTATTTATAGTTAATGGAGTTGAGCAATGGTGTTTTGGGGAGACTACACTGGACAACCAATGCCTTACAGGGGTTGGAATGCGGTTGTAGCTAGTGAACAAAATGGTACAAAAACTAGGCTGACTGCAACATTTAATAGGCTGCTTGAGTGGTTGCGAGATTATATGTCCGTAGATACTGTTACACTCCTACTTCCAATTGCAGACCGACTGAGTTTAGCTGTACAAGCAACTATTGGACTGGAAGAAGAAATTACACAACAAATTCGTATCCCTATCGGGCAGGGCATTGCTGGTCATATTGCCGCCAGTGTGGAGCCGATGATGGTTAATAATCTGTCAGCAGTAGAAGTGGTGAGTCCAATTTTGCATCAGAAGGGATTGCAATCGCTCGTTGGCGTCCCATTACCTGTTGAGGAAGGAGTGATTGGGGTTCTGCACGTTGGTAACTTTAAATCTCACAATTTTACTGAACGCGATGTACAGCAATTACAACTTATTGCACATCGTCTTGGGTTATATAGCGGATGCCAGACTTTAAACTTCGTGGGCGATGCGATCGCTACAACTAGGAATGTTATTATTTCTTATCCGCCAGACCTAAAGGCAAGTAACCAAATTTTGCTTTCTTTTAGTCAGACGTGGAGGCGATCGCTCTTTGCTGATTTTGCTTAACCCGCTTAAAGACAGTATTTCATTGACAAAAACGAATAGATTCTTAAAATTGCAAGAAATTGGTAAAAATAGGCAGTTTTGCCAATTTTGGCACTTAATTTGATAAGTGGTATTGCATTCTAGATGTTCCCTAACATGCATTCCCACAGCATATGCAAGCAATGGCGGTACCGAATTTCCGATTTCTCTTTGGGCGTGGAGTATTGCCTCGCTGAAATTAAACCAATCAGGATAACTGTGCAAACGAGCAGCTTCTCTTACAGATATAACCCGTGGCTGTTCTGGATGCAGGGGACGTAATGCGGTGCGGTTGCCACTCCCCGCTCTTAACGTCACGCAGAATCCATCCCATTCGAGTTTTTTTGACCTCGATTTTACTTCTCTTGCCCCTGGGGGAGTGTTGAGAAATTGCTGAATTACTTCTGGTGTATGTGTTGTTGCTGCAAATCCCGTGCTAATGTTGGTTAATATACCAAGATTTGGGAATATTTTCTCAAGATACTTAGCATATTCCCCTTTCACCCAATCTGGTGATAAAACTTGAGTGTTTTGCTTGGGGAGTAGGAGCACTGGCAACAAGTCCGCGATCGCATCTCTAACTGTATGTTGAGGTTGATGCAATGGCGGTATAATTTCTCCAAACTTAGATGCAACAAAAAACACCCTTTTTCTAGCTTGCGGAACCCCGTAATCTGAAGCGTTCAGGTTCCACTTTGAGAGAAAATAATGTTCTTCTAGCACTGCTTGGAGGTTAGCAGTAATGCAGCCAAACTTATGATTCTCAATCCCCGGCACATTCTCCATAATTGCCGCAAGGGGATTGAGTTCCAACACCAGCCGTACAAACTCCCCTACCAACCCGTTGCGTTCATCTTCAACATTTTGCAGTCCGGCAACGCTAAATCCTTGGCATGGTGGGCCATCAAAAACGGTATGGATTTCCCCGTCCCAATCTCCATACTTCGCCTGAATACAGGCGCGTATTTCTTCCCCTGTCACCTCCCGAATGTCTTTGCACAAGACTGTGGCGTGGGGGAAATTATGTTGGTATGTTGCTAGGGCGATGGGATTGTTATCAATGGCGATCGCGATTTCAAATCCTGCTGCTTTAAATCCCAAATCAAATCCACCCACCCCAGAGAATAGGCTAACAGCTATTTTTTTGTTTGCTGCTGTTGAGTTCATCGAGATTCTAATTAATGTTAACTTCTTACACTTGGCTTTAAACACACATCAATTACAATCGGAGTTATGCCTGAGTTTTAAGTCTGCCAACCATCTGTCTAACCGACTATTACTAACTGTTTCTTCTATTAGTGGGTAATCTGTAGTAAAGACTTTATATACCCCTCCTGACTCCATCTCATAAAAATTGACAATCAACCCTTCACGCTTGGCATTACTAAGCTTTTTGATTGCCTCTGGAAGCATCTGCCATACAGATTTCCTTTCCGAATCCGAGAGGAGGTTCCAAGCTTGTTCTTTAGCTTGTTGATATTGCCATAGCCCCTGGCGCACTGAGGAATAATCTGAAGCTTTCCGCAATATGTCTGCGAGGACTTCTGCATCAGTTCCTGGGACTTCATTTGTACCGAACATCCCAGCCAATGTACTTTCTACTGCCTGAATCTCATCTTCTTCAAAGCCAATGTCCGACTCTTCAGGCTCTTCCAAGTCTTCTTCGCAGTCATATTCTTCTGTATCCCTTTGCCACAAGGTTTCAAGTTCTCGCTGCATTACCTCAAGGTTTGTTGGGTTGACGATATTTTCATCGTTGGCAGGAATCAATTCTTCTATGGTGTCAGTGATTTGTTCACAAGGGATTAGTTCTCCAAAAGAGCCGATTTCATTCTTGGCTATCTCAGTTTGATGCTTTTCATATAGGTCAGCGATCGCCTTTCTAACAATTCGCTGCGGTGACAATCCCAATTCCTCTATTAACTTCTCGGTAAACACCCCTGTTTGGTGGTCATCCTCCATAATTTTGCCGAAGGTGTAATATCTATTTCCATCTGGTGTTGCTCGCCAGTTGCCATCTTTTTTTTCTTGATTCATGGCTTTGAGAAACAATCTTCTTTTATCAATCAGTTTTAACACTAATCCACAAGTCAATCCACCAATAGGAATACCTTTCAATTCATCAATTAGGATTTTGTAGTTATGGGAACATAACCGAAGTAGTACCGATATTGGTAAAACCGCTAAGTGTTGCGGGCAACTGATAAATGCTTGAAAATTCTCGGCAATTCGGAGCGATCGCCTTTCCTCAGCACTGCCCTTGTCCCACCCGTACTCTTCTAACAGTGCGCGATATTCTTTTTTGGTGTAAGTCTGCTTGTACTCATAGAGTAAGAAAGCCGTATGGAGGTACTCTAGGGTACTTTGCTCTATGTGGGTGGTAGGATTGGAGTCTACCTGATGCTGCTCGACGTATAATTTATTTGAAAAAGTTGTTGTAGTCATGATGTTGTTCATGCACTAATATGCGCGGTCTTAATCTCTAAGACCAAGTTTCCTAATTCGACTAGTAGTCTACCAAGGTAACTTTGCTAAGTAAAACCTCTAATTGGTAAAATAGCCAAAAACGGGGTGTAACATGGCAAAAAAGTACATTGTTGACTTGAATGAAGATGAAGTTTCCCAACTGCAATCGATAATTAAGAAAGGTAAGCATAAGGCAAGAACCATAAGCCGTGCAAACATTCTTTTGATGGCTTCCGAAGGAGAAACGGATCAAGCGATCGCTAGCATAGTTAGAGCGCATGTTGCAACAGTGCAACGAATACGAGAAAAATTTGTCATTGGAGGGTTAGATTTTGCTTTAAAGGATGAAGTTCATCCACCAAAACATAAAAAATTAGATGAAAAGCAAGAAGCATTTTTGATTGCAACAGCTTGTTCTAATCCGCCAGAAGGAAGAGTGCGTTGGACAATGCAATTATTAGCAGATCATTTAGTGAACGTTGGTATCATAGATTCAATCTCAGATGAAACAGTACGTCAAACTTTAAAAAAAATGAAATTAAGCCTTGGTTGAAAGAACAATGGTGTATTCCTGAAGTTAACGCAGAATATGTTTTCCGAATGGAAGATGTGCTGGATTTATACAATGAGCCTTATGATCCTAAACGCCCTGTAGTCTGCTTTGATGAACGTCCATACCAATTAGTAGAAGAAGTAAGACTTCCTTTGCCACCACAGCCAGAGCAACCTGAACGTTATGAGTTTGAGTATAAACGTAACGGGACAGTAAATTTATTCGCATGTTTTCAACCCTTGGCTGGATGGCGGCATATCGAAGTTACAGAGCGTCGAACTAAAGCCGATTTTGCTAAACAAATGAGAAATTTAGTAGATGTTTCCTACCGAGAGGCCGATGTTATTCGTTTAGTAGTTGATAACTTGAATATTCATACACCCAATGCATTATATGAAGTTTTTCCACCAGAATATAGCACGTCGAATTATTCAAAAGTTAGAGTTTCACTATACTCCTAAACACGCTTCTTGGTGAGCCAGTGCGTTGGGCGGGTTCCCCGACTTGAAGCAACTGGCGAACCCGAAGGGCTGAATCAGGTAGAAATCGAATTATCTGTTTTATCTCGCCAATGTTTAGAACGGCGTATTCCTAATGCAGAAACATTAACTTCTGAGATTGCCGCTTGGGAGAAAAAACGTAATCAGCAAAAAGCTAGTGTTTATTGGGGTTTTCAAACCAAAGATGCTCGCCGAAAAATGGAGCGTTTATATCCAAATTTAACATAGCAAAGTTAGCTTGGCAGACTACTAGAATTGTTTGAATTTCATCATACAAGTAACCTTGATAAACCAACTTTACTGCCAAAGCTTTCCTTACTTCACGCGCATCTGGACGCAGAGTTATAAAATCTTGTAGTTCCGCGATCGCATAAAGTGCTATTTGCTCTGCTGACTGTTGCCGGGATACTCCTGCTGGAAGTGTCCCAGTTGGTAAATGCGGACTTATCATCGTTGCTTATTAGACTTGTATACATTTACGTATTATTTCGCAGTCTTGTTCAGAAATCAAATAGGAGTCCTATAGATATATTTCCATGAATATAAACACCAACATCTCCTCCAAAACCACAATTACAATCTGAGGGGTGATTCCAAGCATTACATGGCATATTATTAGGGTTTAAAAGGTCAAATACGCAGTAAGATGTTAAAACAGCATCATTGAGTGCGAAGTTAATCTATCTCCAATCACTCTTCTTCATCTGTCACATTGCTGAATGCTGAATCATCCACAGCCAACACTGGTTTGCCCATAGCAGCTTCAATTTTGCCAAGTATCATCCGTTGATGTGATGTCATGAAACCCTCAAAGTCGTCTTGTCGAAGTTTTATTGCATCGATTTGGTGAGTTGCCAGAATTGCATTCATACCTGCATCTCTAGCTGAACACTGTCATGCTTTTGAAGCTGAACCAGATATTCACTTGGAGCTTTACCACCAATCATGCGATTTGCTTTAAAAGATGTTGGGGTTTTGTTGAGGATAGAGTTATGGCGAGATGGGGGAATATCGTTCTTATCACACCAATTCCTGGGGAAAATGTGATGAATATCGAGTTTGCGCTCCTCCCAATCGGTTTCATCCAAATCTCGTATAGCAACTTTCCAGAAGAAGTCTTGAGCGCCTTCACGCTGAACTAAGACATTGATCCCTTTGTATGCAGCACTATTGCGGGAACGTAAAGTACCTAAGCGCGTAGGCTGGAAGTTAGCATCCATAACAGTCGAAGGTTCTTCCTTGCCACCCTCAATCCAATCTATAAGTTCCTGAATATCTAGAGTTATATGGGTTTCACCTGCCCCCCCATACAGTTCACCGAGGATACCACACCAAAACCAACGAGCGATTTTGTCGTAGATTTTAGGTTCAAGCCAGCGATCGCCAAGGAATGCCATGACTACCGCAAGCGGAACAAGTTGGGTACGGTAGGGTAAATCGTTGGTAGAGAAAAACGATTCTTGACGTAGAAATTTAGCTGCTTTCCAGTAACCCTCTGTAAGAGGCTGTTTCCATTTTTGGTAAGCATCTAGAGGTAAAGACAAAACTGCTTCGCGCTTGGCAGTAACACCTGTTACCTGCTTACCAGTTTTACCTGCTTTTAAGTCTTCCCTTCTTTTATCCCAAGTATGCAGTAATGTCAATCCTTGAAGAAACTCAGTAGGTTGAACCTCGCGTAACAAACTTTGCTTTCTTAGGTGCGGTTGAGTACCTTCAATACCTTCATGAGCATTACCAAACCATTCATCCCGCAGGTTTACATTATCAATAGCATAAGTGGCAGTCATGAGTTCAAATACTGACAGAGAAACGCCTCCGGTATTTACTTTCTCAAAAACAAGACAGACCGCTTCTTTCTTGTTTTCCTTGCTGAGTTCAATGATCGGAATATTATAGTTACGAAATTCATTCACAATCTGTTTACGAAATTGAGCATATCGCCCAAATTTTGTAACGTCGTAGGCAAGCAATCCCTCCTCCCATTCGTCAGAGTTACAGCACTTGCGTCTGTTATGAGGTACACTAAATTAAAATATAAATACCTTTAAATGAAGTCATACTCTGTCGAGCTTCGAGAAAAAATAGTTGCAGCACATCTTCAAAAAAACATCTCAATCAGGAAAGTAGCTAACATATTTTCCGTGTCAAAAAGTTTAGTCCAAAAGCTTGTAAAACAACAAAAACTTGAAGGAAACTTACAACCAAAGCCGCGAGGAAAACCACAATTTAGTCATTTAACAAATGCTGACGTAGAGTTAAGGGAATTAGTTGAAGCACATCCAGATGCAACATTGATAGAGTTATGTGAATTATTTGCAGACAAGACTGGCAATTGGGTGGGTCGAAGTGCAATGTGTCGGGCGTTACAAAAATTAGGATTAAATCGTAAAAAAAAACGAAGCGGAGTACACAAGCAGGAACTCTTAGAGTCCTGAATAAAAGAAGAGATTACTGGGAAAAGGTCAAACATATAGAGCCAGAAAATTTAGTATTTTTGGATGAAACTGGTGTCCTACTTGGGTTAACGAGGACTCATGCCCATTCGCAAATGGGAACAAGAGCTTACTCTCTTAACCCCTTCTATAGAGGCTCAAAAGTTACAGTAATTGGAGCAATTGGTATTAACAAAGTAGTTGCATTAATGACAATGAATGGTTCAATGGATGGCATTGCATTTGAATTATTTGTTGAAAAGTTTTTAGTGCCAAATTTATGGTTAGGAGCAGTAGTAGTAATGGATAATTTATCCGCACATAAACTAGATTCAATTGTGCCAATCATTGAAGCTGTAGGCGCGAAAGTTATTTGTTTATCCTCATACTCTCCCGATTTTAATCCAATTGAATTATGGTGGTCACAACTTAAATCCTATTTACGCAGTTTTGCTCCAACTACAACAGAAATGGTTGATAAACTAATCTCAGTTGCACTCGACCTAATAAATCCTCAACATTTAAGAAACTGCTTTGCTAGTTGCTGCTACTGTACCTCATAACAGCCGTAAGTGCTGTATTCATATTAATTATTAAAAAAATATAGAATTTAAATCATCATATTCTTCAAATTTCTCTTTTTCAAAAGTTACTTCTTTAGCAACTATATATGTAGATTTATTTTTTATGTCTTGCAAAAGATGAGTGATTGAACCGCTACTATTTACATCAAAGTAAATAAGTTTATCTAAACAGACAATCAGTGCTTGAGGTTCAATATACGTTAATCTTTTATTTTTGATTAATATTTCCTCCTGACTTGCTATTAAATCTACTATTTTGTCAATATCTGGCTCATCATTTTTACAATTTTTTATTAAATGGGTTGCTTTTTTGTCTAATAACATAGCACTTCTGTATTTTCCTTGTTGAATAATTTTTAGTACCTTTTTTTTGAATTTTATTTTATATGATTCTATAATTTGTTTGTTATCGTTGCAAACCATTTTATCATCGTAGCTATCATGGGCTATGCTTAGTGACTCGTTGTAATATTTCAGCATAGTTTCTGCTAACTCTAATAACTCGTTACTTTTTTTAGACATAAAACATCTTCTAATCGACTGGGTTTATTTGTACTGAGGTTAATTAAAGAATTTTTACTAAGATAATTATTTTTTAAGTCTAAATATTTTTTGATTGAAAAAATAATTTCATTAATAATATTAAATTTTTGATTTTCTTCTTCAACCAAAAAGTCTTGAATATTTTTATATTTATTTTTCTGAAGGGGCACCATGAAGCCTATAAAGCTGACTGTATAAGCTTCATAGCTCTCATCCCTTGTAAATAATTCTCTAGTTTATGACGACTTAATCGCATTAAATCTTGAACTAAACTCCAACAATCACCAATGAAATTAACCCAGTTCTGTGCATAAAGACCGATATAAAAGTTACTATGCCTTCTGTGAGAACGTCCATATTCTTTGGGACGTGCCACATATTTTGCAATTCCTTTACTCTTAATATTCTGACCTTGTAATGTCCCCACCCCCCTCCCCTAATGAGATGATTAAAACTAAAGCAATAAACCGCTTACCTTCCACATTTGTCTTCTCTAAATTGTAACCGCCACTTTTAAAATCTCTAAACATCTCTTCTATATCAAAGCGCTTTTGATATGCCGGAATCGCCGTTATTTTACTATTCATGTTAGTTAAAATAAACCATCCTTCTTTAGCTTTGTTTTTACGGTAATTCTTTTTCCATTTGCAAGCCACATTAAATCCCTTCACTTGTTTAGTTTTTGTTACCGTTGCATCTGATACAAAAAAAGATGTTCCTGGTTTTAAACCTAAATCTTTTATTTCGCACCATAAATGAGCTTTCAACTCAATATTCTCATTTTTCTTGAGTCTCAAACAAAACTCAAACCCTTGTTCATCAAGCCATTTCGCCAAGCTCACTGAACAAAACTCTCTATCTCCTAACACTACCGTTTTATAGTTTTTAAATAAGGGAATTATCTTTGATAATGCCTTAGTTTGTTCTGATAAGTTACTACTACCTAATTTTGCTAAAAGCTTAAAGTATATCGGTATAGCTCTTTTTTGAAAAATTACACTAATCATTAGTAGATTTTTTCTTTTCCAATTCGTCCTATCAATTGCTAAATAGATTCGGTGATTTCCGAGGAAAGTTTGAGCTAACCATCGTTCAATTATGGGAAACCATAATTCTTCTATATTCAATATTGGTAATGATAGAAACCTTTGTAACTTCTTCCGTCTCGACTGGCATTGAATGAATAATGGTCGCGACTCTGATATTTTCTCTAGTTTCACATCTTTGATATTTTGTACTACGTTAATCACCAGCGTCAGAAATATTAATTCGGACTGTGAAAGTAAACTTTGTAGATGCTTCTGGTATAATTCAGGTAACATTTTCAACAGATAGGTCTTATTGACAATACTGACCTATCTTTTTTTACCATAATTCGCTCAACTTAATACAGCACAAAGGCTTTCGGGTGCTTGTCCCCCCTTCAGATTTAAACGTCCTTCTCGGTAGGCATTTAAAAGATAATTTCGCTTGCCCACCATAATCTGACAGCGCTCTCCAGTAGCTACAGCAATGAATTCGTCCATCTGAGCGATTAAGGATTTAGCATTCCCTTTTTTTAAAATTTTCCTAGCTTTTATAAACCATTGTTTTGACTGTATTTCTTCATTAAAAGCTACGTCTGCAAATACTTTTAAGTTTTCCGTAACGTGATAAAAATCAAAAAGTTGATAAGTTTGAATTGGGCATCCTAATCGTGTCAAAAGCGGGGGAATGTGTATCCAGATCCATTCTGCTCCATCCGCGATTAATAAAACTTGTTTTGCCTGACTAATTCCTAAGCCAATTAAGTGTACTTCTAAAATTTCTAAAAGCGCTTTGTATCCATCATAAGTGCCATCATTAGTAATAGGAACCTCAGAATTATTTACTTTTTTACCTTGCTCATCAACAACATAAATTGTGAATAACTTTGGCTCAATCCATTGACCAATAAACCCGTGTCGCTTAGTGCGGGAGTTTTTTCTCCCCTTTTTATTGATTCGGATTCTACTCCGACCACCCTTCGAGTTCGCCAGTTCGACGGGACGGAAACCGACACCGCCGACTGGACTCACCATCTACAGCGATAACAACTCTTTGGTCTTTAAGAATATTACCTCCAGATAAAATATCCATCTGCCGATTTAATATTTTCGATTGACGCAAGTTGATGCCGATTTGACCAAACTTATATGTCAAACGCTCAATTCGTTTTAAACTAAGATCAATTCCCCAACCAGTTAAAGTTGTGCAGGCAGCTTCAAATGAGCTAGCAATTGCACCGTATTGAGCAACTGTTGACCATACCAACGGGGTTAATCCTTCCGACATCCCCAACCACGGGAGCAGAGGATAAAATTCCTGAATAGACATTTTATTTTTGGACTCTGTTGTTGGCTTTTTTTTTACCATGTATGGTAACTTTAGAGTGACTAAAACGTTTCCAACTGTTAATATTTGGCGTTTTCTATAACCATGCTTTTGCATAGTAGTATCCCACCAGCTTCTTGTTTGAATCATAGCTGTTTGATTAGCTGACTGAGATTGGGAGAGGTTATACAACAAAATTGCAATACACTGTCCAGCTAAAATAAGTGCAATTTCCCTAATTTTTTCTTCTCTTTCTTTAAGAATTTTCCCATTCCATTCTGTGATATTTGTCAACTCTAAACATTTTGTCATCTCCAAAGAAAAATTTGACAATGATTTACTCAAATCTAGAGTTGCACATATATTTTTTTCCATTAAAGTAAATAATCCCTGTCTCGAAATTACTGCTCAAAGGGAATCCTAACTTTTTTGGCATCAAAAAAGAGAGTTTTGCAAGTCGTGGCTTTAACTCATCTTGACTCTTTATGTATTATTACTATTTTTTTGTATAAATAAGTTTTTACTACTGAAATAAGAATTTAGCGATCGCACTTTGTTTACCGGATCTGACAAAATCGCATTGCTCCCTGCTATAACGTTAGGCTTATCGCTTCAAAAAGAAATCTGAGTAGGTCATGGGGAGTGTCCGTATTAAGCGGCTTAATACGGACAGTTCCTTCTTTCTCCTTTCTGTGCATTCAAAATTTTTATAAATTAATGCTTTCAGCCGTCTTTCTTTACAAAACCTTACAACGTGTCCCATTCTACACGTATTTGATACTGTTGGCGAAAGTGTTACAAACCTATAAACAAAAGTATTACAACTAAAAGCCGCAACGATAGATTGAAGGTTTTATCTTACGTAATATTTTTATTTACAAGTATGTAATACATTCGCCAACAGTATCCGTATTTTGTCATAACCCCTTTAAGATTAAATATATTGGCTAAGATATTGACTACTTAAGTTCATTCAAATCAGCTGGGGTCACATGAGAGTGTACAACTTGACCATCACGAAACCAAATAATACGTCGGGTTTGACGAGCAACATCTGACTCATGAGTAACCATCATCACCGTAATCCCACTGTTATTAAGTTCAGTAAAGATATCCAATACTTCTTGGGTAGTGCGCGAATCAAGTGCGCCAGTAGGTTCATCAGCTAGGAGTATAGCGGGACAGTTAACAATGGCACGAGCGATCGCTACCCGTTGCTGCTGTCCACCAGAAAGTTGAGTGGGTTTGTTGTATAGGCGATTGGCTAGACCTACGCGTTGAAGAGCTCTGATCGCACGCTCGCGTCTTTCCTCAAGTTGCACACCAGCATATACCATCGGTAGCATTACATTTTCCAAAGCTGACAATTGCGTTAATAAATGGAATTGTTGAAACACAAACCCCAGTTTTTGGTTGCGAATATTTGCTAACTCGACATCAGTCATTTGGGCAACATCAAGATGATTCAAGTAATAATGTCCACAACTGGGGCGATCCAAGCAACCAATAATATTCATAGCTGTGGATTTACCAGAACCTGAAGATCCCATAATTGCACAATATTCGCCCTGTTCCACAATCAAGTTGATATCATTGAGTGCCTGTACTTTGGTTTCACCACTCCCATACACTTTAAAAACCTTTTCTAGATAAATGATTGCTGACTGCGGAGTAGGACTGGGAATATTAGCATTAATAGTCGTAAGAGTATTTGCCATAGAGAATTGTATCGCTCAGTTTGAATATTGAGTTATTTAAGCACTTTTGAGCGCCACAATAGGATCAAGTTGGGCAGCACGACGTGCAGGAACAACGCCAAAGAATAATCCAATACCACCAGAAACACTGGCAGCTACAAGAACTGCTATGGGTGAGACCCCAGCATTTAAAGGCGTGAAAATGCCAACTACTACAATCGCACTCCCTCCTACAACAATTCCTATTACCCCACCAGCGACTGAGAGAAGCACAGCTTCAATGATGAACTGCAATAAGATGTCTTTCTGATTAGCGCCAATTGCTTTGCGGAGCCCAATTTCTTGAGTACGTTCTGTGACAGAGACTAGCATAATATTCATGATGCCAATCCCACCAACAAGTAAGGAAATGCCAGCGATCGCAGCCAACATCATTGTTAATGCACCGGAAATTGTATTAATAATTTCTAGAATGTTCTGTTGGCTTTCAATGCTAAAGTCATCGTCTTGAATAATCTTGTGACGCAGACGCAGCAAGTTTTTGATTTGAAATTCTGCCGCCCTGATGCTATTTTGATTTTTGGCAGATACCGAGATCAGTGAAAGCTCGATACCATAAGGAGAAGTTCGCCCTATAACTCTACTAGACATGGTGGTAATGGGGATAAAAACTAAATCATCATTGTTATCACCCAAAAAAGAGCCTTTAGCTACTGTTAAGCCAATCACTTTAAAAGCAACATTTTGAATCCGCACCTGCTGACCAATGGGATTTTGACTACCAAACAGTTTTTTGGCCAAGTCAGGTCCTAAAATTGCCACTGTTTGGTTGCGTTTTATATCTAACTCCTGGAAAAACCTACCACGAGCGATCTTAAAATTACGAACAGAAAGATATGCTGGTGTTGTCCCAATAACTGAGCTATTTGAGTTTTGATTGCGGTAATTAATTATGATTTTATTAGTAATATCTGGAGCCACGTTTTGAACTGTAGATAATTGTTTGGCGATCGCTTCGGCATCGGCGATTACTAATGTCTTAGGTGTAAAAATACCTGTATTTTTCCCTTCTGGACTACCAGGAACGATAAACAATGTATTTGGCCCTAATGCTTCAAACTGCTTGTTAGCAAACTTTTGTGCGCCTTCACCGATCCCAATCATGGCAATCACAGAGGCATTGCCGATGATAATTCCTAGCATGGTTAAACTACTGCGGAGTTTATTCGCCAGCAATGTAGTAGTAGCCATTTTGAAGCTTTCTAGAATATTCATTATGTTGATGGCTTTGGTTGTTTGTCTTCGGGAAGGTCATTAAATATACGATCGCCTGCTTTGAGTCCTTGCAAAACTTGAATTTGACTGTCGACGCTGACACCAACTGTTACGGGGCGAAACTGCGGTTGATTATTGGTATCCGGCATCATCACACCAGTTTTCCCATGCTGAGTGACAATTGTCTCTTGGGGCACCAGTAAGGCATTGGGAATAGTTTTGCCAATAAAAATTACATTATCCACATTCATTCCCGAACGCAGTTTTTCACTTTCTGTATCAAGTTGCACGCGCACTTGGAAAGATGTAACATTTTGTTCAACTATCGCTTCTGGAGAAATTAGGCGCACATACCCATGAAATACTTCATCGGCATAAGCATCAATAATAAGTTCTACCTTTTGTCCTACTTTGACATGAGGAATATCTACTTCTGGTACTTTTGCTACTACTTCTAAACCCTTTGCCAAAGCAATAATTGAGGTCGAAGTTGCAGACGCATCACTAGAAGCTGAAATAGCTGGACTTACATATGCCCCTAATGTTGCATACTTCTGGGTAACAGTCCCAGAAAATGGAGCGCGAATAATTGTATCTGCTAACTGCACTTGCTGTTGTTCCAACTTAGCGTTTGCCTCCACTACAGATGCTCTCAATCGCGTAAGTTCTTCGGGACGACTACCATTTTGCAATTTTCGTAACGCCTCACGTTCTTGAGCAACTATTGCTTGCTGTCTTTTAATGTCTTCATTGCGGTTGCCACTTTTTTGTAGCGATAATCGGCGTTGAGCCTCTTCTAAACTAGCCTTTGCCTGTCTGTCTTCACTGGTGTATTGTTCAAGAGAGTCTTGGGAAATAGCGCCGGCTTTAGCTAATTCCTGATAGCGCTTCAGCCGTGCTTGAGTCAATTCCATTTGTGCTTGAGCTGAATCTACTTGCGCTTGTGCTTGTTCAATT
Source organism: Nostoc punctiforme PCC 73102 (assembly GCF_000020025.1). Classification (GTDB taxonomy): domain Bacteria; phylum Cyanobacteriota; class Cyanobacteriia; order Cyanobacteriales; family Nostocaceae; genus Nostoc; species Nostoc punctiforme. Next base: position 3,783,089 of record NC_010628.1, on the reverse strand, counting down.
TCTTGCAAACGATTACCCTCACGCACCACAGTTAACTGGGCTTCGGCTTCGGCTACGTGCGCTTTAGCTTCTGCAATATCTTCAGGACGGCTACCAGCTTGACTTTCAGCTAACTGTGCCTTTGCCTGGTCTAAGCTCGCTTGATATTGGATGACTTGAGTTTTAATCTCTGAATTATCCATCTGGGCAATAATTTGTCCCTGCTGCAATTTTTGCCCTTGTTCCACATACAATTTTGCCAGAATTCCCGGATTTTTAGGGCTAATATTAACGCTTTGTATTGGTTGTATCTTACCAGTTGCAGTGATTCGGACGGTGATAGTTTTCGCTTGAACTGGGACGGTTAGTTGTGTGATATCTTGTTTACTTGCCCTTCGATTCACCACTCCCAAGGTCATCATTGTGCCAACAATTAAGACTCCGGCTACAATCAATCCCATTAGCCAGGGTAATGAATACTTAACCTTTTTACGAATAATTGGGATTTCTATATGGATAGTCATTTGAAGTCAACCTATAAATATTAGACTTGTGCAAAAATTGGAAAATTAATGTCTGACTCTACGGTAAATATTCTTTTGGCTAGCACGCAAGTTAATTCTTAAATATCTGCAACTTATTGTCTACACTCATATCAGATTCAAGTTGCGCTCGCTCATTTTCAATTGCTCATTGCATCCAGGCTGATGAGTTAGTAAAGCTTTGAATTGATTGGCGATCGCTTTACTATAGCAATCCTAAATCATTCAGGAAAAAATCTATTGGCTATTGCCTGCCTCCACAACTAATTTTACAACTCAAACAGGATTGCTATATTTGGACTTTGAGTGTTATATCGCTGTGTCTGGTTTAGATTATGATAGGTTTTTGTAAGCATAGTATTAATCAAACTCGTTTACAGATAGTTTGACATCTCGATCCTTGAGCAACAGTTAAATAAAATTACTTTTTGAAAACTAGTTAATAAATCGGTAAAAATTACACTTTTTATTCCAGGGTTAGCGTGTCTTAAACCCTATTGACAGGGGGATTTATGGCAGAGGTACTGAGTTTGAGAGAGCCGCAGCTAACACAGAAAGCATATAGCGATCGTTCATAGCTGCCGTCGTTATTTTTGGCGAATACTGCTGGTAGTTCTAAAAATGTTTGCAACCATTCTTTTTTATTGATCCCATACTCCTCAATATCTTCCCAATTATATGGCAGTTCGATGAATTAAATCTTACTCTACCTCAGATGGTGTCACTTTGTTGCTGATCGAGTAAGTCCTTTTGCCAATAGGTTTTGAGACGCGCTAACCCTGCTTTTTATTCAGAGTAAATTTATTAATTTTTTTACCTATTGTTAACCAATTGTTAGTTTACTCTAATTTAATATACCTGTAGTTTCTGTGAACATTCAAGTATAAGCTTGAAATAAAAATCTTAGTGAATAAAGATTTTATCTTTAATATTTAAAATACTAATCAAATCCCTGGCTCACCTATTACATTAATTATTCGATGATCGCAATGGTGAGTTATCTAGTCAGTATTGCGTAAATAAAATGCGTTTGCACTGTTATACACCTAGTTACAAAATCTTATCCTAAATTGCATAAGCCCTTAACCTATTACTGATACCTTAACAAAGGTGAATCTAATTCACATAATTTCCTACTGGAAACTGTATATATACATAATTGTCTGAAAAAATGGAGTTTATACTCTCACATGGAAACCAGCAAAAAAATGGGCGAATTATTAGACCGTCTGCCAAATCAAACAACCCCAAATTCCAAAATTACATATCCTAATTTAAATGCTGAAACACTAGCTTTAGTTCAAGAACATACTCACGAAATCAAAGTACTGATACGTCGAACTGCTGAGGACATTATCAATATTGGACAGAGGTTAATAGAAGTAAAAAAGTTTTTAGGGCATGGAAACTTTACAAATTGGCTCAAGGTTGAGTTTAATTGGAGTATCTCAACTGCAACTAAGTTTATGCATGTTGCAGAGCATCTGAAATTCGTAAATTTTACGAATTTGAATATTAGTGCCTCAGCCCTTTATATCATCGCTGCTCCCTCTACTTCTAAAGAGGCTAGAGCCGAAGTTCTAAAACGTGCAGTTATAGGTGAAAATATTACCTATACACAAGCTAAAGAAATTGTCAATAAATATAAGGGAAACGTCCCATCTCAACCTTGTAATTTAGAAAATACAAATATTGGTTTAAAAACCATCAGGCCCAATTCTTCTAACTCCCTACAAATAGAAGATCATGAAACTACTTCTATTTTTTATCTACCAGATGATTTAGCTAGCAAAGGTATCAAATTGAAAAATAGTTTTCCATTATTTGAACGCCAGTCATTTTCTAGAGAAAATGAAAATTCTAAAATTGTAAATTTTAGTAAAATAATAGTTTATGATCAGAAAGAAATACTAGATAATGAAATGAACAGCTCTTCAAGTTTAGACAATACCCAATTAAATAGTTTGATTAATAAAACAGCGATTACCTTGACAAACTTAACGCCAGAACAATTGGCTTTAGTATTAGCAAAGTCTGTTGATTTGGGGTTGAGCGATCGCCATCTACAATCCTTAGTTCAGATATGTGAAAAACTCTTAAAAACTCCATAATGCCAAGTTTTCCATAAAACCGAGAACTGATTTTTGTAATCAACCTTCATTTTTTGATTACTGATCGTAAAATGGATTAAGTTATTCAGCACAGAGATGTTTAACTAATAGTTAACCTAGGCTTGATTAAATCAATGATATGGCTAAGTTAGCCTTGCCTTCTTTGACTAGAAGATATCTTTAGTTATTGCGAAGTTATTCTTAAGCGACATCCGTACTGAATATCTTAATCACCAGTGAATTTGCTTTTTATGGCTGCAAAAGAACTAGAGACTAAAGAGGCTATAAATTTTCCTCAATCGGCATCTAAAAAAATAGAAAAAATTGTCACAAAAATACAGAACTTGAATATATAGCAATCCTAAATTATGCGTAAAAAAATCTTGCCTATAACCTATTACCTGTCTCCATAACTAATTTTACAATTTAAATAGGATTGCTATACTAATGACTTCTCTAAACTGTGCCACTTTTGTTGATTTATTATCTTATCGGTCTTTATCCCAACCAAACCAAATCGCTTATACTTTCTTGGTGGATGGAGATACCGAAGAAGTCAAACTAACTTATCAAGAGTTAGACCAAAAAGCACGAGCTATTGCGGTAGAACTCCAGAGCTTAAAAGCTGCACCAGGCGAAAGAGCTTTGCTGCTTTATCCATCAGGATTAGAATTTATTGTGGCTTTTTTCGGATGTTTATACGCTGGGGTTTTAGCTGTTCCCGTATATCCACCCCGACGCAACCAACGCATGACGAGACTGCAAGCTATTGTCAAAGACTCAGAAGCAAGGTTTGCCCTCACTACAGCATCCGTCTTGACTAATATTCAACAAGGCTTTGCTCAAGAACCAGAATTAACAGCTTTGCATTGCATAGCCATTGACAAGATTGTTAGTGATGCTTCTAATTGGCAAAAGCCACCACTGGAGAAAAGCACGTTGGCTTTTCTGCAATACACTTCGGGTTCTACAGGAACGCCGAAGGGTGTGATCGTTACTCATGGTAATTTGTTGCAAAATTCGGAGTATATCAAGTCAGCCTTTGAACTCACACCAAATAGTGTGTCTGTAACCTGGTTGCCAAGCTTCCATGATATGGGGCTAATTGATGGGGTTTTGCAACCTCTGTATACAGGTTTTCCGAGTGTCATGATGTCACCAGCATCCTTTGTTCAGCAACCGATTCGTTGGCTGAAGGCTATTTCTGATTACAAAGCAACTCATTGTGGTGGCCCGAACTTTGGCTATGAACTTTGTGTGAGTAAGATTACTCCAGAACAACGAGCCAACCTGGATTTGAGTAGTTGGTGCAGCGCCTATAGTGGTGCTGAACCTGTGCGTCGAGAAACTTTGGAAAAGTTTGCCGCAACATTTAAATCTTCTGGTTTCCAAGCTAAATTTTTCTATCCTTGTTATGGGATGGCTGAAGCAACGCTAATGATTTCTGGTGGAGGTGTTGCAGATGAGCCAGTTTACTGTGTAGTTGATCCAAAGGCATTAGAAAAAAATCAAATTATCCAGGTGAGTGAAGATACTCCAAAGGTTAAGCATTTAGTAGGGTGTGGCTATGCGTGGCTCGATACAAAAATTGCGATCGCCAATCCTCAATCGTTAACTTTGTGCGCTCCCGAACAAGTAGGAGAGATTTGGGTATCGGGATCAAGTATCGCCAAGGGTTACTGGAATCGACCAGAGCAAACAAAGGAAACTTTTCATGCCTATTTAGCAGATACGGCGGAAGGGCCTTTCTTACGCACAGGAGATTTAGGATTTTTAAAAGATGGTCAGTTGTTTATCACTGGACGACTCAAGGATGTTGTGATTATTCGAGGATGCAACCATTATCCTCAAGATATTGAACTGACAGTAGAACAAAGCCATCAGGCACTAAAAGCAGGTTCCGGTGCAGCTTTTAGTGTTGACATTGATGGCGAAGAACAATTGGTAATTGTTCAGGAAGTAGAACGAACTTATTTACGGCATCTCAACCTAGATGAGGTAGTTGAAGCTATCAAGACATCAGTCTCTCAAATCCATGAGCTACAGGTTTATGCAGTTTTGTTGCTGAAAACCGGAAGTATTCCTAAAACTTCTAGTGGTAAAATTCAGCGCCATGCTTGTCGCGCGGGATTTTTAGCTGGAACTTTAAATGCTTTAAATACTGTGGATGTGGTCATAGAGCCTCAACTCCAAAATCCCAAAGAAAGCAAAAAGATGCAATTCAGCTTGTTGTATTTCTCTAGCAACGAGGCTGAATTTAGCGATGAAAAATATAAACTTTTCCTTGAAGGGGCTAAGTTTGCCGATCGCAATGGATTTACTGCTGTCTGGACACCAGAACGTCATTTTCACGCCTTTGGTGGTCTATATCCCAATCCATCTGTTTTAAGTGCCGCCCTGACCTCCTTAACTAAGCGCATCCGCTTACGTGCTGGTAGTGTTGTCTTACCATTGCACAACCCGATTCGAGTCGTTGAAGAATGGTCTGTTGTTGATAACTTATCTCATGGCAGAGTAGACTTAGCTTTTGCTAGAGGTTGGAACCCCAACGACTTTGTACTATCGCCCGATACCCATGCAGATAGTAAAGAAGTTATGTTCTCAGGTATCCAAACTGTACAAAAACTATGGCGCGGAGAAAATATTTCCCTTCCTAATGGTGTTGGAAAACAAACAGATATTAAAGTCTATCCCCTACCTATGCAGCGTGAATTGTCTATATGGATCACCTGTACTGGAGGTAAAGAAAGATTTATTGAGGCTGGAGCATCTGGATTTAACATCCTGACGGCACTTCTTTTTCAACCTGTTGAAGAATTAGCCCAAAAAATAGCCCTTTATCGAGAGACTCGAAAGCAACATGGTTACGATCCCGATAGTGGTCAAGTAACTCTGATGTTGCATACCTTTATTGGTGAAGACATTAAGGTTGTTCGCAATCAGGTTCGTGAACCTTTTATAGAATACATGAAAAGCTCTGTGAACTTGTGGAGACACGGTTCTGACGATCTTGATAAGTTGACCGAAACTGAAAAAGCGAACCTCTTAGCTTATGCATTTGAGAGATATTTCCACACAAGTGCCTTATTTGGAACACCCAGCACTTGTTTAGAAATGGTTCAGCGCTTGCATGAGATTGGTGTTGATGAAATTGCTTGTCTCATTGACTTTGGTATTGATGGTAATACAGTTCTAGCCAGTCTTGACTCTTTAAACAATCTCAGACAACTAGTTAACGGTGTAGATGAACCCAGCATCAAAGAAACTATTGAAAGCTATAATCAACCAAAAACAGATGTGCTTAAGCAAACCAATAATGCAATTATCAATAACTCTTTACCAGCGTTTAGCATTGAGACTAGTTTAAAAATACCCTCTAGACAAAATGAGGAGGTGCAAGTTCCCCAAGGTTCTTTACTACAATGGATCGGTGAAGTCATAGTCCAACAAATTGCTAACTCTTTAGGAAAAAAATCGAGCCAAATTTCCCTCGATAAAAGCTTTTACAGTTTTGGTATAGATTCTCTTAAAGCTGTAGAGATTATGGAAACTTTAGGGGAAAAATTCGGCTTTTCTATCTCTCCCACCCTACTGTTTGAATATCCTACACCAACCGAATTTGCCTTATATCTGATTCAAGAGCAAAAAACTCAGTTACAGAAATATCTCTTAGTTAACTGGGAACCTGCTAAATTATGGGCTGTTAACTTAGAACGACAAAAAGCGGTAGTTTTATCTAACAAGTTATTTAACCCTGCAAGCACAAAAGTAGTTGAGCCAATTAACGATCGCATCCGTGCCGAAGATATTGCGGTAATTGGGATGTCTGGACGCTTTCCGCAATCCCCAGATTTGCAGTCATTTTGGGAACTCTTATCTCAAGGCAAAAATGCGATCGCTCAAGTACCTAGCTTGCGCTGGAATTTGTCAGATTGGTATGACAAAAATCCTGGTGCAGCTAACAAAACTTATTCCTGTTGGGGTGGATTTATCGATCATATCGATCAATTTGATCCTCTCTTCTTCCAAATCTCCCCACGGGAAGCCGAGTTAATGGACCCGCAACAACGGCTATTCTTGGAAGTAGCTTGGGAAGCTTTGGAAAACGCTGGCTACTCACCGGAAAGCTTTGCTCAGAGTCAGGTGGGGGTTTTTGTCGGCTGTAGTAATAATGGCTATTACCAACGCATTGCACCTGCTCTGAATACATCAGATTATAGTGCCGGAATTGGTAATCAGAATGCCATCATTGCTAACCGTGTTTCTTTCTTACTAAATCTTCGTGGACCTTCAGTTTTAATTGATACAATGTGTTCCTCCTCTCTGGTAGCGTTGCACATGGCGTGTCGCAGTCTACAGCAAGGTGAATGTACGACAGCTTTAGCCGGAGGGGTTAATCTGCTCTTGTCTCCAGAATATTATGTGGGCATGAGCCGGATGAAAATGCACTCACCAAATGGACGCTGTGCAACCTTTGACAGCCAAGCTGATGGTATCGTCTTAGGTGAAGGAGCGGGAGCATTATTGTTAAAACCTCTGAGTCAGGCTTTAAAAGATGGCGATCGCATTTATGCAGTAATTAAAGGATCAGCTGTCAATCATGATGGTCGGACTAATGGGATCACAGCACCGAATTCGCGTTCTCATGCTGAGGTAATTTGTCAGGCTTTGGATGCAGCAGGGATCTCCGCAGATACGATTTCTTATGTCGAGGCGCATGGAACTGGTACTTCTTTGGGAGATCCAATTGAAGTTGAGGGATTAACGAAAGCTTTCCGCAAATACACAGAACGCAAGCAGTTTTGTAAAATTGGCTCTGTTAAAACTAATATTGGGCATTTAGAATGTGCTGCGGGCATGGCCCAACTCCTGAAAGTTATTTTAGCTATTCAACACCGTCAAATACCTGCAAATTTGCATTTCCAGCAGCCTAATCCACTGATTCCATTTGCAGAAACACCATTTCAAGTCAATACCAAGTTATGTTCTTGGGAATCATCAGGCTTGCGGAGAGCCGGAATTAGCTCTTTTGGTATTGGTGGCACTAACGCTCATATTGTGATTGAAGAAGCACCACCATTAGAACCTGTAATACCAGAAATCGAGCGTCCCAAACATCTACTCACCTTCTCAGCGAAAACAGAAAATGCTCTGGTGCAGTTAGTAAGTCGTTATGAAACTTATCTAGCCGCTAATTTAGATTTACCTTTAGGAGATATCTGCTTTACAGCGAATACAGGACGCTCACATTTTCAGCATCGGTTAAGTGCGATCGCTACGTCAACATCTGACCTGCATCAACGGCTACTTAACTTTATTAGTCAGCAAGAAGTTACAGGAATCAAAATCGGGCGAATACACGAAAATACGCCACCAAAAATTGCCTTTTTGTTTACAGGGCAGTGTTCTCAATATGTAGGTATGGGAAGCCAACTCTACGAAACGCAACCTACCTTCCGAAAAATTCTGGACTACTGCAATGAAATTTTGCGTCCTTACTTAAAAGAGGATCTGCTAAAAGTTATCTATCCCCAACCAGGAGAAACCTCGCTCATAGACCAGACAGCTTACGCCCAACCTGCTCTATTCGCTCTAGAGTATGCCTTGGTACAGCTTTGGAAATCCTGGGGTGTAGAACCATCTGTAGTGATGGGTCATAGTGTTGGGGAATATGTTGCCGCTTGTGTGGCAGGGGTTTTCAGCCTAGAGGATGGATTGAAGCTGATTGCGGAGCGATCGCGTTTGATGCAAAGCCTACCACAAACAGGAGCGATGGTGGCAGTATTTGCTTGCGAGGCAGATATTTGGGCTATTACAGAAATTGATCTGGCAGAAGTGGCATTCGCGCCGCGTCTCGAAGAGAAACCATCTGTAGGCATTGCAGCCTATAACGGCCCACAAAATACTGTGATTTCTGGAGAGCGGGAGGCAATTGAGCGAATCTGTGCAAATTTAAAAGCCGCAGGAATTCAAACGAAAAAGCTTGTAACCTCCTACGGTTTCCACTCTCCACTTATGGAGCCAATACTGGCAGAATTCCGGCAAGTTGCTGCCACTGTGACTTATAATGCTCCTCAAATTGATATCATCTCTAACGTTACCGGACAACTGATCGGTGAGGCGATTAATCCTGAATATTGGTGTGATCATTTAATATCGTCAGTACAGTTTGCTAAGAGTATACAGACGCTTCACACCGCAGATTATGAGATTTTTGTGGAAATTGGCCCAAAACCAATTTTATTGGGAATGGGGAGTAAATGCCTTCTAGGTAAAGGTCTTTGGTTAGCTAGTTTACGTCAAGGGCGCGAAGATTGGCAACAAATACTCGAAAGTTTAGGAGAGCTATATGTACATGGGGTACAGGTAGAATGGTCTGGTTTTGACCGTGATTATTTCCGTCGTCGTGTGCAATTGCCAACTTACCCGTTTCAGCGTAAACGTTATTGGATTGACGCACCAGTAAGTACATCAGATAATAAATTTGACACACAAAAATCTCTGCCATCCCAATTAAGCACTAGCCAATTTGATACAGAAATAGCTCCACCATTAAAGGCATTACAGCCCAAAGTTGATACAACTCCTCAAATCAAAAGGCTGGATCTGATTGTTTCAAAATTACATTCTTATATAGTAAATTTACTGAAAGCGGAACCTTCGGAAGTGGATTTTTATGCTCCTTTTTTAGAGATAGGAGCGGATTCCTTAATGTTAATCGATGCCATAAATTACATAGACATCACATATCGCATTAAGATTACCATCAGTCAATTGTTTGAACAATTGACAACTATCTATGCAGTAGCGTCCTACATCGATCAGAATTTGCTTCCAGAGCCAATTTTTGTCGATGTACAACTACCTGAACCTGTATATCAAACTCAACCGCCAACACCACAGAGTCCTCCTTTGGCATTTGTTGAGTCCAATGGTAATGGTCATTCTCATACTCAACAACCAACATTAAAATCTACTGTTCAGCAAACAGCAGGTGAAACAGCAGTAGAAAGAATAATGCTGCAACAACTGCAAGTGATGTCTCAGGTGATGTCTCAGCAATTAGATGTTTTGCGTGCCACAGGGAATGTGCTGTCATCGAATGGTAATTCTCATCTAGCATCATCTCCACCAACACCACAAAATCAGGTTGTAAAAGAAACAGGCATTGCTATCAATCAGGTTCAATCTAATCAAACCGTTACTAAAAATTTCTCTCCCATAGAACCGCCACCACCAAGAGAAATCAATCAGCCACAGCAGCAGCACTTAAAAACACTGATTTCAAATTATACTCAAAAAACACAATCATCAAAGCAGTATGCACAAACTTATCGCTCATTTTTAGCTGATAGTCGTGCTGTCGCCGGATTTCGCCCTTCTACCAAAGAAATGGTATACCCGATTATTGGTGAACGCGCCAAGGGTGCGAGATGTTGGGACATAGATGGGAATGAATATGTAGATATCACAATGGGATTTGGAGTCCTGCTTTTTGGTCATGCAGCACCGTTTATTACCGCAGCGGTAGATGAACATCTTCAGCAAGGCATTCAAATTGGCCCACAGGCAAATTACGCCGGGGAAGTTGCCGCGTTAATCAGTGAACTGACGGGTATGGAGCGAGTCACCTTCTGTAACTCAGGTACAGAGGCAGTGATGACAGCGCTACGTTTGGCGCGTACAAAAACAGGCCGTAGCAAGATTGCGATTTTTGCTGGTTCTTATCATGGTCATTTTGATGGAATTTTGGCTAAAGAATCGTTAGATGGATTATCAACAGTACCCATTGCACCCGGAATCACTGCTAATGCGGTTGAAGATGTGCTGGTGTTAGATTATGGAGAACCCAAATCTTTAGAGATTTTGCAAGCTCATGCTGCTGAATTAGCTGCTGTATTGGTTGAACCAGTGCAAGGACGTAACCCTGATTTACAACCGCGAGAATTTTTACAACAGTTACGACAGTTTACAGCCGTAGCAGGTGTAGCACTGATTTTTGATGAAGTGCTTGTGGGTTTCCGCATTCATCTAGGTGGGGCGCAAGCATGGTTTGGGATTGAAGCAGACATTGTTACATACGGCAAGATTGTTGGTGGTAGCATACCAATTGGTGTGGTAGCTGGTAAAGCCAGTTACATGAATGGGATTGACGGTGGTTTGTGGAACTATGGGGACGCTTCTTATCCTCAAGTAGAAAAGACATTTTTTGCTGGCACTTTCAACAAAAACCATTTGGGGATGGCTGTAGCTAGGGCTGTACTCAAGTATCTTAAAAGCCAAGGGCCAGCGCTGCAACAGCATTTAAATCAACGGACATCGGATTTAGCGATCGCACTTAATACATACTTTGAACAGGAAGAAGTGCCCATCAAAATTGTGTATTTTGGCTCGCTGTTTCGTTTTGCTTTTTCGGGGAATTTTGATTTACTGTTCTATCACCTGATATATAAGGGTGTTTATATTTGGGAAGGACGTAACTGTTTTCTTTCTACAGCACATACTGATGAAGATATTGAGTATGTGATTCAGGCTGTCAAGCACAGCATAGAAGAGATGCGTGCAGTCGGTTTTATCCCCAAGCGATCGCCTAAACTATCAGCAGGTAGTAATGGTAATGGCACAGTTAAAACAACTCAAAATGGTGTCTTGACAAAGCCAGTCGTTACAGAATCAGTACCAGTCTTGGAAGCAATCGCTAGAGAAGGTAAATTACCTCTGTCCTTAGCTCAACAACGATTGTGGTTTCTCGATCAGTTAGAGCCAAACAGCGCTTTTTACAACATTCCGGCGGCGGTACGGTTACAAGGTCAGCTAAATGTCGCAATTTTAGAACAAAGTTTTAGAGAAATCATTCGCCGTCATGAAGCCTTACGTACCAATTTCATTACCTTAGATGGGCAACCACATCAAGTTATCCATCCTAATTTGAATTGGCAAATATCAGTAGTGGATTTGCAACATTTACCAGTCAGTAAACGAGAAAATGAAAGTCAAAAAATAGCGATCGCCGAAGCGCAGCGACCATTTAACCTCGAAACAGAATCATTAGTGCGAGCTACTTTATTAGTACTGTCCCAGACAGAGTACATCTTACAAGTAACAATGCACCACATTGTCTCTGATGGCTGGTCAATGAGCATACTGATAGAAGAGTTCACTGCACTTTACACCGCTTTCAGTCAAGGTCAACCTACGCCCTTAGTAGAACTCCCCATTCAATATGTTGACTTTGCTGTGTGGCAAAGAAAATGGTTACAAGGTACAGTTCTTCAGTCTCAACTTACTTACTGGAAAAAACAACTCTCAGGTGCAGCCACAATATTATCACTGCCGACAGATAGACCACGACCAACAATGCAAACTGTCCGGGGAGCGCACCAACCCTTTGCACTTTCTTTTGAGCTAACAGAAGCGCTCAAAGCACTGAGTAAAAAAGAAGGTGTTACCTTATTTATGACAGTGTTAGCAGCTTATAATATACTGCTTTACCGCTATACAGGACAGGCGGATATTTTAGTCGGTTCGCCAAACGCTAGTCGCAATCGCCCTGAAATCCAAGGATTAATTGGCTACTTTCTCAACATTCTTCTGCTACGTGCAGATATGTCAGGTAATCCAAGTTTACGGGAATTTCTCAAACAAGTCCGCAAAACAGCCTTGGGAGCTTACGCCCATCAAGATGTGCCTGTAGAGGAGTTGATTGAAGCATTACAGCCAGTACGGGACTTAAGCTACACACCACTATTTCAGGTGATGTTCATTCTTGATAGTGCTACCCCAATATCAGAAATGCAGCTACCCGGTGTAACTTGGAGCAGCATGACAGTAGAAAATTACACTTCTAAGTTGGATTTAACTTTAACTTTAGAGAATACTGCTCAAGGATTGGTGGGTGAATGGGAATATAACACCGACCTGTTTGAGGCTGCTACTATTACCAGAATGGCAGAGCATTTCCGAAATTTGCTGGAAGGAATGGTAGCTAACCCTGAACAGCGCATTGCAGAATTACCATTACTCGCAGCATGGGAACGCCAACAATTATTGGTGGAATGGAACAATACTCAAAGAGAATATCCTCACAAGTGTATTCATCAGTTATTTGAAGAGCAGGTAGAGCTAACCCCAAATGCAGTAGCAGTAGTATTTGGTAATCAACGACTTACTTACCAAGAGTTAAACAGCCGCGCCAATCAATTAGCCCACTACTTACAAGAACTAGAAATAAAACCAGATACCCTAATTGGCATTTGTCTAGAACGTTCTTTAGATATATTCGTGGGTATTTTGGGGATTTTAAAGACGGGAGCAGCTTATGTACCCCTTGACCCTGATTATCCTCAAGAGCGTTTAGACTATATGTTCAGCGATTCTCAAGTATCCATATTGCTAACTGCTAAAAAGTTAGTAACCCAGATACCAAGACATAGCGCCCAATTAGTCTACTTGGATGCAGATTGGGATGTAATTGCTACTAAGAGTCAGCAGAATCTAGCTAGTGAGGTGAAACCGGAAAATTTAGCCTATGTAATTTACACATCAGGTTCTACCGGCAGACCAAAAGGGGTAATGGTTCCCCATCGCAGTTTGGTAAATGCTTATTTCGGTTGGGAACAAGCTTATGAACTGCGAACAAAAACCAGTAGTCATTTACAAATGGCAAATTTCTCTTTTGATGTATTTACTGGGGATTTGGTGCGCGGGCTGTGTTCAGGAGCTAAGTTAGTTCTTTGCCCCCGTGAATGGCTTCTGACTCCAGAACTTCTCTATAAGCTGATGCAAGAAGAGAAAGTTGATTGTGCCGAGTTTGTGCCAGCTGTAATCAGAAACTTAATTGCATATCTTGAGAAAACAAAGCAAAATCTTGACTTTATGCGAGTGCTAGCTGTTGGTTCCGATAGCTGGTATGTGAAGGAGTATGAAGAATTTCAGCGCTTTTGTGGTCTGGAAACGCGATTGATTAATTCCTATGGGGTAAGTGAAGCCACCATTGATAGTTGCTATTTTGAAAGCACCAATGTCAAACTGCCAGTTGAAGCCCTAGTACCCATTGGTAAACCATTTCCCAACGTTCAAATCTACATCCTTGATTCCGATCTTCAACCAGTACCCATTGGTGTACTTGGGGAATTATACATCGGTGGTGCTGGTCTGGCTCATGGCTATCTTAACCGCCCAGATTTGACACAAGAGAGATTTATTGCTAATCCTTTGAGTAATGAACCTACCTCGCGCCTTTATAAAACTGGAGACTTGGCACGGTTTTTAGCAGATGGCAACATCGAATTTCTGGGACGGATTGATAATCAAGTTAAAATCCGGGGCTTCCGCATCGAGTTGGCAGAGATAGAAGCTGTCCTTAGACAGTATCCTACTGTGTCACAGACAGTAGCGATGGCTCGTGAAGACATTCCTGGTGATAAACGCTTAATTGCTTATGTTGTTGGCAATCAAGAGTCAGTACCCGTAATTAGTGATTTGCGTCGTTTCTTGAAAGAAAAGTTGCCTGAGTACATGATACCTGCAGCTTTCATGGTTCTGCAAACAATACCACTTACTCCCAACGGCAAAGTTAACTATCGAGAACTACCAGCTCCAGAAATATCACGTGCTGGACTAGAAGCCAGTTTTATCGCCCCACGAAATCCCATTGAAGAGATATTGGCGCAAATTTGGGTAGATGTTCTGGGAGTTAAACAAGTAGGTATTCACGATAACTTCTTTGAGCTAGGTGGACACTCTTTAATCGCAACGCAACTTATCTCTAGAATACGGACTGCCTTAAAAGTAGAATTACCTTTGCGTAGTTTATTTGAAGCTTCCACTGTCGCCGATTTAGCTGAACGGATTGCTTTACAGCAAGACGCACCACATTTAAATGCACCATCTCTACAATCAGTAGTTAGGGATGGACAACTATCACTTTCTTTTGCTCAACAACGATTATGGTTCCTCAACCAGTTAGAGCCAAATAGTGCGCTTTATAACATAGCGGGAACCGCACGTTTACAAGGTGAGCTAAATGTAATTGCTTTAGAACAAAGCCTCGGCGAAATCATCCGTCGCCACGAAAGTTTACGTACCAACTTTATTACCCAAGAAGATGGGCAAGCAGTACAAATTATTCGCCCTGATGCTGCTTTCACAATGCCAGTTGTAGATTTGCGACAACTATCAGCAAGTGAGCAAGAAATTGAAATTCAACGATTAGCAACAGTAGAAGCACAGCAAGCATTTGACCTAGCAAATCAACTTTTAATCCGGGCGACTTTATTAGTGCTATCAAAGACAGAACATATATTACTGTTCTGTATGCACCATATTGTCTCTGATGGTTGGTCAATGGGTGTTTTTGTCCAAGAGACAGCAGCAATCTATGGCGCTTTTTCTCAAGGTCAGCCCACACCACTGCCAGAACTTGCCATCCAGTACGTTGACTTTGCCGTGTGGCAGAGACAATTATTGCAAGGTGAGATTAAAGAGTCCCAACTTGCTTATTGGCAACAACATCTGGCGGGGGCAACAGCTTTATTAGAACTACCCACTGACCGACCTAGGCCGGCGGTACAAACCTTTCGAGGGGCAAATCAATCTTTCGTACTTTCTTTTGAGCTAACAGGATCACTGATCTTATTGAGTCGGCAAGAAGGTGTCACCCTGTTTATGATGCTATTGGCAGCTTACGATACCTTGCTTTACCGCTACACAGGACAGACAGATATTTTAGTCGGTTCTGCGATCGCCAACCGGAATCATAATGAAATAGAAGGATTAATTGGTTTTTTTGTCAACACTTTAGTTTTCCGCACAGATGTTGCAGGTAATCCCAGTTTTCGGGAATTACTAAACCGAGTCCGAGAAGTTGCTTTAGGAGCATACAGCCATCAAGACTTGCCGTTTGAATTACTGGTAGAGACATTACAACCGGAGCGCAACTTAAGTTATACACCTCTGTTCCAGGTAGCATTTGTCCTTCAGAATGCCCCAATGTCAGAAATAGAGCTTCCTGGTTTAACCTTGAGTTCTATGACACCAGACAATAAAACAGCAAAGTTTGATTTAACTTTAACCCTAGAGAACACTGCCACAGGATTAATGGGTGTATGGGAATACAACACAGACTTGTTTGAAGCCAGCACCATTGAAAGGATGACGGGACATTTCCAAACCCTGCTAGAGAGTGTTGTTATTCAACCAGAGCAACGCATTGGCGAATTACCTCTCCTCACAGCTAAAGAACAATACCAGCTGCTAGAAGAATGGAACCACACTCAAAAAGACTATCTTGGAAATATCTGCATTCATCAGTTTTTTGAAATGCAGGTGGAACGCACCCCCGATGCAGTGGCATTGGTGTTTGAAAATCAACAACTCACTTACCGAGAACTAAATCAACAAGCGAACCACTTAGCCCATTATTTAAGGACTCTAGGTATAAGAGTTGATGTGTTAGTTGGTCTGTGTGTCGAACGTTCTTTAGAAATGCTAGTAGGATTATTAGGGATTCTGAAAGCGGGTGGTGCTTATGTACCGATTGACCCGGAGTATCCCCAAGAACGAATATCTCATATCTTGTCAGATTCTCAAGTGTCGCTGCTGCTGACACAACACCGATTAGTTGCAAGATTACCTGAGCATCAAGCCACACTGGTAGTCATTGATGAAAGTTGGGAACAAATTATCCAACACAGCCAAGAAAATCCAATTAGTGGGGTGAAAGACTCGGATTTAGTAAATGTGATTTACACCTCCGGCTCAACAGGCAAACCCAAGGGTGTGATGGTGAAACATTCCGGGTTATGCAACTTAGCTCAAGCCCAGATTGATTTGTTTGATTTACTGCCCTCAAGTCGGATTCTGCAATTTGCTTCTTTTAGCTTTGACGCATCAATTTGGGAAGTGGTGATGGCATTGGGTTCAGGTGCAAGGCTGTATTTAGGAACTAAAGAGTCTCTTTTACCTGGTTTGGAATTAATTGAATTATTACGCGACTATGGGATTACCCACATTACCTTGCCACCATCGGCGTTAGCAGTTCTACCACAAGCAGAACTTCCGGCATTACAGAACATCATTGTGGCGGGTGAAGCTTGCGCTCCTGACTTGATTAAGCAATGGTCAGTTGGGCGACGTTTCTTCAACGCTTATGGACCAACGGAAACTACTGTCTGTGCAACTGTAGCAGAATGTGGCAATGGCGAGCGCTCCGATAAACCCCCTATTGGTCGTCCCATTCCTAATACTCAAGCTTATATCCTTGATAGTTATCTCCAACCTGTGCCGATTGGTGTACCCGGTGAGTTGCATATCGGTGGTGCTGGTGTAGCTCAAGGCTATCTTAACCGCCCTGAGTTAACCACCGAGAAATTTATTCTCAATCCGTTTGAGGATAGCGCAGCGTTAGCGAGCCCGCGAGCATCGGCAGAAGGGAGCAGATTATATAAAACTGGGGATTTAGCGCGTTATTTACCTGATGGTAATATCGAGTATTTAGGACGCATTGATAATCAGGTAAAAGTTCGGGGCTTCCGCATTGAATTGGGAGAGATAGAGGTAATACTGAGCCAACACCCAGCAGCGTTACAGGTAGCAGTAATTGCCCGCGAAGATGTTCCTGGCGACAAACGCTTAGTCGCTTATCTTGTACTCAACCAAGAAGAAGCTCCCACTGTTAACGATTTGCGGCAATTCCTTAAGCAAAAGCTGCCTAATTACATGATGCCTTCAGCTTTTGTGTTCTTAGAAACCCTTCCCATAACTCCCAATGGCAAAGTAGACCGTCGGGCATTACCAACACCTGATTTACGCTGCGAATTAGAAGTTAGTTTTGTTGCTCCCACTACATCTATTGAAGAGACGCTAGGAAAAATCTGGGCAGATGTGCTGCGAGTTGAACAAGTCGGCATTCACGATAACTTTTTTGACCTTGGTGGTGATTCCATCCTCAGTCTGCAAATTATTGCCAGAGCAAATCTTGCAGGACTGCAACTCATTCCTAAACAGTTATTTGCACATCAGACTATTGCCGAGTTAGCAGCAGTAGTAGGCACAACGAAGAAAATTCAGGCAGAACAAGGTTTAGTTACCGGGGCATTACTGCTAACGCCCATTCAGGAATGGTTCTTTGAGCAGAATCTACCTGAACCACACCACTTTAACCAGTCAATTCTCTTATTAGTGCCTCCTGATGTGCAGTCAGAGCTATTGGAGCAAGTGTTGCAAAAATTACTGTTACACCATGATGCTCTGCGGTTACGGTTTATACCAGATGGCGGAGATTGGCAGCAAGTTAACGATGGCTTAGAGGCAAAAGTACCTTTAAATGTGATTGATTTATCTACAATTCCAGCAGAGGAGCAGTCAGTAGCCTTAGAAAATAGTGGTAGCGCACTCCAAGCTAGTTTGAACTTATCCACTGGGCCACTAATGCGGGTTGCACTGTTTAAGTTTAGTAACAACCAGCCTTATAGGTTGTTGGTGATTTTACATCATTTGATAGTGGATGGTGTTTCTTGGCGAATTTTGTTAGAGGATTTGTTCAGCGCTTATCAGCAACTAAGTCGCGGCGAGATGATGGCGCTACCGCCAAAAACATCTTCCTTTAAAGATTGGGGGCATCGGTTAAGGGAGTATGCGCGATCGCTAGCACTGACATCTGAGTTAAACTACTGGATGCAGCCTAACTTTAACTTTACCTCTTTGCCAACAGACTATCCTGTAAGTAAAGATGCCAATAATATTGCTGCAACTGCTCAAGTATCAAGGTCTTTGAGTTTAGAAGAAACTAGCGCTTTACTACAAGAAGTACCTGCTGCTTATAACACCCAAATTAATGATGTCTTGCTAACTGCTTTACTTCAAAGCTTTGCTCAGTGGACTGGCTCTTCTTCCCTATTAATTGATATCGAGGGACACGGACGAGAAGAACTTTTTGATGATTTGGATTTGTCGCGTACCGTAGGCTGGTTTACAAGCTTATTCCCTGTCCGTTTGCAACTCGAACAGACAAACCATCCCGGAAATATCCTAAAGTCGGTGAAGGAGCAACTACGCCAATTACCAAATCGTGGTATTGGGTATGGAATCCTGCGATATTTAAGTCCCTATGCAGAGCAATTGAAAGCTTTACCTCAAGCAGAAGTAAGTTTCAACTATTTAGGACAGCTAGGTCAAAAATCCTCCGCAGCAGATACTTGGAAATTGGCTCAAGAGTCTGGAGGAGTAGAGCATAATTCTCTCGAAAATCGCAATTATTTATTAGATATCAACGTTTTAACAATCAATGGAAAGCTGCAAATAAATTGGACTTACAGCCAGAAAATTCATCAACTAAAAACAGTTGAGTGTTTAGCTGATTGGTTTATGAATGCCTTAAAAACTCTGATTAACCATTGTCAATCACCTGATGTTGGTGGTTATACATCTTCAGACTTTCCTGAAGTTAGTTTGAGTCAAGAAGAGATTGATAATCTCAATCTCATGTTTGCTTTTGATCCTTCTTAAGTTTAAGTTGAGCTTGATGAAACGATGCTGGAAATAGATTAATAAAGGATAGGAATAGCAATGGTAACTGTTGATAAAAAAAGCAAAGGTAAGAATATTGAATCCATATACCCTCTTTCGCCCATGCAACAGGGTATGCTATTCCATACTCTTTATGCCCCTGAAACAGGGGTTTATTTCCAGCAGTTAATTTGTACCCTCCGGGGAAATCTCAATATTGCAGCATTTGAACAAGCTTGGCAACGAGTATTAGAACGCCATCCGGTTTTGCGTACTGCTTTTGTTTGGGAAAACCCTAAGCAATCTTTCCAAGTAGTTTGTAAATTAGTTAATATACCTTGGTTTCATTATGATTGGACATCGCTATCTCCTAGCGAACAACAAGATGCACTAGAAGCTTTTGTGCAAGCAGACAGAGACAAAGGCTTTGAACTTAAACAAGTTCCCCTGATGCGTTGCACTTTGATTCAAATAGCAGATGATACATATACATTTATTTGGAGCCATCATCATCTGTTAATAGATGGTTGGTCTTTACCAACCATAGTCCAAGAAGTATTTGCTTTCTATGATGCTTTCAATAAAGGCGATAATTTATATTTAAAAACACCTCGTCCTTACGAAGATTATATTACTTGGCTAAAAAAGCAGGATGTTTCCCAAGCAGAATTATACTGGCGAGAAAAATTCCAAAATTTTACAGTCCCAACAGCTTTAACAGTAGAAATTCCATTAAGCAAGCGATGTCTACGACACACTACGCCTACGCAGCAGTCAAAATATACCACACAGCAAATCAAGATTACTCAGCCAGCAACCACAAACATCCAGACATTCGCCAAGCAACATAAACTAACGCTCAACAACCTCATCCAAGGAGCATGGGCGCTATTGCTCTCCCGTTACAGTGGGCAAACAGATATCGTCTTTGGAGCGACTGTTTCTGGTCGTCCACCAGAGCTACTGGGGGTAGAATCAATGGTAGGATTATTTATCAACACCTTGCCAGTGCGAATAACTATTCCCGAAGACGTGGAAGTATTACCTTGGCTCAAAGAATTACAAGCACAACAAGTAGAATCTGAGCAATACTCTTATACTCCACTAGTAGAAATTCAAGGTTGGAGCGAAATACCAGGGGGAATGCCTCTATTTGAGAGCATTGTGATATTTGAAAATTATCCAGTTGATGCTTCTGTGCAAGAAAAGATTGCTAACTTGGATATTTCTGATATTCGCTGTATAGAACAATCAAATTATCCTTTAACAATATTGGCTGTTCCCGGTTCGGAGTTATCCATCAGTATCAGTTATGACACTAACCGCTTTGAAGCCCCTACAATCGCCCGGATGCTGGGACACTTCCAAACACTACTCGAAAGCATCGCAGCTAACGCAAATCAGTACCCAAGCCAACTATCTCTGCTGACAAAAACTGAACAAAATCAAATACTTTTAGAGTGGAACAACACACAAACCAGCTATTTTCAAGAACAGTGTATCCATGAATTATTTGAATTACAAGTAGAGCGTAGCCCAGATGCGATCGCAATTGTATATGAAAACGAGCAACTTACTTACCAAGAATTAAACACAAAAGCCAATCAACTAGCCCACCACTTGCGAAGTTTGGGTGTAAGTGCAGATATCTTAGTCGGTATTTGTGTCGAACGTTCCATAGAAATGCTTATCGGCATCTTAGGAATTCTCAAAGCCGGAGGAGCTTACGTACCGCTTGACCCCAATTACCCCCAAGAACGACTCAGCTTTACCCTAGCAGATTCCCAAGTCAAAGTATTAATAACCCAACAGCAACTACTGCCAAATCTTCCCGAAAATCAAGCGCAAATTTTGTGCATCGATAGCGATTGGGACTTCATCGCTCAATCAAGTGCAAACAACCCTCCAAGACTTACCACACCAGACAACCTCGCTTACATCATTTACACCTCTGGCTCTACAGGTAAACCCAAAGGTGTCTTAATTAATCACGCCAATATTGTGCGGCTATTTACTGCTACAGAAGAATGGTTTCACTTCAATCAAGACGATATATGGACGCTGTTCCACTCCTTCGCCTTTGACTTTTCAGTGTGGGAAATTTGGGGAGCATTAATCAAAGGTGGGCGATTAGTAATTGTACCCTACTGGATAAGTCGTTCTCCGGCTGACTTCTATCAATTACTTTGCAAACAACAAGTAACAGTCTTAAATCAAACACCTTCAGCCTTCGGGCAGTTGATACAAACTGAGGAACTTATAAAGACATCAGAAAGTTTAGCTCTGCGATGGGTAATCTTTGGCGGCGAAGCATTAGAACTTCAAAGCTTAAAACCGTGGTTTGAGCGCCACGGAGACAAATTGCCGCAGTTGGTGAATATGTATGGAATTACCGAAACCACCGTTCATGTAACTTATCGTCCCATCACCATCGCAGATTTGAGCAGCAATGCTGGCAGTGTGATTGGTTGTCCTATCCCAGATTTACAGGTATATATCTTAGATCAAAATAGGCAATTACTGCCGATGGGCGTTCCTGGGGAAATGTACGTGGGGGGTGCAGGGTTAGCCCGTGGTTATCTCAATCGAGAAGAGTTGACATCGAAAGTATTTGTTGCCCACCCCTTTAATGATGACCCAAATGCCCGATTGTACAAAACTGGGGATTTAGCCAGATATCTTGGCAATGGTGACTTAGAATATCTCGGACGCATCGACAACCAGGTGAAAATTCGCGGTTTCCGCATCGAATTGGGAGAAATTGAAGCCGCAATTAGTCAACATCCCGATGTTCAAGCAACTGTAGTTCTAGCTAGAGTTGATAACCCTGGTGATAAACGCTTAGTTGCTTACTTGGTACTCAATCAACAGCTTGCTATCAGCGTCAATGAGCTGCGGCAATTCCTGGGTTCAAAGCTACCCCAGTACATGATTCCGGCAGCCTTTGTGTTTTTGGATGTCTTACCACTGACATCTAACGGCAAAGTAGACCGCAGTGGCTTAAAAGCACCAGAATCAGGGCGGGAACTGGAAAACAGGTTTGTAGCTCCCCGAACACCGATAGAACAGATGCTTAGTAAAATTTGGGCAGAGGTGCTAGGAGTAGAACAAATAGGGATTCATGATAACTTCTTTGAACTCGGTGGCGATTCTATCCTCAGTCTACAAATTATTGCCAGAGCCAATCTCGCCGGAGTTCATTTAAGTCCCAAGCAGTTGTTTGAACATCAGACAATTGCTCTGTTAGCAGCAGTGGCAGGTACAACCAGAAAAATCCAAGCACAACAAGGTTTAGTCACAGGACTTGTACCCCTAACACCGATTCAACACTGGTTTTTTGAGCAAAATCAGCCCGAACCCCATCACTATAATCAATCAGTCCTGCTCTCAGTACCATCAGACCTAAAACCAGAACTCTTAAAGCGGGTTTTACAGCAATTACTACTACACCATGATGCACTGCGCTTGCGGTTTACGCCAGAGAAAGAAGGCTGGCACCAAGTAAACGCAGATTTTGAGTCAACAGTGCCGTTGAGTGTGGTAGATTTATCCACAATGTCACCACAAGAGCAATTAGCCGCCCTAGAGGATGTTGGCGGCAAACTCCAAGCCCAACTCAACCTATGCACTGGGCCGATAATCCGAGCGGCATTATTTGATTTGGGCAACCAAGCTAACCGATTATTACTGACAATACATCACCTAGCTGTAGATGGTGTCTCTTGGCGGATTTTGTTAGATGATTTGCAAACAGGTTATCAACAGCTAATTCGTGGTGAAGCGATGCAGTTACCACTGAAAACGACATCATTTAAACATTGGGCGCAAAGGTTGAGCGAGTATGCCCAATCAGATGCACTCGCAGGTGAACTGACTTATTGGCTTAATCCATCCCGTCAACAAGTGCTACCGATACCAGTTGATTATGTCCAGGGTGATAATACTGCACTCTATGCTGCTACGGTATCAGTGTCATTGAATGCGCTAGAAACCCAAGCACTATTACAGGAAGTACCCAAGGCTTACAATACTCAAATCAATGATGTTCTGGTGACTGCTTTGGCGCTGGTTTTGAGTAACTGGACTGGCTCTAAATTATTGCTGTTCAACTTGGAAGGTCATGGGCGAGAAGAATTATTTGAAGATGTAGATTTATCACGCACTGTTGGTTGGTTTACAACGATTTTTCCTGTGTTATTAGAATTGGGAACTACTAAGGATTTAGGAAATGTCTTAAAGTCAGTTAAAGAGCAGTTGCGTGGTATTCCTAACAAAGGGATTGGTTATGGCTTAGTACATTATCTGCAAAAAGGCGCGGAAATTAGCTCTCGTTTGCAGACATATTCAACAGCACAGATTAGCTTCAACTATTTGGGTCAATTCGACCAAGTTGTGAATACAAGTGCTGGATTTGAATTAGATGATGAATCTGTGGGACACAGCCAAAGTTTGCACAGTCGGCGGGTTCACTTATTAGATATTGGTGGATTTATCTCTGAAGGTCAACTGCAAATAGATTGGACGTACAGCAGCAATATTCATCAACAGTCCACAATTGAAAACCTGGCAAATGAGTTTATTCAAGCGTTGCAAGCATTGATAGCTCATTGTTTATCTCCTGATGCTGGGGGTTATACTCCTAGCGATTTCCCTTTAGCCAAGCTGACTCAAACACAACTTGATGCACAATTGAGCAAAATCAAATATCAAAATCTGGAAGATATTTATCCGCTCTCACCAATGCAACAGGGGATGTTGTTTCACAGTCTATATGCGTCAGAGTCGAGAGCATATTTTGAGCAGTTAAACTTTACTGTGAAGGGTAACTTAGAAATACTCAGCTTTGAGCAAGCTTGGCAGCAGGTAATCGCTCAACATTCAGTTTTTCGCACTGGGTTTATTTGGGATAATCATCACCAGCCACTACAAGTTGTATATCGGCAAGTCGAATTGGCTTTGGAAATTAGCGACTGGCGTGAACTGTCTGCGATTGAACAGGAACAGCAACTTGAGATTTTTTTAGAATCTGAGCAAAGGCGGGGTTTTCAATTATCTCAAGCCCCATTGATGCGCCTAAATTTAATCCAATTAGATGCAGATATATATGAATTTATTTGGAGTCATCATCATTTACTTCTTGATGGCTGGTCTTTACCTTTAGTTTTCAAGGAAGTTTTCGAGTTTTATGAAGCTATTTGTCAAGGTAAAAATTTAGATTATCAACCGCCTGGTGATTATAAGAATTATATTGCTTGGTTACAAAAACAGAATTTAGCAAAAGCAAAGGTTTTCTGGCAGCAAAAACTGCAAGGCTTTAGCGCTCCAACGCCTTTGGTAGTAGATAAAACACTGAAAAAGCAGCAGCAATCTAGCTACAGCAAACAGGAGATTTATTTACCGGAGTTAGCAACAAATGCTCTTCAAGGTTTTGCCAGACAGCATCAATTAACGCTCAATAATATTGTGCAAGGAGCATGGGCGCTGCTGTTGTCTCGTTACAGTGGAGAGGCGGATGTGGTTTTTGGTGTGACTGTCTCTGGTCGTCCACCTGCTCTTATAGGAGTAGAGTCGATGGTGGGGCTGTTTATTAATACTTTGCCACTCCGTGTAGAAGTTCCCGAATCTGGGCAACTTCTGCCTTGGCTCAAAGATTTACAAGCGCAGCAAGTGGAGTCTGAGCAATATTCATATACTCCACTGGTAGAAATTCAAGGTTGGAGTGATGTACCACGAGGTATGCCTCTATTTGAGAGTATTGTTGTGTTTGAGAATTATCCTATTGATGCTTCTGTTCAACAACAAAATGCCTTTTTGGAGATTTCTGATATTCACGGCAGTGAACAAACGAATTATCCGTTAACGGTGTCGGCAGTTCCCGGTTCTCAGTTATCGGTGAACATTAGTTATGATACTAGTCGCTTTGAGGCAACCACAATTACCAGGATGCTAGGACATTTCCAAACTTTGCTTGAAGGAATTGTCGCAAAACCACAGCAGCACCTTTCTGAATTGTGTTTACTTACCGCTAATGAGCAACGGCAATTATTGTTTGAATGGAACAATACGCAAAAAGATTATCCCCAAGATAGGTGCTTTCATGAGTTATTTGAGCATCAAGTAAAGCTAACTCCCGATGCAGTAGCAGTAGTATTTGAAAACCAACAATTCACTTACCAACAATTAAATAGTCGAGCCAATCAATTAGCACATTATCTGCAAACTTTGGGTGTGGGCGCAGATATGCTGGTTGGTATTTGTGTGGAACGTTCTTTAGAGATGGTGTTAGGACTTTTGGGCATTCTCAAGGCTGGTGGGGCTTACGTCCCTCTTGACCCCAATTATCCCCAAGAGCGTCTGAGCTATATGTTGTCTGATTCTCAAGTATCTGTGCTGCTGACGCAACAGCGATTATTTGAGAAGCTACCCCAACATTCAGCACAGGTAGTTTGCTTAGATACTGACTGGAACTTAATCTCTCAAAAGAGTGAAGAGAATTCCATTAGTGGTGTGCAAGCTGGTAATTTGGCTTATGTGATTTACACTTCCGGCTCTACAGGTCAGCCTAAAGGAGTGCTAGTTCTTCATAAGGGATTACTAAATTTAGTTTTCTGGCATCAACGCACCTTTGAAGTTACTGCATCAGACCGAGCTACCCAACTAGCAGGAACAGCATTTGATGCTTCCGTGTGGGAATTATGGCCTTATCTAAGTGCAGGAGCCAGTATTTACCTAGTTAAGGCTGATATCCTTAGCTCACTTCACGGTTTACGGGATTGGTTGATTTGCCAGCAAATAACTATTAGTTTTGTACCGACACCGTTGGCAGAAGGTTTGTTAACCCTAGAATGGAATGATTGCGCTTTGCGAATGCTTTTAACTGGTGGAGATAGATTACATCATTATCCATCTGCTTTAATTCCCTTCCAGCTAGTCAATAATTACGGCCCGACTGAGAATACTGTGGTTACAACTTCTGGGCTGGTGGTTGCTAATGAACACCAAGATATTTTACCTTCCATTGGTCGTGCGATCGCAAACACCCAAGTCTATATCCTTGACCAATATCTGCAACCAGTGCCGATTGGTGTACCTGGGGAACTACACATCGGTGGTGATAGTCTGGCATTAGGCTACCTCAACCGTCCTGAGTTAACACAAGAGAAATTTATCCCCAATCCCTTTAACAATTCAAAATTCAAAATACCCTACGGGAACGCCAAGGGCGTACAAAATTCAAAATTATATAAAACTGGAGATTTAGCCTGTTATTTACCAGATGGGAATATCGAGTATCTAGGACGCATTGACAACCAAGTAAAAATCCGGGGCTTCCGCATTGAATTAGGCGAAGTTGAGACTACACTTAGCCAACATCCATCAATCTCACAGATAGCGGTACTTGTTCGAGAAGATATTCCAGGAGACACTTGTACTGAGCGAAGTCGAAGTAAACGTTTAGTTGCTTATCTTGTACTCAAACAAGACCATGTACTGACAGTTAGTTATCTAAGACAGTTCCTCAAAGAAACACTGCCTGAGTATATGATACCTGCGGCTTTTGTTTTCTTAGAAGCCTTACCTCTAACATCTAACGGCAAAGTAGACCAACGCGCTTTACCTGCTCCTGATTCACGTCAAGAATTGGAAGTTAGCTTTGTGGCTCCCCGCACACCCATTGAAAAGATGCTAGCGAGTATCTGGACAGATGTCTTGAGAGTCAAGCAAGTAGGTATCTATGATAACTTCTTTGAACTCGGTGGCGATTCCATCCTCAGTCTGCAAATTATTGCTAGAGCCAACCAAGCAGGATTGCAGCTAAATCCCAAGCAGCTGTTTGAAAATCCGACAATTGTCGAATTGATGGCAATCGCAGGCACAACGAAGAAAATCCAAGCAGAACAAGGTTTAGTAACTGGAGAATTACCACTAACACCGATTCAACATTGGGCTTTTGAGCAAAATCTGCATGAGCCGCATCACTATAATCAATCGGTGCTACTATCAATCCCATTTGACGTAAAACCAGAACTTTTAAAGGGTGTTTTACAGCAATTACTTCTACACCATGATGCCTTACGTCTGCGGTTTGTACGAGAGGGTAAAAGCTGGCAACAGTTTAACGCTGCTTTTGAGAAAACAGTACCTTTGAACATAGTTGATTTGTCAACCATGCTGTCAGAGGAGCAAAAAGAAGCTTTGGAGAATGCTGGCAATGAATTTCAAGCTAGCTTAAATCTTGTTGCTGGGCCATTGCTGCAAGCCGTACTCTTTCAATTTGGTAATGGTCAACCTAGCAAATTGCTCATGATTATCCATCACTTAGCGGTAGATGGTGTATCCTGGCGGATTTTATTAGAAGATTTGTTAAATGCTTATCACCAACTTAGCAGTGGTGAGGCGATTCAACTACCGTCTAAGACAACATCGTTTAAATATTGGGCGCAAAAGTTGAGTGAGTATGCACAATCAGACGCACTCAAAGATGAACTAACTTATTGGCTTAATCCATCCCGTAAACAAGTTCTGCCCATACCTGTAGACTATGAACAAGGTACTAACATTGTTGCAGATGCTACTACAGTGACGGTGTCGTTGACTACTGAAGAAACCCAGGCATTGTTACAAGAAGTACCAAAAGCCTACAATACTCAGATTAATGATGTTCTGCTGACTGCTTTAGTCCAGGTTTTGGGCAAATGGACTGGCTCCAACTTGCTGCTTGATTTAGAAGGTCATGGGCGGGAGGATATTTTTACCGATGTCGATTTATCACGCACTGTTGGTTGGTTTACAACGATTTTCCCAGTATTGTTAGAATTAAGCGTGAATGAAGATTTAGGGAATATCTTAAAGTCAATTAAAGAGCAGTTGCGGCAAATTCCAGACAAAGGAATTGGCTATGGCATACTACGTTATCTGCAACAAGATGCGGAAATTAGCTCTTGTTTGCAGACATATCCACCCGCACAAATTAGCTTCAACTATTTGGGTCAATTTGACCAAGCTTTGAGTAAATCTGCTGATTTCCAACTAACTACCGAGTCTCTCGGTGCAGTTCAAAGTTTAAATAATTTGCGGAGTCATCTGCTAGACATCAACGGCATCATCGTCCAGGGTCAATTGCAAATAGATTGGACTTATAGCAAAAATAGTCATCAATACGCCACTATAAAAAACCTAGCACAAGAGTTTATCGAAGTATTGCGATCGCTCATAGCTCATTGTTTATCTCCAGAGGTTGGCGGTTACACCCCTTCTGATTTTCCCCTAGCCAGACTCACTCAAGCACAACTTGATACCCAATTGAGCAAAACTACCGCTCGAAATCTGGAAGATATTTATCCCCTCTCACCGATGCAACAGGGGATGCTTTTCCACAGTGTGTATGAGCCGGAGTCAGGAGTTTATTTTCAGCAGTTGAGTTGTATATTAAAAGGCAACCTAGAAATACCAGCTTTTGAGCAAGCTTGGCAGCAAGTAATTAATAGACATTCAATTTTCCGCACTGGGTTCATTTGGGAAAATCATCACCAGCCCTTGCAATTAGTCTACCGTCAAGTCAAACTACCTCTAGAAATTGATGACTGGCGTGCATTGTCTAGTAGCGAACAGCAAGAGAAACTAGACATCTTCCTAAAATCTGAGCAACAGCATAGCTTTAAACTCTCACTCGCCCCATTAATGTGCCTAAATCTCATCCAATTAGACGCAGCTGCATATCAATTCATTTGGAGTTATCATCATCTACTACTCGATGGTTGGTCTTTACCTTTGGTTCTCAAAGAAGTTTTCGATTATTATGAAGCCATTTGTCAAGGCAAAAATTTACGCCACGAACCTAGTTCACCTTATAGAAACTACATCGCCTGGTTACAGAAACAGGACTTAGGGCAAGCAGAAATATACTGGCAACAAAAGCTCCAAGGCTTTACTGCTCCAACTTCTCTAATGGTGGATAAATCATTAATAGGCCAGGAGCAACACTCAAGTTACAGTGAACAAGAAATTTATTTACCACAAACAGTAACAAATGCCCTTGAATCTTTCGCTAGGCGACATCAATTAACACTAAACAACCTCGTTCAGGGAGCATGGGCAGTGTTGCTTTCCCGTTATAGTGGGGAAGCAGATGTGGTATTTGGTGCTACTGTTTCCGGTCGTCCACCAACCCTTGTGGGTGTGGAGTCAATGGTGGGACTGTTTATTAATACCCTGCCAGTGAGAGTAATTATTTCTGAAAACGAGGAACTGTTACCTTGGCTCAAGGATTTGCAAGCACAGCAGGTAGAGTGTGAGCAATACTCATATACGCCGCTAGTAGAAATTCAGAACTGGAGTGAAATTCCGCGAGGAATGTCATTGTTTGAAAGCCTTGTCGTGTTTGAGAACTATCCAGTTGATGCTTCTGTGCAAGAACAGAATGGCAGCCTGGAAGTCTCTGGTGTTCGCGGTATGGAACAAACCAATTATCCTCTGACAGTGTTAGCTATTCCCGGTCAAGAATTAACTGTCAAGATGAGTTACGATACAAGTCGCTTTGAAGCAGCAACAATTAGCAGGATGCTGGGACACTTCCAGACTTTGCTCGAAGGATTTGTAACCAACCAAAATCAGCAGCTACGGGAATTATCCTTACTCACACCAGATGAGCAGCAGCAATTATTAATTGAATGGAATACCACACAAACAGACTACCCGCAAAATCTCTGCATTCATGAATTGTTTGCAGTCCAAGTAAAACGCACCCCCGATGCTGTAGCAATAGTATTTGAAAACCAACAACTCACCTACACCGAGTTAAATCATCGTGCCAATCAATTAGCACATTATCTGCAAAGTCTGGGAGTCAAACCAGATGTTTTAGTAGGTATTTGTGTCAAACGCTCCCTAGAAATGGTGGTGGGACTATTGGGGATTCTCAAAGCAGGTGGGGCTTATGTCGCTCTTGACCCAGATTATCCCCAAGAGCGTCTAGGCTACACATTAAGAGATTCCCAGCTTTCGGTACTACTAACGCAAGAACAACTAGTTGACAAACTTCCAGAACATCAAGCACAGGTAGTTTGCTTAGATGAAAATTGGCAAGAATTAGCAAAATTCCCCACAACCAACTTGCAAAGTTTTGTTCAACCGACAAACCTCGCTTATGTCCTCTATACTTCTGGCTCTACAGGCAGACCAAAAGGCGTAGCTATCGAACACAAAAGCCCAGTTGCTTTAATAAGTTGGGCTAAAGAAGTATTTACCCCACAACAGCTTGCTGGTGTTTTGGCTTCTACCTCTATTTGTTTTGACCTATCTGTTTTCGAGTTATTTGTGCCTTTATCCTGGGGTGGGAAAGTTATCTTGGCTGAGAATGCCTTACATCTACCTACTTTACCTGCTGCTGAACAGGTGACGTTAATTAACACAGTTCCTTCTGCAATTAGTGAGTTAATCCGCGTTAATGGCATACCTGCTGGGGTAAGTACAGTTAACTTGGCTGGTGAACCTCTACAAAATCAACTCGTCCAACAGATTTATCAACAAGAAACTGTCAAATATGTTTTCAATCTTTATGGTCCTTCGGAAGATACAACTTACTCGACCTTTGCATTGATTCCCCAAGGGGCGACTGTTGCACCATCCATTGGTCGTCCGATTTCTAATACCCAAGCTTACATCCTCGACCAAAATCTCCAACCAGTGCCAATTGGTGTGCCTGGAGAGTTGCATCTTGGGGGTGCTGGTTTAGCACAAGGCTATCTGAATCGTCCAGATTTAACACAAGAGAGATTTATCAATTCAAAATTCAAAATACCCTACGGGAACGCCAAGGTCGTACAAAATTCAAAATTAGAATCAGAGCGCTTGTATAAAACTGGGGATTTAGCGCGATATTTACCTGATGGAAATATTGAGTATTTGGGACGGATAGACAACCAAGTAAAAATTCGCGGTTTCCGTATTGAGTTGGGAGAGATAGAAACTGTTCTCAACGAAAATCCGGCTGTATTCCAAGCAGTAGTTATTGCTAGGGAAGATGACCCTGGTGTCAAACGCTTAGTGGCTTATCTTGTACTTAAACAAGAGCAAACCCCCACAGTGACAGAACTGCGGCAATTCCTCACCTCAAAGCTGCCTGATTATATGATACCTGCGGCTTTTGTGTTCTTGGCAGCTTTGCCTATGACACCCAACGGTAAAATCGACCGTCGTGCCTTACCTATACCAGAGTCGCGCTCGGAACTAGAAGTGAGTTTTGTAGCGGCGACTACATCTATTGAACAAAAATTAGCACTGATTTGGGCTGAGGTTCTGCGATCGCAGCAGGTAGGAATTCATGATAACTTTTTTGAATTGGGTGGTGATTCTATCCTTAGTCTGCAAATTATTGCTCGTGCAAATCAAGCCGGATTGCAACTGAGTCCTAAGCAGTTGTTTGAGCATCAGACAATTGCTCAGTTAGCAAAAGTGGTAGGCACAACTAAAAAAATCCAAGCTCAACAAGATTTAGTTACAGGAATTGTGCCGTTAACGCCGATTCAACATTGGTTCTTTGCTCAAAATCAGCCCCAACCCCATCATTACAACCAATCAGTGCTGCTATCAGTTCCATCAGACCTTGACGTGGAACTTTTAAGACGGGTTTTGCAGCAGTTACTTCTACACCATGATGCTTTACGCTTGCGCTTTGTGCTGGATGCTGTTATCTGGAAACAATTTAACGCGGCTTTTGAAGAAACAGTGGCTTTGAGTGTGGTTGATTTATCCACTCTCTCGCCACAGGAACAACCAGCTGCTTTGGAGAATGCTGGTAGTGAATTTCAAGCGAGTCTGAGTTTATCCACTGGCCCGTTGATGCGAGCAGTATTATTTACTCTTGGTGATAATCAGCCGAGTCGGTTGTTGCTGGTGATTCATCACTTGGCGGTGGATGGTGTTTCTTGGCGAATTTTATTGGATGATTTGCAAACTGGCTACCAGCAGTTGATTCGCGCTGAGGTGATTCAATTACCTCCTAAGACTACATCCTTTCAATATTGGTCTTTACAACTTACTAAATATGCTCAATCAGCCGCACTCAGTAGCGAAATCAACTACTGGTTAGCTGAATCAGCCACAAACATTACTCCTTTACCAGTAGATTATCCCCCAACCAAAGAAACCAACACCATAGCTTCATCTGCTTATGTGTCATTGTCTTTGAGTAGTGAAGAGACGGATACACTGTTACAGGAAGTACCTGCTGTTTACAACACCCAAATTAATGATGTGCTGCTAACCGCCTTAATGCAGAGCTTTACCCAGTGGACTGGTTCTGACTCCTTATTAGTTGACCTTGAAGGACATGGACGAGAAGAACTATTTGAAGACGTGGATTTGTCACGGACTGTAGGCTGGTTTACAACTTTGTTCCCTGTTCACTTAAAATTAGGAGATGAGACAAATCCAGGCGAGGCGCTGAAATTAGTCAAAGAGCAATTACGCCGCTTGCCGATGCGAGGTATTGGTTATGGAGTCTTACGCTATCTGAGCCAAGATGCAGAGCAACTAGAGCATTTGCCCAAAGCAGAAGTGAGTTTCAACTACTTAGGGCAGTTTAACCGAGAATCATCAGCGATCGCTACTTGGGAATTTGCTCAAGAATCTGGAGGAACAGAACATAGTCTCCAAGAATATCGCAATTATTTATTACAGGTAAGCGGATTGGTAATGAATGGCGAACTACAAATAAATTGGGAGTATAGCGAGAAAGTTCATCAACGCAGTACAGTTGAGCGTTTAGCTAGACAGTTTATGGAAGCTTTACGAACTTTAATTCAACATTGCCAGTTACCCAATGTTGGCGGATTTACACCTTCAGACTTTCCCAAAGCTGGGTTAAGTCAAGAAGATATTGACGATATATTGGCAGACATTAATTAAACAAAATAAGGGACTGGTAAAAAAAATAACGGTGTATTGAGTTTTGTTCAAAAAAAAAGTAGGAGTCCATTGAAATGGCAGTTGTTGATAAAAAAAGTAATAGCAAAAACATTGAATCTATTTATCCCCTTTCTCCTATGCAGCAGGGTATGCTTTTTCATACTCTTTATGCCCCAGAGACAGGAGTATATTTTCAACAATTAGTCTGCTCTTTGAATGGACAACTAAATATCTCAGCGTTTGAGCAAGCTTGGCAACGAGTCATAGAACGCCATCCAGTTTTGCGTACCTTGTTTCTTTGGGAAAACCGGAATAAGCCTCTGCAAGTAGTTCGCCAGATAGTAAATTTACCTTGGACTAACTATGACTGGCGATCGCTATCTTCTATCGAACAGCAAGAAGAATTAGAAAATTTCTTACAAGCGGATAGAGACAAAGGTTTTGAACTTAACCAAGCTCCACTAATGCGTTGCACCCTAATTCGGGTAGCAGATTACACCTATAATTTTGTTTGGAGCCATCATCACTTGCTACTCGATGGCTGGTCTATACCAACAATTATTAAAGAAATCTTTGCCTTCTATGATGCCTTTAATGAGGGTAATAATTTAAACCTAGACAAACCTCGTCCCTATGAAGACTACATCGACTGGTGTCAAAAACAGGACATTTCCCAAGCCAAAAGGTTTTGGCAACTACAACTCAAGGGACTGACTGCCACAACTCCTCTAATAGTTGATAAACCACTGATCAAGAATCAAGAGCAGCCTTCAAGCTATGCTACACAACACGCTCAGTTAACAGAGCCAGCAACAATAGCTCTCCAGGCTTTTACACGACAACATCAGTTAACACTGAATAATCTTGTCCAAGGAGCATGGGCCATTTTACTTTCACGTTACAGTGGCGAAGTAGATGTGATTTTTGGCGCTACTGTCTCCGGTCGTCCACCAGATATTGTCGGGATAGAATCGATGGTGGGATTGTTTATCAATACCTTGCCAATCCGGGTTTCTGTACCAGCAGAGATAGAAGTATTGCCTTGGCTCAAAGAATTACAGGCACAGCAAGTAGAGCGTGAGCAACACTCATATAACCAACTAGTAGAAATTCAAAGTTGGACTGAAATACCAAAGGGAATGCCTCTATTTGAGAGCATTGTAGTATTTGAAAATTATCCAATTGATGCTTCTGAACAGAACAACGGCATCAATATTTCTAATGTTCGGAGCATTGAACGCACAAATTATCCTCTAAATTTGGCAGTTATTCCTGGTAGACAATTATCAGTAGGCATCAGCTATGATAGCGATCGCTTTGATGCAGCTACAATCAGCCGGATGCTGGGGCATTTCCAGATATTACTGGAAAGTTTAGCAGCTAACCCCCATCAACACCTAAACGAATTACCTTTACTCACAAAAACCGAAGAAAATCAACTGCTGTCGGAGTGGAACAACACGCAAACTACCTATTTTCAAGAGCAGTGTATCCATGAGTTATTTGAATTGCAAGTAGAGTGTAGCCCAGATGCGATCGCAATTGTCTATGAAGACGAGCAACTCACCTACCAAGAATTAAATAATCGAGCCAATCAACTAGCACACCACTTAAGAAATCTGGGAGTGGGAGCAGAAATATTAGTCGGCATCTGCGTAGAGCGTTCCATAGAAATGCTAATAGGAATCTTAGGAATTCTCAAAGCCGGAGGAGCGTATGTACCCCTTGACCCCAATTATCCCCAAGAACGACTCAGCTTTAGCCTAGAAGATTCCCAAGTCAAAGTACTAATAACCCAACAGCAACTACTATCCAAACTCCCCGCCCATCAAGCACAAGTTTTATGTATTGATGCCGACTGGGAAATTATTGCCCAACAAAGTGTACAAAACCCCCAAATTGTCACCACCTCTGCCAATCTAGCTTACATAATTTACACATCAGGCTCCACAGGAAAACCCAAAGGCGTATTAATTAATCACGCCAATGTCGTGCGACTATTTACTGCCACAGAAGAATGGTTTTACTTCAATCAACAAGATGTATGGACACTATTTCACTCCTTCGCCTTTGACTTTTCAGTCTGGGAAATTTGGGGAGCATTAATCAAAGGCGGGCGATTAGTAGTAGTACCTTACTGGGTGAGTCGTTCCCCCGCAGACTTCTTAAAATTATTAGATAAACAAAAAGTCACAGTCTTAAATCAAACACCCTCCGCCTTTCGCCAATTGATTCAAGCAGAACAACTCATCGACACACCAGCAAACTTAGCTCTAAGATGGGTAATCTTTGGTGGCGAAGCGTTAGAAATACAAAGCTTAAAACCTTGGTTTGAGAGACATGGAGATAAGTATCCGCAGTTGGTGAATATGTACGGAATCACAGAAACTACCGTTCATGTCACCTATCGCCCCATCACTATCGCAGATTTGAGCAGCAATACTGGCAGTGTCATTGGTTGCCCCATCCCTGACTTACAGGTTTATGTCCTGGATAAAGCCAAACAATTATTACCGATAGGTGTTCCTGGAGAAATGTATGTCGGCGGTGCTTCGTTAGCTCGTGGTTATCTCAACCGTGTAGAATTGACATCTCAGGTATTTGTTGCCAATCCCTTCAGTGATGACCCCAATGCCCGTCTGTACAAAACTGGAGACTTAGCCAGATATTTAGAAAATGGCGACTTAGAATATCTGGGACGCATTGATAACCAAGTAAAGATTCGTGGCTTCCGCATCGAATTGGGAGAAATAGAAGCAGCACTCACTCAACATCCCCAAGTGCAAGCAAGCGTAGTTATCGCCAGAGTTGATACCCCAGGAGATACTTGTACTGAGCGAAGTCAAAGTAAACGTTTAGTTGCTTACTTAGTAATCCATCAGGCACAAGTACTCACTGTTAACGACCTGCGGCAATTCCTGGACTCAAAGCTGCCTGAGTATATGATACCTGCGGCTTTTGTCTTCTTGGACAGCCTACCACTAACATCTAACGGTAAAGTAGACCGTCGTGCCTTACCTGTACCTGATACAGCAAGAACAGAAGAAAAAGCTTTTGTTGCGCCACGTACACCCACGGAAAAACTACTAACTGACATTTGGGCGCAAGTTCTCGGACTCGAACAGGTAGGCATTAATGATAACTTCTTTGCTTTAGGTGGAGACTCCATCAGAAGTATACAGGTACAGTCCCAGTCCCAGAAGCAAGGTTTAAGCTTCTCACTACAACAATTGTTTGTGCATCAGACAATTTCTAATCTGGTGCAGGAACTCCAATCTGTAGAAGTTAGTAGAGTCATTATTGAATCAGAAAAACCTTTCAGTCTGATTTCTGAAACAGACCGCCAGAAACTACCTGATGAGGTAGAAGATGCCTATCCCCTAACCATGCTACAAATGGGGATGCTTTTCCACAGCGAACTTAACGAAGATACTGCTGTTTATCACAACGTCAGCAGTTTCCATCTTCAAGCTCATTTTAACCTAGAGA
Source organism: Nostoc punctiforme PCC 73102 (assembly GCF_000020025.1). Lineage (GTDB taxonomy): Bacteria > Cyanobacteriota > Cyanobacteriia > Cyanobacteriales > Nostocaceae > Nostoc > Nostoc punctiforme. The sequence continues at coordinate 3,746,554 of NC_010628.1, read as the reverse complement.
AATTCCAGACTGCTGTAGAGCAGCTTGTGGCTCGTCATCCCATATTGCGGACTTCTATTGATTTAAGCAACTTCAGTGAACCTCTTCAGTTAGTTCATCGACAAGTTCCCATTCCCTTACAAATGAAAGATTTAAGTCATCTCTCTGTTGATGAGCAACAACAGAAAATAGATGCTTGGTTTGAAGCGGAAAAAAATCGTAAGTTTGACTGGAAACAATCACCCTTGTTGCGGTTTCAAATTCATTGCTACAGCCCAGAGGAGTTTCAATTTAGCTTCACTGAACACCATGCTATTCTCGATGGCTGGAGTGTCGCTTCAATGCTGAATGAGTTGTTTGGGAATTATTTCTCTCTTGTAAACCAAAAAGCCCAACCGCTTTTGCCATCCCCCTCAAGTTCCTTCCGCAATTTTGTGGCTTTGGAACGACAAGCTTTAGGCTCGAAGGAGCATGAATACTATTGGACAGAAAAGTTGAAAGAATGCACTATAACTATGGTGCCTCGTTGGTATTCTTCTCAACAAAAAGCCAAAGTCCGGCAAGTTGGCACACAAGATGTGCCTTTATCTGCGGATCTTTACAACGGCTTGCAAAAGCTAGCTCAATTTATAGGTGTTCCCCTCAAAAGTGTGCTATTGGCTGCACATGTGCGAGTTTTAAGTATAATTAGCAACCAAGTTGATGTATTAACAGGTTTAGTCGCCAATGGAAGACCAGAACAGACTGATAGTGAGCAAGTTTTGGGACTCTTCCTCAATAGCTTGCCATTTCGTCTAAACCTGTCTGGAGGCACTTGGGTAGACTTGATAAGACAAGTATTTGATGCAGAGGTGGAGCTGCTACCTTTTCGCCGATATCCTCTAGGGCAATTACAGAGGATTCTGGGTGGTCAACCTTTGTTTGAGATTATCTTTAATTTCGTGCATTTCCATGTATATCAAACAGTCATAGAACTCAATAATAATGTAGAGTTACTAGGATTAAAGTCTGTTGAAGAAACAAACTTTACTTTGGCAGTTAACTTTAAGCTGAATCCCGGCTCGTCTGAATTAGAAGTTGGTTTTGCTTACGATGCCTCTGAGTTGTGTAGAGAACAAATAAAAGCTATTAGTAGCTATTATGTAAAAACCCTGGATGCAATGGTGAAGGAGCCACTGGAAAGCTACGAGTTATGTTCCGGCTTATCTACACAAGAGCAATACCAGCTGCTAGAAGAATGGAATGATACGCAAAGAAACTATCTCCAAGACATCTGCATTCATCAGTTTTTTGAAATGCAGGTGGAACGCACCCCCGATGCAGTGGCATTGGTGTTTGAAAATCAACAACTCACTTACCGAGAACTAAATCAACAAGCGAACCACTTAGCCCATTATTTAAGGACTCTAGGTGTAAGAGTTGATGTGTTAGTTGGTCTGTGTGTCGAACGTTCTTTAGAAATGCTAGTAGGATTATTAGGGATTCTGAAAGCGGGTGGTGCTTATGTACCGATTGACCCGGAGTATCCCCAAGAACGAATATCTCATATCTTGTCAGATTCTCAAGTGTCGCTGCTGCTGACACAACACCGATTAGTTGCAAGATTACCTGAGCATCAAGCCACACTGGTAGTCATTGATGAAAGTTGGGAACAAATTATCCAACACAGCCAAGAAAATCCAATTAGTGGGGTGAAAGACTCGGATTTAGTAAATGTGATTTACACCTCCGGCTCAACAGGCAAACCCAAGGGTGTGATGGTGAAACATTCCGGGTTATGCAACTTAGCTCAAGCCCAGATTGATTTGTTTGATTTACTGCCCTCAAGTCGGATTCTGCAATTTGCTTCTTTTAGCTTTGACGCATCAATTTGGGAAGTGGTGATGGCATTGGGTTCAGGTGCAAGGCTGTATTTAGGAACTAAAGAGTCTCTTTTACCTGGTTTGGAATTAATTGAATTATTACGCGACTATGGGATTACCCACATTACCTTGCCACCATCGGCGTTAGCAGTTCTACCACAAGCAGAACTTCCGGCATTACAGAACATCATTGTGGCGGGTGAAGCTTGCGCTCCTGACTTGATTAAGCAATGGTCAGTTGGGCGACGTTTCTTCAACGCTTATGGACCAACGGAAACTACTGTCTGTGCAACTGTAGCAGAATGTGGCAATGGCGAGCGCTCCGATAAACCCCCTATTGGTCGTCCCATTCCTAATACTCAAGCTTATATCCTTGATAGTTATCTCCAACCTGTGCCGATTGGTGTTCCAGGTGAGTTGCATATCGGTGGTGCTGGTGTAGCTCAAGGCTATCTTAACCGCCCTGATTTGACACAAGAAAAATTCATCCCCAACCCTTTTAATAATTCAAAATTCAAAATTCAAAATTCAAAATTATATAAAACTGGGGATTTAGCGCGTTATTTACCTGATGGGAATATCGAGTATTTAGGACGGATAGATCACCAAGTTAAAATTCGCGGCTTCCGTATTGAGTTGGGAGAGATAGAGGCAATACTGAGCCAACACCCAGCAATATTACAGGTAACAGTAATTGCCCGTGAAGATACTCCAGGTGATAAATGCTTAGTCGCTTACCTTGCACTCAATCAAGAACCAACACCAACAATAAATGAACTCCGGCAATTTCTGGGTTCAAAGTTGCCTGAGTACATGATTCCTTCGGCTTTTGTATTCTTAGAAACTCTCCCATTAACTCCTAATGGCAAAGTAGACCGTCGCGCCTTACCACTGCCAGAAACACTTCGGGAATTAGAAGTTAATTTTGTTGCCCCACGCACACCCATCGAAGAAATATTAGCACCTATTTGGGCTGATGTGCTGCGAGTAGAACAAATAGGTGTTTACGATAACTTTTTTGAATTGGGCGGACATTCGTTATTGGCAACTCAACTTGTTTCCCGAATCAGAACTACCTTTAAAATAGAGTTACCTTTACGTAGTCTATTTGAAGCTGCGACGATCGCCAATTTAGCTGAATATATTCAGCAATATCAACGAAACTCATCAGAATTATTAATACCACCTCTGCAACCTGTAGCTAGAAATGAAAACATCCCCCTTTCATTTGCTCAACAGCGTTTATGGTTCCTCAACCAGTTAGATCCAAATAGTGCTGCATATAACATCCCAGGCGCAGTAAGTTTTCAAGGTCAACTGAATGTTGCAGCGCTAGAACAAAGCCTCAGTGAAATCATCCGTCGTCATGAAGCTTTACGTACCAACTTCATCACTCAAGCAGGGGAGGCGGTGCAAATTATCCGCCCTGTAAGTTCTTGGACAATGACAGTGATAGACTTACAGGATTTGCCAGCAGATGAACGAGAAATTGAAATTCAACAATTGGCAACAGTAGCAGCCCAGCAGCCCTTTGACTTAGTAAATGAATCGTTAATTAGGACTACTTTACTAGCGATATCAGAGACAGAAAACATATTGCTGTTCTGTATGCACCACATTGTCTCTGATGGTTGGTCAATGGGTGTTTTTGTCCAAGAGGTAGCAGAACTTTACACCGCTTTTTCTCAAGGTCATCTCTCATCCTTACCAGAACTCGCTATCCAATACGCTGACTTTGCAGTGTGGCAAAGACAGTGGTTGCAAGGTGAGGTTAAAGAGTCTCAAATTAATTACTGGCGAGAACAACTAGCAGGCGCACCAGCTTTATTAGAACTACCTACTGACCGGCCCAGACCAGCAGTGCAAACCTTTCGAGGGACGACTCAATCTTTCTCACTTTCTGAGGAGTTAAGCCAAGCACTAAGCTTATTAAGTCGGCAAGAAGGTGTCACCCTGTTTATGACATTGTTGGCAGCTTTTGATACCTTACTTCACCGCTATACAGGACAGACAGATATTTTAGTCGGTTCTGCGATCGCCAATCGGAATTACAGTGAAATAGAAGGATTAATCGGTTTCTTCGTTAACACTTTAGTTTTTCGCACAGATGTTTCCGGTAATCCCAGTTTCCGGCAATTATTAGAGCGAGTTCGGGAAGTGTCTCTAGAAGCTCATACTCATCAAGACTTGCCGTTTGAACTGCTAGTAGAGGCATTACAGCCAGAACGAGACTTAAGCCATACACCGCTATTCCAAGTCATGTTTGTGTTTCAGAATACTCCGACATCGGATATAGAATTGCCTGGTTTAACTTTGAGTTCATTAACAACAGAAAGCTTAACAGCCAAGTTTGATTTGACTTTAGCTTTTGAGAACACTGACCAGGGACTAGTAGGAGCGTGGGAATATAACACTGATTTATTTGATACATTGACGATCGCTCGGATGATTGGGCATTTCCAAACTTTACTGGAGAGTATTGTAACAAATCCAGAACAACCAGTTTCCCAACTACCTCTGCTCACAGTGAATGAGCAACACCAGTTATTAAATGAATGGAATAATACTCAAACAGAATATCCGCAAAATCAGTGCATTCATGAGTTGTTTACAGCCCAGGCGGAACGTAACCCGGATCTAGTAGCGGCAGTGTTTGGAAGCCAGCAAATTACTTACCAAGAGTTAAATAGTCGAGCTAATCAATTAGCTCATTACTTGAGAACTTTAGGTGTTGGTACAGAAGTGCTGGTGGGCATTTTTGTCGAACGTTCTTTAGAAATGCTAGTGGGACTGCTGGGGATTCTCAAAGCAGGTGGTGCGTATGTGCCACTTGACCCGGATTATCCCCAAGAACGCTTAAGTTTGATGTTGGCAGATTCACAAGTGCCTGTGCTGCTGACGCAACAGCGATTAGTTGAAAAGCTGCCAGAATACGGTCAGCCAGTGGTGTGTTTAGATACTGGTTGGGATATTATTAACCGAGAAAGTACGGCAAATCTGCATAGCGAAGTTACAGCTGACAAACTAGCTTATGTTATCTATACTTCCGGTTCTACAGGCAAACCCAAAGGGGTAGCTGTTCCCCATCGGGCAGTTAATCGCCTAGTGTTTAACACCAACTATATACAGTTAGATGCTAACGATTGTATTGCCCAAGCTGCAAATGCGTCTTTCGATGCTGCTACCTTTGAAATATGGGGCGCACTCTTGCATGGTGCAAGGCTAGTAGGTGTGACGCACAATATAGCCCTCTCACCCCAAGAATTTGCTGCATATATCCGTGAACAGGAAATTAGTGTTTTATTCCTAACCACAGCCTTATTTAATCAGTTAGCTAGTTTTGTACCCCAGGCATTTAACACCCTGCGATATCTCTTATTTGGTGGCGAGGCTGTTGATCCCAGATGGGTAAAAGAGGTATTGCAAAATGGTGCGCCACAGCATTTACTGCATGTTTATGGCCCGACAGAAAGCACCACTTTTTCTTCTTGGTTTTTAATCGAAGATGTACCTGCAACAGCTACAACTATCCCTATTGGTCAGCCAATTTCTAATACTCAAATCTATTTATTAGATCAAAACTTACAGCCAGTACCTATTGGTGTTCCTGGTGAATTATATATAGGTGGTGATGGATTAGCACAAGGTTATCTCAATCGCTTAGAGTTGACACAAGAGAAATTTATTGCCAATCCCTTTAACAATTCAAAGTTGTATAAAACTGGCGATTTAGGGCGTTATTTACCTGATGGAAATATCGAATATTTAGCACGGATTGATAATCAAGTCAAAATTCGGGGCTTCCGCATTGAGTTGGGAGAAATAGAAACTGCACTGTTACAGCATCCTGCCATTCGAGAAGTAGTAGTGTTGGCGAGAGAGGATATAAGCGATGATGCCTGCGGTGGGCTTTGCCAACGCCGTTTGGTAGCTTATATAATATTTGAACTAAATCAGACACATAGTATTAGTGATTTACGCAGTTTCTTGCAGAGACAGTTACCTAATTACATGATTCCTGCGGCCTTTGTGTTCTTAGAGCAATTTCCTCTGACACCAAATGGCAAAATAGACCGTCGCTCCTTACCTGCACCTGATTTATCAGCGCAATTTGCTGCCAGTTATGTAGCGCCACGAAGCAAAATTGAACAAGCGATCGCTAACATTTGGCAAGAGGTGTTGCAATTAGAAAAAGTAGGGATAGATGACAATTTTTTTGACCTTGGTGGTCACTCCTTACTGATGGTGAAGCTAACTCAAAAGTTGCAGGAGTTTCTCAACCAAGATATTTCCTTACTGGAAATGTTTAAATATCCCACTATTTCAACTCTTGCCAAATATTTAAGTTCCGAAAAAACTGACTCTGCATCCGATATAGAGAAAAAAAATAATCAAATTACAGATATCAAAGCCGGGAGAAACCGTCTCAAACAACGGTTAGCACGTTCATCAAAGGGGGCAAACAATGAGTAGTGAAAAAACAGGTTTAGAAGTAGCCATTATTGGCCTAGCCGGTCGGTTTCCCGGAGCTAAAAATATTGAAGAATTTTGGCGTAATCTGCAAGATGGTGTCGAATCTGTAAAATTTTTCTCCGATGAAGAATTGCTGGCTGCGGGGATTGAACCAGCTTTATTAAGTCAATCCAACTATGTCAAAGCTGGGGCGATATTAAATGACATTGAGATGTTTGACGCAGCTTTCTTTGGCTATACCCCCAGAGAAGCAGAAATCTTAAACCCCCAACACCGTCTGTTTTTAGAGTGTGCTGATGAAGCTTTAGAAAACGCTGCCTACAATCCACAAACTTATAAAAGTCCTATTGGTGTTTACGCTGCCGTCGGTAAAAATGACTATTTACTAGATAACATCTATCCAAACAGTGACTTAATCGAAGCTGTGGGAGTTTCACCGATTTTAATTGCCAATGGTGATTATCTCAGCACCCTTGTTTCATATAAATTAGACCTTTCTGGTGCAAGTATTACTGTTCAAACTGCTTGCTCTTCCTCTTTAGTGGCAGTTCACTTAGCTTGTCAAGGGTTGTTAAGTGGCGATTGTGAAATGGCTCTGGCTGGTGGTGTTTCTATTCGATTACCACAAATGAGTGGCTATATTTATCAAGAAGGGGGCATTGTTTCCGTTGATGGTCATTGTCGGACTTTTGATGCCAAAGCTAAAGGAGCAGTTGGCGGTAATGGTTTGGGGATTGTGGTACTCAAACGTTTAGAAAATGCGATCAAAGATGGCGATCGCATTTATGCTGTAATTAAAGGCTCGGCAATCAATAATGATGGAGCGCAAAAAATTGGTTACACTGCTCCGGGAGTAGAAGGGCAAGCAAATGTGATTCTTGCGGCTCAAGCTACATCTGAGATTGCAGCTGAGACAATCACCTACATTGAAGCACATGGCACAGCTACACCTTTGGGCGACCCTATTGAACTAGAAGCTTTAACTCAGGCTTTCCGTACTAGTACTGCTAAAAAAGGTTTCTGTGCGATTGGTTCCCTCAAAACAAATATGGGACATTTAGATGCAGCTGCGGGGGTTGCGGGGTTGATTAAAACGACTCTGGCACTGCAACACAAAGTGATTCCAGCTAGTTTGAACTTTGAGCAACCTAATTCTAAAATTGACTTTGCCAACAGTCCCTTTTACGTTAATACTAAGTTATCAAAGTGGGATTCTGTTAATACTCCCCGGCGGTCGGGTGTTAGCTCCTTTGGAATTGGCGGAACCAACGCCCATCTGATTCTCGAAGAAAGCCCTTTGTTAGAGCAGGAGGATAGGGGAGCAGAGGAGCAGGGGAGAAAATATCATCTGTTGATTGTTTCGGCCAAAACTGATTCAGCTTTGGAAACAATGACCGTAAATTTGGCTGAATATTTGCAACAACATCCAGATATTAACTTAGCTGATGTTGTACATACCCTGCAAGTAGGTCGCAGAACTTATAATCATCGGCGGATGTTAGTGTGTCGCAATTTAGAGTCAGCAATAATTGGACTCAAAGCATCAGAGCCGAGCCAGTACTTAACAACTTTCCAAGAAAAAACCCAAAGACCAGTAACTTTTTTGTTTCCCGGTCAAGGTTCCCAATATGTAAATATGGCAAGGGAACTTTACGAAGTAGAGCCAACTTTTCAAACAGAATTTGACCATTGCGCCCAATTACTGCTAATCAACTTTGGGCTTGATTTACATAGGTTATTATATCCAGAAGCCAGCGTTCAAGAAACAGCCCAAGCACAATTACAACAAACTCATTTAACTCAGCCTGCGTTGTTTGTGATTGAATATGCCCTAGCAAAACTTTGGATGTCTTGGGGTATCAAGCCACAAGCAATGATTGGTCATAGCATCGGCGAATATGTGGCTGCTTGTTTGGCAGGTGTGTTTTCCTTAGAAGATGGCTTAACACTGGTAATTACCCGTGCAAAGCTAATGCAGGAATTACCTAAAGGGGCAATGCTGGCTGTTCCCTTACCAGAGTCGGAAATTAAACCCTTATTAAACGAGCAACTATCATTAGCAGCAATTAATGCACCATCTCAATGTGTAGTTTCTGGGCTTGCAGATGCGATCGCTACTTTACAAAACCAGCTTACCAAAAAAGGGGTAGATTGTCGTCTTCTGCATACATCTCACGCTTTTCATTCAACGATGATGGAGCCAATCTGTGCAGCTTTGACTGAGCAGATTGCTGAAATTCAACTCCACTCACCGCAGATTCCCTACATATCCAATGTTACTGGTACTTGGATTACTCCAAGCGTTGCAACAGACCCCAACTATTGGACAAAACATCTGCGGCAGCCAGTATTATTTAATCAAGGTGTGGAAGAATTATTGCAAGAGAGTGATCGCGTTTTTCTCGAAGTGGGGCCTGGTCGGACATTAAGTACTTTTATTCAGCAACACAGTGACAAAAATACTGGAATAACAGCGCTGGCTTCCTTACGCCATCCACGAGATGAAAGTTCCGATGTCGCATTTTTACAGAACACCTTGGGACAACTTTGGTTAGCAGGTGTTGAGGTAGATTGGTCTGGTTTGTACATTCATGAACGCCGCCAGCGTTTAGCTTTACCAACCTATCCTTTTGAACGTCAGCGTTATTGGCTTGATGCTCCCAACTCAGCAGAGATTCCTAGTTCTCCTCAGTTGCTACCTAACAAAAAACTGGATATTAGCAAATGGTTATACATTCCTTCTTGGAAACGTACAGTTTCCCCAAGCCGCCGCCACAGTTCACCTGGTTGCACTTTAGTATTTAGTGATGATTGTGGTTTGGGTTTAGGTATTGTGAGACAATTAGAACTTGAGGGAGAGACAGTGATTACTCTCAAGGTTGGCTCAGAGTTTCATCAGATTAGCGAGCGCCTCTACAGCTTAAATCCAAAAAATCATCAAGATTATGATACTTTGCTCCAAGAACTTCATCGGCAGGGCTTGCAACCTCAAAAAATTATTCATCTATGGAGTGTCACCGAAAACTATACCCCAGAATTAGAAATTGCAGAATTTGACAAAGCTCAGGAAACAGGGTTTTACAGCTTACTATTTCTCGCCCAAACATTAGCAAAACATCATGTAATTGATGAATTACAAATTACTGTTGTATCTAATAATGTGCAACAAGTTACAGGCGTTGACATAGTGTGTCCAGCAAAGGCAACTATACTCGGCCCTGTGAAAGTTATTCCTCAAGAATATCCAAATATTACTTGCCGCAATATTGATATTATCATTCCTAAATCTTCTCAGGATAAACTCGTAGAGCAAATCGTCGCCGAATTGACTTGTGATAACTTAGATAAAGTCATCGCTTATCGTGGTTATCATCGTTTGGTGCAAACTTTCGAGCCAGTACAATGGGATGAATCTGTAGTAGGAACACCAAGATTAAGAGAAAAAGGAGTCTATTTAATTACAGGTGGCTTAGGAAAAATTAGCCTTTTATTAGCAGAGCATTTAGCAAAAACTGTACAGGGTAATTTAATTTTGATTGGGCGTTCTCCTTTCCCAGCAAAAGATAGTTGGGAGCAATGGTTAGTTAATCACGATCATACTGATAGTATTAGCCAAAAAATTCAAAAACTAATAGAAATCGAATCTTTCGGTGGCAAAGTTTTAATCATCAATGCCGATGTGAGTAATCAGCAACAAATGCAAGCAGCGATCGACCTAGCTAAAGAGAAATATGGTAGAGTCAATGGAGTAATTCATGCCGTTGCGATCGCTGATTCATTCCATGCTATAGAACAAACATCTTATCAAGAGTGTTTGCAGCAATTTCAACCTAAAATTCATGGACTTTTAGTATTAGAGAAGATTTTCCAAAACCAAAAACTAGACTTTTGTCTTTTGCTTTCTTCTTTATCATCAATTTTAGGAGGATTAGGATTTGTCGCCTATTCTGCCGCAAATAACTTTTTAGATATTTTCGCTCATAAATATAACCCAAACAACTCTATACCCTGGATTAGCATTAACTGGGATGCTTGGCAATTCGATTCAGAGCCAAAAATAACCGGAAATTTAGCAGAGTTAGCACTAAATCCCCAAGAAGGAATCAAAATATTTCAATATATTTTCTCTCAACCTGATGTTAATCAGTGGGTTGTTTCTACTGGGAACCTGCAAGCTAGAATTGACCAATGGATTCAACTTAAAATCTTAGGTAATCGGAAAGATTTAAAATCAGCATCTTCAATTACCCATCATGCCAGACCAAACTTACGAAATGCTTATATTGCTCCTAGCAATGAAATTGAAAAATGCCTTGTTAATATTTGGCAAGATTTACTAGGTATAGAACCTATAGGCATAGAAGATAACTTTTTTGAATTGGGAGGAAATTCTCTTACAGCTATCCAAATCATTTCTCGATTACGAGAGATATACCTGATAGACTTACCTGTAAATGATTTTTTTGAAACACCTAAAATCATCAGTTTAACCGAGACAATTTTTCAAGCTCAAATTGCCAATGCCGATAGTGAGATATTAGCCCAGGCATTAGCAGACTTAGCCAAACTCTCTGATGAAGATGTTCAAAAACTACTTGCGGCAGAATAATCAAATCGGCGTTGCAAAATCAAAGGATAAAATTTACAAATCGAGTGTTTAAAACTCTTGCCTTTGCGCGAAATAAAATTCATATTCATACCATTCATCAATCAGTAACGCATCAATTCATATAGGAAAAGCTTTAAATGAGTGACTTATTAAAACAACTTGCAAATCTTTCTCCACAGAAACAACAATTGCTACTAAAGCAACTAAAACAACAACAAGAAGCTACACCTAAACAAATAATTCTTCGCAATCAAGAACTTAAATCTCTCCCCCTATCCTTTGCTCAACAGCGTTTATGGTTCCTCGACCAATTAGAGCCAAACGGTTCTGCTTATAATATACCCGGCGCAGTACGCCTCCAAGGTCAGCTAAATACAGTAGCGCTACAACAAAGCCTCAGCGAAATCATCCGTCGCCACGAAACCTTACGCGCTAACTTTATTACCCAAGATGGACAAGCAGTGCAAATTATCCGCCCTGTAGATTCTTGGACAATGACAGTAATAGACTTACAACATTTGCCAGCAAATCAGCAAGAAATTGAAACTCAAAAACTGGCAACAGCAGAAGCAAAGTACCAGTTTGACCTAGCTAGGGAATTTCTAATCCGGGCTTCATTGTTGACACTATCCGAGACAGAACATGTATTACTGTTCTGTATGCACCACATTATTTCTGATGGCTGGTCAATGGGTATCTTTATCCAAGAAACCGCAGAACTTTACACTGCTTTTTCTCAAGGTAAAGTCTCACCCTTACCAGAACTTGCCATTCAATATGTTGACTTTGCAGTGTGGCAGCGCCAATTTTTGCAAGGTGATGTTAAAGAATCTCAAATCAATTACTGGCGAAAACAACTCGCGCTAGCACCAGCTTTATTAGAATTACTTACTGACCGACCCCGGCCGAAAGTACAAACTATGTGGGGAGCGCATCAATTCTTCTTACTTCCTTTAGAATTAACCCAAGCCCTGGAATTACTGAGCCGTCAAGAAGGTGTGACGTTGTTTATGACGCTGTTAACAGCGTTTGACATCTTACTTTACCGTTATACAGGACAGACGGATATTTTAGTCGGTTCCCCTACTGCTAACCGTAATCGTAGTGAAATCGAAGGATTGATTGGTTTTTTTATCAACACTTTAGTCCTGCGTACTGATGTATCAGGTAATCCTAGTTTTCAAGAATTACTAAGGAAAGTCCAAAAAGTGACGGCGGCGGCTTATGCTCATCAAGATTTGCCGTTTGAACTGTTGGTAGAAGCATTACAACCAGTACGAGATTTAAGCCATACACCCCTATTTCAGGTGATGTTTGTGCTGAATAATGCTCCAATGACAGCAATGGAACTTCCTGGCTTAACTTTGAGTTCATTTACCGTCGAAAGCTCAACATCAGCGTTTGATTTAACTTTATCTATTCACAAGGCTGGGAATGGATTAGTAACATCCTGGGAATATAATACTGATTTGTTTGATGCTACTACCATTGAGCGAATGGCGAGTCATTTCCAAACCTTATTAGAGAATATTGTTTCTTATCCAAAAATGCCCGTTTCTCAATTGCCCTTGCTCACAACAGCAGAAGAGCAAAAATTATTGTTGGAATGGAATGATACGCAAAAAGACTATCCAGAAAACCTTTGCATTCATGAGTTATTTGAGAATCAAGTAAAACTGACTCCAGATGCAGTAGCAGTAGTGTTTGCAGACCAAAAACTTAGCTACCGCGAATTGAATAATCGAGCTAATCAACTAGGACACTACCTACAAAGTCTAGGTGTAGGCCCAGAGGTGTTAGTTGGTATTTGTGTGCAACGTTCCTTAGACATGGTGGTGGGAATGTTGGGGATTCTCAAAGCGGGTGGGGCTTATATACCTCTTGACCCTGATTATCCTCAAGAGCGACTAGCTTATATGTTGACAGATTCCCAAGTATCTGTATTGGTGACGCAACAGCAATTAGTTAAGGGACTACCAGAACATGGGGCGCAGGTGGTTAGTTTAGATAGCGATTGGCAAGCCTATGCTCATTTGAGTAATGATAATTGTATCAGCCAAGTAACATCAGCAAATCTTGCTTATGTAATTTATACATCAGGTTCTACAGGTCAACCCAAAGGAGTAATGATTCAACATTATTCCTTAGTAAATTTTATCCAAGCAGCAATAATTGAATATGGCATCAATTATTGTCAACGCATTTTACAATTTGCATCGATTAGTTTTGATGTCGCCGCCGAAGAAATTTATCCCTGTCTGAGTTGTGGTGCAACGCTAGTGCTACGCACCGATGAAATGCTAACTTCCATCAGTACATTTGTGCAAAGATGCCAAGATTGGGAACTCACAGTTTTAGATTTGCCGACAGCATACTGGCATCAACTAACTTCAGAATTAGCTAACAGCAATTTAAGATTACCCAATTCTATTCGCCTGGTAATTATTGGTGGAGAGCAAGCGCTACCAGCACAGTTAAAAATTTGGCAGGAGTATGTTGGCCAATACCCACAATTAATCAACGCTTACGGGCCTACAGAAACCACTGTTGAAGCAACAGTGTATAATTTGTCTAGTTTTGGGTCAAAAATATTCATTGGGCGATCGCTACAGAATGTGCAAACCTATTTACTAGACCAATATCTGCAACCAGTGCCAATTGGTGTACCTGGTGAGTTGCACATCGGTGGTGTTGGTTTAGCACGAGGCTACCTGAATCGACCTGATTTGACCCAAGAAAAATTTATTACTAATCCCTTTGATAAATCCGGGAGTCGTCTGTATAAAACTGGGGATTTAGCGCGTTATTCAGCTGATGGAAATATTGAGTATTTGGGACGCATCGACAACCAAGTAAAAATTCGCGGCTTCCGCATCGAATTGGGCGAGATAGAGGCAGTACTGAGCCAATACCCAAATGTGCAAGGAACTGTAGTCATAGCAAGAGAAGATATTCCCGGCGATACTTGTACTGAGCGACTCGTGCCGAGCGCAGCCGAGGTAAGTCGAAGTAAACGCTTAGTTGCTTATTTAGTATGCAATCAAGAACAAACACCAACTATTAGCGACTTACGGCAATTCCTCAAGGCAAAACTACCTGAGTATATGTTGCCTTCAGCGTTTGTGTTCTTAGAAGCCTTGCCTCTCACGCCTAACGGCAAAGTAGACCGTCGTGCCTTACCTGCTCCTGATTCACGTCCTGAACTAGAAGTTAACTTTATTGCCCCCAGAACTCCTACAGAAAAGATATTAGTCGATATTTGGGCAGAGGTTTTAGGAGTCAAACAAATAGGCATTCACGATAACTTCTTTGAACTCGGCGGCGATTCCATCCTCAGTTTGCAAATTATTGCCAGAGCTAATCAGGCGGGACTGAATTTAAGTCCCAAACAATTATTTGGGCATCAAACCATTGCCGAGTTAGCAGCAGTAGCGGGCACAACTAAAAACATCCAGGCAGAACAAGGTTTAGTCACAGGAACAGTGCCATTAACACCAATTCAACACTGGTTTTTTGAGCAAAATCAGCCTGAGCCGCACCATTTTAACCAATCAGTTCTGTTGACAGTACCATCAGACTTAGACCCAGAAATTTTAAAGCGCGTTTTGCAGCAATTGTTGCTACACCACGATACATTGCGTTTACGTTATATTCCAGGTGAATCTTGGAAACAAACTCACACTGTCCCGGATAAGATAGTACCTTTCTTGCAGATAGATTTATCTACAGTTACACAGACAGAACAAAAAAATGCTATTGAAGCTACTGCTTCTCAACTACAGGCTAGCTTAAATCTATCAACAGGACCGATTATCCGCGTTGCCTTATTGTCTCTGGGAATTGACCAACCAAGCCGATTACTAATTATTATTCACCACTTAGTGGTTGATGGAGTTTCTTGGCGGATTTTGTTAGATGACTTACAGACAGGTTATCAGCAACTTAGCCGTGGTGAAACGATTCAGCTACCCGCCAAAACAACATCTTTTCAATATTGGGCGCAACAACTGAGTGAATATGCACAATCAGAAGCTTTATCAGAAGAATTAGCTTGTTGGCAAAAACAATCTACAACACCAGTGTTGCGTTTACCAGTGGACTTTGAAAAAGGTGCTAACACTGCTGCATCTGCTGCCACTGTATCAGTATCATTGAATGATACACAAACCCAAGCATTATTACAAGAAGTACCAAAAGCTTACAACACTCAAATTAATGATATATTGTTAACCGCTTTAGTGCAGGTTGTGAGTAAATGGGCTGGTGCGAACTCCCTGCTGTTAGAGTTGGAAGGTCATGGGCGGGAAGACATTTTTGCAGATGTAGATTTATCACGTACTATCGGTTGGTTTACAACACTTTTCCCGGTGTTGTTAGAACTGGGAGTTACAGATAATCAAGGGGATGTTATTAAGTCAATTAAAGAGCAGTTGCGTCAGATTCCTCACAAGGGGATTGGCTATGGCTTGCTGCGCTATCTTGGCAAAGAAGCCACCAGTTTATCTACTCCTTCTCATCGAGCTGAGATTTGCTTCAATTATCTGGGACAATTCGATCAAGCTTTGAGTACATCTGGTAGTTTTCAATTAGCAACTGAATCTGCTGGGGCTAGTCAAAGTTTGTATAGTGATCGCAGTCATATACTAGAGATTAACGGATTAATTGTCGGCGGTCAATTGCAAATAAATTGGACATACAGCAACAATGTTCATCAACACACCACAATTGAAAATCTAGCTCAAGAGTTTATCCAGGCGTTGCAAGCATTAATAGCTCATTGTTTATCTCCTGAAGCTGGCGGTTACACTCCTACTGATTTTCCTTTAGCTCAACTCACCCAAAAGCAACTTGATGCAGAACTAGACAAAATAAAATATCAAAATCTCGAAGATATTTATCCACTCTCACCCATGCAAGAAGGAATGCTTTTTCATAGTGTGTATGAGCCAGAGTCAGGAGTATATTTTGAGCAGTTAAGTTGTACCTTAAAAGGCAACTTAGAATTACCAGCTTTTGAGCAAGCTTGGCAGCAAGTTATCGCTAGGCATTCAATTTTCCGCACAGCTTTTATTTGGGAAAATCATCACCAGCCCCTACAAGTAGTATATCGCCAGGTAAAATTACCTTTGGAAATTAACGACTGGCGTTTACTATCTCCTAGCGAACAGCAAGATAAGCTAGAAATTTTTATCAAATCTGAGCAGCAGCAAGGCTTTCAACTTTCACTTGCACCATTGATGCGTCTGAATCTGATTCAATTGAATGCAGATATATATCAATTCGTTTGGAGCCACCACCATTTATTGCTTGATGGCTGGTCATTACCTTTAGTTCTTAAGGAAGTATTCGAGTTTTACGAAGCCATTTGTCAAGGGAGAAATTTCAACGACAAACCGAGTCTTCCTTACAGGAACTACATCGCCTGGTTACAGAAACAGGATTTAGAACAAGCAAAAGTATTTTGGCAAGAAAAATTAAACGGGTTTAGTGTACCAACGCCGTTAACAGTTGAAATTCCATTAAGCAAGCGAACGAACCAGTCAAACTATAACACCCAGCAAATGCAGATTGGTGGGGATGCGATCGCAAACATCCAGACATTCACCAAGCAACATAAACTCACGCTCAACAACCTCATCCAAGGAGCATGGGCGCTATTGCTCTCCCGTTACAGTGGGCAAACAGATATCGTCTTTGGAGCGACTGTTTCTGGTCGTCCACCAGAGCTACTGGGGGTAGAATCAATGGTAGGATTATTTATCAACACCTTGCCAGTGCGAATAACTATTCCCGAAGACGTGGAAGTATTACCTTGGCTCAAAGAATTACAAGCACAACAAGTAGAATCTGAGCAATACTCTTATACTCCACTAGTAGAAATTCAAGGTTGGAGCGAAATACCAGGGGGAATGCCTCTATTTGAGAGCATTGTGGTATTTGAAAATTATCCAGTTGATGCTTCTATGCAAGAACAGGATAGCAACCTAGATATTTTTGATATTCACTGCATAGAACAAACAAATTATCCTCTCACACTCCTAGCTGCTCCCGGTTCGGAATTGTCCATCAGTATCAGTTATGACACTAGCCGCTTTGAAGTTGCCACCATAACCCGAATGCTAGGACATTTGCAGACAATAATTACTGCAATTGCAACCCAGCCAACTCAACGACTTTGGAAATTACCTCTACTGACAAAAACCGAGCAAAATCAATTACTCAAAGAATCCGAAAACACACAAATCAAAGAACTCCCAAATCAATGCATCCATGAGTTATTTGAATTGCAGGTAGAGCGTAGCCCAGATGCGATCGCAATTGTATATGAAAACGAGCAACTTACTTACCAAGAATTAAACACAAAAGCCAATCAACTAGCCCACCACTTGCGAAGTTTGGGTGTAAGTGCAGATATCTTAGTCGGTATTTGTGTCGAACGTTCCATAGAAATGCTTATCGGCATCTTAGGAATTCTCAAAGCCGGAGGAGCTTACGTACCGCTTGACCCCAATTACCCCCAAGAACGACTCAGCTTTACCCTAGCAGATTCCCAAGTCAAAGTATTAATAACCCAACAGCAACTACTGCCAAATCTTCCCGAAAATCAAGCGCAAATTTTGTGCATCGATAGCGATTGGGACTTCATCGCTCAATCAAGTGCAAACAACCCTCCAAGACTTACCACACCAGACAACCTCGCTTACATCATTTACACCTCTGGCTCTACAGGTAAACCCAAAGGTGTCTTAATTAATCACGCCAATATTGTGCGGCTATTTACTGCTACAGAAGAATGGTTTCACTTCAATCAAGACGATATATGGACGCTGTTCCACTCCTTCGCCTTTGACTTTTCAGTGTGGGAAATTTGGGGAGCATTAATCAAAGGTGGGCGATTAGTAATTGTACCCTACTGGATAAGTCGTTCTCCGGCTGACTTCTATCAATTACTTTGCAAACAACAAGTAACAGTCTTAAATCAAACACCTTCAGCCTTCGGGCAGTTGATACAAACTGAGGAACTTATAAAGACATCAGAAAGTTTAGCTCTGCGATGGGTAATCTTTGGCGGCGAAGCATTAGAACTTCAAAGCTTAAAACCGTGGTTTGAGCGCCACGGAGACAAATTGCCGCAGTTGGTGAATATGTATGGAATTACCGAAACCACCGTTCATGTAACTTATCGTCCCATCACCATCGCAGATTTGAGCAGCAATGCTGGCAGTGTGATTGGTTGTCCTATCCCAGATTTACAGGTATATATCTTAGATCAAAATAGGCAATTACTGCCGATGGGCGTTCCTGGGGAAATGTACGTGGGGGGTGCAGGGTTAGCCCGTGGTTATCTCAATCGAGAAGAGTTGACATCGAAAGTATTTGTTGCCCACCCCTTTAATGATGACCCAAATGCCCGATTGTACAAAACTGGGGATTTAGCCAGATATCTTGGCAATGGTGACTTAGAATATCTCGGACGCATCGACAACCAGGTGAAAATTCGCGGTTTCCGCATCGAATTGGGAGAAATTGAAGCCGCAATTAGTCAACATCCCGATGTTCAAGCAACTGTAGTTCTAGCTAGAGTTGATAACCCTGGTGATAAACGCTTAGTTGCTTACTTGGTACTCAATCAACAGCTTGCTATCAGCGTCAATGAGCTGCGGCAATTCCTGGGTTCAAAGCTACCCCAGTACATGATTCCGGCAGCCTTTGTGTTTTTGGATGTCTTACCACTGACATCTAACGGCAAAGTAGACCGCAGTGGCTTAAAAGCACCAGAATCAGGGCGGGAACTGGAAAACAGGTTTGTAGCTCCCCGAACACCGATAGAACAGATGCTTAGTAAAATTTGGGCAGAGGTGCTAGGAGTAGAACAAATAGGGATTCATGATAACTTCTTTGAACTCGGTGGCGATTCTATCCTCAGTCTACAAATTATTGCCAGAGCCAATCTCGCCGGAGTTCATTTAAGTCCCAAGCAGTTGTTTGAACATCAGACAATTGCTCTGTTAGCAGCAGTGGCAGGTACAACCAGAAAAATCCAAGCACAACAAGGTTTAGTCACAGGACTTGTACCCCTAACACCGATTCAACACTGGTTTTTTGAGCAAAATCAGCCCGAACCCCATCACTATAATCAATCAGTCCTGCTCTCAGTACCATCAGACCTAAAACCAGAACTCTTAAAGCGGGTCTTACAGCAATTACTGGTGCATCATGATGCACTACGCTTGCGGTTTACGCTAAAGGAAGAAAGTTGGCAGCAAGTAAACGCAGATTTTGAAGAAGCAGTGTCTTTGAGTGTGGTAGATTTATCCACCATTTCACCACAAGAGCAATTAGCAGCCTTGGAAAATATTGGCGGCGAACTCCAAGTCCAACTCAACCTCTCTACTGGGCCATTGTTCAAAGCATTACTGATTAAGTTTGGTACTAACCAATCTAGTCGATTACTGTTGATAATACATCACCTAGCTGTAGATGGTGTTTCGTGGCGAATATTATTAGATGATTTGCAGACAGGTTATCAGCAGCTAAGTCGTGGTGAAGCAATTGGGCTATCTACCAAAACCACATCCTATCAATATTGGGCGCAAAGGTTGAGTGAGTATGCAAAATCAGATGCACTTACAGAAGAACTCATATACTGGCTCAACTGTTCCCAAAAACCAGTTCTCCCGATACCTGTAGATTATGTGAATGGGTCGAATATTGTCACATCTGCACGGTTGGTGTCAGTATCATTGAATGCGCTAGAAACCCAAGCACTCTTACAAGAAGTCCCAAGAGTTTATAATACCCAAATTAATGATATATTGCTGACTGCTTTAGCGCAGGTTATCAGTAAATGGACTGGCTCTAACTTAGTGCGATTAAATTTGGAAGGACATGGGCGGGAAGACATTTTTGACGATGTAGATTTATCCCGAACTATTGGTTGGTTTACCACGATTTTCCCTGTGTTGTTAGAACTGGAAGCCACTGACAATTTAGGTAAGACATTAAAGTTAGTTAAAGAACAGTTGCGACATATTCCCCACAAAGGAATTGGTTATGGTGTACTGCGTTATCTGCATCCAAATAAGGAAATCACTACTCAATTACAGACATCTTTGCCAGCGCAGATTAGCTTCAACTATTTGGGACAATTTGACCAAGCTTTAGATACATCATCTGGATTTAAATTAGCTGATGAACCTGTGGGAGCAAGCCAAAGTTTGCAAAGTTGCCGAGTTCACTTATTAGATATTGGTGGATTAATTTCTGAAGGTCAACTGCAAATAGATTGGACTTATAGCAGCAATATCCATCAACAATCCACAGTTGAAAACCTGGCGAATGAGTTTATTCAAACATTGCAAGCATTAATAGCTCATTGTTTATCTCCTGATGCTGGGGGTTATACTCCTAGCGATTTCCCCTTAGCTAAGTTGACTCAAGCACAACTTGATGTCCAATTAAGCAAAATTAAATATCAAAATCTGGAAGATATTTATCCCCTGTCACCCATGCAACAAGGGATGCTGTTTCATAGTTTGTATGCCCCTGAATCGGGAGCGTATTTTGAGCAGTTGAGTTGTACATTCAAGGGCAACTTAAAAATCGAAAACTTTGAACAAGCTTGGCAGCAAGTGATAGACAGACATTCGGTATTCCGTACTGGGTTCATCTGGGAAAATCATCACCAGCCCCTCCAAGTAGTGTATCGTCAAGTGAAGCTACCTTTGGTAATTGATGATTGGCAAGAATTGTCTGCTCTTGAACAGCAAAATAAGTTAAATATTTTCTTAGAATCTGAAGCGCGGCGCGGTTTTCAACTTTCACTTGCCCCATTGATACGCCTGAATCTCATCCAATTGGATGCAGATAGATATCAATTTATTTGGAGTCATCATCATTTACTACTTGATGGCTGGTCTTTACCTTTGGTTCTTAAAGAAGTATTTGAGTTGTATGAGGCCATCTGTGAAGGGAAAAGTTTCCGTTTTGAACTGATCGCAGCTTACAAAAACTACATCGCCTGGTTACAGCAGCAGGATTTAGCAGAAGCACAGAGATTTTGGCAGCAAAAGCTTCAAGGTTTTACTGCGCCAACTCCTTTAATGGTGGATAAACCACTGACTAATCGCCAGCAACAATCTGGTTACAGCGAACAAGAAATTCATTTATCTGAGCCAGTTACAGCCGCTCTGCAAGCTTTTGCCAAAAACCATCAATTAACGCTCAACAATCTCGTGCAGGGAGCATGGTCGATTTTACTATCTCGTTATAGTGGGGAAACTGATGTAGTTTTTGGTGCTACTGTTTCCGGTCGCCCACCAGACTTGATGGGGGTGGAATCGATGGTGGGGCTGTTCATTAATACTTTGCCAGTAAGAGTGTCTGTCCCAGCAGAGATGAATTTGTTGCCTTGGTTGAAGGAATTACAGGCGCAACAGGTGGAGTGTGAGCAATACTCTTATACTCCACTGGTGGAAATTCAGGGTTGGAGTGAAGTACCACGGAGTATGCCTTTGTTTGAGAGCATAGTTGTATTTGAAAATTATCCTGTAGATGCTGCTGTGCAACAACAAAATGGCAGCTTGGATGTCTCTAATGTCCAAGCAGGTATGGAAATCACAGATTATCCTTTAACAGTGACATCTGTTCCTGGCTTACGATTACTTTTAAGTATTAACTACGACAGTAATCGCTTTGATGCTGATGCAATTACCCGGATGCTGGGACACTTCCAAACCTTACTCGAAGGAATGGCAGCAAATCAAGAACAGCAACTTTGGGAATTACCACTGCTGACAGCATCAGAACAACAGCAATTACTTTGGGAATGGAACGATACGCAAAAAGATTATCCGCAGAATCAATGTGTTCATGAGTTGTTTGCAGCGCAGGTAAAGCTGACTCCAGATGCCGTGGCAGTTGTCTTTGAAGACCAACAACTTACTTATCGGGAACTGAATCTACGAGCTAATCAACTAGCGCACTACCTACAGACTTTAGGTGTCAAACCAGACGTGCTAGTGGGAATTTGTGTGGAACGTTCTTTAGAGATGGTGGTAGGAATATTGGCAATTGTCAAAGCAGGTGGGGCTTATGTACCTCTTGACCCCAATTATCCCTCTGAGCGTCTGAGTTATATGTTGTTAGATTCTCAAGTTTCGGTACTGCTTACTCAACAGCGACTAATTGAGCAGCTACCGCAACATCAAGCAAAAGTGGTTTACTTAGATAGTGACTGGAGCTTAATCACTCAACATAGCGAGACTAATTTAGTCAATCATACTACCTCAAAAAATTTAGTTTATGTAATTTATACATCAGGGTCAACAGGTCAGCCCAAAGGAGTCATGGTCACTCATCAAAATCTAGTCAACGCATATTTAGCTTGGGAAGATGCTTACCAACTGCGAAGCTTGTGTACTAGTCATTTACAAATGGCCAGTTTCTCCTTTGATGTGTTTTCTGGGGATGTAGTGCGATCGCTTTGTTCTGGTGGTAAATTAGTTATCTGCCCACGGGAATTACTTTTAGAACCAGAAAAACTCTATCATTTAATGCAAATACAAAGCATTGATTGTGCAGAGTTTGTGCCAGCTGTACTCAGAAACTTGATTCAATATCTTGAGAGAACAGAGCAAGACCTGAGTTTTATGAAATTGTTAATAGTTGGTTCAGATAGCTGGTATATCAAGGACTATCAGCAGTTCCAGCGTTTTATTAGCAATGAAACTCGGTTGATTAATTCTTACGGAGTGACTGAAGCTACTATTGACAGTTCCTATTTTGAAACTGCCGCAGTCAGCTTGTTGAGCGATGGACTAGTCCCCATTGGAGAACCCTTTGCTAACACTCAAATTTACATCCTAGACCAGTACCAAAAGCCAGTACCAATTGGTATTTCTGGTGAACTGTACATTGGTGGTTCTGGTGTCTCTTGCGGTTATCTCAACCGCCCTGAATTGACACAAGAAAAATTTATTGCCAATCCCTTTAGCCAACAAGAGAGCGCACGTCTTTACAAAACAGGTGACTTAGCTCGATACTTAAGTGATGGCAATATTGAATACTTAGAGCGGAGCGATCGCCAAGTTAAACTTCGTGGCTTCCGCATTGAGTTAGGAGAAATCGAGGCAATACTGAGCCAACACCCACAGCTACAGGCAGTTACGGTCATAGTTAGAGAAGATATCAAGGGTGATAAACGCTTAGTTGCTTACTTTGTGCCATATCAAGAGCAGACACCCACAATTATTGAAATGCGAAGCTTTTTAAAGTCAAGTCTGCCTGATTATATGATTCCTTCGGCTTTCGTTCTCTTGGAGTTTTTGCCCCTGACTCCTAACGGCAAAATAGACCGTCGCGCTTTACCTGTACCTGATATAAATAGCCTAACTATAGACACTAGTTTTGTTCCACCTCTAGATATTGTTGAACAGCAACTAACACAAATCTGGTCAGAAATTCTAAATATCTATCCTATAGGGGTAAAGGATGACTTCTTTGACCTCGGTGGTCATTCGCTTCTAGCTGTCCAATTGATGGCTAAGATTGAACAGCAATTTGGTAAAGTTCTGCCTTTGGCAGTCCTCTTTCAAAACTCAACCATTGAAAATCTAGGAAGTATTCTTCGTCAGCCAATGGATACATTAAGTTGGTCGTCCTTAGTACCAATTCAGTCTAATGGTTATAAGCGACCTTTCTTCTGTATTCCTGGCGCTGGTGGCAATAGCATCTATTTATACAATCTAGCCCATCATTTAGGTCGAGATCAACCGTTTTACGCACTCCAGGCACTCGGTCTTGATGGGGAATCAACACCCCATACAAGTGTTGAAGAAATGGCAACACATTATATTCAAGCTATACAGTCCGTTCAAACCGAAGGCCCATATTTTTTGGGAGGTCATTCTTTAGGAGGCATGGTAGCTTTTGAAATGGCTTGCCAGTTACAAAAGCTAGGACATAAAGTAGCTCTACTTGCACTTTTGGACTGTGGTGCGCCAGAGAATATAGATAATATTGATACTGTTCAACAAAATGTTGAGATTGATGATGCTGATTGGCTAAACGAGATTGGCTTCTTATTTGAGCAATTCTATGGAAAAAGCTTAGAGATATCTTACGAAATTCTCCAGTCTTTGACACCAGATACACAATTACAATACTTCCAAGAGCGCTTACAAATGGCTAATCTACTACCTGCTGGTATTGGTATTAAACAACTTCGTGGTTTAATGCAAGTTTACAAGACTAATATGCAAATAGTTTATACAACGCAAAATATTTATGAAAATAAAATTACCTGCTTCATATCTAGCGAGACTGAAAATGTATCGTCTGAAAACTCTGAGAGTTTAGAAGATACAAGGTTGGATTGGGATAATTTTTCTACTAAACCATTGGACATATATGTTGTTCCAGGAAACCATGCAACAATGCTGAATGAACCCAATGTCCAGGTTTTAGCTGAAAAACTAAGAACTTGTATTGAGAATGCACAAGTAGTTAATTAAAGCTCGATATTGCACTACTCTAATTACCAAATGCAATGATATGCAAAATTAACATGAAATTTTCACGATCAATTAGAACAAGTAGTGCATAATTATCTTAAGAGATTTTTGCCCATTGAAAAACCACAACCCTACATAAATTAAACACTTTCTACAATTATTGGCTTCATTAAAAGTTCTACAGAATAAGCTTTTTAGGAATTTTTATGTGAGTTTTATCATAATTTGAGGAATGCTTTTTGGGGATTCCATTTTCAGATTTGCTCTCTATTTATTTAAAACAGGAGGAAAGGATGAAGAGATATGCTATAAACCGGAAATTACAGGTTTTTATCATTGTCTGGTTCGGACAATTCATATCTCTTATTGGTTCAGGGCTTACTAGCTTTGCCCTTGATTTTTGGGTCTATGAGCAAACAAAGTCAGTTACCCAATTTACACTTACTGCTTTATTTACTACGTTGCCTGGTTTGTTAATATCACCAATTGCTGGTGCATTAGTAGATCGCTGGGATCGTCGTTGGACAATGATACTTAGTGACGCTGGATCAGCATTGGCTACGCTATTTATTACACTAGTACTTTTCACTGGTACAATTCAGATTTGGCATATTTATATTTCCATTTCTATCATCTCAGTTTGCAACGTCTTCCAGAAGCTAGCTGGTGCTACAACTACTGCTTTACTTGTTCCCAAAAAGAACCTCGGTAATGCCAGTGGATTAGTACAAATTGGCGAATCTGCGTCAGAACTTTTTCTTCCAGCACTGGCAGGAATACTGGTTTTCAAATTCCAACTTCAGGGTGTACTTCTGATTGACTTTGCAACTTACCTCTGCTCCTTAGCAGCCCTCTTGATTGTTAGGTTTCCCAAACGCAAAACTACTAGTAAAAATAGTAATGAAGGTAAACAAGGGCTAGGTTCTCTAAAAAGGGATGTGATGTATGGTTGGAATTATATCGTTACACGTCCTGGTCTTTTAGGACTTCTAATATATTTCGCTATTAGTAATTTTCTGGTAGGAATAGTCAGTATACTTATCATACCTATGCTTCTAGCTTTTGTTTCCTCCGCAACAGTTGGAACTATACTAAGCATTGCTGGTATTGGTACGTTGGTTGGTAGTCTTGTGATGAGTGTTTGGGGAGGCCCAAAACGTCGAGTTTACGGCATCTTGGGCTTCGGACTTCTACTAGGAGTTTGTATAGTATTTGCAGGATTGTACCCCTCACCACAACTTATTGCAGTAGCAGTCTTTGGTGGGTTGTTCTGCTTTCCATTTATTGCTAGCTGTAGTGAAGTCTTGATGTTAAGTACAGTACCAACTAATGTGCAAGGACGAGTCTTTGCTCTCCAGGGAATAATTGCTGGCTCATCATTACCACTTGCTTATCTCCTAGCAGGACCGCTAGCTGATTATGTATTTGAACCACTTTTATCTAACAGTGGCCCATTAGCTAGTAGCATTGGTAGGATTATTGGTACTGGAGCAGGGCGAGGTATTGGATTATTATTCATATTGCTAGGAATACTCCAGTTTTTAGTAACATTGTTTAGCTTTTTCTATACCCCATTGCGAATTTTAGACAAAACCGCTACCAAAGAAAATTTTAGTGTTGCTGATTGATGGGACAATTTCCAATATTTCTCGGTTAATCGCTAATGGAAAATGTTGGCAATGAGCTAATTGGTTTGGGTAAAAGGAACTCATGTTAAAAGGGAAGAAACCTATGCTTTGAATCATAATGTGGTTCTTGGCAACTTTTGGTGATCTCGCTTGGGGGAAGGCAGAGGGCAGTAGATTTAGCAATTGAGCCTCAAAATTAGTCTCTGATGCAGCAGGGTTAGTGTGAAACTAAACCTCGACAGGTAAACGATTAACCAAATCAATAACTGTGCAAATCTTACCTGCTAATTGCCCTACCTTCAAGTTTTCCAGGCTTTTTAGCTTGCGGAATAAAGCTTCTAACGTTGACCCATCAGCTATCCAAATTCGGTCAAAATTATGCAATGCAAACTTAACACTATCTGGCAGTGGTCGCCTAAGTCGTTTCTGCCAATTAAGTTGTAACTGAGGTAGTAAATCTTTAAAGACACGCTCAAATAATTCAGAAGGGAAAACTAAAAATCTTTTGGAAAGAGATTGTTGAGCGATTATTCTAGAACGACACCACAACAAATCTTCCTGTGCTTTTACCCCCTGGATGACCAAATTGTGAATCATACCCTGACCAAAAATTAACGACATTTCAAGGGTTATAGCCGAATGGCAGTAAGAAAAGCTCTAAGCTATGTGGGATAGGCGCTACAGCTATTGAAGGGTGAAGGTCTTGGTATGGGGCAGGCAATTATCTTTGATGCAGTACTGCGATCGCTGTGCCTGACAGAAGCAGTGCAAAGATGTACAAGTTGTTCAAAAATTTTTTAGAGATAGGAAAAGCTTACTCGTTCATGAAATACTTTCATTGATACGAATAAGCCAACAACATAAATCTACTGTGACACTACGAGTACAAATTCTCTCTTGATAAATTTGGTCAAAGCTTGGGATTACCTTTTAAAGAGCTATTACCAACAAGTGTAATTGAGCAAGCCATGAAGGAACTAAAAATTAGATATTATCGACAATTGTTTGACCCAATAGTAACGATTTGGGCGTTTTTGTCTCAGGTTTTGGATACTGATAAAAGTTGTCACAATACAGTAAGTAAAGTCATTTCTTATTTGGCTGGACAAGAAGTAGAACTTCCATCAACAGATACAAGTTCTTATTGTCAAGCTCGAAAAACGTCCATGCGTAAAGGTAAAATTGTTGGAAGTTGTGACAAGCTGGTAACTTGGTATAAGCCTGAAAAATGTCCAAAGGGATTGAGTAAAGATGAATTTTATGCTCTACCTTTAACCATAAATCTACGAGAAATTTATTATTACATTGTTGTTCCTGGCTTTCGTACTGAACAAGTTAGTTTAATTACTACTCTCTTAGATATAACAACTTATTCAACTCTGGATATTGTTGGGCTTTACGGTAAACGTTGGGATGTTGAAATAGATTTGAGACATCTAAAAACTACTCTGGGAATGGATGTTTTACGCTGTAAAACTCCTTCAATGGTACGCAAAGAAATTTATGTTTATTTGCTTGCTTACAATCTACTTCGTGGTTTGATGTGGTCGTCAGGTACTACTTACCGTACTCCTCCATTGCGCCTATCACTGCAAGCTACTTGCCATCATTTAAATAACTTTATTCCCGAATTGTTAGCCGCAACTTCAACAAAACGTCTTCAAATTTATTGCAATGCAACTTAAAGTTATCGCTCACAAGGCTGTTCCCGACCGTCCTGCGAGAAATGAACCACGAGTCCGTAAACGTCGCCCGAAAGCTTACCCCTTAATGAGCAAACCCCGGCATGAATTACGCAAACAATTGCAAACTGCTTAAACCGCAAGTGTTTCGGCTTTTCAAGCGTGCCATTCTGTCATGAAACCTCAAAATGAGAATTGGCGATCGCTAGATATTTACCACTACCAACATTTTTATGGCGGTGGATGCAGTCCCGCCGAGGTCAAAAGGCGACGCAAGTTAACGACTCCAACCCGATTTAATTGCAGAGCTGACACTGTTGCTCGACCACAGACAGGAAGTTTTAGCAATAACTTGTGTAAAATCATCGTTCCAGCTGAAATGCTCTGACCAAAGCTGCTGACGAGGATGAAACAGTCCCACCTCAAGTTTTGTTTCTGGATCGCAATGGCTGGTTTTGGTATGCTTTCGACCATTGCAGCCAGAACACGACCAAGCTAAATTTTCTACAATCGTTTCTCCACCTGCCTGACGCGGTTTGATGTGTTCTATAGTGAAGCTGTCAGGAGAAAATTCTTCTGGACATCGGCAATATTCACAAAGATTTCTGGCTCTACTGGCTACTGTCCGTCGCATTGCAGCAGATACTCTCTCAGATTCAAACGGCATGGAATAACTTCGATTCCGACACCAATTGACGATTCAAGGTCAGCACATCCATATTCCTTAGCCTTGCTAATTCCATAAGAGCTTCCAGACGTTCTACCCTCCACTGTTCTAGCTGATCCTCATACTGGATCAATTCTTCATGTTCCATGTCGGTAAGTTCTCCCCACTCACCGCGTTTGCGTAACTCTTCTAGTCGTTTCTGCTCATTAGGAGGCAGACGACGTTGGATGACTTCAACCAGGGCTAACTCAATCGGATTGGATGCAGCAAACTTAGAGGGTTCAGACAGAAACTCTAATAATTGAACTACCGCAGTTAACCGCTCTTCTGACAACTGCTCAATCAGTTCGATCGCTCTTCTACGAATATCGGTTGCTGGAGTCATGGAAGATCACGCTTACCTATGTCTAATCAAATTGTACTAAGACTGGACGGTTTTTTCGATTTAATCAAGAATTCATACAGGATACTTATGGGATGAGCGTAACCCCTGAACTTGTGGAAAAAGACGATGGGGGACGCTTAATTAAAAAGATTGTCGCACTTGAAGCAATATTGGCAGATCCGGGGGAAATGGTCACTGATGACCAGGGGCGAGAATTTGTCCTGCCGCCCTCTGTGGTTGCCGAACGCGATAAATCGGAAGAGAGCGCTTGGCCATTTGCACTGATTGGAGTAATCATTCTACCGCGTGGTTGATGCGTCATCGTTTGGGACTCATACCAATTCGTAATTCGTAGTTCGTAATTAAGAAAGTCTTACCTAGTGAGGCTTTCAGGGTTTGGATTTGTTTCATTCTTTTCGTGAAATGGTATCAGGGCAGTCTTGATGGATCTAATGGCTGGGGTTGAGATAAAAGGGGACGAGGCGATGATTCAGGCTTTGGCTGATTTCTCAAAGCGCAACGCATCTCACGTTAAGGGAATTCTGAATCTTACTATCCCACTATCGGAATCTGCTTTGTGGATTTTAGGACAATTCCTCTCGCAACTGGGTTTGTCTACTGAGTCGCGGCGGTCATTGGAGGATGGGCAGAGGATTCGGTATTATCGGTTGAATACTGAGAATGTCGAGTTTATCCAGAAGGTGCTGGATTATCGCCAAAGGCAACGGGAAGACAGGGAAAGAAAACGCCACCAGGAGCAGGAACTTCAGGCGGCTTATGCGGCTAGAATGCAATCTCAGTATGGTGTTGAGCAGAGGTACGCTTGTGCCGAGGAGCAGAGGGGAAAAGTAGTACAAATATCTCCTCTGCACCCCTGCACCCCTGCACCCCTGCCCCCTTGCCTTCTTCATCGCCGTCCACACCCCCAAAACATGAAGATGGAGATAATAATCGGGGGGGTATGGACACAGATGCAGAACTCAGTGATTCTTGGTGGGAGAGGGTAGAATATTATGCTCATTTGGCGATTAAGGGGTTTGAATCCGGGGTGGAAGCCGTTAAAGAATTACTCAGTACACTGACGAGTGATGAACGATGGATGTGATGCTAAAGTTTGAGGATTTTGAACCGGACTTGTTTGCTCAACTGGTGACAGATGCGCCGCAATGGACTGAATAGATGGCGTGAGAAAGTTGCGATCGCTGACCAAAAAAATTTGCATTGAGCAAAACAGATGCGAGATGCTAAAAAATAGCACCCCGCAAACCTGACCACTTGATGACTTACTCCCGCACTAACTCCGATTAACCAACCACAAAATTGTTGTTGGTTAGTGACAACCCAGTAGATAGCTGGGCAAATTTTACCTGAGTAAACCCAGACGCACTACCATCTTGGTCAAAGTACAATCCACCTGTCGCGCTGTTGTATATAAATCGCTCTTGACCAGTGGTTGCAGATGTTCCGATTGTAAATTGACTAGTTTTGAGTACACTTGGTGATAAGCCTCCACCAAAACCAGTAGCCGATACTCGAATCACTTCATTAGTGGCATCGAAATCAAAAATGCGATCGCTACCTTCATTGAAACTATTGAAAACAAAGGTATCAGTACCAGACCCTCCATAAAGGCTATCATTTCCGTTGCCACCTGTCAGGATATCATTGCCATTACCACCAATGAGTGTATTCTTACCAGAGGCGTTAGAGACGGAGATATAATCATTGCCATCGCCACCAGACAGTAGATTATCGCCTGTTGAACCGCTAGCATTCAATGTATCGTCACCTGCGCCTCCATTAAGGGTGTTATTCCCGAAGGAGCGAGAGTCGCCGTAGTCCCTGTAATAGCTGCCAGAGATGTCTAGAGAATCATTACCATCATCTCCAGAGAGCAGGTTATTGCCTTTTGAACCGCTAGCACTCAATGTATCGTCACCTGCACCTCCATTGAGAGTATTATTCCCGGAGGAGCGAGAGTCAATAGGGGATTCAAAGTAGCCAGAGATGTCTAGAGAATCATTACCATCATCTCCAGAGAGCAGGTTATCGCCTGTTGAACCGCTAGCACTCAATGTATCGTTACCTGTACCTCCATTGAGAGTGTTATTCCCGAAGGAGCGAGAGTCGCTGTATTCGTGGTACTGGGTCTCGTCGTCCTCGTAGCCAGAAATATAAAGAGAATCATTGCCATCATCTCCAGAGAGCAGGTTATCGCCTTTTGAACCGCTAGCACTCAATGTATCGTCACCTGCACCTCCATTGAGAGTGTTATTGCCTAAAGAGCGATAGTCGGAAGAGGAGGGGTAATTGGAGTAGCCGCCAAAAATATAAAGAAAATCATTGCCATCATCTCCAGAGAGCAGGTTATTGCCTTTTGAACCGCTAGCACTCAATGTATCGTTACCTGCACCTCCATTAAGGGTGTTATTGCCTAAAGAGCGAGAGTCGGAGGAGGAAAACTCGTCGCTGTAGTAGCCGCCAGAAATGTCTAGAGAATCGTTGCCATCGCCCCCAAAGAGCAGGTTATCGCCTGTTGAACCGCTAGCACTCAATGTATCGTTACCTGTACCTCCATTAAGAATATTATTGCCTGTTGAACCGCTAGCACTCAATGTATCGTCATCACTACCACCGTCAAGATTATTATTTCCCCCACCGCCAATAAGAGTATCATTTCCCGCACCACCAATGAGAGTATCATTTCCTGCATTACCTCTCAAAAGATCGTTACCACTCAAGCCGTCAATGATATCGTTACCTCCCTGACCATTGATAACATCATTGGAGTTGTCAAAACCCGTAATGTTGTTGTCGAGGTCATTGAGGAAGGTAACAGTGTTCCTGTTGAACAGATTAGTTTGAGTGGAATTAGCGTCAAACACATCAAAACTGTCAGTGATGCTAGTTTGTCCAGCAAACAGGATATTGCCAATAGCTGCTGGTTGTGAAGAAGTTGCTGGCAGATTATCCAGGTTTTCTAGTTTGAAATTTTGGAGAATGACTTTGCCATTATTGGCATTGAATGAATCTTCAAAGGTGATTTCTACATTGTTACCATTTTGAGTTAGTTGCAGATTTTGAGCAGTGAATAGATGGAAACTACTATCATCTATAAATTGCAAAGTGTCTAAGGAGGCAATCACTGCTGCTGAGGGATTTAAGCCTTTACCAATGCCACCAAAATCTGTAATTATGTCTGTACCAATGTTATAGCTGCTTTCTAACAAGTTGTAAACAAATTTATCATTACCGATGCCACCAGTTAAGATGTCGTTACCATTCCCACCTGTAAGGATATCATTACCTGCACCGCCAATAATGGTATCATCGCCATAGCCGCCGGAGAGCGTATCGTTGCCATCGTTCCCTACAATGTTGTCATCGTAGAATGTACCTGAGATATTTAATCGTTCGATATTTTCGTAACTAACCCGATTAGTACCCGCTGTAATTTCTCCCTTGTTTGTAGTGGCATTGAATGTTGTTGTAATACCTACTGTATTACTACCGTAATCAACGGACAACAAATCGTCACCCTTACCTCCATCAATAGTATCTTGGCCATCATAGCCCGTGGAGAGCGTATCATTGCCATCGTTCCCCACAATGTTGTCATCGTAGCCTGTACCTAAGATATTTAATCGTTCGATATTCTTGTAACTAACCCGATCGCTACCTGCTGTAATTTCTCCCTTGTTTGTAGCGGCATTGAATGTTGTTGTAATACCTTCTGTAGCACTGCTATAATCAACGGACAACAAATCGTCACCCTTGCCCCCATCAATAGTATCTTTACCACCACTATCCAAGGAAAACGTATCGTTGCCATCGTTCCCCACAATGTTGTCATCGTAGGCTGTATCTAAGATATTTAATCGTTCAATATTGTTGTAACTAACCCGATCGCTGCCCGCCGTAATTTCTCCCTTGTTTGTAGCGGCATTGAATGTTGTTGTTGTAATACCTACTGTAGCATTACTGTAATCAACAGACAACAAATCGTCACCCTTACCCCCATCTACTGTTTGGGATAAAGTGTTTACATAGAAGAAATCATTGCCATCGCCACCAGACAGTAGGTTATCCCCTGTTGAATACTCAGCATGCAATGTATCATCGCCAGCGCCACCGTTGAGAGTATTATTGCCTGTGGTTAGGTAAAAACTATCTCCACCGTTGTACCTGATGACAGAGCCAGAGATGGAGAGGTAATCATTGCCATCGCCACCAGACAGTAGGTTATCCCCTGCTGAATACTCAGCACGCAATGTATCGTCACCAGCACCACCGTTGAGGGTGTTATTGCCTAAAGGTGTAAATTCAAAGTCGTCATAGTAGCTTTGCCTTCTAAAACCAGTACTACCAGAGGCACTAAGATAATCATTGCCATCGTCCCCAGACAGTAAGTTATTGCCTTTTGGAGAGTCAGCACGCAATGTATCGTTACCAGCACCACCATTGAGGGTGTTATTGCCTAAGGAAGCAACAGTATCGACTAGGTTAGGAAACTCACCGGAATTAAGATAATCATTGCCATCACCGCCAAGGAGTAAATTATTACTTTGTGAACCTTGAGCGCTCAATGTATCGTCACCAGTGCCACCGATGAGGGTGTTAGCACCTGTTGAAGAGTCAACACGCAATATATCGTTACCAATACCACCAATAAGGGAGTTATTGCCACTATTATCAACAAGGGTGTCATTACCCAGACCACCAATGAGGGTATCATTGCCTGCACCACCTCGCAGCAAGTCGTCACCACTTAAGCCATCGATTTTGTCATTACCCCCCTGACCATTGACTACATCATCTGAGTTATCAAAACCTGTAATATTATTGTCTAGGTCATTGAGGAAGGTAACAGTGTTTCTGTTGAACAGGCTCGTTTGAGTAGAATTAGCATCAAACACATCAAAACTATCGGTGATGCTAGTTTCTCCATAAAATAGGATATTACCAATGGCTGGCCTAGTAGTTCCAGAAGCTTTAAGGTTATCTAAGTTTTCTAATTTGAAGTTTTCCAGTATGACCTTTGTATCAGCTATTACAATATCTAGCCCATCAAAGGTAATTTCCAGATTGTTGCCGTTCTGAGTAAGCAGCATATTTCTAACACTGGAGCCTTCAAATTGGACGGTATCCACTTCGGCTTGGACTGCTGCGGAGGGATTTGTCCCTTTACCTACACCACCGAAATCGGTAATGGTATTAACGTTATCGTCTAAACTGTAAATAAATGTATCTTTGCCGCCCCCACCTGTTAAGGTGTCGTTGCCTCCACCCCCTATGATGGTATCATTTCCAGCTTTACCATCAATCGTATCTGCACTGTTAGTGCCCTGTAAAATGTCATTTGCCTTGGTTCCAATGATATTTGCCATAACTTTTTCCTACCTGAATCGATTTTTGAAGTCAATCTAAGTTCTCAAGTTGCTGTTAATGCTGTTTAAACGCACAAAAATTCACCGAAAGTTAATGCTTTCGGCATACTTTATATCACTTTGAGGAATTGCAAATTTTTGATTACAAATCTCATTTTGATTTGCTTGCAATTATTACTTATCCAACCATCTCAGGCTATCTACGTCCTAAGCCTGTCCTAATATCTAAGTATTTGGATTCACAAAAACAACTAGTTTCAGGCTAATCTCGAGCATCCTTTATCAGTAGCGTTGGCAAGCATTTAGCGTAGACATTGCTAAATAAAGGTTGATAAAGTCAAATTGGAATCCCCCAAACTAAAAGTTGATAATTTGGTCGGTTTAATGCCTAAGTCGCATTAGGTCAAAAATAGGTAAGAATTGACAGGGATTAGGAGAAAGAATCTTTATGCTTTTTTATGGGCCATTGCCCGTGGGTATTTGGCTTGGAAATAGGAACTATCTAAATTAGCCAGATACTTATTAGATATCAAATATCAGTTTAGATGTCTAGATTTTAATTAAAATCTTTGCACGATCTTTATAATTATTTGTTAAACAATGGCAATTTGAGAATTTCTAGCTTTACAGGTCGATGGAAAAGTTTTGCTCAATTGTTGATAACACTGAAAAGCCTAGTATACAATTCTATTGCCTTGCCCTTGAAAAAGACATTTGTGTGTTCGTTATCTTCTGAGTCGTTTAAAGTGACGGGAGCAAGTTTGTTTTAGCCCAAGATTGAATCTGAATCAACTTCCCACTGATGTTTGAGCAATTCTTGGTAAGTCGCTTCTCTAACTATCATCTGCTTATACAGCATCAGCAAGAACTCTTGAGCTTGTTCACGGGACATCTGCTGCACTTGATCGGAGAAAGTTCTAAGGCTAAATTCTTGTTCTAAAGATAATTCAATGGGTTGATTCATCGCTTTTATTACTTACTCTTTTATTTGGTTTGCTAAGTTAAGCAAATATTGCTTTATATAAATAAATGTTACGATACATTTACAAAAATTGAAGGGGTGTAAACCATACCGACGTAGGTTTAATTGCCGTATCTACTGCTGGAAACCTTGATATCACTCCATTGTGGCAACCCAAGTAAAAACCTAAGTTCTAAAGTTTCTTACTTTGAGGTTTTTAAAAGCATTTTTAGCCTCTGCTTGCGGCTGGCGATCGATCGCCTACGGCGGGCGAAACAGCGCCATCGCTGTTGGAGGAAATGGGCAATACTTTGGGCAAGAGTGGTGAGCGTCGCGGCGTGGTGTTGGAGTTTGAGAATATGAATATGACATTGCTCAACTCGTGACAGATGCGCCACTGTAGACTCAATGGATGGGCTAAATTATTGCGATCGCAATAAACCAATTTACTTTTTGGGTGTAAAAAATGCTCTTCCTTTTTGCCGTGCAATGCTTGCCCCATCTTGCTGCACCTCAAGGATTGGTGATGCAATCGGCGTGGGTGGTGGTAAACTATTTTGTCACAGATACCATAGCCTTAACCTATCACTGATAGAGAAGGAAAAACTTAAACTCACATTAGTTAGAACATTCTCGACTCAATAGCAACTGCCCATTATTCAGGCGATATAGACCAGTCGGTTCGATAATCGGATCGCCTTTTTTCCAGGGACGGGATGTAGTTTCCACGCCTCTCACCTCACCAGTTGTGTAGTTAGAAACCAAAACCCCAGGACGATTGGGGGTCAAAGCACCGGAACCTGTAATTGTAAAAGAGTTTTCTTGCCGTTTAGTACCGCGTGAAATGCAACTATTGGCGATGAGTGCGTTGGTATCAATAACTGGGGGTAATTCGGTGAAGCTATTTTGAATGGAACTTGTATCGGGTGCTTTAATATTGATTACACCTGAAACCCCAAGTTCTGAACTGGCGGTAATATCACTTTTTTCGGTTGGTTTTGTCCGCGATTCGATACCAAAGATACCTTGAGAATTGATTTCGACCTTTCCACCGGTTCCTGTGAAAGCGTTAGCTGTGATGTCGCTGTTTTCTTCGGGGATAGCAATGATATATCTTGAATCGATCTTCATGTTACCACCGTTGCCACCTGATTGCGCTGTACCTGCGGTGGTCGAAATTTTGCTGCCATGACGCATCAATAAGTCAGCAATGTTGAAGTTGAGATTACCACCATTGCCAGAGAGAGTTTGTGCCGTAATCTGACCGTTGTCTAAGCGCACAGAGTTAGCACTAATAACAATGTTACCTGCCGTCGTACCTTCTCCACGGCTGCTGACTGTAGCCACTGCTCCATTAGAGATAAGCAACTGCTGTGTAGTAATTAATAAGTCTCCCGCTTTTCCTGTTCCTACAGCGCTGGCAAACAAGCCGCTAGAAGCCCGACCGTTGGCAGAGATACCAATCAGTTCCACAAAGTCAGCAGTGAGAGACAAATTTCCCCCTTTTCCTTCACCAGAAGTGCCAGCACTAACTTGTGCTCCATCCCGAATAAGCAAATCACGAGTGTCAATCGTTAAGTTCCCGGCATCTCCGGTGGTGCCATTATCAGATGAAGTGAATAAGGCGCTGGGATATAGACCGTCAGTAGAAGTACCAATCAGTTGCACAGAGTCGGCTGTGACCGTCAAGTCCCCCCCTTTCCTGCCGCAAAAGTCCCTGCTCTAACTACTGCCCCATCTCGAATAAGCAAATCACGAGTGTTAATTGTTAAGTTTCCATTTGCCCCTGTGCCATAAGTTGAAGAAAATAAGCCACTGGAATATAGACCGTCAGCAGAAGTACCAATCAGTTGCAGACTCTGAGTGGCATTCACCGTCAAACCTTTTCCTGTGCCTTCACCTAAAGTAACTGCTGAAATTTGCGACCCGTCTGCAAGTATTACATTGGCACCCTGCACCTGAATACTACCGCCACTGTCTCCATCAGTAGCTACAAAAGCTTCTTGCGTTAGATGAATATCTTTAAAGTTCTCAATGCCCTTATAACCTAGAGTATAGCCAGTATCATTTGGTTTCAGGCTTACGAAACTGTTACCAGCAACACTCCCTAACTCAATCCGTCCTGATGGGGCAACAAGAAACCCCCCTTCTATCACAACATCACCCCCCACCAGTGCCAGGGTTTTCTCTGGCTTAACTTGAAAACCAACGATTTCACCACTACTATCGAAGGCTTGGGATTGATTAAGGATATTTCCCGGATTTGCCCCATACTGCAAACCTACTGGCACATTAATACTCAGCAAAGGTACAGACTGAGGATTTATAGCGCTAAATTCAAAGCCATCTGCAAACTTCAAACTGCTTGCCGTACTTGCTAAAAACGAACCGCCAATATCCAAACGCGCATTTTGACCAAAAACAATACCATTTGGATTAATTAGAAATAGGTTAGCTGTGCTATTAGCAGTAATTAATCCATTAATATTAGATATTGAATTTCCCGTGACCCGACTAATAATGTTCTGAATATCCGCAGCATTATTAAATATTGCAGTATTGCCAGTAGGAACAGAAAACTCCCCAAAGCTGTGAAATAAATTACCTCCAGATTGAGTTCCTCCTCTGATATTAAAAGTGTTGCTTTCTTTTTGAATACTAGAGTTAGTCGGTAGAGTACCATCTGAAGTAATTTGAGCATTAGCACAGTTCCAAGAGAAAGTACTAACGCTAACTATGGCAATACCAAACAAAGCAACCCATCCACTCAAACTGGACATTGTATATCTCCACTCGCAGCACTTGGGTATAGTAAACCATAATCAAGATAGTTGCTATCTACTAACAATACATAAAAACTAATACTTTATAAAGCGGAAGTTCAAAAATATACTGCAAACACTTATGTAGTTTGTAGTTTTTCCTCATAGGATGGGCTTTCATATAGATTATTTGAGTATCTAATAGAACTGCATCTTTGGATGATAGGCAAGAGAATATTCGCTAATTATGCAGTTTTCTGCAATCAGGCGATCGCATTCTTGCATTCTCCAGGCGTGAAAACTGCACGTAAACAAGCAGAAAAGGTCGATGTGTGGCATGAATATGTCAGATATTGTGTAACGCATCGGCAACAGTAAAACTACTGATTGTTAATTAGTTTCTTGCTTTTTAGGCTAAGTAATTATGGAATTTCGGTTTTTTGCAATGGTGAACTCAGCAGCGAAAAAGTGTCTACACTCTCCGAAACTATTATCTTTGTTTGGTCAAAGCCATCCTGTAGCACTAATTGCAGCTCCCTGTTCTGTTGAAAGCGAAGAGATTGTCAAATGGGTTCTATAAGAGGTTAGCTGATCTCATCAGAAAATGCCTATTTGATTCTGTGTGAACAAGGCATTAAGAATTTCGATAGATACTATACACGTAATACTTTAAATATATAAAACTCATGTTTGATTTATGAGCAATATTTCAGATGGAATCTTGATAAACGGGCTTTTCAGTCTCAGGAGATTTTAAAAAATAAAATCGGAGTTCTATATGTATAATTCCTATCTTGCCTAGTCTAACTCACGTTCGTTATAAATTACTACGCTCAAAATTTATGATTCTCAAAAATAGTTTTTCTGAGCTACAAACATCTAAATTCGCTATGTTGCCATTAGAAGAAGAGTTGCTATTTAACAGATTTTTAATGGAACGTTTAACAGATGCAGTTTTCTGGATAACGTCAAATGCACAGATTATATACGTTAATTATGCAGCTTGTAGTTTGGTAGGGTATCCTTATGAAGAATTAGTCTCTAGGACTATACATAATATAATACTAGACTTTCCGCTAGAAGTTTGGCCAAATTATTGGAATAGTATCAAACAACAAGGTTTCTTATATTTTGAATCTCTATATAAAACTTTAAAAGGACAATATTTTTCTGTGGAAATCTCTGCTACATATATGGAATATGAAGCTAAAGAGTATGTTTGTATCCTGATCCGAGATATCAGCAAACGCAAACAAGCTTTATTCAGCTTAGATAAATCTAATCAAGTATTAGAATGTAAAGAAGAAAAGTTTCTAAGTGAATCAAGGTACGTCAATCAGCAATTATTTCACAAGAGGGCAGAGTGCGAGGCGGAAAAAGTAAAACTGGAGAATTCTCTTTCGTTACTTCAAGCAACTCTAGAATCTATTGCTGATGGGGTTATTGCTATCAGATATAATGGAGATATTATTAGCTCTAATCAAAATTTTCCCAGATGTGGCATATTCAAGATTCTATTATTACTTTATCCAATCATAATCAATATCTGACTTTTTATAAGAACCAGGTTAAAAATCCAGAAAGATTTTGCAGAAATGTCAACCAATTTGATAGCCAAATAGATTTTGTAAGCTGTGATATTTTAGAATTGAAAGATGGGAGGTTTTTCGAGCAATACAGTAAACCTCTGCGACTCGCTGAAGAAATTATTGGCACAGTATGGAGCTTTCGGGACATTACTGAATCCCAACAAGCAAAAGAAGAGAATCGCCGAATTATACAGCAAGAAAAACAACTTGCTGAAGATAGAGCGTACTTCACCTCTATGATTTTCCATGAATTTCGTAACCCTTTAAATATTATTTCATATTCAACTAGCTTATTGAAACGTCATAGTCACCATTGGAGTGAGGAAAAGAAATTACAGTGTTTGCAGAATCTTCAAACAGCAGTTGAGCAGATAAACCAATTCACGGATGAAGTTCTTATTATCGAAAGTGTAGAAGCTGGAAAACTACAGTACGAACTAAAACCGATTGATTTAAATTTGTTTTGCCGGGAGGTTTTGGCAGAAATGAGCTTGTATACAAAGGGTGCATCCCAGTTTTTATTATTCCAAAACAAATAAATAACAGGGAAGGATTGTTACAGAAAACGGAAGTCAGGAAGTAAGGGGATATCAGGAAGGGATAATAAAGTCATCAAGACTAGGTGTATCAATGACTCCTGAAGAAGAACAACAGATAAAAGAATATTCTCGTGCAATAGCAAAGATACTGTACAAAAGTACTACGGGTGAGCAACTCACAAGTTTGGCAAAAATAGAAGAAGTAGTACGCTCTCAAATGCGGAAGCATGTAATGCCAGAAGTAGGGTTTTTTTATCGAAAATGCCACAGGAGAAAGCAGAGGATACAAACGAAAAATAAAAAGTATTATTGGAGAACTGCCAATTACAAACTCTCAAGCACAAAAGCTAGAAATTAGACCCCATAATCAATTGAGTCCATATTTAGAAGCTTGTTGCTTACGAATCAGCGCGTCGGTATCGTATCAACGTGCGGCAGAAGATATTGAATATTTAACTGGTGTAGAAGTATCAAAAAGTGTGCAGCAACGATTAGTGCATCGTCAAAATTTTGAATTACCGCAAGTAGAATCAACTGTGGAAGAATTGAGTGTGGATGGAGGAAATATACGCATTCGTACAATCAAGGGACAAGTCTGTGATTGGAAGGGTTATAAAGCTACCTGCTTACATGAAAAACAAGCTATTGCTGCCTCATTTCAAGAAAATAGTCTTGTAATTGATTGGGTCAAAAGCCAATCAATTGCTCCTATCTTGACCTGTCTTGGCGATGGCCATGACGGTATTTGGAATATTGTCCGCGATTTTGCTCCCGAACACCAGCGTCGGGAAGTACTTGATTGGTTTCATCTGATGGAAAACCTACACAAGATTGGCGGTTCTAATCAACGGCTCAATCAGGCTAAAATCCTTCTCTGGCAAGGAAAAGTTGATGATGCTATCGCTGTCTTTGCTGACTGTCAGCTAAAACAAGCTTTTAATTTCTGTACTTATCTTGAGAAACATCGACACCGGATTGTCAATTACCAATATTATCAAGCAGAACAAATCTGTTCCATTGGTTCTGGTGCTATTGAGTCTACTGTCAAACAGATTGACCGTCGAACCAAAATTTCTGGCGCACAATGGAAATCTGATAACGTTCCTCAAGTCTTAGCTCAACGCCAGAGCTTATCTCAATGGATTAATCTTTGCTCACTAAATAAAAACTGGGATGCTCCCATGAAGTCTTCAGTCGAGAGATTGTCAGATTATCCAGTGGCGAGGTAATAGGAGAGTTTCCATTAGTAGGGAATCGTCTGACAGCTACAACTGTAAAAGCTGTAGAAAAATCTTTAGTAATGTCGATTTCACAACAGAAATTATCAGTAAAATTGCAGCAAGATATTGTTTTGCTTCACGTTTTTATCGTGCAATCGCAATTATATTTTCCGATAGAATTCAAAGCGCTATCAATCAACAGGGACGTAGCAATTTAGCACAAAGCCAACCTTTGAGAGATGTCCTATTTGTTTTAGGAGGATTACATGATAGTGACATCGATTGGATGACGACTTGTGGTAAAATTAAAAAAATTCTTACTAACACCGTACTAATCCGTGAAAGAGGGCTTGTGGATGGGCTGTATATTCTTTTAGATGGAGCAATGTCTTTGTCTATTGATGATAATGAGCGTAACCCCTTAGCTCGTGCTTTTGCTGCTATAGAAGGTACTGAACTTTCTGGTAGAGAAATAGCAAGATTGTGCAAAGGCGAAATCATCGGCGAAACACCCTTCATTGATGGGCGGCTGCCTTTAGCAACGGTTAAAGCTATTGAAGATTCAATTATTTTGTCAATTGAACGACAGCAATTAGCAGCAAAGTTACAGCAAGATATAGGATTTGCATCTCGTTTTTATCAAGTTATTGCAACTTTGCTTTCTCAAAGATTGCAAGGAATGCTGAGTCAGCTTGGTTATGGTAGGCGGGTTTATAGTAAAGGTTTAACGTTATCGAAAGATGTAGAATACGAGGATGAATTAAATGATAACCTTTTAGACTGTGTGGGGCTCGCGGCAAAAAGGTTTGAGTGGATGGTAGGACGGTTAAAAGTAAGTTAAATTCCTCTATATGAAATGGTTGCTGAACAAATATCCTATTTTACATAAACTACAGTGAATTCATAATGGCACAAACCAAAACGAAAAAAAACATAGTCTTAACTAAAAATTGTGCATTATAGTTGTACCTTGTTTTTCCTAATCTTTTAGGTATTAATAAGTGGAAATTATATGTCTATTGAAAGCGCAAAAGCTTTTTATCAGAGAGTGACAACAGATGAAGATTTCTGCACTCAAGTTGAAAGCTCTCCAATAGAAGAACGTGGAACTTTCTTACAAGCAGCAGGATATTATTTTACTCAAAGAGAATGGGAAGCTGCT
Organism: Nostoc punctiforme PCC 73102; assembly: GCF_000020025.1. Classification (GTDB taxonomy): domain Bacteria; phylum Cyanobacteriota; class Cyanobacteriia; order Cyanobacteriales; family Nostocaceae; genus Nostoc; species Nostoc punctiforme. The sequence goes on along the minus strand of NC_010628.1, from coordinate 3,704,135 downwards.
AGCGCTGAAATTTCAGAGACAACCTCAATTGGTGGGGAACTCAATGAAGCTCAACTTGAGGCGATCGCTGGTGGAAGAGCATCAATTGCTATGTACGGTTTACCAACCGAGCTTTATTAACAATGGCTTTCGTCTAGTTAATAAATCCATAAGAGCTTTTGACTTCCGAACCCAATGCTAAAACGCTAGGCAAAACAGTGTCTGACAAGCACCATCGAACCAGTTATGCCGTTTGGGAAATCACTCTGAAATGCAACCTTGCTTGTAGTCACTGTGGTTCGCGGGCGGGACAAGCACGAGATAAAGAACTTTCTACTGAAGAAGCTCTTAATCTTGTTCAGCAGTTAGCCTATGTTGGTATTAAAGAAGTAACTCTCATTGGAGGAGAAGCTTTTTTACGTCCAGACTGGCTTGTGATTGCAAAAGCCATTACCCAGACTGGTATGCTCTGTGGTATGACTACCGGGGGATACGGCATCTCGCTGGAGATGGCACACCGGATAAAAGAAGCGGGAATTGCTAAAGTTTCTGTTTCTACAGATGGGATGGAAACAACTCACGATCGCCTCCGAGGAAAAAAGGCTCTTGGAAATCTGGACTCAGAACCATGAGCTACCTCAAAGAAGTCGGCATCCCCTTCGGTTGCAATACCCAAATCAACCGTCTGTCTGCTCCTGAATTCCCTCGCATCTACGAGCATATCCGCGATGCAGGTGCGCGAGCATGGCAAATTCAACTGACTGTGCCGATGGGAAATGCCGCAGACAATGCAGATACCCCTCTTCTGTCACTCTCCGGAATAACCAATTAGTAAAGAAGCTAAATCATCCAGAAGCAAAACAGGGTTTAAATTGATTCATTGCGGCAATTAAATGATTGAATCCCAGTAACAAATCTGAATTTGGGAAAATACCTAACCAGGGATAAATTAACCAAAATAGTAAAAGTGGTTGGATAATAAGACGCAAATTATTTAAAGTATTCTTCCATCCAGATTCATGATTCCATTGTGGATGATTAGAAAAATCAACATCACTATTTTCTTGTGCGTCAGTCTCAAGTTGACGAGATTGATTGAAGCCTAAGAAGACTGGAGAATTTAAACTAATCATTGTATAAACACTAAAAATAATCTCCCACCATCTCTCAATATGTAGGAAATTAGTGAAACGGTAATCTGTCCAGCCTAGTTCCTGTTTACACTGTCTAAACCCATATTCAACCCAGGTTCTTAATCCATATAAGTCCCCTAAAGTCTTCTTCAAATTTCCTTGAAGATTCGTCATTACAAAGGAGGTAGAATTTTCAGGCATGGTTTCTGGGTCGGTAGTTATTTCCCAGTAAGTTGTGGCTCTTTTTTTGCCATAAATTATTTCTCTAATATACCTAGTCTCTGATTTTTCATTACTAAATGTTCTCTCAAATTTACACCACTTATTAGCCCTAACCCTCTGACTGGCTGGCAGCCAGACCGCATGATTACAACGAAATCGCTACAACATAAGCTAATTTATATTCAGTTAATTTTTGAATGAATTGGCTACTTTCGCCATATAAACTATCAGCCAGCACCAATTCAATATTAAAGCCTGATTCAATTAATTCTGTAATAATTTCTGATGCTAACTCTATTTTCGTTTTGTATTTATCTGATTCTTTTAGCGTTCCTTTAGGTTTAAATATTTTTATACTTAATGGAAATGTTATTTTACAATAAACTCCATAGGCATTGACTGTAACTATTCCATTATCTATTTTTCCTACACTCCCTAGATATTGTCTTGCTACATAATCGGTCTTTTTACCTTTTTTTCTATCTCCTGTTTCATCTATTACTACGGTAATGGCATTTCCATTTAATGCTCTCTTGATTTGATTTAATCTTCGGAGCTTTAATTCATTTATTGACCAATTTGAATTAGCTATAAAATGATGTAATGACGCTCGCTGAGTTGATACTCACAACCTTAGCTATTTCTGGTAATGATTTTCTTTTTATTGGTGAAATTATTCCTAAATGTAAATATTTGAAACACTCATAATTTCTTACTTCTTTGAATAAGTCTTTATACTCTGCACAATATCCATCTACGATTGCAACTGTTGGGTGGGCATCTCTTGCCAAATGTTTTAGGATCTGTAATTCTACATCCATTGCCCTGCTTACCTTCCAGAGTTTTTTCTTTTAATCCTTTTATTAAGAATACTCGGAAAGTGACAGAAGAGGGGTAAAGTGCGTACGGAGCCGATTCTTACATTCTTTGCTTTTACCTGCTACAAACACTGCTAAACTCATGGTTTGAACGGTTTTACGCATGTGCCAGGCTCTGCGGTTAACTAAATTATTGTCACAATGGATACATTTATTTAACTCACATTCCACAATTATACGTTGGGCATCAGGAAAACTTCGTTGTGGGTGATGACGTGGCTTCTTTACTATCACGCTTCTTTTGCTGCTGGTAGATTCTTTTTCAGCTTACCTGCTTTACATACCAATTAGACAGCTAGGGTTGCCGAGCTTGAGTAATTGCTGATTTACAGGGTACTCGCCAATATTTCCCAACTTTTATCCATGCCACAGAAAGACCATCAACTAAGTTTTTGAGTACATCTCGCATCGAATCTCTCGACCACAAGCTCATTGCTATCACCAGTCCAACTACCAAATGTGCTGGCAAAGAACGATTTCTTTCTTCATTGGCCTTACTGGTAGCGGTAAGCGAAGCCTGCCGTAGGCTTATCGCTTGCTCAATAGCAGTTGCAGGTATGGCTGTCTCTATCGCTTTTAGCAAATCACTGCTAAGTATAATTGGAGACACCAGCGAGAAGTCTTTGAGATCCACTACAGTTTCTTTCTAGTCTTGATTACAATCCTTAATTTACACAACTTTTAGGCTTAACTGAACCGTATTGAGTTATATCCGCCACCGGGATAGTCTTATCAAAAGTGCTTGTGTTCATATTCAACGGATGCAAAAAGCTTTAACCCAGATGAACGTGCAACTGCATAAGGTGGTTAGCGATATCACTGGTACTACTGGGATGGCAATTATTCGAGCAATTGTTGCTGGAGAAACAGACCCACAAATTTTGGCAGCGAAAAGACATCACCGTACTAAACGCTCTGAAACAGAAATTGCTGCTGCTTTAAATGGTGATTATCGCAATGAGCATATTTTTGTACTTCAACAGGAACTACAACTTTATGATGTCTATCAAGCTCAGATAGCCGCTTGCGATCGCCAAATACAGGAGTGCTTGGCTCAATTTAGTGACAAAGTTAATCTCGATGAATCTCCGCTTCCGCAACCAAAGCACCCCCGCAATAAACCTCAAGGCAATGAACCCGCTTTTGATTTACGTACCCATCTTTACCGAATTAGTGGCGTGGATTTTACTGCCATTGATGGTCTTGGTATCCTTACCGTACAAACCCTTATTTCTGAGCTTGGTTTAGATCCTACCCGATTCCCAACTGTTAAAAACTTTACTTCCTGGCTTGGTCTTTGCCCTTGCAATCGCATCACTGGGGGTAAAGTGAAAAGTTCTCAAACTCGCTTGGTGGTTAACTCTGCTGCCAATGCTTTCCGGATGGCGGCACAAACAGCTGGCAAGAGCAATTCTGCCGAGTCGTGCTTTTTATCGTCGCTTACGTTCTCGCCTTGGTACGCCCAAAGATATCACTGCTACTGCTCATAAGCTGGCACGAATTTTCTATCGACTTTGGACATCTGGAGATAACTATCAAGATATTGGCATGGATTATTATGAGCAACGTTACCAAGAACGGGTTATCAATAGCCTCCAAAAAAAGGCTCTAGCTTTAGGTTTTGAGCTTGTTCCTCAGCCCGAAGCAAATACGGTTTCTTGAAAGCGGGTAATTTTGCCGGACGAGCGCATGGTTAGCCGTATCAGTATTTTTGGCTAGCGCGCCGATAAAAATTCCGTTCGAGGTCGAGCTAATTTGCGCTAGATTCAAACGTGAGATGTCAACAAGTTCGCTGGGGCGCTCGACATATTCTTTCATCAAATCAATCAAATTTGTCCCGCCTGCGAGAAACTGTGCCGTTTCATTAGCGGAAACAGTGCGAATGGCGTTTGCCGCGTCGGTTGCGCTAGAATATTTAAGCGATTTCATCGGCTTTGCCCTCATTGAATGCAATGGCAATTTCTTCATCGCTTGCAAAATGCCAGGCTTGGGCTGTTTCGCGTCCGGCATGAACTTCTTTGATTGCCGCAACGATTCCCGGATAAGCGCCGCAACGGCAAATGTTGCCGCTCATGCGTTCTCTGATTTCTTCATCAGAGATTTCTAAATTCTGGGGACTCATCCGCAAATTGTTAGTGACGTGACTCGCGTCGCCGTTTTTGGCTTACTGCAAAAGCGCCACTGCCGAACATATCTGCCCCGGCGTGCAGTAGCCGCACTGGAAGCCGTCGTGTTTGATGAACGCCGCCTGCATCGGATGAAGATTGTCGCCGTCAGCCAGCCCTTCGATGGTCGTCACCTCTTTTCCCTCGCAGCTCGCGGCAAGTGTCAGACACGAAAGCACGCGGCGTCCGTCAACGATCACTGTACAAGCACCGCACTGTCCTTGATCGCACCCTTTTTTGGTGCCGGTCAATCCAAGTCTTTCGCGTAGAGCATCGAGCAGCACCGTGCGCGAATCCACTTCCAGGCGTTGAGTAGAGCCGTTGATTTTCAACAGGATCTTAACGGCGTTTTCCACCCCAGCGGTCGAAGCGAACACTGCGTCGGGCGAAGCGGCGAGCGTGGCAAAGACCTCCTCTTTAGCCAGCAAGTGGAAGGCGAAGGTGCCGAGTGCCGCAGCCATGTTTTGCCCCAAGAATTTTCGGCGAGCAGCACCGACAATACTGAGTTCGTCAAGTAGTGTTTTTTCGTCCACGGTGAGTTGCTCATCGCTTTCGGTTAGATCGAAGTCTTGTCGTTCTTGATTGTCGTCCATGATTCTCCTTGCAACATTCTCGAACAAGCCCTGGACAAGTGTTTGTTTTTCGCGCCGACTCTTCTCACGGTCTGCACCCACCGAAGGCGCAGAAGCACCTTCGCTCAATCCGCCCTTGCACTGCAAGAGTTGCTTGTCTATCAGATAAATTCTCTAGATATTGCATCACCAGTATCATCGCCAACCGCCAAGGTGCTTGCGCTGGCTGACCCCGTTGTGGATACAGTGATGCGAAATCTTCATCCTTATAAAAGACTCCAAGTTCATCACGCAGTCGCATATATAAATTACCTTTGGGGAATGCGGCTTTGGCTACACGTACCGTTTCATCAGGAATAGGAGGAATTTCTTCGGGATGTAAGCACATATACTGCCTCCACAGGTATTCCTTCTAATTTATTGATTACTGAGGCAGCTAACTTAATTTTTTTCTCCCGTGTAACACACGGAAAGGAATATCTATCTTCTCCAAGTAATACACGGTAAATCCACCGTTTTTTTGTTAAGCAATATTTCGCCAACGGTATCCGTATCTCGGCGGCCACCCAAGAAGGCTTATTTAAACCTGTGGTAGCTCATAGATACCCCAATAGTTAATATCATGCTTCTTCAAAATGACTTCAGCATTTTGAATCTCCTCATCTTTGCCTTTTAGTACTAGTAAATATTCACAGCACTGGATGCGATCGCAATAACGTCTAGCTCGGTCTTCAGGAATACCTAAACTAGCTAGCACCTTTACTAAATGATTTGTAGCTATAGTACTAACTGCAACACCCGCTACACTGATAATGAATGCTGTTCCAACCGAACCGACTGCAATTATTACTCCAATACCGCCAGGAAGTACCAAACTGCTAAGACCAACTAATACGCTTCCCCAAAAACTTGTAGTTAAAGCGTCACCAACTGCTCCAGTTGTATCTACACTTTGATTGTTGATACGCGAACTGACTGATACTTCGCCAATAGGATTTATGCGATCTGCAAATTTTGCAAAAATCGCAACTTTTTCCATTGGAAAGCTTGAGGCTTTCAATTCATTAACTGATTGCTCCGCTGCTTTACGGTTAGTAAATACTCCAACAGCGTGCTTGTTATCTGTTGTAATCATATTATCCTTATTTCAGTGAGGCAGCACTAGCTCACCAATAAAACCGAAAGTTATTTCAACAAATTAGTAAATAGTTAACAGTAAACTTTTTTTCAGTTGGGAGTCAAAGTTCCTCACCACTATTGCGTGCTACGTTTGAGTTGGAGATTTAGACCCCAACTCAAACTTTGATAACTGATAACTGATAACTGCTTTAAACTCTTGCCCTATGGTCAGGAAGACTACGAGAAGCTAATGAAAGCATGATCATCCAAACACCCGTCAACAAAAAATTAATCCCTACAAATACTCCCAATACCCAAACTGCGCTGACAGGCCATTGATAGAGAATAAAAATCCCTAGAATAATAGCCATGATTCCGCTAAATAGTACCCAACCCCAGTTTGGATCTCGACGCATTTCAAATGCTGCAATCACCTCCAATACACCCTCAATAAAAATGATAAATCCAAAAGCTAAGGTGAGAGAGAGTGCAGCACCAAAGATGTTGCTAATCAACAAAATCCCACCAATTACGTATAGAATACCAACTACTAGTGTTGTCCAGAAGCCTCGTTTGTGACGTGATTGAAATGCATGAACAATTCGGACGATGCCAGCAATAATTAAAGTCCAGGAGAATACGATTGTGATGGCAATAGTGGCAATAAATGGTTCTGCGATCGCTGCAATTCCCAGCAGAATCATCAAAACACCTAAGACAATTGGCAATGCTGAATTTGTTCTGGTTTCTCTAAAATCTTCAGAAGTCATAGCTTTTCCAAAAATGTTTTGATATGTTGTTAAATCTTGAAAGAGAGACACGATTAACCCTTGTCTGTACAAGAGTTATCTCTCCCTTGTGCTCCTCTGCCCCCTCTAAGCATTGACCAGTTCAGGTGATAAGCGCTTCAACACCAGTCGTTCGTGTTCCACATGGACGTAGATTGTGTCACCTTCGTGGAACTCGCCGCGTAGAATCGCTTTGGCAATCGGAGTTTCTAGTTCTCGCTGAATCGCCCGCTTCAGGGGACGAGCACCGTAAACTGGGTCATAACCGACCTGAACAATCCAATCGAGAGCCTGGTCGGAGATTTTGAGCGAGAGTTTACGCTCGCGCAGTCGCTCCTCTAAACGCTGCACTTGTAGTTTGACAATTTCGCGCAACTCGTCCTTCCGCAAGCTGTGGAAAATAATGATTTCATCAATGCGGTTGAGGAATTCGGGGCGGAAACTTTCTCGCACTGCTTCCATGACGCGATCGCGCATTTGTTCGTACTTGCTATCGTCTCCTGCCACATCCAAAATGTATATTGAACCAATATTGCTGGTCATAATCGCGATCGTATTTTTAAAATCTACTGTGCGTCCCTGAGAATCAGTTAGGCGACCATCATCCAGGATTTGCAGCAGGACGTTGAATACATCAGGATGAGCTTTCTCAATTTCGTCAAACAGAATTACAGAATAAGGTCGGCGGCGAATCGCTTCGGTGAGTTGTCCGCCTTCTTCATAGCCCACGTAACCTGGAGGCGCACCGATGAGACGGGCAACAGCGTGTTTCTCCATGTATTCGGACATATCGATCCGCACCAGTGCATCTTCGGTATCAAACAGATATTCCGCTAAAGCTTTTGCCAGTTCTGTTTTTCCCACCCCGGTCGGGCCTAAGAAAATAAAGCTAGCAATGGGACGATTCGGGTCTGCCAACCCAGCACGGGAACGTTGAATTGCATCGGCAACAGCTCTTACAGCTTCGTCCTGACCAATCACACGTTTATGTAGCTCTTCTTCCAGATGCAAGAGTTTTTGCATTTCCGATTCAACCAGTCTGCTCACCGGAATACCCGTCCACTTGGAGATAATTTCGGCAATGTCAGCTTCGGTGACTTCTTCGCGCAACAGAGATTTACCGCTAGTCTGGATTTGGGCTAGTCGCGCTTCGGCTTCTTTTAGTTGTCGTTGCAGCTCAGTGAGTTTGCTGTATTTCAATTCTGCTGCCCGGTTGAGGTCGTAATCGCGTTCGGCTTGCTGAATTTCTACATTGACACGCTCAATCTCTTGTCTAATTTGGCGAATGCGATCGATGATTTGCTTCTCTGCTTGCCATTGAGCATTGAGGGCATCTTGGCGTTCTTTTAACTCTGCAAGTTCTCTCTCCAGCCGTTCTAAACGCTCTCTGGAAGCACTGTCTGTTTCTTTTTGCAGTGACAGCCGCTCCATTTCCAGTTGCAGAATTTTGCGATCGATTTCGTCTAATTCTTCTGGTTTGGAAGTAATTTCCATTTTTAGTTTAGCCGCAGCTTCATCCACCAAATCAATAGCTTTGTCGGGTAGGAAGCGATCGCTAATATATCTCGCAGACAGAGTAGCTGCCGCAACTAACGCACTATCAGAAATCTTCACGCCGTGGTGTAACTCGTAGCGCTCTTTCAAACCGCGCAGAATTGAGATGGTATCTTCCACACTGGGCTGATCGACATATACCTGCTGAAAACGACGTTCCAAAGCCGCATCTTTTTCAATGTACTTGCGGTATTCATCTAGCGTGGTGGCACCAATACAGCGCAGTTCGCCGCGAGCGAGCATCGGCTTGAGCAAGTTGCTAGCATCCATCGATCCTTGCGTTGCACCCGCACCAACTACAGTGTGAATTTCGTCAATGAACAAGACGATTTGTCCCTGTGCTTCTTGGATTTCTTTTAAGACAGCTTTCAGGCGTTCTTCAAATTCTCCCCGGTATTTGGCTCCGGCAATTAACGCACCCATGTCTAAAGCTATTAGTTTGCGATGCCTACGGCCGGCTATGCCAACGCGCAATGATTCCGGGACATCACCACTGACAATGCGCTGCGCTAATCCTTCTACAATTGCCGTTTTACCGACACCGGGTTCACCAATCAGCACGGGGTTATTTTTAGTCCGACGAGAAAGGATTTGAATCGTGCGGCGAATTTCTTCATCTCGTCCAATCACTGGGTCGAGTATGCCCTCATGTGCCAATTGGGTTAAATCGCGCCCGTATTTTTCTAGCGCTTCATATTTAACTTCCGGGTTTTGATCTGTCACTTTTTGACTCCCTCGAATCTGTTGAATGATGTTGCGGAGTTTTTTTTCATCCAGTCCAAATTCTTGAAACAACCCTTTACCAAAGCGATCGTCTTTGGCAAAGGCAAGTATTAAATGTTCAATAGAAATATATTCATCACCAAACTCTTTGCGGTATTGTTCGGCGCGATCGAGCAGCCTCTCTAAACTGTGTCCGATGTATACCGAACCACTGCTAGCCCCCGATACTTTGGGCTGACGGTTGATGAAGTCGATAGTGCGCTCGTGTAGTTTTTGAACATTTACCCCGGCTTTGTTGAAAATAGAACTGGCGAGTCCTTCCTGTTCCAGTAGCGCTAGCATCAAATGTTCGCTCTCAATCTGCTGATGCTGAAACTGTTTGGCAATTTCGGGAGTACGAACAAGGGCTTCCCAGGCTTTTTCGGTAAATTGCTCGGGATTTGTTGGTTGCATAATCGTGCCCCTTAGCTGAGAAATAAATTATTTTGTTAACGCTCTTAATTACGAATTTGTAATTCAGCACGGTAGGCACGCAGTTGCGCCTTGAGTTGGTCAATTTCAGTTACCATATCTAGCACCATTGCTGCTCCGACCCAATTCAAGTTCAGATCGCGGTGCAACCTTTGAATCTGCACAACGCGAAACATATCCTGTCGGCGCAGCATGATTCCTACAGGTTCAATTAGTCCCAGGCGGGCAAATCGTTCTAGTAATAAAACCGAGGTTTGGGTGAGGTAAGCGACTTGTTCGAAACTATAAAGGCGATCGCCTGCTTCTGACCAAACCACACTAGACAAGCTCAGGTTAGAAATCATAACCGCACCTCTTCTAAGCCTTGACGGGGATTAAAACTGCTAACTTGTCGCAATTTTTCATAGCACTCTCTTTCTTGGGGACTCAAATCTTTGGGTGTTACAATTTTTAACCGCACAATCAAAGCGGTACGATTGCCTTTTGGATCGCGCCAGCCCTTGCCACGTAGCCGCAGTGCTTGGCCGGAATCCACACCAGCCGGAATCTTCATCGTTACCTTGCCATCGGGCGTAGGAACATCTATTTGTGCGCCAAGCACTGCTTCTTCTGGGCTGACAGGTACTTCACAGGCAAGATTGTCGCCCTCAAATTTGAAGAAAGGATGAGGCAATAATTCAATCGACAGATAAAGATCGCCGCGTTGCTGGTTAAAAGGACTCATCTGTCCTTTGCCTTTTACCCGAATGCGGCTTCCCGGTTTCACACCCGGCGGAATACGAACAGTGATGGTTTCCCCATCAATTTGTAGGCGCTTCTGTGTACCATGAAATGCTTCAGAAAAAGTGAGAGCGATCGCCGCTTCCGTATCCTGTGCGGGAATATCAGTGAAGCGGCTGGAGGGGTCTTCTCCATACCCAAAATCTACGTAGTCCCGGAATCCTTCTGGTCTTCTTGTAGTGCGATAATTAGCTCCGCGCTGCCTTGTACGACCGCCACTGCGACCTAACCCTCCCAGCAATTCATCAATGAAATCATTAAAGTTGCTATACTGGCTAAAGTCATAGCCTTGTGTACCCGCCCCTCTGGGTGGAGGTGCACCCGCCGCAGCCTGTTGCCAGTACTGACCATACTGGTCATACTTCTGGCGTTTTGCTGGGTCGGACAGCACTTCATTAGCTTCGTTAATTTCTTTGAACCGCGCTTCGGCTTGCTTATCGTTAGGATTTAAGTCCGGGTGATATTTCCGTGCCAATTTCCGGTAGGCTTTTTTGATATCCTCCGGAGTGGCGTTCTTACTGACACCCAGAATTTCGTAATAATCTTTGAAATCGGTTGCTGCAACCATCAGCACCTCTTGAAATTAACGCGATGGGACGGGTGGGCAGAGGGGCAGGGGGAGATAAAACTCCTCACTCTTATACAGACGCGATGAATCGCGTCTCTACTTCTAATTCTTGTACAGACGCGATTAATCGCGTCTCCTGGCTTCTGCCCTATTTGAGGAATCACCTGGTTTGACGACTTCGGATACTCGGTTGAAGAAACTAGAAAATTGTTCTTGAAGCTTGGCAAATGCGCCTGCTGTGTTCTCACGTGCCTTAACTTGCCGCTCTAGATTTTTAATTGCTTTGTCAAATGCTGCATACTCGCGATCGCCTCTGGCATATCCTAGTTCTTGAGCTAACTTGAGTTGGGCACGAGCATCTTCTAGCAACCTCTGTGCTGCGTCGCGATCCTTCTCTGCTAAAGTAACCGCAGTCACTAGATCGGTATGGGCTTTGACTAGCGGCAGGGGTCGAGCTTGTTCTGTCACCACTAAAGTTGAGAGCGCAAGTTGCAGCACGCCTTTGGCTTCATCAATTTTGCCTTCGTTCAACAACCGAGCTGCCTGCTTGGTAGCATCTGGATATCTCTCTAATGGCAGATTGACGATTGCTGTGCGAATCTCGCTTATCAGGTTGTTCAACAGTTCGCGAGCCGCCGGAAAATCTTCTGCAATTGCAACACCCTTCACTTGATTGCGAATTCGCTCAACCAAATTAAAATCCTGAGGGGCAAAATCGATTATCGCTACCTGAGCCGCCACCGGAATTAGAGCTAGTTTAGGGTATTGTGCTACTAGAATGTCAATTTTTCCAGTTGCTCGTTCTAGGGCAGCAATTGCTTCTTGAGTCTTTCCCCGCTCAATGGCAGCGATCGCTTTTTTAGTTTCTTCAATTGCGGCGATCGCTTCTCGATCCAGTTTACTTTCAGCCTCAGCTGTTGCCTGTTGCCTCTCCTTTTCAATCTCCTGCTGAAGACTAGTATCAAGCTGATTCAATCTTTCAGGAGATACCGCAGCAGAGCCAACTGCATGAACGGGAGCGATGAATAAAAGCGAGGAAAAAAGAATACCCACGAACAGGACTTGCAGCCTTCTAAAGAATCTGTGATATTGGTTCACGATCGTTCTCCTGGTTTATTAACTTGTTTTGCACCTGGATTGAAGAAGGTAGGGGGCGGAGGGGCAAGAAGAGCAGGGGAAGCAGAGGGAGCAGGGGGGCGGAGGGGCAGAGCAGAAAAGACTAAAATTACTCTTGATTCTCCCTATCTCCCTATTCTCTTCTCGCCTCCTGCCTCACTTCTGTACGAGAGGCTACGCCAACGGCTACGCTCAGTGACCACCTGCCTTGTACCTTCACCTTCATCAAGCTGGTTGGGCGGGGGCGGTTCCGGATATACGTTTGAAGAAACTAGAGAATTTTTCCAGGAGCCGACTCAATGGGTCTGCGGTTCTCTCGTTTGCCCTAACTTGCCGCTCGATATCTTGGATTGCCTGCTCAAGTTCTGCATACTCAGGATCGCCTTTGGCATAGCCCAGTTGTTGAGTCAACCTGAGATGGTTGCGAGCATCTTCCAGCAACCTCAGCGTTCCTTCGCGATCGCTGTCTGCTATAGCAACTGCACTCATTATGTCAATATCGGCTCTAAGCAGCGGTAGGGGTCGAGCAACTTCTGTCACCACTAGGGTTGAGAGGGCAAGTTGCAGCACCGTTTTGGCTTCATCGGTTTTACCTTCGTTCAACAACCGGGCTGCTTCCTTCATAGCATCAGGATATGTCGCTAGTGGCAGATTAAAGATTGTTGTGCGAATCTCGCTCACCAGGCTGTTCAACAGTTGACGAGCAGTACGAAAATCATCCTCATTCACAGTACTCTTAATTTGATTACGAATTTGCTCAATCTCATTAGAATCGTCAGGAGCAAGATCGATTATATTTACTTGAGCCGACACAGGAACAAAACCCAGTTCAGGGTATCGTGCTACTAGAATTTCAAGTTTTCCTGTTGCTCGTTCTAAAGCTTGAAGTGCTTCTTGAGTATTTCCCTGGTCAATGGCATTAATTGCATTTCGAGTTTCTTTGAGCGCGGAAACTGCTTCTTGATCTACGCATCTTTGAGCTTCATCTGTTGCCTTTTGTCTCTCGTTGTCAATCTCTTGCTGATTACGAGCATCTTCTTGCTGATCGCGATTATCTTGTGGATTCGATGTTTGGGCGTTCATAATTATTCTCCTGATTTGTTAACTTGTTTTGCGCCTCGATTGAAGTATGGGACAAGGGAGATGAGGGAGACTAGAGACGGGGAAAGGGTAAGAATAACTAACTCCTGCCTTCTGCCTCACTTCGGCTACGCTCAGTGACCACCTGCCTTCTACCTTCATTAAGCTGGATTGATGGCTGCGGATACCTTATTGAAGAAACTAGAGAATCTTTCCTGAAGCTTGGCAAATGCGTCTGTGGTTTTCTCACTTGCCTTAACTTGCCGCTCCAGATTTTTGATTGCCTGCTCAAGTTCTGCATACTCAGGATTACTTCTGGCGTAGCCCAGTTCTTGAGCCAACTTAAGTTGAGTGCGAGCGTCTTTCAACAACCTCAGCGTTTGCTCTGGATCGCAACTCTGGAAATTTACGATCTGACTTTAGACCTGGAATAAGTGCCTTTTTCGTCGCGATCGAACACCTGTTTCACCCGATCCCAAGCCTTAGTCAAGGCATTATCTTTTCCATTGGCTTCTCTGAACGACCGATTGTAGGTATCAACAAAAGTTTTTTGCGCGTCGTCCGACAGATTTGCTCTAATTTCTGGTGAAATCTGCTCATTATCTGCCAGTTCACCTTTTGGTTGACGGGGAATCTTCATGTCAGTGATAGCGACTTCTTCCGCACCCGCACTTTCTAACAGTGAGACAACTTCGTCTGCTTGTTCTTGTGGCACTTCCGCGACCAGTAAAAACTCACCTGCTTTCAGGCGTGTTTCGTAAATAGCAGCTTTGTCCTCCGGCATACCCATTGCGATTAAGGCAGATCCAATACCTGCTCCCAAGGAACCATATAAAGCACCACCTGCCGCTCCTAATAATGCTGCTCCCAAAGGGCCTGCTGCTACTACGGTTCCCAAAAAGGGAATGAACAACACACCCACACCCGTAAGTAAAGCCAACAGAGAACCAAACAGCGATCCAAAAATCGCTCCGGTGGCGAGTCCATCCAAGATCACATCTTCTTTAGTCACAAATCCGGAGATGCGAGTTTCGGCGTGGAAATTGCGACCAATAATCGAAATGTGATCTTTGGGAATACCGCGATCGATTAGACGCTCAACCACTTCTTGCATCTTCTTCTCATCTTTGATGATAGCAGAGACACTTTTGAGGGCGGTTTTTTCAGATGTAGAAGTCATAAAAATTACTCCAAATTAAAAAACTAGATAACATCACGAAATGTGGCGCAGATTTAAGGACGCGGGGATAGGAAGAGAGTATTTGAGAATTTCACTGTGTTACCCAGAGGGTGACGCGCGCAGGCTCGCTAAAGCAGTTCCTTTAACTCTGAGAACCAGAGCAACGGACTGCTCGCTGCGTCTTGTTACTTTTGTTCCACAAAGTCTGCATCGATGACATCTTCACCGCCGCCTTGACGGTCTGTAGAAGTACCACCGTTTGGAGATGCACCTGCTTGTGAGTAGACCGCAGTGCCGATTTGCATTAGGCCTTGTTGAATTTCGTTGGTGAGGGACTTCATGCGATCAATGTTGTTCTGCTCAATTGCCTGACGCAAGTCTCGAATTAAGCTTTCCACGCGGGACTTGTCTGCTGGTGGCACTTTGTCGCCCAAATCCTGAAGTTGTTTCTCGGCTTGATAGGCAACAGAATCTGCCATGTTTTTGGTATCAATTTGTTCGCGCCGCCTACGGTCTTCTTCCGCATTGCGCTCGGCTTCTTTCACCATCCGCTCGACTTCAGATTTGTCGAGGGTGGACGCACCTGTGATGCTAATGGACTGTTCTTTACCTGTGGCTTTTTCTCTGGCAGTTGCTGACAGAATCCCGTTAGCATCAATGTCAAAGGTAACTTCGATCTGTGGCATACCTCTGGGAGCTGGAGGAATCCCATCTAGTCGGAAGGTTCCCAGGCTCTTGTTGTCGGATGCCATTTCGCGTTCACCTTGCAGAACATGGATTTCTACGTTTGTTTGTGCGTCAGCCGCCGTTGAGAACACCTCAGATTTCTTCACTGGGACAGTGGTATTGCGCGGAATAATCTTGGTCGTCACACCACCTAGAGTTTCAACACCCAGCGACAACGGCGTGACATCTAGGAGCAGTACGTCTTTTACCTCACCCCCAAGCACACCCGCCTGAATCGCTGCACCCACTGCTACGACTTCATCCGGGTTGACACCCTGGTGTGGATCTTTGCCTATTATCTGCCGTACCAGTTGCTGGACAGCCGGCATTCGAGTTGCACCACCCACTAGGATTACTTCGTCAATATCTGCGGGACTCAGTTTAGCATCGCGCAGGGCTTGTTCGACAGGAATGCGGCTGCGATCGAACAAGTCGGCGCACATTTGCTCGAACTGTACCCGCGTTAAGGTCATATCTAGATGTTTCGGGCCTTCCGGGGTTGCGGTAATAAAAGGTAAGTTAATGTTCGTTTGTGTTGCGCTTGAAAGTTCAATTTTGGCTTTTTCTGCTGCTTCGGTGAGGCGTTGCAGGGCTTGTTTGTCTTTACGCAGATCGATGCCTTCGTTGCGCTGGAATTCGGTTGCTAGCCAGTCTACGATTCTCTTATCAAAGTCATCACCGCCCAAGTGGGTGTCGCCACTGGTAGCTTTCACTTCAAACACACCATCACCCACTTCTAGGATAGACACGTCAAACGTCCCACCACCTAAGTCAAAGACTAGGATGGTTTCGTTAGTTTTCTTGTCAAGTCCGTAGGCGAGGGCAGCCGCCGTTGGCTCGTTGATAATTCGCAGAACTTCAATCCCAGCAATTCTACCGGCATCTTTGGTCGCCTGCCTTTGAGAGTCATTGAAATAGGCAGGGGTGGTAATTACCGCTTGCCTCACCGGTTCCCCCAGATATGTGCTGGCATCATCTATCAGCTTGCGGACTACCTCAGCCGAGATTTCTTCGGGTGAAAATTCCTTGTTCAGAGCGGGACAGTGTAGCTTGACATTGCCATTACTGTCACGTACCACTTTGTAAGTAACTTGTTTTGCCTCTTGCGTAACTTCATCATACCTGCGCCCGATGAACCGCTTCACAGAATAAAAAGTGTTTTCTGGGTTCATTACACCCTGGCGCTTGGCAATTTGCCCGACAAGTTTTTCGCCCTTCTTGGTGTAGGCAACCACAGACGGAGTTGTGCGACCGCCTTCTGTGTTCGGAATGACGACGGGTTGTCCGCCCTCCATTACAGCTATACAGGAGTTGGTAGTTCCTAAATCAATACCAACGATTTTTGCCATCGTTAGCAACCTCCTTCAAAGATTGGGATAAGAAATTGAGAGTCTGGATTCAGGACAAGTTGAATAAATGGTATTAAGAAGGCAGAGGGTAGGAGGCAGAGGGCAGAAGGGGAATCCCCATAAATAAATTTAGGGGATTTAACAACGGCTTCTGAAAGTAAGGGTTTCCCGACTTGAGCAAACTGGCGTGGGCTTGTGACCTTTTGGCAGAGGGAAGAATCTATCCTTGAACCTTCTGCCCTCTGGCTCCTTAGCACTCAGGATTCGGCTGCGTTTTGAATCGCGGCTAACAATGAGCGGAGGTCGTAAGAGCCATCGTGGCGCACACCGTTGATGAAAAAAGTCGGCGTGCCGTTGACCCCGCTCTGGATTCCGCTGAGTAAGTCTTCGCGTATCCTGGCTACGTGGGCGTGCTCGGCGAGTTCGTGACTAAACCGAGGCACATCAAGACCGAGGTTAGCGGCATATTCTATTAGATGTTTGCGATCGAGCGCCTGTTGATGTTCTAAGAGATGGTTGTGCATCTCCCAGAACTTACCTTGCGCCCCAGCTGCCTCTGCTGCTTCTGCTGCCTGCTCGGCGTGGGGATGCACGCTAGTTAACGGGAAGTGGCGGTAGACAAAGCGCATGAGATCCCCGGTCAACTGCTGGAGTTCTTTGACGATGAAATGGGCACGACCGCAATAGGGACACTCATAGTCGCTGTATTCCACGAGGGTGACGGGTGCGTTTTTTGGCCCTCGGATATGGTCGCGATCGCTAACTGGGAGGCTAAGTTCGCCCGTTGCTGTTGTTATCATATTGTCACCTCCTGCTCTTAAGGGAGTGCTTTGGGAATCATTGCGTCACTGCCCTTGCCCGTTGCCCCTGTGCCCGTCACCTAAGTTTACTTTCACAACCTTATTTCTATCTTCTTCAGCCTTGGGCAGCCTCAGCTTGAGAATGCCATCTTTGTATTCTGCTTCTACTTTGTCATGCTGGACACGGCTAGGCAACGGAATTACGCGCTGAAACCTGCCATAGCGGAATTCGGTGCGGGTGATGCCTCTTTCTTCCGTTTTGATTTCTGATTTCCGCTCACCAGAAATAGACACTGCCTCTGGCGATACCTGCACATCTAGGTCTTTGGGGTCTACACCGGGAATTTCTACCTTGAGATGAACCGCATCGGGGGTTTCTTGAATCTCTGCGGAGGGAATAAAGGCAATGCCTTCCTCTTCTCTACGACCTGTCGGTGCTATCTCATCAAACAAGCGGTTTAACTGCCGCTGCAAACTTTCAACTTCTCGGAAAGGTTCCCAACGAACGAGTGCCATAATTTTAAGTCTCCTGATGATCTATACTTGAGTGTTTAGAATTCTGCATTAGACTGGGTTTTGTCAGTTGCTGAAACAGCGTTACTATCTTCCAGTGCTGAACTCTATTGACACTATAGAGAAGAAATCTAAGGGCTTTCTGAGGAAATTATGATGATTGGGGATTGGGACAAGGCAAAATTGTAAGGGGAAAAACAAATAACTTCCCTTTAACCTTTCTCAGTTACGCCAGTTCGCTCAACGGGGGAAACCCTCCGAAGTTGCTCCACTTGGTGAGGAAGTTCAAGTCTTGGATGCCACATCCTCCACTTGGGGTCTCCCCAAGTGGAGGATGTGGCTCCGGTTCCCGTCGAGTTGAAACTTCCGTTAGCGTAGCGTTAGCGACGCAGGAGCGTCACCCGAAGGGGCAAAGACGACACTTGCTACAACGGAGGGAACCTCCGCAACGCAGTGTCTCCCAAAGACCGCACTTCTCTTTGCACGCGACTTGCTCCCCAATACCCAGTCTCCTCAATAATCGAAGCCTTCGCCAGGGCCAGGGCCGACACCAGCTGGCGCTTTCGCCTGCTTGTCAGGTTTTTCTACCACAACACCCTCAGTGGTCAGCACCATACCACCAATAGATGCAGCATTCTGCAAAGCACTACGAGTCACCTTCGCTGGATCGACAATGCCCGCCTCGAACATATTCACAAATTTATTAGCAACGGCATCGTATCCTTCATCAAAGGGCAGTTCACGGACGCGCTCCATAATCACCGCACCATTAGCACCAGCATTATCAGCAATGCGACGTAGTGGAGCATGAAGGGCGCGAGCCACAATCATAGTGCCCGTCAACTCTTCATCCTTCATTTGGCTCTTTGCCCATTCCTCAAGCTGGGGAGCAATGTGTGCTATTGTTGTACCGCCACCGGGCACAATTCCTTCTTCAACTGCGGCTTTAGTGGCATTAATTGCATCTTCTAGACGTAGCTTGCGGTCTTTGAGTTCAGTTTCGGTGGCAGCACCGACCTTAATCACCGCGACACCACCTGCCAGTTTCGCCAGCCGTTGTTGCAGTTTTTCCTTATCGTAGGAGGATTCAACTTCTTGGATTTGGCGACGAATTTGTTCGATGCGAGCTTTGACAGCTTCTTCGTTGCCTTCTGCCACGATGGTTGTGTCGTCTTTGGTAACGATCGCTCGCCGGGCTTTACCAAGCATTTCTAACCTGACATTTTCTAGCTTCAAGCCCGTATCTTCGCTAATCACCTGACCACCTGTGAGCGCCGCGATGTCTTCCAGCATGGCTTTACGTTGAGCGCCAAAGCCGGGAGCCTTCACCGCCGCGACTCGCAACACACCGCGCAAATGGTTGACAACTAAAGTTGCCAAGGCTTCTTTTTCAATGTCATCCGCAATGATTAGTAGGGGTTTGCCTGTCCGAGCAATTTGCTCCAGAATCGGCACTAAATCTTGAACCATTGTAATCTTGCGATCGGTGATTAAAATGTGGGATTCTTCCAGCACTGCCTCCATTCGCTCTGGATCAGTCACAAAGTAAGGCGAAACGTACCCTCTATCAAAGCGCATTCCTTCAGTGACTTCCAGTTCAGTCGTTGTGGATCTGCCTTCTTCTAAAGAGATTACACCTTCTTTGCCCACTCTTTCCATCGCCTCAGCCACAATCCGACCCACTTCGGGGTCATTACCCGCTGAAATGGTTGCAACCTGCTCAATGTCCCTAGAATCTTTAATTGGACGGGCGTGTTCTTTAATTTTTTCGATGACGAATTCCGTAGCTTTATCAATCCCCCGTTTCACCGTCAGGGGATCGGCACCAGCCGTAACGTTGCGTAGCCCTTCTTTAAGCATCGCGTGAGCCAGCACAATTGCAGTGGTGGTTCCGTCACCCGCGACATCGTTTGTCTTGGAGGCTGCTTGACGTAGCAAGGAAATCCCGGTATTCTCAGCGGGATCTTCTAGTTCAATTTCTTTGGCAATAGTTACTCCATCATTGACGATTTGAGGAGCGCCAAATTTTTTCTCCAAAACTATATTCCGACCTTTGGGACCGAGGGTGACAGCGACGGCTTCGGTCAGAGCGTCAAAGCCTTTTTCCAATGTCCAACGGGCCGTATCCTTGTACAGAATTGTCTTTGCCATAGAAATGTTGTCTTTGTTAATTTTAATCTTGTTAATTTTAATTAGGATGTTTTCAGTAGTGCTGAATAGAGACGCGATAAATCGCGTCTGTACAAGAGTTAGGAGTTTTATCTCCCCCTGCTCCCCCTGCTATCTTTTCCCCAATACTCAGTCCCTTTGAAAGCTGCTTACTCCACGATCGCCAGGACATCTTTTTCAGACAACACGTATTCTTCGCTACCGAGTTTAATGTCGGTTCCGGCATATCTGGAATAGAGAACTCGCTCGCCAATTTTCACTTCCATTGGCTGACGAGATCCATCCTCATTACGCTTCCCCGGGCCGACTTGCACCACTTCTCCAATCTGTGGCTTTTCTTTGGCGGTGTCGGGCAATAAAATTCCCCCAGCAGTTTTTTCTTCCGCTTGCGCGACCTTAATAGAGTTGTCGGGAAATAAAAGATAAGTGAGGCAATGCTGGTCTTGTAATTGGGATTCTCTTAAGCAGCCATCAAGTAGAAGTTCCATAATCCTGCTGCGGTCAGCATCAAATGGTCATCAAAGTTTTCAATCCGATTACGATAAATGACACTGGCGGCGTTGTAGCGCTTCACACCAGCAAAGGCATTTTCGCAAACTACACGGGATTGACTCAATTGACGATTCTCCGTTTTTTGAAGGTCACTTAACTTGCCCCCTTTGGGCTTTTTGTGAGGAAGATGGAGATTGTCATACTGCTTCTGTAATCCCTGAAAGCCCGAGTCTACTTCAATCGGAATTTCATCAGGCACACTACCTGCAATGTCATCTTCGTCATGAAAACGTTTGTCATGCAGTTTGCCTTCTCGTGCTTTGCTTAAGATCAAGACCCGTTTGGTTTCATCAACTGCCGCCAAGTGTTTACGCGTATGACGTTTCTTTTTACCGGAGTAATTCTGTTGTTGTTGTTCTCTTTCTTGAGGTCGCGCAATTGGGCGTTCTGTCCCATCAATCATCACTCGTTGCACTCCTGGAAAGCGTGACAAAAATGCTTCAATGCTTTCGAGATGGCGTTCCGGCAGCGCCATCTTCTGTCCCAAAGCCGCTTCTAATATTGGCTGCAATCGATGCATCCACTCATGTGCCTGGGAGCGATGCATATCAAAGAGCAGTCCCGCCACATCAAAGGTCGGATAACATTTGAAATAGAAAAGGATGAAAAACAATTTGTCTTGGGCTGTAAGTAAGCGGGCTTTGCGTCCTCCACCCAGGCCACGTTGACGAGGCTTGGCCTGTTGAGTATCTAGGTACATCGTGGTAAACGTGGGCAAAAGGGCATCAAATGCTTTCCGGTTCAACCCAGTTAATGCCCTCAACAGTCGGTCTTGCTTCAGCGCACCTTCAATATTCAGCATCATTCTTCCCTACCACTGCTGTCTATTCTCTCTTATTTCCCGACAAGTCTAATAAAGATGCGTAGGCGTAGCCCGTCGTAGACATCGCCCAATGGTTTTACTGTCGAAATACTCAGCGATACGGCTGCCATAGGCTATTCTCCTGTTGAGAAGGCAGGAGGCTGTAGGTACATTAGTGAGTGGGCTTTAAACCCACAACTAAGGTTTTTGTTATCTTTCTTCTGTACCCCGCAGTATGTCTCCTACCTTTTTTGTCAAAAATATTGATTGGTACTGCTCAGTGCTTATTACCTTAACCAAAAAATCTAAGGACTTTCTGAGGAAATCATGGAAGTTGCAAAACAGTTGTATGGCAAAAACCGGGCGTGCAAGAATTTCTGTTGAGGTTCAGCTTAATTGAGTACGATGGTGGGATGTACTGATAGTTGCAGATATCGGCTGAGTTGCAAAGCACTGCAAATGTGATTGGTTGTGAGATTTAGTTCACAGGCTAAAGGGTGCGGCTACTATTAACCGAACTGTATTGAAATAAAACCTCATTGGAGCGGACTGAAGAGAGCCGTCAGTACTAAGTTCAAGGTTATTAGCATCTGCTCAATTCAACCGTTAAACACTGAGGTTGTTTAATGTTCTCAAAGAGGATTTAAATCATGTCAGTAATCAGTATTTCTAAGTTCGAGCGCTTCTTCCGCACTGTGGCAGGTCTAGACGTGGACAAGAACGACCTTAAGCGTTACAGCGACTTCGTCAATCATAAAACCTACGATCTTCTCCTTCGTGGCCAGGCTACGGCGAAGGCGAACGGGCGCGACATCATCGAACCTTTTGATGTACCTATTACAAAGGGACTGGAGGAGAGAATTCACAACTTCAAGGAGATCAACGAGGAGATTGAGCTAAAGCCCATACTGGATTACATGACGACGCGGCCACTGCTCGACCTGGACTACAGTAAAGAGACCGAGGCACGGCTTTCAGACATCGTGGGTGGACTTAGTGTGGCACTTGCCCGCACCTTCAAGATCATCGATCCTGCTCTCAAGAACCCCCAGACGATGCAGTGGGAGCGCGCCTTCAGCATTTTTGACTTGCTGCTGTAGACTCAGTAAATAGATGGAACGGCATCGAAAAATGGGCGGGGGCTACTTCCGCTTTTTTGTCAAATACCAAGATTAACAATGGTTAAGCGCCTAAATATGCCTTCCTGGGGACAGACTGCGATCGCCATTGAAGGCAAGCGTTAAGCTGTTTTAGGACTTACGCACGCTCTATGAATTCTCGGCGTTCTTGGCCCATTGCCCTTGACCGTCAGGTTCCGCCAAAAAGCAAAGATGTTCTCATGGCTGCTGCCTATCACTTTTTTAAAGACAAACTGACCAAAAGCAATGATCTTAACGACGATCCCATAGATCCGACTAAAGTGCTAATTACCCTGGAACAATGTCTCCAAATTGTGATGATCAACCTTGGTGATGATGACGATCCGTATTTAATTTTTGAAAGTCTGAATTTCAAGGGCGAGCCACTCACCCAAGCTGACTTAGTGAGGAATTATCTGCTGATGCGCTTCCGTCACTCAATTTCTGCTGGCAGAGAGCAGGAAAGGGTTTACTCAAAATATTGGATTCCACTTGAGAGTATGCTTAAATCAAACCTCACCGAATTTCTTCGCCATTATATAATGAAGGATGGGTATGATATGAAGCAAGGTGGCATTTATGCAGCTACTAGGGCGAAGCTGAAAGGTATGGAATTAACGGAGGAAGTCGAAGCAGAAGTTCATACCACCCTGGTTAGTACATTTGGCAACTTGACTCTGACTAGTTACAACTCAGAATTGAGCAACCTCCCATTTTTAGAGAAGAAAGTTAAGCTCGAAAATACTCATATTGAGTTAAACCGCTGGATTCTTCAGCAGAATAGTTGGGGAGTGCCAGAAATTGAGGAGCGAGCAAAAAGTTTACTCGACATAGCTAATAAGATTTGGTTGGCTCCCTTGGATATGATTTCCGATTAAACCATCGTCGTACAGTAAAACGCGGTACAACGATATCACGTCGCATTAGGATTATGCCAACCGCCATCTGGGGGAATCATGTGATCCGCTAAAGGAGGCCCCCAGGTATGAGGTGCGTATTCGTAAACAGGGGTTGCTCGATCTAGGATAGGAGCGACAATTTGCCACTGTGCTTCTACTTCATCCTGGCGAGCAAATAACATGGAGTCGCCTTTCATGGCATCTTCAAAAAGCCGCTCGTAGGGATTCATCTCATTGCCATGCTCAACTTGAGCGACTAGTCCGACTTCGCTACCCACCATTCCGTCGCCTGGGGTTTTAGAGCGAATGCCGATCGCAGTCAGCACATTTGGACTAAGACGAAAGTAGAAATAATTTGCTAATCCAAAGGCACGCTCGCCAAAAACATCCTGCGGCGGACGCTTGAGCCTGACCACAACTTCAGTAGTTGTACTCGGTAAACATTTGCCTGCACGAATGTAAATCGGAACGCTAGCCCAGCGCCAAGTATCAATGTTGAGCTTGACCGCCGCGAAGGTTTCGACTTTGGAATCAGGAGCTACACCAGGTTCTGAGGCATAGCCCTTGTACTGTCCACGCACTACATTTGAGGGTTCGATTGGATCTATGGATTTGAGCAATCGCGCTCTTTCATCTCGGATGGCTTCATGCTGCTCGTTGATGGGCGGATCCATCATTAAACACGCCGTCACTTGAAGTAGATGATTTTGCACCACATCCCGAATAGCGCCTGTCTCTTCATAAAACTGTCCCCGTGCATCGATGCCAAATTTTTCAGCCATCGTGATTTGGATACTGGCAATACTGACGCGATGCCAAATCGGTTCAAGTAATGAATTGGCGAAGCGAGTGTAGAGAAGATTTTGGACTGGTTCTTTTCCCAAGTAATGGTCAATCCGAAAAATATGACTTTCGGGAAAGATAGAGTGCAGAATGCAGTTCAGCATTCTAGCCGATTCTAGATCGCGTCCAAAGGGTTTTTCTACCATAACGCGACCATTCTTTACACAACTTGATTGACCTAACCCTTCGACAACCGTCGCAAACAAACTGGGAGGAATGGCTAAGTAATACAGAGGAGCTTCAGCTATTTGGAGTACCTGGCATAATTTATCATAGGTAGCGCGATCGCTATAATCACCAAAAATATAGTAAAGTAATGAACACAGTTTCTGGAAAGCTGCCTCATCAACGCTGGCCTGTTCCTCCAGGCTCTTACGCACATAAGATTGTAATTGTTCGATGCTCCAATCTCGCCTACCCACTCCAATAATTGGAATGTCAAAATGACCGCGTTGAATCATCGCCTGTAAGGCAGGAAAGATTTTTTTGTAGGCTAAATCACTTGTGATCCCAAAAAATACCAGGGCATCGGAGAGTAAAGCTGCCATGATTAACCTCCATATCGACGCAAAGAGGGGAAGCAGGGGGGCAGGGGAGCAGAGAGGAAGAAAGCTGATTAAAATCCCCGTGTCCCCGTGTCATTTTTCCAAATGCCCACCGAACTCGTAGCGCAACGCAGAAATGAGTTTATTGGCAAAGTCTGATTGACCGCGAGAGCTAAATCGTGTGTAGAGAGCTGTACTAAGGACGGGAACAGGAACTCCTTCTTCAATGGCTGCCATTAGTGTCCATCGACCTTCTCCAGAGTCAGATACGCGCCCCTCGAAGTTGGCTAAGTCGGGGTCTTTGAGAAGGGCGATCGCGATTAAATCGAGTAACCAAGAGCTAATTACGCTGCCCCTTTGCCATACCTCTGCTATATCTGCAAGATTAAAGTCGTATTGGTAAAATTCAGGATTTCGTAAGGGAGCAGTTTCAGCATCGATTTGATGCAATTGTTTCCCAATATTAGCATGGTGAAGAATGTTCAACCCTTCGGCATAAGCTGCCATGATGCCGTATTCAATGCCGTTGTGAACCATTTTGACAAAGTGCCCTGCACCGTGAGAGCCACAATGCAAATAGCCCTGTTCAGCTGTTCCCCCCATTAACTCACGACCAGGGGTGCGCGGTGCAGCTGATACACCAGGAGCCAGCGCTGCAAAGATGGGGTCAAGATATTTCACCACCGCCAATGCACCACCAATCATGAGACAGTAGCCGCGTTCTGCCCCCCAAATGCCACCGCTAGTTCCACAATCAATGTATTCAATTCCTTTGACTTTTAATTGATCTGCACGACGAATGTCATCAATGTAGTGAGAATTGCCACCATCAATGATAATGTCGTCAGCGTCTAGAAACGGCATGAG
Organism: Nostoc punctiforme PCC 73102; assembly: GCF_000020025.1. Lineage (GTDB taxonomy): Bacteria > Cyanobacteriota > Cyanobacteriia > Cyanobacteriales > Nostocaceae > Nostoc > Nostoc punctiforme. The sequence goes on along the minus strand of NC_010628.1, from coordinate 3,678,603 downwards.
AGTGTGTAGGGTAGCATCTACTGTCGCTGCGGGTAGCATCAGCCAGACGGCGCGGGGTGGCGTGAGTGCTTCGATGAGTTCAACGAATGATGTTACACCACGGGCGATCGCTCCTTCCTGAACCAGCACCTCTGCTTTTTGTGGCTGACGAGTGTAGCCAATGACGGTATGTCCAGCCTGGGTTAGACGGTGTGCCATGTTAGCTCCCATTCGTCCTAGTCCTATCATTCCCAGTTCCATAACATGCCCTGTATTCAAGTGAGAAAAATTGGGAGTATCCATCCCGCAATAGCGCCAGTAGGGCAGACGGCTGTTAGAATCAGGAAAACCTCAGTTCGACTTAACTCTATTTCCAGCAAATTTTCGACGGACTGGTCTAATGCCATATCCAGGGTAAAAATGCCAATCCAGGATAGAGCGATCGCTATTGCCCAGCCCAATAATCCGCTTGATATCGATGCTCCAGTTAGAATCCATGCAAAACCGAATGTGAGAGATAACAATCCCGCCCAGACGGGAAAGCCAGTGAGTATGCAGGCACGGACTGCGGCAATTGTCAAAATGAACATCGGTATTGCAATCGTCGAGAAATGGCGATCGAGCCAGAGAGTCCATCCCAATCCTCCATATCCCAGCATTAGCACCGTCAGCCAAACTAGACTATAGAGAAAATGTTTCCAATAAAATTCTTTTGATTCTGGTCGGTTATGGTCTTGTTCAAATGTAGTTACAATTTTGTTAACCATAGGTCTTATACCTCTCTACAAAGACGAATCAGTTAACCAAGCCTGAATCTAGGATTTGTCCAATTTTTCCCATTTCCTTATCTTCTTAACGAATCTGCCCTAACGTTAGTTGGCAAATCTAAGGAAAATCTGAGCAGATACTGATACTAAATTGCGTTTAGAAACACTTATCTCTGCTTTCACAAAAGCATTGCTCTTTAAACGTCCTCATTTTTTGCTTAGATTATCTCGCTACAATTCCCACGTTGATCTAGTAATTAGCTCATGCTGCGAGAGGAACCCTAGGGAGTGAGATCATGACTAAACCGATTCAAATTCTGTTACAGACAACAATTCCCACCAATGAAGATGATTGGTATATTGGGCGATTTTCTTTGCTAAAGGACTATTTAGCTTCGTTGAAAAGTGACACTGGGGAACCCCTGTACCAGGTAACAGCAAGGGATCGAGAAAATACTGCTGAAAAAAACGATCCAGTTTTAAGTACGCTGGATAATTCAGATTTTGATGAACTGTGGCTGTTTGCTGTGGATGTAGGGGATGGCATAACTCCAAAAGAGTGTCAGAGCATCAGTGCCTTCCGTCAGCGCGGCGGCGGTTTATTGGTCAGCCGTGACCATCAGGATGTAGGTTGTTCGGTTTGCAATCTTGGTGGTGTCGGCGCAGCCCATTACTTTCACAGTAAGAATCCCGATCCCGATCCCTCGCACCACTACCCTGATGACATCTACACTAAGTATATTTCCTGGCCCAACTTCCATTCTGGGTTAAATGGTGACTACGAGAAAATTACTCCCATAGAACCTATTCATGACTTACTCAAGAATCCTACATCACCTTCTGAGGAGATTGAATTCTTTCCGGCTCATCCCCATGAAGGAGCCGTAGGTGTGCCTGCAAACGAGAAGAATGCACGAGTAATTGCCTTGGGTACAAGCTCAGTCTCCGGTCGGGACTTCAACTTAGTAGTTGCTTTTGAAAATACGCAGGATGAACAAGGAAATATTTTAGGACGTGCGATCGCTGAATCAAGCTTCCACCATTTCGCCGACTACAATTGGGATGTTGATATGGGCGCACCTAGCTTTGTAACCGAACCCCCTGGAGATGGGATGAAGCAAAACCCACAAGCCCTTGAACATATTAAAGCCTATGTGCGAAACTTAGCCCTCTGGCTGGCTCCTACCTCAAGTTAAAGGAAAGTCTCCCATCCTTAAAAACTAGTGTAAACAGCCTTTATCAAACCTTTTTCGATATGTCTTAATTACGAATTACGTTAGCGTAGCGGTAGCGAGTCCGCGATAGCGAAGCGTTAGCGACGCAGGAGCGTCGCGTCATTACGAATTATAAATTAGTATCACTTCCTGCCTGAGGTCATTCTGCAATCCATCCGGTGGTATTGTCTCTATGCCTTCAGTTATCGAGAACTGGAAGAGATGATGCGAGAGACAATAATAGGCTTGGCTTTAGTTACGATTAGTGTAGTCATCTCTTGCCGGGGCTTGAAAACTATCTCTGACGATGCGTGGCGCGTTTTAGTAGTAGTCATCGGGCTGATCTGCATCATTTTGGGAGTTGCTATCAGTCATTGGATTGTCAAACTGTTGCTCTTCATACTTTTGCTGATGCTAAATGTTGATCCAAACGAAAGTTGATCAACATTTAGCATCAGCACAGCGCCTCGCTTTTCGGCTTCAGGTGGAAGGTGGAAGATGGAGGAATCGAACCCCTACAGTTGCCTATACCCTGGTTTTCAAGACCAGTTGCCGACCATTTAGCGGCATCTTCCATTAAACTTTGTCTGGTGAGACTTGTAAACGCATGAAGGACGGCTTCTTGAAATCGCTTTGCCGCATTGAGCCAGTCAGCTTAAGCAAGCTACGTCTACAAATTACGTCACAGGGGTAAATGGTCGGGATGGTAGGATTTGAACTCACTTCGACAAACAGGCGCTCTTAACCAACTGAGCTACATCCCCACATTGAGTAGCAATTATTTAGATTTAAAGTTTAGATTTCAAGGTTCTGAGGTGTTTGCGCTATGCCTGTTGGAGGGGCTGTAGTGTTTTAGTACGCTTGTGTTACATGCGTATTACACTCATATCAAGAGTATACTAAAAACTTTTTAAAAGAAGTGAGAGGGCAAGAGTTATGTAATGCCTATATTGCCCTCTCTGGGGCTTAGTTTATTGGTGTAAATTACTTCCCACTAAAGCGTTGTGCGCTCCAAAACTGCTCTGCAAATGCAACTGCTGGGTGAATTGGACCTTTGGGCTTGGTTTTCAGTACCATTCCAGCTTCATGAATTAGGCGATCGCCTTTGGTCTGATTACACCGTTCGCAAGCTGTTACAACGTTATCCCAGCTATGTTGTCCACCTTTTGAACGGGGGATTACGTGGTCTAGTGTTAGATGCTTGGAGCTAGCACAGTATTGGCAGGTATGATTGTCTCGCTTGAGTACTTCACGCCGATTTACAGGAGGTACTTTCCAGTGCCGTTCGGGATTACCAACGGTCAAGCGGATGTTCGGGAACTTGTAGTACGACACTAGGAGAGCGAACTTCCCAAAGCTTTGTAGTGCTGAACTCCAAGGATTCTGCCTGACCTGTGACTAACAGCACGACGGCGCGTTTGATGTTGATGCGAGCCAGTGGTAGATAGTTCTTAGAAAATACCACCACTGAGTTTTGTAATATATGTGGTTGCTGACTCTGCTGTTGAGCTTGCATACGTTGATTTACTCCTCAAAAAATAACCCCCGCCTCTGGTTATCAAGAGCGGGGGTCAGGTAGTTGATACTTTTTGCCTTATCTTGGTGCTAGAAGACATTTGCACCTCCCGCTTTGAATAAGTTGATTTGGATTCAGCCATCCAGTAATCGCTCCAAAAATGTCAATATTTGCAGATTTACTGCCTGAATATGGATACTTTCCCTCAAACGCAAACAGCGCGAGTATTCTGCCTAAACCCTTGCGCTTGTGGCAATACATGCCGCTATTAATGGTTGAGGAGAATCTGCTGATCGTCGAATATTTGTAGTATTTGTAATCATAATCATTGTACTACACTTGTAATATATATTTGTCAACACTGCTGGTTACATGCGATCGCAGGTTAATACAGAAAACATTAATAAACTGTTAATCATTTAATTTGCACATTGAGACCGCAGAGGGGCAGGGAGCAGGGAGCAAGGGAGAGGGTTTGCAGCTTTTATTTACAATGAAAATGGTGCAACTTGTAGGCGCAACAGCTTAAGATGACGCAGGGAAATTTTAATAATTAAGTGATTAGCTGGATTTGATATAAAATATCTCCGCATCCCCTTTCTTTGCTTTGCGTCTCTTCCATAAAAAAGGCATTGCACTCTAACCTCACCACCCCAGTTGCTCAATAATCTGCTCGCCAAGCTGCAAGACATTGAACGGCTTCAGGATCACTCCAACAAATTCAGAGGGGTCAAATCCCAGCGAATCGTCTGACGGGTCTGTGGCGGTAAACAAGATAACCGGAATCGACTGCGTAGTCGGATTAGTTTTCAAAGATTGCAGCATAGTCAGTCTATCTTCACCATACAGGCTCAGATCGAGTAAAATCACGTCTGGTTGCTGCGTTTCTGCCTGCATCAGTCCTGCCTGTGCAGACTCAGCTGTGAGGATTTTCCAGCTTTTGAGGCGTTCTAGCGTGAACTTGACAATGCTGCACAGGTCAGGTTCGTCGTCAATCACCAGGATGCATCGATTTGTATAAGAGGACATAATACCAATTCGTAATGAAGGGGCGTTAGATTTAATCTGGTTTCATGCGATCCAACTTCTCTCTAATAGTCTACCAAGGTAACTTTGCTAAGTAAAACCTCTAATTGGTAAAATAGCCAAAAACGGGGTGTAACATGGCAAAAAAGTACATTGTTGACTTGAATGAAGATGAAGTTTCCCAACTGCAATCGATAATTAAGAAAGGTAAGCATAAGGCAAGAACCATAAGCCGTGCAAACATTCTTTTGATGGCTTCCGAAGGAGAAACGGATCAAGCGATCGCTAGCATAGTTAGAGCGCATGTTGCAACAGTGCAACGAATACGAGAAAAATTTGTCATTGGAGGGTTAGATTTTGCTTTAAAGGATGAAGTTCATCCACCAAAACATAAAAAATTAGATGAAAAGCAAGAAGCATTTTTGATTGCAACAGCTTGTTCTAATCCGCCAGAAGGAAGAGTGCGTTGGACAATGCAATTATTAGCAGATCATTTAGTGAACGTTGGTATCATAGATTCAATCTCAGATGAAACAGTACGTCAAACTTTAAAAAAAATGAAATTAAGCCTTGGTTGAAAGAACAATGGTGTATTCCTGAAGTTAACGCAGAATATGTTTTCCGAATGGAAGATGTGCTGGATTTATACAATGAGCCTTATGATCCTAAACGCCCTGTAGTCTGCTTTGATGAACGTCCATACCAATTAGTAGAAGAAGTAAGACTTCCTTTGCCACCACAGCCAGAGCAACCTGAACGTTATGATTTTGAGTATAAACGTAACGGGACAGTAAATTTATTCGCATGTTTTCAACCCTTGGCTGGATGGCGGCATATCGAAGTTACAGAACGTCGAACTAAAGCCGATTTTGCTAAACAAATGAAAAATTTAGTAGATGTTTCCTACCGAGATGCCGATGTTATTCGTTTAGTAGTTGATAACTTGAATATTCATACACCCAATGCATTATATGAAGTTTTTCCACCAGAAGAAGCACGTCGAATTATTCAAAAGTTAGAGTTTCACTATACTCCTAAACACGCTTCTTGGTGAGCCAGTGCGTTGGGCGGGTTCCCCGACTTGAAGCAACTGGCGAACCCGAAGGGCTGAATCAGGTAGAAATCGAATTATCTGTTTTATCTCGCCAATGTTTAGAACGGCGTATTCCTAATGCAGAAACATTAACTTCTGAGATTGCCGCTTGGGAGAAAAAACGTAATCAGCAAAAAGCTAGTGTTTATTGGGGTTTTCAAACCAAAGATGCTCGCCGAAAAATGGAGCGTTTATATCCAAATTTAACATAGCAAAGTTAGCTTGGCAGACTACTAAATTGATTGATGGAAAATAACAAAGTACGTTCGCGTAGCATTGCCGCTAGCATCATTATTTGAATCAATCCCTTGAGAGCTAATTTGTAAACTAAAGTAAACTACTTGTCTAGTAAGGGTTTTAGGCATTTAAGTTAATAAAGCGCTTATTCGCTGAAACTCAGACCTAGTAATGAGTTAAGTACCCTTAAGATTTTCTTTACGAATCAGCTCTAAGGGATGAAGTATCAATTACTAATTAGGAATTTCCAAGAAATAAATGATCCAATTTATTCATAATTCTATTTTTCTTACTCCCCCTGCTCCCCTGATAACACAGTGATTGATTATTTTTTTATTTGGAAGTCCCTTATTTTAAATCCCTACCAGGAATTGAAATTTAAAATTCGCTGAATCAAATCGGCTTCTACGATTGGTTTTAAGATATAGTCATCTGCCCCCGCTGCTAGGGCCCGGTACAGGGTATCAGCATCGGCATGAGCCGATAACAACAACACAGGTAGCCGACTCCAACGCGGATCGCTCTTGACTACCTGGCATAGTTCAATGCCGCTAAACCCCGGCATAGCGACATCCAGCAATAGCAGATCGGGAGTGGTGGCTTCCAAGTATTGCCAAAACTGGCTTGAATCTGCCAAGGTTGTGACCTGAAAGCCCCACAGTTGCAGTTGGGCTTCTAACATGGACAACAATGCCGGATCGTCATCCACAATGAGCAGTCTGGCATTGATAGTGTCAATCCGGTGGAGGAGTTGGCTGACGGCTTGAAACACTTCGGTAGGCGTGGCAGGCTTTTGCAAAAAGGCGTTGGCTCCTAAACGGGTGACTTCCACGCGCTTGGTTAAATCGCCAAGTCCTGTCAGCACCAGCACAGGAATAGTGGGAAATTGGTGCTTCAACTGTGCCAGTAGGGTCAAGCCGCTTTCGGTGGTATTGGGAAAGATAAGATCCAATATGATGGCATCGGGCGTGAGGTACTGAAGGCGTTGGCGGGCGAGGGTAAGGTCAGTGACGGTTTCCAGGTGAATGCTCCAGTTTGAAGCATTTGCCTGCATTCGCTCAATCAAGTCAGTATCATCATCAATCAACAAAACCACGCGATCGCTAGACTTCAGTACTAGAGTGGGCGATGTTGTCGCAAAAGTGGGTAACAGCTGGATAACTTGTCTCAGTTGCCCAAGCAGCGATTTTAGTTGAACCGCTTCCTCTGATTGCACAGCAGCCGTTGGTGTTTTCAAGGTGCGTTCGATCTGGCGGGCAAGTTCTGCTGCTTGCGGCATACCAAATGCCCCCAAGGAGCCAATCAGCCGATGGGCGACGGTGTGGGCGAACTGCCGTAGGTCAAGGGTAAGAGTATTAGTAGAGAGGTGGGCGATCGCCTCCTCCAGCTTTCCTAGTTGGCCCTGCAATCGCTCCTGAGAATCCTGCCACATCTGCTGAATTGCCGCCACTGCCTCCGCCTCTGCATCATATCGATTTGCATTCAGCAGGTAGGATGAGGAAGACGCAGAGATGGGGAGATGCGGTGAACCAGCACCTTGGACTGAGCCGCTTTGCGGTGAAGAAGTCGGAGTCTTGGATGCCGCATTCTCCACTTGGGGAGATCCCAAGACCGGAGTGGCTCCCTTTCCCGTCGAGTCCGTTAGCGCAGCGTTAGCGACGTTAGGAGCGTCACTTCCGAACCCAGAAGGCAAAGACTTGTGGCGACTGGTGACCCCAAAGGGTAACGCGGAGAGCCTATCAAATATATTCCCCGTGTCCCCTTGTCCCCGTGTCTCCGTATCCCCGTGTCCTTGCTCCGACCCCTGCTCCCGCTCTTCTGGCACAGATTTCAGCCGATACCCCAGCCCATACAATGTTTCAATTGGATCGGAATTCAGCCCAGCCATCTGGAGTTTGCGCCGCAACCCGCGAATTTGAGTTGTTACAGCTTCTTCACCGGGACATTCATCAATCGAACAGATGCGATCAAGCAGAGTCCTTCGGTCAAAAATCTGCCGCGGATGTCGCAAAAATAGCTCCAGCAGTTTGTATTCTTTAGGCGTGAGATGTAAGCCTTTGCCTTGACACATGACTTCGCAATTATTCGGATCGAGCTGCAACTGACCCCAGCAGAGTACTTTGGTTAATACTGTGCTGCCTCGTCGCAGTAATGCCCGAATCCGAGCTAGCAGTTCTGATAGCTCGTAGGGTTTAGTAATATAGTCATCTGCTCCTGCCTCAAAGCCTGCTATTCTATCTGCCGGATCAACCTTCCCTGTGAGCAGCAAAATAGGCTCTTGCTGATTCTGTGTCCTTAGTTGGCGACACAGACGAATTCCATTCTCATCGGGTAGCATAACATCTAGCACGATCAGGTCATACTCTGTTGCCTCAGCTAACTCTAGTGCCGATCGACTATCACTAGCGGTATCAACTGTAAACTGCTGTGCTACCAAAGAAGTGGTGAGAGCAGCCGCCGTATCTTGATCATTCTCAACGATAAGCAGTTTCATAAAACCTATTTTTCAGGCAATTGAGCCAAGTATTTCAAAGGCAACCCGAAGCAAGTTATGTTTTAGAGAATGGTTTTCAGTAATTTCTCTCGCGCAGTTTCATCTTTGAGACGGGCAAAGAATTCTCAAACTTACCTAATTAGGTAACAAGCATTTTAGTGAATAAAGCTTTACAAACCAAACTCTGGCTTCAATTGTGTAACCCAAGCTTTGATTCTTTCCTCTGTTAAATCGGATTGATTATCTTCATCAAGGGCAAGACCTACAAATTTACCATCACGAACAGCTTTAGACTCACTGAATTCATAACCTTCTGTAGGCCAATAGCCAACTGTTTCACCACCATTTTCTGAAATTTTTTCCTCTAGAATACCGAGGGCATCTTGAAATGTATCAGGATAACCAACCTGGTCTCCAGGAGCAAAATAAGCAACTTTTTTGCCGATGAAGTCAATGTTATCTAACTCATCATAAAAATTTTCCCAATCACTTTGCAATTCTCCAACATTCCAGGTAGGACAACCAACAACGATATAATCGTAGTTATTGAAATCACTTGGTTCAGCTTGTGAAATATCATATAAAGTTACAACACTATCACCACCAAACTCCTTCTGAATTATTTCTGATTCAGTTTGGGTATTGCCTGTTTGAGTACCAAAAAATAAACCAATATTAGACATTTTTACTCCTTTTATGTATTTGCAAAATTATTTCAATTAAAATATTTAGTAATAATTAATTGTTAGCTAGCTAATAATTAAATTTTTATTACAATCATTGTAAAAGGCATTGAAAAAGTAAATAAAAATTTTTATTCTACGTTATTTCAAAAATATTTACTTACATATACTTAACCTTTATAGTGATGTAATATACTCTAATTCCTATTTTACTTATAAATACCATCTCAGCTTAATGTAACGAATTTTTCTGTTTATCTTTAAATACAAAAAATTCAACAAAACTACAGAAAATTAATCTTAATAACACAAAACAAGTATCAATCTGTAATACAACTAAGCTTAAATAAATTAATAGAAAGCTTCATCTATCTAATAGGTTGAGAATAGTTTATGTCTAATGACATAAATTCATTCGTGTTGATTTCATTTGGGTATATTCATCTGATTTAGGATTTACTCCATTAAGTTTGTACTCATCAATGCCCGCCTGTTGGTATCCACAATTCTCATACAGTGCGCGAGCAAAGTAATCAATCGTTCGTCGCCATATCTAACTTTGAGTCAAACAAACCAGTTGGATTACCAACCCTCAACTAATCGCTTCTTTAAGGCGAGCGATCGCACATTTAACTGTTGGTTGTCACAAGAGAACTAATACTACAGCAGTATATTTAACAACTAAGGGTGGTTCAACTTTCGCTGCGACTCCTCCAACGCGCTGAAATACACAGGACTGATGCGATCGCAAACTCTTTGACTAAATTCCATACATTATCATGACCATCTCCCAAACAAACAAGTGGGTTAACCAGATGCTGACTATTAACATCCCCTGAGTTCGGAGTTGTAGGTCTATTTGACTGGTTCAAAGCGATGATGGAACGGCTTTGTTGCATGAATTAAAAAAAGACACACCATCACCTACTTCTAGGATAGACACATCAAACGTCCCACCGCCTAAGTCAAATACCAAGATAATTTCGTTAGTTTTCTTGTCAAGTCCGTAAGCGAGGGCCGCCGCCGTGGGCTAGTTGATAATTCGCAGAACTTTAATCCCGGCAATTCTACTGGCATCTTTGGTAGCCTGCCGTTGAGAGTCATTGAAATAGGCAGGGGTGGTAATTACCGCTTGCCTCACTGGTTCCCCCAGATATGTGCTGGCATCATCTATCAGCTTGCGGACTACCTCATACCATTTCACGAAAAACCTGATACACATGTAAACTCTGAAACCCTTGCTGTATCAAAGTTTTGTAATTACGAATTACGAATTACGAATTGATATCAGCCGAGATTTCTTCGGGTGAAAATTCCTTGTTCAGAGCGGGACAGTGTAGCTTGACATTGCCATTACTGTCACGTACCACTTTGTAAGTAACTTGTTTTGCCTCTTGCGTAACTTCATCATACCTGCGCCCGATGAACCGCTTCACAGAATAAAAAGTGTTTTCTGGGTTCATTACACCCTGGCGCTTGGCAATTTGCCCGACAAGTTTTTCGCCCTTCTTGGTGTAGGCAACCACAGACGGAGTTGTGCGACCGCCTTCTGTGTTCGGAATGACGACGGGTTGTCCACCTTCCATTACAGCTATACAGGAGTTAGTAGTTCCTAAGTCAATACCAACGATTTTTGCCATCGTTAGCAACCTCCTTCAAAAATTGGGATAAAAAATTGAGAGTTTGGATTCAGGACAAGTTGAACAAATGCCAATCGCCAAATTAGTGATGAGTGAGGAGGAGCAGGGGCTAGTAAGTCAAAAGGTAAAAAGAAAAGAATTAAGAATTAAATTTCAAGACTTCATCAGTTCTCTTTTGTCTTTTGCGCTTCGGGTTCGCCACTTGCTTTATGCAGGTGCTCCCGTCCACCGCAGTGGCTCACCTTTTTACTTTTGACTTCATCTTGGGGAGTAGGGGAAGCAGAGGGAGCAAAGAGAAAGTTTTAGTAATTTTTACTACCTGAATAACCATGAATACACTTGTTTCTTTCTCTCCCACTCTCCGTGTCTTTTCTCCTGCCTTATGGTTTGAGTACAACTTTGATACAGTTTTCCTTCTTGTCTCTGAAAATTTCGTAACCCCGGGGTGCTTCATCCAACGGTAGACGATGGGTGATCGCGAAAGATGGATCGATCCTGCCATTTTGGATGTGATCGAGTAACGTGTTTAAGTACTTAACCTGAGTTCGGGTTAAACTGTTTGAGATAAAAGCCACTCCATCTGAAGGCTGGGTTTCTTAGGTTGATGGCAATAAGCAATTAATCCACACAGAACATTAACGCAAAAATTAACAGGACTGACGCCAGGGTACCGGCTACCGCTTCGCTATCGGTGTCTTGAATGTTCAATCTGAGAAATATTTTTGAGTTGGTCGTTAATGGTTTCAATGATAGAGCGTTTACGGGATAACAGCTTGTCATGGAGAAGCAACAGAAAAGTTTTTCATGTTGCGACGGGGTTTGGCAAAAAATTGAATGCCAAAGTCTTCTAAAAGTTGATCGGCTAGTTTCTGAGAAACATATCCGCGATACCTTCTCTGCGAGACGCTACGCGAACGGTAAGCTTCGCTAACGCCAAAAATTTTCCCGAAAAGCTCACTCAGTAAATTGGGAACTGGTTGACGGTCATCAATATTACCAGGGGTGAGAGTTACATTTAAGAGTTGACCTAGTTCATTGACAACAATATGAAGCTTGAAACCATAAAACCAATCCACAGAAGTCTTGCCACGTGCCGCTAGTCCTTCAAATACTTTATGTCGAGCAATCCGACGATTATGACAAACTTTGAGACTCGTTGAATCAATAAAACCGATACCCGTACAGCTTCCAAAACAATGCTTAAGGTAAACGCATAACGGTATTAAGGTTGATGGCAGAATGGCAGTAAGAAAAGCTCTAAGCTATGTGGGATAGGCGCTACAGCTATTGAAGGGTGAAGGTCTTGGTATGGGGCAGGCAATTATCTTTGATGCAGTACTGCGATCGCTGTGCCTGACAGAAGCAGTGCAAAGATGTACAAGTTGTTCAAAAATTTTTTAGAGATAGGAAAAGCTTACTCGTTCATGAAATACTTTCATTGATACGAATAAGCCAACAACATAAATCTACTGTGACACTACGAGTACAAATTCTCTCTTGATAAATTTGGTCAAAGCTTGGGATTACCTTTTAAAGAGCTATTACCAACAAGTGTAATTGAGCAAGCCATGAAGGAACTAAAAATTAGATATTATCGACAATTGTTTGACCCAATAGTAACGATTTGGGCGTTTTTGTCTCAGGTTTTGGATACTGATAAAAGTTGTCACAATACAGTAAGTAAAGTCATTTCTTATTTGGCTGGACAAGAAGTAGAACTTCCATCAACAGATACAAGTTCTTATTGTCAAGCTCGAAAAACGTCCATGCGTAAAGGTAAAATTGTTGGAAGTTGTGACAAGCTGGTAACTTAGTATAAGCCTGAAAAATGTCCAAAGGGATTGAGTAAAGATGAATTTTATGCTCTACCTTTAACCATAAATCTACGAGAAATTTATTATTACATTGTTGTTCCTGGCTTTCGTACTGAACAAGTTAGTTTAATTACTACTCTCTTAGATATAACAACTTATTCAACTCTGGATATTGTTGGGCTTTACGGTAAACGTTGGGATGTTGAAATAGATTTGAGACATCTAAAAACTACTCTGGAAATGGATGTTTTACGCTGTAAAACTCCTTCAATGGTACGCAAAGAAATTTATGTTTATTTGCTTGCTTACAATCTACTTCGTGGTTTGATGTGGTCGTCAGGTACTACTTACCGTACTCCTCCATTGCGCCTATCACTGCAAGGTACTCGCCATCATTTAAATAACTTTATTCCCGAATTGTTAGCCGCAACTTCAACAAAACGTCTTCAAATTTATTGCAATGCAACTTAAAGTTATCGCTCACAAGGCTGTTCCCGACCGTCCTGCGAGAAATGAACCACGAGTCCGTAAACGTCGCCCGAAAGCTTACCCCTTAATGAGCAAACCCCGGCATGAATTACGCAAACAATTGCAAACTGCTTAAACCGCAAGTGTTTCGGTTTTTCTTAGTGCCATTCCATTGAGAGTCATATTGGGACTTAGATAAAAATTATGCCCAAATTTAGCTCACACTGATCTGAAGGATTACCTGAAATTACTGAAGCTGAAAAAACTCTCTGAATGTACTGCAACGCAAGTATCTATATCATCATGCTGAAGGTGATTTCTTGGAGGGGATAGTGATGTTGTCAATACTTGTCTGGGTTTTGGGGAAAATGGGAAGGTGGGGTCTCCTTTGGGGATAAGGGGCGGGGAAAGGGGAAAGAAAAAACCTTTAACCTTTTCCCTTTAACCTTTTCCCCAAAACCAATGCCGAGTTAAAAATGGTTAACCGAGCAGTATTGGTGATGTTGTTGGTTGTGTCTCTCTTACTAGCGATCGCAGGATTTTACGATCCTCAAAATTTACCACTTTAAAGTCAACACCTTAAAAGCAAAGAGCAAAGTATAAAACAGAATCTATCAAAGGCTGCGCGTAGGTTACTTAAGAGTCAAGGTACGGTGGGCACAGAAGGCGCAAAGAAGGTAAAATTATGAGTAAAAATGTTAAGAAATTTAAAGAAACTAATCAATGTCCAGCATTTCTCTTGACAAAAGTAACTCTCATGTCATTGTTATCGGTGCCGGAATAGGTGGACTTACAGCTGGAGCATTATTAGCTCATAGAGGTTACAGCGTCTTAGTTTTGGATCAGGCCCTTGTACCAGGAGGCTGTGCTTCGACGTTTAAACGGCAGGGATTTACCTTTGATGTGGGAGCAACTCAGGTGGCGGGGTTGGAACCAGGGGGAATTCACCACCGCATTTTCTCAGAATTGTCAATAGATTTACCGCAAGCAACGCCTTGCGATCCTGCTTGTGCAGTGTATTTACCTGGGGAAAGCACACCAATTAATGTCTGGCGCGACCAAGAGAAATGGCAAGAGGAACGACAAAGACAGTTCCCCGGTAGCGAACCGTTTTGGCAATTGATGGCAACTTTATTTGATGCCAGTTGGGAATTTCAAGGACGCGATCCGGTGCTACCACCACGTAATTTATGGGATTTGTGGCAACTAGCGCAAGCGGTGCGTCCCAGTACATTAATTACCGTACCCTTCACTTTGTTTACGGTGGGAGATGCTTTACGGTTATGTGGATTGGGAAATGACCAACGACTGAGAACTTTTTTAGATTTGCAACTAAAGCTATACTCCCAGGTAGATGCAGAACAAACAGCATTACTTTACGCCGCCACAGCGTTGAGTGTATCCCAACTGCCCCAAGGATTGTTTCACCTCCAAGGAAGTATGCAGGTATTAAGCGATCGCTTGGTACAATCCTTAGAAAGAGATGGCGGCAAATTGTTGATGCGCCACACTGTAGAAGAAATCAAAGTAGAAAGCGGCAAAGCTACTGCTGTAGTCATTAGAAATCAGAAAACTGGCGAAGTCTGGACAGAAGCCGCCAACCACATAGTTAGCAACGTCACCGTGCAAAACTTGGTGCAGTTATTAGGAGAACAAGCACCATCTGGATATAAAAACCGGGTGGAAAAACTACCCCAAGCATCGGGTGCGTTTGTGGTGTATTTAGGTGTAGATGCTAGCGCGATTCCGCCTGGGTGTCCTCCCCACCTACAATTTTTGTACGATGTCAATGGTCCCATTGGCGAGAATAATTCCCTGTTTGTTTCTGTCAGTCATCCTGGAGACGGTCGCGCACCAGAAGGGAAAGCGACAATTATTGCTTCTTCATTTGTCGATCCTGCACAGTGGTGGGAGACTGAAGATTATGAAGGACTAAAAGAAAAGTTTACCCAAGAAGCGATCGCTCGTCTTGCCCAATACTTCTATCTCAAACCAGAAACGATTATTCATCAAGAAGCGGCAACACCACGCACTTTTGCCCATTTTACAGCCCGCGATCGCGGTATAGTTGGTGGCATCGGTCAAAGAATACCCACCTTTGGCCCCTTTGGGTTTGCCAATCGTACACCAATCCAGCATCTGTGGTTAGTAGGTGACTCCACCCATCCAGGCGAAGGTACTGCTGGGGTGAGTTATTCAGCGCTGACAGTAGTCAGGCAAATCGAATCGCAAATGTAAAGGCGCATATCTGTGCTACTTTACATAACTCCGTGAAATGCTATAAATCATACTTATAACCGATGGCAAACAGGACGTAAAACTGGTGAAATAAGGTTAGTGTTGCGAATCTGGAGTAATGACAGACAGAGTTTTAATTCTTGGTGGACGAGGGCGGATTGGTAGCAGTGTTGCTCAGGATCTCGCTAACCATACGCAGGCTCAAATTACAATTACCGGACGTTCTGCGGAGTTTGGGAAGGCTGTCAGCTTGTCTTCAGGTGGACAAGTGCAGTTTTTGGTATTGGACTTGGTAGAAGTTGACAAGTTGCAAAATGCGATCGCAAACTCTAACTTAGTCATCCATTGTGCTGGGCCATTTCATTATCGAGATACTAATGTTCTCGAAACCTGTATTGCTCAAGGCGTTAATTATGTAGATGTCAGCGACCATCGTTCCTATACCAGCAAAGCTCTTAATTTTAGCGAACAAGCTGCTGCTGCTGGTGTGACGGCAATTATTAATACTGGTATTTTTCCTGGTATTTCTAACAGCATGGTACGTCAAGGTGTTGAACAGTTTGATAAACCAGAAAACATCCATTTAAGTTATTTAGTTTCGGGTTCTGGCGGTGCTGGCATTACAGTCATGCGGACAACTTTTCTGGGGTTGCAGTATCCTTTTGAAACTTGGATAGATGGGAAATGGCAGGTCATCAAGCCTTATAGTGAAAGAGAATTAGTTGAGTTTCCCCCTCCCTATGGACGCAGTGGAGTTTACTGGTTTGATATGCCAGAAACCTTTACACTGCCCAAAGCTTTCCCATCAGTAAAAACTGTAATTACTAAGTTTGGCTCTGTTCCCGACTTTTACAATCACCTAACTTGGATTGCGGCACACATTTTTCCCAAGTGGTTAATGCAGCGTCGTTACATGATTGAATTTCTGTCTCATGTCAGCCATTCGATGACAGATGTCACTAATAACTTTAGTGGAATTGGGGTAGCAGTTCGTTCAGAAGTGACAGGGCAAAAAGATGGAAAAACTGCCGTTTATTGTTCAACTGTAGTGCATGAAAATACAGCCTTAGCTTCTGGTTGTGGCACAGGAAGTATTGCCCAATTATTGCTAGAAGGTAAACTCAAAAAACCAGGTGTTTTTGCTGTGGAAGAAGCACTCCCAACAGATTTATTTGAAGAAGTAATGCAAAGCCGAGGAATTAAAATTAATCACAGTTGGTTATAAGAGATTTCCAACAAATAAGTTACCCAATCTTATGGAGTGGGCAACATGAGCGCATTTATCTAGGGGTAAGCATGACAATTTGAAGATTACACTAGCTCCTAAAAGGTTCAGATAAGATTAACTGAACTATAGGTAAAAATTAATATACCCTGCGGTAGAAGGAAGAACTGTACCTAAACACTTAGGATGCCTGTGAGTCTTAAATATTGAATGTATTTATACACGACCAAGGCTCATCAGAGAAAACTAGGAGTATTATTCCATGCAAAAAATTCTATTATCTTTAAAAAAAGCGTTAAGTTCAAGCTTTTTGGTTGTTTGCTTGATGGTTTCCATTAGCTTATCAGGTTCATTTATATTCGTTCAGCAAGCTAGTTATGCAACTACTCTTGAAGAATTGAAGCTAGTACCCCCAGAGTTTAAACCAAATTCTGAAGAAAAAATTAATCGCGCTAACGAATACGATCCAGGTGTTGGTATTCAAGAAGAAGAAAGACAAAAAGCTTATGAGCAAGCGATAAAAGATTCAAAGAATCTTAATACTATAGAAAAGACTTACGAAAGAAATTTGAAGGCTGAACAAGAACAAAATCCCCCAGAAACTTTTGGTGAGAAAGCGAAAGAAGTTATTGAAAAGGTGACAGGTAAATAAAGAGTATAGACCTAACCCTTAACCCTTTACGTATTAGCTTTGGTAAGTAAAATTAAAAGCCTATATACGATTTGGAGCCACAGGTTTATAAAATTGAATTGTAAGGTATGTTATCACTTTAGCGTAACGCACCCTACAATTTATTTATTCAAATTCATCAATTGTGTCGGGGGGAGTCGTCTTTCTCCGATTAGCAAAATTGCGCTCATACCACTTCATTAATGGAGTTGCACTAATGCCATGAATAATCACAGAAGCTACAATAGTGGTGTAAGTTATCCAAGCAATTTGTTCGGCAGGTTCACCTTTTAAACCATTACCAAAAGCATAGGCGAGATAATATAAAGAACCGACACCACGAATACCAAACCATCCAAATAACCAACGAGTTTCTGCGTGAAAGGTTCGGCGGCGTGAGTCTAAAGGGCGTTTACCTATGGTGCTAATCCAAACTCCTACAGGTCTGATTATTAAGAATAACAAAATTATTACTAGCAAAGATTGCATAGCATAATTGAGTATTGGCTTTAGCAACAATATTGAACCCAATAGTAAAATTGTTCCAACTTCCAGCAGCTTTTCAACTTGCTCAATAAATTCCAATTGTGCTAGCGGTTTTTCAGGATTTCTGTAACTGCGTTGGACAACTAAGCCAGCCACAAATACTGCCAAAAATCCATAGCCATTCACCATTTCTGTTAAGGAATAAGTTATAAGGATTGTGCTGATAGCAATAAAATCTTCCATTAACTTATCGGCAGGACGGCGTTTTTGAATTTTCTTTTCAATCCAAACTATAGATTTGGCAACAACAATTCCCATAATAATACCAACTGTGATCGCCCAAATTAAATCAACTGCAACCCACTGTTTAAACCAGTTACCCCAGTTGTCATCTTTTAAGGCATGAAGACCAAAGTAAACGAAGGGAAAAGCTAAAGCATCATTTAACCCACCTTCAGAAGTTAAACCAAATCTCAACTCATCTTGGTCATTTATATCAGTCAGTTGTACTTCTGATGCTAATACCGGATCTGTCGGTGCAAGAATTGCTCCTAATAAAATTGCTTCTCCCCAATTCATGCCTAAAAATAATTTACCCACAACAGCCAGAGCAAAAATTGAAATGGGCATCAAAAATAGAATCAATCGCACCGTAATATCCCAAACCCCTAATCTTAGAGGACGAACAATTCTTAAGCCGCAACTAAACACAGAAATAATTACTACAAGCTCTGTTATTTTTTCCAGTAGTTCGGCATTAAAAACTTCATCTCGACGTAATTGAATCAGTCCAAAAGCATAAGGCCCTAGAGAAATACCAACTATTAGGTAGATAATGGCAAAAGAAAGAGGTAGGCGAGTAATCCAACCTGACCCTAATGTTACCATCAGCAGAAGTAGACCAATTACAAATAGGTCAATAATATAGATATCTACCATATAGCAATTTGTATAAAATTAGGCGTTACTTTGTAAGCTTAATTGCAATACTTTTTTATTAGCATTACCTATGGGCAGATTTTCTGCAATTAAGGATTAGAAATTCAGACGCGCCACCAAATTAGAAAAAAAAGGAATAGATACAGCAGTTTTCCTTTGCATAAAGTACAAAGCTACAAATTTTGAGATATGAGGCAAGAGATAGAAACATCTTTATATTTGATACGTGAGCCTTGTATTTTCTATCTCACTTGTAAACTGCTGTAAGTAAGTTGGCACAATAAAATCAAACTATGTAAAAAAAAATCAACTAGGCTAAAATCCTTATACCTATTGCCTGTCGCTATTGCCTTATCCCAACGACAATTATTTACACCAACCTAATTTAGCATTAGCTTTGCCCAACCTAGACATTGCACTTTGATTCTTCGCATCTGCCCTTAAAACAATAGGATGTAGCACGCGAATCTAGTAGCAGCACACAGTTGTACTACTTTTTCACTCAGATATCGCTTTTTAGTACAAATATACTATAATAGATATAGCGTCCACAAAGCCTAATTAAATGCCTAACGGCTGTGTAAAAACCTTCTGGAAGATGGATTCAAGGGTTAGTTCCATGATGAAGCATTACATTCTCAACCTCAATCCGACTGCCAAGCATGAATGGGATCGGTGTATTTTACGCGATCCGCTAACTGCCAAACGCCCAGACATTGCTAAACTAATTGCTGAAGCGGTTGGTGCCGATACAGGTAGTTATTTGGTGAGCGTGAATATCGAAGTTCAAGTTTTGGAGCAAGCCGCAGTCCCTCAAGCAGAACAACTCTCGCTTTCGTTTCCAGAGGTGAGTGTGCAGTCACAACCACAACTGCGGGAAGCGGCCTAATGCGATCGCTTGAAATATCTGCGTAATCAATTTAGTGTAGCTAAGTTGAGAGCAAGATTAGCGTAGCTTGCCGCCGTAGGCATCGCTCAACAACTCATATTATTTAACCAGACAACGCAAGACAAGGGGCTTCCAAAAAACAAATTATCCAAAATTATTTATAGGGGATCTTGGACAAGATCCCCTAATTCAGCCACCGTGTACTAGAATCTGTGGGACAACAGTTGAGCAATTTGCTGATTAATAGTTGCAACATCAAAACGCCGACTAGCCGTAGTCCTGGCATTATTAGCTATAGTTGCAGTTATTTCCGTCTCCTGAAGACAGGTGATTATCACCTGTGCAAGTTCCTGGGGTTCTCCTGGTGTCACTAAAAAACCATTAAGTCCATGTTCTACTAATTCCATTACACCCCCAGCTTTTGCTGCAACTACAGGTTTTCCACACAGCATTGCTTCAACAATCACTCTACCAAAGGGTTCTGGGGAAGTAGAGGTATGCGCCACCAAGTCACAAGCTGCCATTAACTGGGGAATATCTGAACGAAATCCTAAAAATTTGACGCGGTTTTCTAGTCCGAGATCGGTAACTTGTTTGTGTAACTTTTGGGCATAATCTTGTTCGCCAAACAGTGCATCCCCCACTAAAATTACTGTCACCTCTGGCGGACATTTGGCAAGAGCATCAATTAGAATATGTTGTCCTTTCCAAGGTGCAAGGCGGCTAAAGTGTCCGACTACAAATTTCCCTTGCAATCCTAATTTTTGCTGTAATTGATTAATGCCAGGTTCATCAGTTTGATAAATTTTTAGATCAAAGCCGTTATAGACAACTTCGACAATATCTGAGCGTCCTCCCGCTTGGATAAAGGCTGTTTTACTAGCTTGGGAATTGGCAATTACTAATGAGGCACAACGATTAGCTAAGTTAATCGCAATGCGAAGATTAGTTTGGCTAAAATGTTCTGTGGAAAGAATATCATGTAAATGATAAACCAGAGGGCGACGACTAAAAAAACTTGCTAATGCTCCGACAACTAATGCTTTTTGGGTGTTGGCATAAATTAAATCGTATTCACGCGCTTTTTTTATTACTTTAGTAATCAAAGGTGCAAGTTGTCCTAAACTCTTTAATCCTTGTGCCAAACTGCTTTCTTTGCTAACTTGGATTGTTTGAGTTGCGAGAATTTCTACTGGGATATGATTTTGCTCTAGTAAATCTTTAAACGGCCCATCTGCAAATAAACCTACTAAAGCGCTATGAGAGTATGGTTTAGCAATATCTATTAAACATAATTCTGCACCGCCTGGTTTACCGCTTTGGTCTAGGAAAAAAATTCTCATAAAACTTCCTTGTAATACAATACGGTTCAGATGCTATAAGTCGCGTCTCTACAAAGCAATTTTCGTGCCTCTAGTTCATTAATTTAATAGAACATTCCGTACTTGCTGGGCGATTTGATTCCAGTCATAATGTGTAACAGCATAATGGCGACAGGCTTCTCGTGAAGGTATGGGGATATTTCCCAAAAGCACTTGTTCTAATTTTTCAGCAATAGCTGATGCTTCTGTTGAAGTAGTAATTAAATCAGGTGAGAATTCTGATAAAATTTCTGGCATTCCGCCAACTGGGGTACATAAAACAGGAGTACCACAGGCTAGAGATTCAACTATTACTAATCCAAACCCTTCAAAAGATTGACTAGGCATTATAGTTAATTCCGCAGCTTGATAAGCTATAGGTAATTGCTCATCAGGGAGAAAACCTAAAAATTTAACGTTGTCGTCTAATCCTAATTCTGTAGCCTGTTGTTGTAGTGCGGCTTGGATGTGACCACGACCTGCGATCGCTAGCCAAACATCTGGTATTCTGGGCTTAATTATAGCCAAAGCTTTTAATAATTTATCAACTCCCGTTCGATGTACTAAACGGCGTGATGTAAATATAATCCGGCGATTATTTGGCCAGCCTAGCTGTTTACAAGCATCTTGGCGTGATAAATTTGGTTGAAACCAGTTAATATCGACTCCACCAGGAATAATATTAATTTTACTCCACGGTACTTGATATTTATCATGTAATATTTTACCAAATGCTTTGCTTAAAACAATGAAGCGATCGCAGTGATTATATGTATTTTTTTCTATTAGATGATGCTTAATCAAAAGGCTGAGATTCTTATTAACTACCTCTTGCTGACTCTCAGAAGCCCAAGGGCCATGAAAATTAAAAGTAACTGGTACTCCCTTTGGTAAAATATCTAAAAGCGGAAAGCTATATAATGCAAAGTGTAGATTAATAGCATCTGGTTTGTTTGTCCTTGTTTTCTGAAAATTGGTGCGAATAGACCATAATCTTTGCCAAATAGCACTGTCGGGACTCGCTAAATTAGTCAACTTAATCGGTGAATTTCTTTCAGCCTCTGGTAGACCAACTCCGCATAATTCAATCTGGTCTTTATTGGCTGCTAATTTATGAGTTAGTTCATACATATACCTTTCTAATCCTCCGGGATTTTTGGGAAACCAGCCTAATCCTAATGTGAGAATAGATGCAGATGATGAAGCTAAACTTTCTGCTTTATTTTTCATTAATATGTCTCCTATAAATATATGAAAATAGTAGTGATGTACAACTGTAAGCCGCTACTGGATGTTTCAAATCCACATTTCTAATAAGACTTTTATATAGAACACCAATTTATAAACTATTTATATGTCAACGTCAACAAGGGATGAAACCTTGTGTTTTTATTAACTACATAACACTGGTTATGATATATATGATACTTATCAATTGACAAAGGTGAATGATAGATAGAGAGAGCCAAAAATTGCTATAAATTAATAACTGTAGAAATATCACGTATTAATATTTACCATTTTTGCTTACAAATCAGTAGCTATTAATACCTTCAAGAAGGTTTTAGAGATATTACCTTAAAAATTAAATAATAAAAGGATTTTTGTAAAGATAGCGTAAAATTATCGCTCATTTATAATAATTATATTTTTTACTGATTTCTCAAAAAATGATTGTATATAAATAATTAAAAGCTGAAAAACTATATGATAAATAAATTAATGGCGGAGTTAGAAAAACTCCGTCACAAGCTTAATCAGCAAATCAAAAAATTATCTAAACTTAGATATTTACAAAGAAGTAAAACCTTCAACTTTTTACTCAGTTTGACTGTTGGACTCATTGTTACTACCCTTGGAATTACAACAGACTGGGCAACAACGGAAACACCCACGCTTACATACAAAACATCGTGGACAAGTAATTCTATTGACAGTACAAATCTACTGGTACAAAATCGTACTGAAACACCCACGCTTACTTACAAAACATCGTGGATAGGTAACACTATTGGCAGTGGAAATCTACGGGTACAAAACAATATTGAAGCAATGTATGTTTCTACTGATGGCACAGTTTATACCAACAGCCATTGGGATGAGGCGGGAATGGAGGCAGCCATATATAAAGATGGTAAAGTTATTGGTGCTATTGGCGACACTCACGGCTGGAGTCGTGGAGGTGGCATTGCTGTAACAGCAAATAGTAAATATATTTACCTTGCCATGACTCAGGGATCGAAGGGTAAAACTGATGAAGATTACCCAGCAGAAGGTACAAGTTGGCATTGCGTTAGACGCTATGATTTGTCGGGAAAACCTGCACCGTTTCCTGAAGGACGTGGCTGGGATAAAAGTATGTTAATTACCAGTACTAAAAGTGAAGTTACTGGATTAGCAACAGTAGGAAGCGAGTTGTATGTGAGTGATTTTGCTGCTAACCGCATTCGTGTCTATGATACTGATACGATAAAGCAATTACGCAGTTTTACCTTTGCCAATCCAGGAGCAATAACTGTTGATCCACAAAAAAATCTGTGGATTATTCAAAGCAAAAATGGTAGTAAACCCGCCAAAATTTTACATTATTCCCAGAGTGGAAAGCAATTGCCCGAACAAATTGCAGATATCGTTGAACCAACTGCGATCGCAATTGATCGTCAAGGTAAGCTGTTAGTAGCAGAAAATGGCCCGCGTCAGCAAATATTGATTTATGACATCAAAGATCAGCCAAAGCAGACGGGTAGTTTTGGCTCTAAGGGTGGTATTTATACAGGAATTGCTGGCGAAGTTGGAGATTTAAAGCTTTATGGACTTACCGGAGTAGGTGCAGATGCTTCAGGTAATATCTATATAAATAGTAATGGTTTCAACAAATCGGGAACAGATTTACGGAAATTTTCGCCATCGGGAAAACTAATATGGCGATCGCTAGGATTGATATTCGTCGATAATGCAGATGCCGATCCTAAAACTGATGGGGTAGATTTATTCACCAAACAAGAACACTATCTCATGGATTACAGTAAGCCTGCTGGTAAGCAATGGACTTACAAAGCTTACACCTTAAATCCTTTCAAATATCCTCAAGATCCCCGTCTACATACATCACCCGATGGAACCTTTGTGCGCCGCATCCAAGGGAAGCCGTTCTTGTTCCTCACAGATATGTACAACAGCTTCCTGCAAATATATCGTTTTAATCCAGACAAAGATGGTAAAGTTGCCATCCCAGCCGGAATGTTTGTCGGTAGTAATGGCGCAGACAAACCATTTCTCGCCGGAAATTGGCCGCCGAATCAACCACAAAAAGGCGAATGGATCTGGCGCGATCGCAACGGTAATGGCAAATTTGAAAATAGCGAATATGATACCAGCAAAGATTATCCTTATATCGGTGGATGGTGGGTAGACAGCAAAGGAGATGTTTGGAAAGCTTTGCGAACAGAAGATGGCATTCGCCACTATCCTTTACAGGGAATAGATGCTAAAGGCAACCCCATCTACAACTATACTTCGATGGAAAAGCAAACTACTCCCAGCATATTTAACGACTTGCGGCGGATCGAATATTTCCCTGAAACAGATAGTATGTATTTGTCAGGCTTTACAGTAGATCATCCGGCCTTCGGTGACGATACTGGAGTTGCTGGATCTGAAATTGCCCGTTTTGACAATTGGAGTAAAGGAAATCGTACCCCCAAATGGCGAGTTGTGATTCCTTACGACACCACAGGCAAACGCGAAGTGTCTACAGCAGCCATGAGTGTGGCGGGCGATCGGGTATTTGCCGTGACAGTCAAAACCGCAGAAGTATATGTCTATAATGCCAAGACGGGAACGCAAGTACAACAGTTAAAACCAGGCCCAGAAGTTGGCAGCGAAAGTGGCTGGATTGATATACCTTATGGTATCCGCGCATTCCGTCGTTCAAATGGCGAGTATCTGGTATTTGTAGAAGAAAACTGGAAAGGAAAAGTGATTATGTATCGGCTAGCAGGTTGAGTATTTACTAGCTGATTTGCAATCTTGGTTAAAAGGGCAAAGAAATTAAACTATCTCTTGCAGCTTTTGACTGAGATACATCGCAATTCCTTTCTCATAGTAAGCGGCTTCATTAATAAAAATAGGATAAACAGTAGACTCTCCCTCATAGAAAATATCTTTTCCTGCAAAAGTCAGAAACATTGGATCGCCTGGATTCAGAGGTTCATAATCTTTAAACTGAAGCTGGGGATGAATCATGGCTTGAATCTCCCCACTTTGCAGCCCGCCGTAAGCATCGCTTCTCGGATAATCGATCGTCTCAATATATTGATAGAATGTAAGCTGGCTGCTTGTATGCGGAATATTACCTTGATTGCATCCTTCAAAATAGTCTAAAATTGCATAAATAAGCTGCTCTGTTTGTTGAAATAATTCGGCATTTAAAATATTCTGAGCCACAGCACCAACTTCGATAACAAAACCCAATTCGCACAAAGAACGAAGAAAACCACCTTCTTTAGATTGCTGATTTACAAAAACCTTTACCATCGGATTGATAGAACTTAAATAAGCAGCTAACCGAAGTAAGAAAGGATTCAGATCGCAAAAAATCAGACTTAACCCCATGTTGGCAGTTGTGCTGTGCAAATCAACAATTACATCTACAAATGGCTGATTTTGCGGTTGCAGTACTTGTTGGATTGCTTTCGCCCGCGTATCTTCATAACTTGAGAGTTGAGGATTTTGTAAACCTTGATTGGTGAAGCAACGGTTTAAATCCCTGTCAATGTATCGCTTACCTTCTTCAATAGCTTTAAGATTGCCAAGTAATGGCAGAGTTTCAAAACTTGTCCTGTTGATTAAATTTGGATACTGCTGAAACTTTTTGACTAGATATACTCCTGTTAACTCATTACCGTGGTTTCCTCCAACGATCGCAACTCGTTTAATCTGACTCATAACAACCTCACTGTCTCCCCGACGGTTATTGAGAATAGCGCAAGATACAAGATAGAAGTATAACTGCTGCTGACTAAATCTTGTAAAAGACTGACGCGAACGCTCCATGTTCGAGCCAAAATGTGATAACTGTTAAGCTGTTAGCTTTAGCACAAAAGGGGTGGAAATTTATGGAGTATAATTTTCAAGCGATCGCTGAACTTTACAAAAACGCCCTCCTTAACGACGTACTCCCATTTTGGGAAAAATATTCTCTCGATTGGCAGCAAGGTGGCTATTTCACTTGCCTAGATCGCGAGGGCAAAATTTATGATACAGACAAATTCATCTGGCTGCAAAACCGCCAAGTGTGGACTTTTTCGATGCTTTACAACCAGCTAGAAAAACGCGAAAACTGGCTAAAAATTGCCAGTAATGGCGCTAATTTTCTCGCCCAACATGGCAGAGATAGTGATGGTAACTGGTACTTTGCTCTCACCCGTGAAGGAAAACCACTGGTTGAGCCTTACAACATCTTCTCTGATTGCTTTGCAGCGATGGCATTTAGTAAATATGCACTCGCTGGGGGCGAAGAATGGGCAAAAGATGTTGCAATGCAGGCTTATAACAACGTTTTACGCCGCAAAGATAACCCGAAAGGTAAATATAATAAAACCTATCCCGGCACACGCCCAATGAAATCATTGGCTGTACCAATGATTTTAGCCAACCTGACTCTAGAAATGGAATGGCTCCTACCAAAAGAAACCCTAGAGAATGTCCTAGCTGAGACTCAGGGCGAAGTGATGACCGATTTTCTCGACCTAGAACGGGGACTAATGTACGAAAATGTTGCCCCTGACGGTTCCCACATAGATTCTTTTGAGGGACGGCTGATTAACCCTGGTCACGGTATCGAAGCTATGTGGTTTATCATGGATATCGCCCACCGGAAAAACGATACCAAAATTATTAACCAAGCTGTTGATGTGATGCTAAATATCCTGAATTTTGCTTGGGATAGCGAGTACGGCGGATTGTATTACTTTATGGATGCAGACGGTCATCCTCCACAACACTTGGAATGGGATCAAAAATTGTGGTGGGTTCACTTAGAGTCTTTGGTCGCATTAGCAATGGGCTATCGCCTAACAGGGCGTGAAGTATGTTGGGAATGGTATCAAAAGATGCACGATTATGCCTGGTCACACTTTGCCGATTCAGAGTACGGTGAGTGGTTTGGCTATCTCAATCGACGTGGGGAAGTATTGTTAAACCTCAAAGGTGGCAAATGGAAAGGATGTTTTCACGTACCGCGTGCATTATATCTTTGCTGGCAGCAGTTTGAGGCATTAAAGTAAGTTTAGCTATCTCAGCAAGCAGATTTTTCTAGCTAACTACTTAGCTAGGATTTATTGGAATTGAAAGTTTAATTGAAGTAAACGCACTTTATAAAAATCTATATAATGAGATAACTAAACCTCGTCTACCTTGAGAACCGTAGTTTTGTAGGTTGGGTGCAGCGATCGCGTAACCCAACATAAATAAGGTGGTAATGTTGGGTTGCATTTCACTCCACCCAACCTACATAAATATATCTTTTAAAAAACTCTATGTTTCAACATAGATGAGGTTTGTAATGTGCTGTAAATCAAGAGTTAAAGCCATTAGCCATCTGAATTAAAGCTTTAATTTTGTTTTAATTACTGCCTCATCTCTAAAGCCTACTAACACCGCTGTTCCATCTTTAACGAAAATTGGGCGTTTTAGCAGCATTGCATCGTTAGTAAATGCGTCAATCCACTGTTGATCGGTCCAAGTCTTCTTTTCATCTCCTAAAGCTCGATAAGACTGACCGGAGGTATTTCGCATGGGAGCAGAACCCAAAGACTTCATCCAGTTTTGGATCATCTCACTCTTGGGTGGAGTTTCTTTAGTATTTATGAATTCATATTCAATGCTATTGCTTTGGAGCCACATCAGAGCTTTTTTGCAAGTGCCGCAGTTGGGAATTCCGTAAACTTGAATGGACATAAAGTAGTTAAGCAATAATTACCATTTTTATCCATAATATAGTTGATGCAACCCTTGTTTTCAGTTTTATGAAAGTTTAGATTTTACCTCTTGTAGGTGTGGAGAGTTTCTGAGAGTTGTGAACAGCAAGCACTACCTAGCCACGAGAAAATAAAGAAAATCTATTATAATTTATGCACAATCTGAAATTTTAATAGCATTAGTATCTCTGTATTCGTTAAGCACGTACAATTTAGGTCGGTTATTACCCACATTAGTCTGATTGTTATTAGTCAGAATGAAGTGGTGCAATATATTGCACTCTTACTAAAGCTAAATACAGAGGTAAACTATGTTTCCTTTTTGGGGTAATCCTTGCTATGGAAGCGAACCTATTTCGCACAAAGCTAGCTTAGAGCGGAAATTAAAATTCTTGATTTGGATACGAGATGATTTAGAGTCCAAGCTGGCTGGCATTAATGCTTCTATTGATACCATTCGGCAGCAAATAGAACGCTCAGACTCAGCTACTTAGAATTTAGTTCTTGCAGACTGTACTTAACCTGATTGTAACTCTTTTGTGACTGGGCGCTGTACATGGGCATAATCTGGGCTGTAGTCTTTGTACAACGCTCTCTCACAAAGGAGCGCATAAAAAAGAGGCAGTCTTGAAAAACGAAGCCCAGTTTTTAAACTCGTCGCCGAGACCAGGTTTTTGGTTCTTGTACCTTAATTGAAGACTTATCAAGCTTAATTCGTCAACAGGTGACGATGACACTTAAGCCAAAGCATAGCATCCTCGAATTACGTGGGTTAGGTAAAGAAATCTGGAATGGCGTTGATGCTCAAGAATACGTTAATCAGGAACGTGATTCATGGAATGGCTAGTCCAGCTACAGGGGCAAATTATCGGTTTGGATACTGCTCCACTGATTTACTTTATTGAAGAAAATCCTAATTATTTAGATGTTACAGATGCTTTTTTTGAAGCGATGTTTCGTAGTGAGTTTGGTGTCATAACATCAGTTTTGACTATCACGGAAGTTTTAGTCTATCCCTTGCGACAAGGAAACACAGCGTTAGCTCAACAATATCGTGAAATTCTATTTAATTCCCAAGGTTTAACAGCTATCGAAGCAGAAATGTTGAATGCTGATACAAAAGTTTACATATCTAGTTACACTAACTCTAAAAAGCCTAAAATAGTCAACATGACATCATCTCTTCAAACCAATGAACATAACTTATTTTCTGACACATACAAGATTGTAAATAGCGGAATTTATCTAATAGCGTATGTCCCCATTGTTGTGGTACAGATAATATCTGTAAAATTAGATAAGCTATTAAAGTAACGTAAATTTGTATGGTGATACCATTAACATTTTTAGTAATTAACTTGTCAAGTTTTAAGTGCATTTTCAAAAACTTCCACAACAATTCAACTCCCCAACGCAATCGATAAATATCCCTGATTTCATAATCACTAACGGCAGCCTCTCCTAATGTTGGTAAATTGGTTACTAATCGAAACTCAGTTTTCGTTTCTAAATCACAAAAATTAATCACTCTATAGGCTTGAGCATCATTAGATGCACCAACTTTAATTAATCCAGTTTGCTCCTCAAATTCTAACTTCCAATTGTTTTTTACCCGCAAAACAAAGTATTTGTTTTCTTGGACTAATTCTTGGATAAATTTTAATCCAGCAAAACCTCTATCCATTACACCAACAGCATTATTTGGTAGACTAGACATCATTTTACAACCAAATTTATAGTCATGGTCATGTCCAAAGTTTATGAAGTTATCTGATGGACTTCCAGTAGCTAAATTTAGAGAACTGAAAAGTTTTACTTGATGGTGTCCTAGTACCCATAACAATTTACTTGTGAGAGTAATAATTGTTGAATCTATTGGACAAATTGCATATTTATCATGTAACTTTTTTTGAACTTTCTTCTGTACTAATTCATTTAATTTTTGGTAAATTTCTTGAAAAGGTTTTTGACTTCGATGTAAGTTTGCTTTAGAGAAAGTAGAAATATCTACCGGAAATCCTGTGTTGTTTAATCTGTTAAATAAATCTCGCATACTTGTTAAGCTGTTATCCATAGCATAAGATAACCAGCACTCAAAGAACAGACGACTGTTCAATACTGGATAATCGTTTTTTGGCAGTCCTCTCAAGATATCTTTGACAATCTTGGGAAATGAATTTATAATCACTATTAAATAGATATACTTTAATCTTCCGCCCAAAATTTAACATATTTTGGGCTGTTTTTATCGGATTTTTCTTAACATTCAACACTTTTGCTATCGAAGTTTTTCCCGACATCGCTGAAAATGCGGCACAATTAAGGGCAGATTATAATTTAAGAACCCCAGATGCTAAACAGAAAAGCTACTGCTATTCGTGCAGGTGCATCATTTTTCTTGACAAATGATGCGCGGTTGCCGTCTTTACCAGCATTAACAGTGTTAGTGTTCGATACACTCATAGTTTGAGTCTTTTTTGTATGTTGCGATCGCTGATTTGATGATGGCATTGTAAGCGTAGACATGTAGCGGCTTGTCGTTAGAAATCGCCTGTTATGGAAGAGTGAGCGCGATGTCTACGACGGGCTATGCCTACGCATTATTAACTGCTTGAATTGTCTCACGTATAAATCACAGAGGCTATTCTAGTTGTAGCTTGGGGCAAAAACAAGACGTAGACGCGTAGCAGGTTGTGGTTAGAAATTGCTCAAGCTGCCTTTACCGTTCGTTACAGTTTGGGTGGGTTGAGTGACGGGAACCGTTACAACTATAGGAACTTGTGAAATAGATTTTTTACTCGTACTCCGCTTTCGGCTAGAGCCACCTGCTTTTGAATACTCCATGCTGTTTTTGCCGTAGACAGTTGCAACAGCACTAAGCATCCTCTCAGATAGTTCCGAGAGTCCTCTGTCCATCTGATTCATCGTCTTACGAGATTCCTCAAGATTAGACAGAAGGGTATTATGGGCTTCTAGGGTGGCACGGGTATTATCAAGGAAGCGGGTATAAGCTTCAATTGTTAATCCGTGCCCTAAATCCAGGTTCTCATTAATGGATTTAAGCAGTGCAAGACGGCGTTGAGCTTTATCTACAGCAGCAGAACCGCGAGTTTTTAAAGACATGGGAAATATTTCTTGAATAGTTCTATTTCAACATAGCGGAATGCCTTTCTACGTGAGATGAGTAATTTTGTGGATTTAATTAAGAGTTAATATTGAGAGTTACTCTGTATTTTTACTAATCCATCTAGCTGTATTTGCCTGTTGTTTCGGGACGAACTCAATCATTTATATAACACCGATCGCCAAAATAGCAAATTCTGTCGCCGAAATAGCAAATGCTGTCGCCGAAATAGCAAATGCTGTCGTCGAAATAGCAAATGCTGTCGCCAAAATAGCAAATGCTGTCGCCAAAATAGCAAATGCTGTCGCCGAAATAGCAAATGCTGTCGCCGAAATAGCAAATGCTGTCGCCGAAATAGCAAATGCTGTCGCCGAAATAGCAAATGCGATCGCCGAAATAGCAAATGCTGTCGCCGAAATAGCAAATGCGATCACCAAAATAGCAAATGCGATCACCAAAATAGCAAATGCGATCACCAAAATAGCAAATGCTGCCGCCGAAATAGCAAATGTAGTCGCCGAAATAGCAAATGTAGTTGCTTTGTAGAAAACCTCAAAAACAATGCGTAGATGCGTAGCGGCTTGTCGTTAGACATCGCCTGTTGTGGAAGAGCGTGCGATTGATCGCATTATTAGCTGCTTAAATTGTCTCACCTGTAAGTCGCAGACGTGATTACTCTAGTTGTAGCTTGTGGTAAACCCAGTGATACCCAAAGAATAAACTATGATCGAGAAGCAGACTTGATTTACTAGAGTGCTTTGCATGGTTTCAGCAGAATTAATCTCCACTTTGCGAGAACTTAGTCGAGCAGATAAGTTTTATATTATGCAGGTTTTAATCTCAGAGTTAGCCCAACAGGAAACCGATCTGATTAAACCCGATCAGTTCTATCATGTGTGGTCGCCTTATGATGCAGTTGAAGCAGCAGATACTATGTTAAAAGTGCTACAAGCTGCTAAAACTCAAGACCATGCGTAACGCACAACGGTATTCCTTTATCCCGATTGATGTTGCATTGGGCGAAGCCAGTTTCCGCCCCTATCTACCCCTTACTTTGATCTACCAGCAAAGTTCTGTGATGACATCCGGTCTGTTGGATACTGGAGCAAGCGTGAATGTGCTTTCTTATTCAGTAGGAGTTGAGCTTGGGTACGTGTGGGAACAGCAGACAACTGCATTGAGTTTGACAGGTAATTTAGCTCAATACGAAGCGCGTGTCGCGGTTCTTCAAGCAGTAGTTGGGCAATTTGAACCTGTACAACTTGTATTTGCATGGACAAAAGCTACAAACGTACCTCTGATTTTGGGGCAAGTTAACTTCTTTATGGAGTTTGATGTTTGTTTCTACCGTTCCCATTTACAGTTTGAGATCAGCCCTAAATCGGTAGCCTCAGAGTAGATTTATTGCATTTGTCAGCTACCTTACACTTCAGATTAGTGTACGTAAGCCGTTGGTGAGTGACATTGTAAAGAGCGATCGCCTTACAGAAAACCTCAAAAATAATGCGATCGCTTATTGTGAAAGAGTAAGCGCGATCGCCTTGCAGAAAACCTCAAAAATAAGGCAATTGTTTGTTGTAGAAGAGTGAGCGATCGCTTTACAGAAAACCTCAAAAACTAAGCGATGGGCAGTTGTGAAAGAGGGAGTGCGATCGCCTTGCAGAAATCCTCAAAAATAAAGCGATACTTATTGGCTGCTGTCTCTATTGTGGCCGACACCAAATTGCACTCAAATAATCTTGATGAGGATCGAGATTAATAAATTTTGTAGCCGCCTCTTGCACTTCTCTTGCAGCGTGTCCCCAAAAAGCAACATGAACTTTGAAGCCATCACTCGTCAAATCATCAATGCAAGGCATATAATCTTTGTCACCTGCTGCAATAACAATTATGTCATTTTCTTTATCGATTATTTTGCCTGAATCTTTTCCAATTTGGTAAGCAATCGCAGTATCGACTTTTTTCTCTTTACCTTTTGAACGTTCGTAGGTTTGAACATTAAAACCTTTGCTTTTAACGTAATCCCAGAATGTATCTTTGGGCGGAGGCGATCCCCAAAGTCTAGTCCCACCAATCTCTGACTTTTCTGTGCCGCATAAAAATTCATGCAAGCGACCGTAGTCCATATACCAATCGTTATCAAATATTTTCAGATTGATTGCTTCATAGATATTACCAACTCCATCAATTCTCTTGTTTACAGCAGATAGCCGTCGGCCTTCTATAAAAAGGTTAGAATTGTCAACGTAGGTAAAAATTTTCATTTAGTGTCTTTACTCTCTTTGCTAGATGCACACTAAGTACATAACATAAAAAACTTATAT
Source organism: Nostoc punctiforme PCC 73102 (assembly GCF_000020025.1). GTDB lineage: Bacteria > Cyanobacteriota > Cyanobacteriia > Cyanobacteriales > Nostocaceae > Nostoc > Nostoc punctiforme. The sequence goes on along the minus strand of NC_010628.1, from coordinate 3,645,436 downwards.
TTACTGAATTTTATTCTACTAACTGAAAATTTCTGTAAATTTCAATTATTCAAAAAATAATCACAATTTATTCTAAACCAATGTCATTACTTGCTCATATTCTTCTTTATGGCTTTGCAAAGCATACCAAAGATCAACTTTTTGCTGAAGATTAAGCCAAAGTCTTGGCCCATTTCCTAAAGCTTTACCAAGACGTATTGCTATATCTACTGTAATTGACCTTTGACCATTAATAACTTCCTGAATTGTTTGATTAGATACTCCTAAAATTTCTGCAAAATTTGCGGTATTAATATCTAAATCATCTAAAATATCTGCAATTACTTCGCCAGGATGTATTGGTCTTACTAATCTATCATCAGTAATATCTTGCCAATTATCCATAATTAATACTTCTTACTTAATAATTTGATTAACCTCATTTAACATTGTTTACCCCATCAATATCATATTAATACAGGAGTTGGGGTTAACATTCATTAAGTAGTACTTGGAAATTTTCAAAACATCTCCTAACTCACTGCATATTCTGTAAACTGTCTCATAAAAGGAGACTGAAAACCTAACACAATGTCTTCCTTGGGAACTCCCGCAGCTACCAAATTAGCTGCAATATCATCTTCTGTACCATTCCACTGAAGCCAAATTTTCCCACCTTTAATATCAATATGAATAATACAACTATGTACCCAGTCTTGACCTTCCCACCCTACATGAACTATTTGATAATGGTCACGTTCTGTATCAAAAATTGTTTCAACTTCTATGCTTCCGTTAGCTGGTTTTTGCTCACTATAATCATGTAATATCTGTTGTACAAGCTGGCGATATCGAGTTAATTTATCCATTGGAAAATCACCTCTTGCTCTACATCATAAATAAGCATTTTTACTTGATTTTCTGCTATCATCTCTTTAGGGAAATCAAGTTGAAAAAATGTTTTGTAAGTTGTTAAAGGTACTGCTAAATACAAAACACGCTCCGGTTGTCGCCGTCGTAATGCACCTCTATAATTAATAAACTGTCCCAATGCTGTATGAAATTCTGAAATAGCAGACGACCTCTCTAAAAAACTTTTGACTTCGACTGCAATTTTTTCTCCTTCACGTTCTGCTGCGATCAGCTTTTCTGCGCCTAAATCAATAGAAAGATTAACTCCACCCACGCTAATTGTGAGTGGGTCGTTAGTAATTTGCCAACCGTCTTTCTCTAAAGCTATTTTGACAACTTGATGAAAGACATCTTTAGCAGACATACATACCCCTAATTATATTTATTATTTTCATTTAACGTGAGTTCGATGAACCTCTCCCTCCCAGCCTCCCTCTCCGAAACGGAAAGGGAGGAGTATGAAACAATTAGGCTTGTTGCTCCCCTCTCCGCGTCGGAGAGGGGCTGGGGGAGAGGTCAAAAAAGATTTGTCGAACTAACGTTCATTTAGGCGCATTCTTTGTAATCTGTAAAAATGGTTGGCAAAATAGAGACGTTCTAGAAAACGCCTCTATTTTGGTGGTTATTCTATCCCTTCAATCCGGTCTTCAACCTCTTGGTACAACTCGCGCAGACGATCTAAATTATCCTCGCTAGTCTCCCAATAACCGCGTCCATTCACTTCCAACAAAGTTGATACAATCTTGCGGAAAGAATGGGGATTAAGGTTTAACAACCGTTTCTGCATTTCTTCATCTTTGATGAAGGTTTCGTTAGTATCCTCATAAATCCAGTTATCCACAGCGCCGGCTGTCGCACTCCAACCTGTTGTATTCACCAACCGCTTGGAGAGTTCGCGCACACCTTCGTAACCGTGAGATAGCATCCCCTCGTACCACTTGGGATTTAATAATTTGGTACGCGCATCCAAACGCACGGTTTCTGATAATGTCCGCACTTGGGCGTTAGCTGTGGTTGTATCTGCAATATAAGATGCTGGTTTTTTACCATCACCCCGCAGACTTGCCACTAACTTAGTGGGATCTGAATCAAAGTAGTGGGAAACGTCCGTTAAGCTAATCTCGGAAGAATCCAGATTTTGGAAAGTTGCATCAGCAGTTTTCAATGTACTTTCAAAAATCTGCCGGGATTCGTCCATGATTCCGGGGTTATCGGAATTGAAGGAGAAGGATTTCCGATTGAGATACATTTCCTGCAACTCGGCTTCGCTATCCCAAGTGCTGTTTTCTACCGCCAAGTTGATATTTGACGAGTAGGAACCAGAAGCGTTGGAGAAAACGCGCGTCGCTGCTTGACGCAGATTAATCCCCATTTCTTCAGCTTGCTGCAAAGCGTGTTTGCGAACAAAGTTCATTTCTAAGGGTTCATCTGCCTCAGCTGCCATCTTCACGCCTTGATCTAGCAGGTTCATTTGGTTGATGAACAAGTCGCGGAATACACCAGAACAGTTGATTACCACATCAATTCTGGGCCGTCCCAACTCTTCTAGAGATATCAATTCCAACTTGTTCACCCGTCCCAAGGCATCGGGAACTGGACGCACGCCAACCATCCACATAATCTGCGCTAGGGATTCGCCGTAAGTTTTGATGTTATCGGTTCCCCAAAGGACGCAGGCGATGGTTTCTGGCCATTTTCCTTCGTTTTCTGCCTTGTTACGTACCAAAAGCCTGTCTACGACGATTTTGGCTGATTGGACTGCTGCTGTTGTGGGTATGGATTGCGGATCTAAAGCATGGATATTCTTACCCGTGGGCAAGACATCCGGGTTGCGGATGGGATCGCCACCAGGGCCAGGTAGGATGTATTCACCTTCCAAGCCTCTGAGTAATGCTCCGAGTTCGTTGTCGGCACAAACTTGCTCTAGGCAGAATTCCAAATACTCAAATAGGGGTTTTAGGGCGGCGCTATCGACTTTGGGATAACCTGCTTTATGCAATGATTCTACCCAAGGTTCTTTTTTGCCCATGTTGAAGAAATTCAACCGGGAAACTAAAGAGACTCGTCCTTCCGCATCGATTTGCTCTTGGACAAGGGCGGTAACTGCTGCACGGGTTGCCAAGGTGATGTCTTGGAGTAACTGGACATCTTCTAAAATGCCTCTGTCGTTATTTTGGTAAATATCGTCAATGTTACGTCCAAGGCTGTTAGCGATAATTCCCGGCAAGCCTTGAATTCCATCTTCTTGACGATCTAGACTAGCAATGTTGACGAGAGTTGCGATCGCTTCTTCTGCACTTGGCGGTTTACCAATGACGTGTAAACCACAAGGCAACAACCGCGACTCAATTTCCATCAACTTGCGGTAGACGTTGCCAACAATATTATCCCGTTCGTCGGCACTCATGTCTCTGGCATCGGTTTCTGGTAGGTGAATATCCTTATCCAGATTCACGATCCGGCATTTATCCATGATGCTGTTGACAATGGAAACACCTCGTCCACTATCTTTTAAGGTTTGGTAGGAAGCAATTAATTCGCTGAGTTCCTTCAAACCTTTGTACAAACCAGCATTTTCTGCCGGCGGTGTCAAGTAAGAAATTGTTTCGGCATAACTCCGACGTTTGGCAATTGTCGCTTCACTCGGATTATTGGCTGCGTAGTAATACAGGTTAGGAATTGAGCCAATCAAGTTATCTGGATAACAATCACCAGACATCCCCATCTGTTTACCTGGCATGAATTCCAAGGAACCGTGTGTACCAAAGTGCAGTACAGCATCAGCTTTCCAAACTTGCTCTAGGTAAGTGTAGTAAGCAGCAAAACCGTGGTGAGGACTAGCTGAACGGGAGAATAACAGCCGCATCGGGTCGCCTTCGTAACCAAATGTGGGTTGGACACCGATGAAGACATTACCGAATTGCTTACCATAAATCAGCAAGTTTTGCCCGTCACTGTTGAGATGTCCCGGAGGTGGGCCCCAGTTTTCCTCTAGGCGTTGAGAGTAAGGGGTAAGTGCCTCATACTCAGGAACCGACATTTTGTAAGCAATGTTGAGTTCTGGGCTGTTGTACTGCGCTTGAGCGTCATGGATGACTTCTTGCATCAACGCTTCGGCTGATTCTGGCAATTCTGGTAAGTCGTAGCCGTTATTTTTGAGAGCTTTCATCACCTCGTAGATGGAACCGAATACATCCAAGTAAGCGGCGGTTCCCACGTTGCCTTTATCTGGCGGGAAGCTGAAAACGGTGATGGCGACTTTTTTATCCAGCTTCGGCTTGCGGCGGAGGTTCGCCCATTTTAAAGCGCGTTCGGCGACAGCTTCAACCCGATCGCGCAGTGCGATCGCTTTCCCTGTAGCTCCATCTCTACCCGATAATATAATCGGCTCAATTGCCCCATCCAATTCAGGAATCGCAATTTGCAAAGCTACTTGAATTGGATGTAACCCTAAATCGCTATCCATCCACTCTTCTGTGGTTTGGAATACTAAGGGTAACGCCACCATGTAAGGACGATTTAAGCGTTTGAGTGCTTCAATTGCCTTGGGATGGTCTTGTCTGGCTGGGCCACCCACTAAAGCAAAACCAGTCAGCGATATCACTGCATCTACCAACTGTGTGTTGGTATTTGGTTCATAGAAGTAGGCTTCCACAGGCTTGGAGAAATCCAAACCACCAGCAAACACAGGTAATACCCGTGCCCCTAGTGCTTCCAACTCCTGCACCATTGCTACATAATGGGCATCATCCCCTGTAACTAGGTGAGTGCGTTGCAACACTAACCCGACACAAGGAGCTAAAGGATCTTTTAGATCGCTAGAAATATCCTTACGAGCTGTGTACCAATTGAGGTACTCTCTGACATCTTCAAACATATTGGGAGCCAAAGGGTGCCAAATCCCTAGATCGGGATAAACCACCGGCTGTTCATACGTAGAAGGTGCAAAATTCTGTTTTTCTAAACCTTTAAATACATATTTATCAGCTAGCATCAGCAAGAAGTTTTCCAGGTTTTCTGGAGAACCACCTAGCCAATACTGAAAACTGAGCATGAAATTTCGGGCATCCTGTGCCTTGTCCATTGGAAGGAACTTCAGAACTTGCGGTAGGGTTCGCAAAAGCTTCAGCATCCCATCTTGGAATCCCGCACCGGATTTTTCTTTGCGTTTCCGCATGAATTGCGCGATCGCACTTTTTGACTGACCCAACTGTGCCAAGGAAAAGCTGCCCATTTTACTCAGGCGCATTACCTCTGGCATGGAGGGAAAGACAACAGAAACATCGAGATGATCGCGGTGTGGTTCTACTGCTGCTACAACTTTCTGTGCTAAGTCTTCGATGAAAATGAGGGAAGCGATGAAGATATTCGCATTCTCAATTTCTCGTTTGAACTCCTCGTAATTTTCGGGGTCGCGGAGTTCCTCAATCAAGTACCCGCTAATTTCAATCGCCAAGTTGGGATTGTTCGCGTTAATCGTGCGAACTGCTTGCGACAATGCGCTCTGGTACTGGGACTCAAGCACGACATAGACCACCTTGATTAAACTACGTCCGCGTAAGTTATCAGGCGCAATGTGTCTAATGGTGGACTTGACGTGTGTGAACATGCTTCTTCGGCTCCTTTGATGCGTGTTCTCTGAAGGAAGTTCCTAGCGGCATCATCAGCCACAGGTAACTTGTGATCTTTTAAGCAATATCTGTTTTTTATCAGAAAACGCTTACCCAGTAGGCATTTTATCGCCTATATGACACAAATCGATATAAAAAACGAAATATTTCTTTGTAATTGTTGACTTTATATAAAAGTACTAGCTCACCTATTTGTAAAGTTTTCGTAATATTTTTATATAGTTAAATAGCTATTTATCTATATTATTACAGCTACAAAACAAAACCCGCACAAGCGGGTTTTAAAATTTTGATGTTTGGCAAAATGCTTAGGCGTAGAGGATTGTAGACATCGCCTAATTATTCTAATTTATTAACTAAGAATAAAGTTTAGCTTCTAACTGTTTCAAAATCTTCTTCGGATTTTTCTTATCTCCCTTCAGAAATTTTCAAGCAGCAAAACCTGCAACAGGTAAATACTGTATTTCTCCTGCCTCGTGCATTATTAAACTAAGGTGACTGATTTAACACCCACTTCAACCACTGCCTAAAGGAACTTATAGTATTCAAACGATGGACTCCAGGCGCGCGGGTGGCGGCGAGCCCATCAACGGCGACTAATGCAGCATATTGCAAGCCCAAAAAACTATCAACGGCGGCATAAGGGCCACCTAAAGTAATAGCGCCAGCAGCATACATTTGACCTTTGCCACTACGCATTTCTACTAGTTCAAAATTGTTCGCTACAGTCAATCGCCCCAGATGATTCACTGGGAGATTGTAATGTTTTACTAAATCTGCTATCAGAGGATTGGCATCCACTTTCGCATCGAGTCCAGTAGCATCAACAATAAAGTCAGCTAGCAATTTTATTTCCCCAAAGCTTTGTTCTCGGATATGAGTAATAGTCCGGTTTTGGGCATCTCGTTCTACATCCAAAACCTCACCGAAGGTAATTTGATACCAGCCTTCGCTGATGCCTTGGGCGGTAATTTGCTGCCAGTCGTGGCGGTCGGCAGTGGTTGTTCCACCCCAGTCTGCTAGTAAACGCTTGCGTTCATCGGGAGGTGCTTTTTCTAACATTGCCCGGAGTTCGCCGCCCCAACAAGCTTTCGGCCAGTTAAAGGGTTGAAATTCGTAATGATTTTTGACTAGGCGCTGGGTATTTTGAAATTTGTTACCTTGGGGTTTTGGCGATCGCATTAAATGCAAAACTGCAATATTCCGATTTCGCTTTCTGGCTTCATAAATGCGCTGAATAACTCGCGAAGCCACAATTCCCCGCCCACGAATCAATACCGTACCACCTTGTCGCTCTAGTTGTTCATAAACATGATCGTGTGCTTCATAAGCATTGACGACAGATTTAAAATCTTGATATTTTTCTCTATAAGCTTGCAAATCTGGAAGAAACTGAATTGCTGGATATCCAGTAGCTAAATGTAAATAACGAGTAACTAAAAAAGCATAATTTCCTGGGGCGCGAGAATAGGCTACGCAATATCTACCATCATCAGTTTTGCGAATTGCCCTAACTCGCCCATAGCGATAAATTTGATTCCAGCCAATCCGCTTCGCTTCCCTGTCTATGGAATCAAAAACATTACCCGCACGGGGTGTATAAGTTTCGGCAAATGTTGGTTCAGCAAACACTTGCCACAAATACTTGAATGCTGAGTTTATCTGTCCCTTGCTGCAATCACGCCAAGCCTCGCGCAAGGCATAACTAGGCCAGCCCCAAATATTATCAGGGCAAGAGTCAGAATTAGAACGCAGTCTCTCATATAAGGGAATTTGCGAATTCAAACAAAGGCGCTTGTAGCGGGCATAAGGTTCCGCCTCCAATCCCAAAGCTACAATTTTGTCAGGACGCACACCGCTAATTCGCAGCAAATCAGTCCAAACAAAGCTACCCAATCCCGCCCCGATCGCTAGATAATCAGATTCATCTACCGATAGACCCGTAGCATGAAGGGCTTGCACAGCTACATTTTCCGCCTGAAACGCTAGTGGCGGGAAATTACTTGCCAAGGGCGTTAGCGGTTGGGCTACAGGCAATGTGGGGTCTGGAAGATTGGTATTTGCATTGAAGTGAATCGTTGAAGGGGGGCTGGTATCTGGTTCAGAGACGCTAGCACCAAATTTCACTGTGATTAGATATGGGCCAATTTGCAATGTATCGCCATTAGCCAAAACACTGCGCGTTTGTGGTTTACCGTTGACATATACACCGTTAACGCTGCCTTGGTCAATCACCACTAGATGGTCTTGTTCCCAGTCAATTAGGGCGTGGTAGCGAGAAACTTCGTTACTGTTAAGCAGCATCCGAGAAACGCGCATTCCCCTAAGTTCGGCAGGTAAGCGAGGGAATTCTCGACCAAAAGCGATCGGCATATTCAACCTTGGTTCTCGCCGTTCACCCGTCGCTGGTTCTTCCCAACTCAATTGAATTTGTAAGTCATTAGTCATTGGTCATTTGTCATTTGTCATTGGTCATTTGTCATTAAGTCAAGAGTTAGGAATTCTTCTTTTGCTCCCCTGCTCCCCTGCTCCCCTGCTCCTCTGCGCTCCTCAACTACCCGGTGCTACTAAAACACTCACAGCCGCAGCCAAAGATGTTCCACACCAATGACAACCAATTTGTAGATTCTCTCCTGGGGAAACTTTATGACATTTGGGGCATTCTAGACCATAAATTCCTAGCGGTGGTGCGGAAGGCGTTGGTGAATGGTGATGATGTCCGGGATGCGGTGGCATCAAAATTGTTGCTGGAATGCTGCCTGTGGAAACTTGAGTAACGTTGAGTTTTATTTGTCCCAAAGAGATAGTAGTACCCTCTGTTAAAGGCATTTCACCTTGGACTAATTGCCGTCCATCGACAAGGGGGGGATTTTGCGATCGCAAATTCCTGATATAAAAGCGCTGTTGCTGTTGATGAAAAAAGATTTCAACGTGCAGACCAGATACAGTAGGGTGACTCAAAACAATATCGCACCGGAGTCGATCGCGACCAATGCGGACAGTACCAGGATTTTGACTTGGTTGTTGTTCGTAAATGTTCTGAGTTTTATCTTGACCTGCATCGTGCCACTGTAAAGTTAGTGCGTTCATTGTTCTAACTTCGTAAATCGTATTTAGCTACTTCAACTTCTTTCTGTGCGATTCCTAACATGATTGAGTAGGCGCAAGCAAGTATTTAGAAAAAACTTCAACAAGCTTTATTTCGCCGACGCTAATTTATCAGCGATGCGTGTAGTTTCTGGCAGCCGATATTTTGGCGTGCAGCGTAATACATAGTCAATTGCTGTGGGTAAACTAATTCGATGTCCACTGGAGATATACAGAGGTTTTACTCCTGTGCGCGATCGCAAAACAACCCCAACGGTTTCACCGTTATATATCAGTGGTTGGCTGCTGCCTTTGGTTTCTGCCAATTCCTCATACTTACCAACCAACCTGGACTTAGCTACACCAATTGTTGGCATATCTATAAGTAACCCTAAATGGCTAGCTATACCTAATCTGCGGGGATGAGCAATTCCTTGACCATCACACAGGATAATATTTGGTGTTGTTTGAATTTTCTCCAAGGCATCGAGAACAGCTGGAATTTCCCGAAATGAGAGGAACCCAGGAACATAAGGAAAGGTAGTAGGACGGTGTGCTAGGCTCGTCTCAATTACTTGTAAATCAGGAAAACTCAGTACTGCGACAGCTGCCCGGCTAATGGTTCCATCAGCTTCAAAACCCATATCCACTCCAGCAACGTACTGGATCGGTTCTTCTAGTTGATCCTCAGTAATTACCTGATCTCGCAGCTTTTCTTGGATAACTATGGCTTCTTCCAGCGTCGAAGGCCAAGTATGATCTCGATAAAATTTCATATTGAAAATGGGAATTAAACTGATTAATATTAATCCTGTTAATTTGGCAAGGGCAAAAACCGATGTTGATCCAGGAAAATATATTTTTTACAAAAGTCTGTGAAAGACTATCTTTATACTAAATATTTTAACCTAACTTAGTTGATATTTTGCATCATAATGTTACTTAAGGCTGTTAAGAGGGAATTCTAAGAATATAAGCTTATTTTCCTAGATTTTCTCTTTTAATGGTTATGACAGAGCCAAATATTCTGGAACTTGCAAAACAGGGAGATGTAGATGCGATCGCATCTCTGATGAACCGCCACCTACACCCCAAAGGGATCGCTGCAAAAGTTGCCTTTCAAGATGCTTGGTTAGAGGTAAAGCTAGAATCTGCCCAAGTACCAAATCAGCAAATTTTAGTTGCATTTATTCGCAAAGGTTTAACTGGTTTAGGGGCTGCATCTATTGAAAGCGTGAAAATTTATGGGCAACAAACGGGTAAGAAGTTTCCAGCTTGGACTAAAGAGTTTAATCTAGGCATAGTAGAAGATGAACTAGAAGCAGCAGATAATGAAGAGTCTTCTAGTGAATCTCAATTTTTAACTATTTTTATTAATTTAAGTGGCGATACAGTGCGGGGATTAACAAACCAAGATTTTGAATCTATTGCTAATAAAATAAGTTCTGATATTTTATCATCTTGTACTGACATTTTTATTCAAAAAGTAAGTATTAGTAATGGTAGCTCTGTAATTACAAAGGAACGTTAATATCTAATCCGCCTCATGCATAGGTGCAGAGAAAGATTCTAAATCAGGGGCTTCTGCCAAAAATCTAATAAATCAAGTTAATTTTAAATATATAGCTCTAAAAATTTTGTTAATGTTGCTTTTATCTGTATATGGGGAATCCTAATATAGACGATAATTTATCAGCTTTTCGCATTTGTTAATTATGAAAAATCCCAATATTCAAGAAGTTACTAAGCAAAAGTTACAAAAGTTTTACTGGCCTTTATGGTTTCCTTATCCTACTTCTTGGTTAAAAGCATTAATTTTGAATCTATTTTTGAGCTTTATTATATTTATACTCAATAACCCTGGAAAAGTAGGCTACCAAATTACCTATTTGGTCAAAAGCCCCGAGTTATTTGTTATCTTGACAATACTGTTAATCCTATCTCCAATTCCTATAATTTCTTTCACTCATCACTTCTTACACTTACTCATAAGTCATTTTATCTCAGAAATCCAAGCACCAGAAATAGGTAGAACAAAAGGATTATTTCCAGGAATAATGAGTTGGTGGGAAGGATTGTATGCTTGGCTTGTAATTGCAACTTCTACACTGATAGCAGTATTTTTCTCGACAATACTTTTGCCATTATTTAATATTAGTTACACTAAACCAGTTGAATACTACACAGAAATTGGAAATAAAATAATAGTAATATTTGGGCTGTTTTATATTTCTAGTGGGGCACTAACTTATCAAATTGAATATTTGGTAAGACAGCGAATAATATCTGCTTACTCTGGCACTAAAGAAACGGATGCAAGTAAATCCAAGACTGATTTTAATACAGATCAAGAACTTAATAGATTGCGCGGGGAGATGGGTGTACACCAAATGAAATCAAATGTTTTCTCGAATAATGAAGAAAATATAATTAGCAAGGCTAAACATAAATATCGTCATCTAAATAGAAATTTGCTGCTTATTTTTTTGATATTTTCAATTTCTATAGGAATATATTTATCTTCACACTTCAGAGAACTACTTTCCATAACCTCTAAAAATCCAACACAAATACCATCAAGTTCTATATTAGTTACACCCTCACCAGTTATTCCAGAATCCCCGACTGTGTTACTTCAAAGCGATACATTTCGAGAAGCGGTAAGTAAAGCAATTAATGCCGCTAACCTTACTCAGTCAGCAAAATCTCTCGATGAGTGGAAGACAGTTGCAAGTCAGTGGGAAACTGCAATCGCACTTATGAAAACTGTGCCATCTTCTAGCCCAAATTATGCAATCGCTCAACAAAAAATCATAGAGTATCAGAAAAATATCAACTACGCTCAGAAAAATGCCGTCGCTGGCAAGTAATGCGATCGCACCTCAAAATTAAGCTAGAAAAGGCAGTGCGTAGCTTGCCGCCGTAGGCATCGCTCTGATTTTCACCTATCCTGATGAAATGGGATGTTCGACACTAATGAGGATAAATTATCATGCTTAATGGACTCAGGCAACAGGCGATCGTCAAACCTGGTGGTCAGGACAAACGCCACTATCCTGGGAAGGAAAAGAGGATGATGCTGTGGCAATAATTCAAAGAGCGCTGGAACTTGGCATTCGCTACTTTGATACGGCGGCTAGTTATGGGCCGAGTGAAGATTATTTAGGCAAAGTGCTACCACCCCATCGCTCAAAGATATTTCTAGCAAGCAAGACCGATAAAAGAGATCGGGATGGAGCTTGGCGAGAATTGGAGCGATCGCTAAAACGTCTCAATACAGATTATCTCGATTTGTGGCAGTTGCACCACGTTTCTTTTTCTCAAGAACTCGACACCATCTTTAGTCCATCTGGCGCAATTAAAGCTTTAGAAGAAGCCATACAACAAAAACTGGTGCGCTTCGCAGGTCTTACCGGACATCACGATCCTCAAGTGATTGCCGAAGGGTTACGTCGCTATCCTTTCCACACTACGCTGATTCCTGTGAATGCCGCCGACAAACACCACCCACGTCCATTTATCCCAGTAGTTTTACCAGTTGCTCAAGAAAAAAATGTCGGTGTGATTGCGATGAAAGTTCCGGCTTATGGTCGACTGTTTAAACCAGGTGGGTTGACAGGTATGGAGCAAGCTTTAGGTTACACAATGTCTCAGCCTGGAGTTCATTGTTGTGTAATTGCGGCAGAAACCGTTTCACAATTAGAGAATAATGTCAAGATAGCGCGGGCTTTTGTGCCTCTTAAAAAGGAAGAATTAACAGCGATCGCACTGGCGGCTGCTAATATCTGGGAAGATAGTACATTTTTCCGTACTTGGACTTAGCGCAACCTTGCACATATTACGAAGTGTATTATTACTAGTCACGCTGATAATATTGTTCCGCTTGCGACATCTTAAACTGTAGTAGCTTCTCGTCTCCCAACTTGTATCGCAAACTCGGCTTAAAAGGCGAAATATTCAAACTACTAATAATTTCACCAGCCACAGCCTTTGCTAGTAGCGGTGGTACAGAGTTACCAACTTGCCTAAATCCGTGCCATTTAGTTACATGAAATCTAAACCAATCGGGGTAAGAATGTAATCTCGCCGCTTCTCTGACTGTAATGCAACGAGGCGTAAATGGATGAATCGGTCTAGGAGAGGTGAAAGAACCCCTATATTTGTCTGTTCCAGCTCTTAGAGTATTGCAGACACCAGCAGGATGTAGCTTATAAAAACGACTAATTTTTTCTCTATCGCCTTGTTCAGTCTCCTGAAAGCGTTGAATAGTTTCTGCAGAATGTTTTGTTCTTAAACTTGAAGAAAGGATTCGCAAATCATATTCACGTTTATAAGAATAATCATTTTTTAGACATTTAAGACCGCGAAGTACACGAGCATAGTTACTAGGCTTTTCGTATTCTCCAACAACCCAATCTCTTGCTACTAACTCAGGATAGTTTTCTATTTCGGGTAAATCTTTAATTGCGTCCCATACTGTAGGACTCAATGGGATATTAGATATTTTTTTAGAAGTTAAATTATTTGGTAATGCTGGTTTAGTAATCGGCTGAGGATATTTTGGTAATTCTACATCCTCCCTTGCACCTATAAGAAATAATCTCTCACGTGACTGTGGTACTCCGTAATTTGCAGCATTGAGAATTTGGTAATTTTCTTCTACTTTATAGCCGTAAATTTTAAACTCACTAATTAAAGATTGGAGGATTTTTTTATGTTCGCCAACTGTGATTCCCCGAACATTTTCCATTACAAAGAATTTCGGTTTTAGCTCAAAAACCAGCCGATGAAAGTGAAACACTAAAGAATTTCGCGGATCATCAACAACCCGTTTACCAATTAGAGAAAATCCTTGACATGGTGAACCACAAATTACCACATCAATTTCGCGATCGCCAATTTTAGACCGACTCCTAATTTCTTCACCAGTTGTATCCACAACACTTTGACATAACACTGAGCAATAAGGAAAATTAAACTCATGTGTTGCACAGTGGATAGGGTCAATTTCTACAGAGGCTAGCACGTCAAAACCAGCTTGTTCAAAGCCAAGAGTCATACCACCCGCGCCAGCGAACAAATCAACTGCGATCGCTCTTTGTTTTCTCATCTCATAAGCCATGACACCCCAATCTAATTCGTAATTTCTAATGACGCTCTCTACGAAACGCTAAAAGCGAACGCGGAATCGCTACCGCTACGCTAAGGTAATTCGTAATTACCATAAGCATAAATGCGGGTTTCGGCAAATAATAGGTAGTTCGTACTTAATTTTACTCCTAAGTAAACTGATTGATTCTCTATTTTTAATTACGAATTACGAATTACGAACTACGAATTATTTGGTCGCATTTGCAAAATTTCTTGAGCAACGCGATCGCACACTCCCACTTCTCCTAAACTTTGCCGCATTTCTTCATAATCTAGCAAAGTTTGCTCTCTGCGACTGGGATTGAGTAGTAGTTCCATCGCGGCTTGGATAATATTCTCTGCTGTGGCTTGCTCTTGTAAAAATTCTGGCACAATCGGCTTCATCACAACTAAGTTGGGTGGCGATGCAAAGGCTATAGAACCTTTGAGGATTTTACGAGCTATCCAAGCAGTCAGGCGACTGAGGCGGTAAACTACAACTTGGGGCACATTTAACAAAGCAAGTTCTAAATTGACAGTACCAGATTTACTAATGGCTAAATCAGCCGCAGCAAAAACTTCCATTTGTTGACCTGATAGAACTGTCGCCCGTAAACCGTAACGCTCAATAGCCTCCTCAATTGGCTGTCTATAGACTTCCAAAGAAAGGGGAATCCAGAAATGAACTTCAGGTAATTTAGCTTGAATAGTTTGGGCGGCTTGAAAAATTACTGGTAAAAGATATTTTAATTCTTGGCGGCGAGAGGCGGGGAGAAGTGCGATCGCAATTTGTTCTGGCGCAATCCCCAGTGTTGCACGCGCTGCTTGGCGACTGGGAGCGTCTTGCATTCGGTCAATCAAAGGATGCCCTACCCAAGTAACTTTTGCCCCTTGCTCACGAAAAAAACGGGCTTCTTGTGGGAAAATTGCCAACAGCTTATCTGTAAAACCAACAATCCGGTTAGTTCTACGCAAACTTAATGACCAAGCCCATTCTTGGGGAGCAATGTAATATACCACAGGCACATCTGGTAGCTGCTGTTTCATATAAGTCCCAATTTCCAGATTGGGAGTCATATAATCGATCAGCACTACTAAATCTGGTGGATTTTGTTTTAGAGAAGCGATCGCCTGACGTTGTACCTGGAGAGTAGGTAGAATATAGGGCAACCCTTCTAGAATACCCATTGAGCCAATACTACTAGTATTGCCCAGCAGAATTGCCCCAGCCTCCACCATTTTTTCGCCACCCAGCGCCACAATCTCTAATTTCAACCCAATCGCCATAGCTTGACGCTTCAGCGCTGTAATGAGCAGCGATCCTTGTAAATCGCCAGATACTTCGCCAGTGCTGATAAAAATCCGCATTTGATAATTGGTAATTAGTAAAAACTTAGGAATAAATAGTTAGAAGTGAGGAGTTAAGAGTCAGGAGTTAAAAATTCAATTCATCAACCATAACTCCTAACCCATAACTCCTAACTCATAATTCACGATTCATCACTCGTGCCTTTTTTCCCTTTACCGGGAATCAAGCCGCGTCTACCTGGCATCTGAGAAAGTAGCAGGAAGCGACGCAGATGTTGTAATTGTTCGCTATCGCCTAAAAGTTCCAGTTTTTCCAAAGCATCCTTAAAGGACAAATCAGAACGGTAGAGAATTCGGAAGGCTTTTTTGAGTGCAAGCAAATCTGCTGAATCCATACCAGACCGTTTGAGTCCCACAAGGTTGAGGGTTCGCACTCGCGCCGGATTTCCCTCTACTAGCATATATGGGGCTACATCCCGGTCAATACGTGCCATACCTCCCACCATTGCGTGTCTACCAATACGCACAAATTGATGGACACCTAAAACCCCACTCAGCCTGGCACGTGACTCTATATGCACATGACCCGCCAACGCTACAGAGTTGGCAATCACTACCTGGTCTTCAATTACACAGTTATGAGCCACATGGACATAAGCCATCAGCAAGTTACCATCACCAATTACCGTTGCTTCACCAGCACCAGTAGCACGGTTAATGGTAACGTACTCACGAATTAAGTTGTTATCACCAATTTTGACCCAAGTTGGTTCTCCCACAAACTTGAGATCCTGGGGTTCCATACCGATGGCTGCACCTGTAAAAATCTGATTTTGCGCCCCAATCTCACAAGGCCCCTCTAACACAGCATGAGCGCCGATTATTGTTTCAGGGCCCACTTTGACATGCGCTCCAATCACAGCATAGGCACCGACTTGCACTGTATGGTGGAGTTCCGATTTCGGATGAATTACAGCAGTTGGATGAATTAGCGTTTTCAAGGGTGAATCTCCAGAACTGTCTTGATAAGTCAGCGCCAGATAGGGTTTCTAAGGCAGCGTGTTAATCTGGTTAAGAGATTTATACAAACTACCGCCCCATCAAGGCGACTGGTAGAGCGTGAAGTATTTCAGTGAACGAAAGTGTCGGGCAAAGCAAGTTAAGTGTGTTCGAGTAGCATCTCGTAGAGAGGGCATCGAAAATCAAGAAATTATCAGATGCTGTTGTGGATTTTTTTTTAACTGTTATCCTTTTGTAGGATTCAGTAAGGGCATTTCACGGCTATGCCCACACCACGAAAGCAAACTTTTAGTTGACTAGAGAAAACATTAATTCCCCTTCACAAGCAAGTTGACCGTCAACTTCGGCACGACCTTGCATCTTACCGAAACGACGTTGTTTTACCCATAACAGTTCCACTGTCATGACTAGTTGATCCCCCGGTACGACCTGGCGGCGAAAGCGAACTTTATCGATACCAGCGAAAACAAATAGCCCGCCTTCTACCGAAGACATTTGAGTAAGAACAATGCCCCCAACTTGTGCCATTGCTTCGACAATTAGCACCCCTGGCATCAGTGGACGGCCGGGGAAATGTCCTTGGAAATAGTGTTCGTTGATAGTAACATTTTTAACGCCAACAGCTTTTTTACCTGGAACGTAGTCAATTATTTTATCTACAAGTAAAAATGGGTAGCGGTGGGGTAATAATTTTTGAATTTCTTCAGATGTGAAAGTTGTTTTAATTTCAGAGGCGATCGCAGTCTCATTTATACCCTGTAGTTCGGTAGATGTAGGTGTAGTTGGATCGATAGTATTCACTTCAGTGAGGATTGACATTGGCCCTATAGTTAATTTTTCATCTGAAAGTTTAGCAGGCAGGCGTAGATCGAAATCTTAATAATCCTGGATTTTAAGCTTTAGAGCAAATTCAAAATCTAAAATCGTTCGACTGAGCGAAGTCGAATCCAAAATCTAAAATTTTCTGAGCCAATTGAATGTGTAAATTATGGCTGGCTTTATACGCTAAGAAATGAGCCCGAGGAAAAGCCCCTAGTAAACTCAAATCTCCGACTAAATCCAAGATTTTATGACGGACTGGTTCATTTGCAAATCTCAACGGAGGATTTAGCCACCCTTCTGGCCCGCAAACAAGTGCATTATCCAAACTACCACCTTTAATTAACCCAGTTTTTTGTAAGTGTTCAATTTGATGCAGTAACCCAAAAGTACGGGCAGGAGCAATTTCGGCAGCAAAGCTAGCAGAAGCTTTTTCTAGTTCAGTGGTTAGTGACCAACTATACCATTGATTACCAATGGCAGGCAGGTCAAATTCAATACCGTAACTAAAACGAGTTTCTGGTGCTGGGAGGGCACATACAAAGGCATCACCTTGATAGACCCATATTGGTTCTGTAACAGTCAAAGGAACTTGGTTGTTAACGGGTTGTGATACTAGGCCAACTTGGGCAATGTTGGCTACCCACACACTTGCTGAACCATCCAAAAGCGGGACTTCTGACCCATCAATTTCAATCCGGGCATTATCCACACCCATACCCGAAAGTGCTGCCAACAAATGTTCTACCGTGCGAACATATACCTCACCCTTACCCAACTGAGTTGAGAGAACAGTGTGACTAACTGCCGCAACTTGGGCTGGAATAATCGGCAAATCTGGTAAATCCACCCGTACAAAGTAGCGTCCACTTCCCGTTTCATCTGGTAGTATCCGCACCTGGGTATTCACACCGCTATGCAATCCCACCCCTACTTGGGTGATTTCGGCAGCTAGAGTGTGCTGTTGCATAGCCGAAAAGTCAATATATTTTGTTTAGTATTGTTCATCGTCTGTTTTGGTAAAGTCCCTGATATTCCCCTAAAAAAGTCATTAATCCCTTTATCGGAACAGTATTGAGGTAAATGTCAAAATTAGCAAGCTAATTGTCATTTGTCCTTTGTCCTTTGTCATTTGTCCTTTGTGATTCCCTAATGGCTAATCCTTCTCTACGAGAGGCTGCGCCAAAGGCTTCCATTAGTACAAGTGACCAATGACCAATGACTAATGACCAATGACAAACTAAAACCTTTCGCCAATACCGAAATTAATTCGACTATCTCCGTCATCGTTGATACCGTAGTCAATACGAATTGGTCCCAGTGGAGATTGGACGCGAACGCCAAGACCATAACCGTAGCCACTACCATTTTTGCTCAATACTTCAGCCGCCCTGGTGCTAGTTCCCAAATCGCTGCCGAGATCAAAAAATAGTGCGCCACTGACTACTGAAAAAACTGGGAACCGATATTCAACTGATGCTTGCACGTAAGAGCGTCCACTACCTAATGCTCCTTCTTCGTAACCCCGGACGGAGTTGCTACCTCCAAGAGTAAAGGCTTCGTAGGGGGGCAAGTCACCAAGGATGGTTCCTGCTTGCAGGTTAAATGCTAAGGTTTGTGCCCCCTTGGTAAGGTTAATCAGCTTAATGGGTAAATATTGGCTGTAGCTACCCCGCAATCTGGTTAGGAGAATGTTTCCTAGTCCGATGGGAACTGACTGATCAACCCCGAAGCGAAGATAAGAACCGCTAGTGGGTTGCAATGGGTTATTACGGAGATCGCGCTGTGCCCCTAGTTGCAGCAGTAGTAAATCGTCTTCACCTCCCGGAGACAAGGTAAGTGGAATTTCTAGTGGTTGACCATTGGCGGTGGGGTTTCCATTCTCGTCGAGGGGCACTCCATTATCATTGAATACCGCTCCTGTTTTTCTGAGATTGCCATCGGCATCACGGGCGGAAACTCGTTGATACTGTAAACCTGCTGAGGCAGTCCAAACGGAAGTTTTGTAAGGATTGCTGGAAAGAGGACGGGTAAAGGTAACACCGCCACCTAGACGGAGAATGCGGGGGCGATCCTGAGCATCTGTATTACTGGGATTATTTGGGTCAAAAGTCCTAATATCTTCATCTTTGCCATCAAAAATCAATGAAATGGAACTGCGGCGAAAAAGATTGGTTGTGTAGGAAGTCCGGTAAGGATCTCCCGCAATCCAAGGGTCTGTATATCGCACGTCAAATAGCAGTTCCCGTTCTCCCACCTGGACTTCTGCGCCCAGTTTTTGGTTTCTACCGTTCAGGTTTTGTTGTTGATAGCTAACTGTTCCAAAAAGTCCGCTAGCAGAACTAATCCCTGCCCCAGCCGCAATAGAACCACTGCTGCGTTCCGCTACATTCACGACTACATCAACCTTGCTGGGGTCAGTACCAGGGTCTAGGGAGACATTCACATCTTCAAATAGCCCTAGTCCATACACGCGCTGTAGGTCTTTTTGCACCGTGTTGCGGTTGAATGTTTGCCCTGGCTTCAACTCCAATTCTCGGGTAATGATGTAATCTTGTGTCCGTCCGCGAATTGGTTGTCCCTTCTCGTCTGTCTCTTGACCATCTTTATTGCGGAACCGGACTCTAATATTCTCTACAACACCTTCTGCTACTTGTAAGGTAACAACTCCGTTTTCAGCGACTTGGGGCGCTCCAATGACGTTGGCTAGCACATAACCTTGGTCTTGATACCGCTTGTTTAACTGCTTGATGCCTTCTTGCAAGTCACGCAAGTTGAGGATTTTGCCATACTGCTCCTTAAATACTTCATCCACAGTAGTAGGTGGGAGTACAGAGGGAACACCAGTGCCAGGATTGGCTTGCACTTCTACTTTGCTCAGGACGGGGTTAGGCTGTACAACAAAGCTCACCCGCACTCCCAAGGGGGTATCTTCTGGCGATGCTTGGACGTTGGAGAAGAAGCCAGTACCAAAGATGGCGTTAATATCTTCTTGCAGTTGGCTGCGAGTTGTTGTTCGTCCTGGTTGGGTACGAATTACCCTGTAAACTTGTTCTTCTAGTTCTGGTGATAGTTGCCCAGACTGGGATCTAATGAGGACTTCCGACACCAGTACGCGGGGGTCATTGGCTTCCGGGGCTGTGTTGGGTTGAGTACTTTCTGGAGTTGTCGGTGGATTAACATTCTGCGGATTGGGTGTAGCACCTGGTCTTGGAGCAGGTGTTCGTTGTTGACCATCTGGAAATGGAACGTCTGGAGCGGTAGATGGTTCTGGAGTTGTGGGTAATAAAGGTTCTGTTGTTGGTGGATTGACATTCTCTGGGACTGGAGTCGTCTCAGGAGTTGGGGAAGGCGTTGGTTGTTGAATTTCTGGCGGTGGGATGTCCGGCGCTGGAGAGGGCTGTTGAGTTGGGCTGGGATTGATTTGAGGGGTTTGTTGTGCAGTTTTTAGCGTTGTGGAGGTTGGCACTATTACCCCTGGTGTCGCGTAGGCATGGCCGCCCGCACTTCGGCTGCGCTCAGTGACCACCGCAGGCATCGCTGCTGGATTAGCAGGGTAAACTGCGACAATACGAGATTTCTGTTCCTCTATAATCCCTGTGAGATTAGATCGAGATTTTAGATTTTTACTAGAGTCAAGCTGACTAGTATCCTTTTCTGGCTGCTGATTTGTTCCTAGTGTCAAAACTTCTGTTGTCTGTTTTGAACTTTTGGCGGTTTCTGCTTTTGCACTCAATGAGCCGCCCAAAGGGACTGTAATTGCTATTGCTGCCAGCAATACGGGAGATAAACGCATTTTACTTATGATTCCTCTTCACGACCACACACACACCATCACAAGGCAATAATGCCCTTATGCCAAAGGTAAAATTCAAAATATAATTTTTTTCTTTTGCTTTTTTACTTTACAAGGCAAAAGGCAAAAGGCAAAAGTAAAATATAATTCCTTCTGACCTTTTGGTTTTTACCTGTTTAATTTGTAGTTTCTACTGCTTTTAGCACTCTTTGTAAAACCTCCTGGTAAGCATCCTCTACATTTCCTAAGTCCCGGCGAAAGCGGTCTTTGTCCATTATCCGGCGATTTGAGTCCTCTTCTGTGGTATCCCACAAACGGCAAGTGTCGGGGCTAATTTCGTCTGCCAAGAGCAACTGCTGTTGTGAGTCCAAACCAAACTCTAGCTTGAAGTCTACTAGGGTAATGCCGCATTGCTGCCAAAATTTATTGAGAAATTCATTGATTTGCAATGCAAGATGTGTAATTGCATCTACTTGTTCCGCAGTAGCTAGTTCTAGCAGGTAAAGGCGATCGCGTGTGAGCAAAGGATCTCCTAAGTGATCGTTTTTGTAATAAAACTCAACCAAAGGCTGTTTCAGAATTGTACCCACTGGCAAGCCTGTTTGTTGACACAGACTGCCAGCTGCAATATTTCTGATCACTACTTCTAAGGGTAAAATTTTTACTGCCTTCACCAGCATCTGATTCGGGGTAGGGCTGTCGATAAAGTGAGTCTTTATACCATAAGCCTCTAACTGTTTAAAAAGCTGACTGGAAATGCTACAATTTATTTTTCCTTTTCCTTGGATACTGCCACGTTTTTGGGCGTTAAACGCCGTGGCATCGTCCTTAAAATCAGCCAACAAGACTTCCGGATCGTCCGTTGTATAGAGAATTTTTGCTTTGCCTTCGTATAACTTGGAATTCACAGACATGGTGGCAGTTAAAGTTCTAGGCTATGGACGATTTTTGTCCTTTCGGGCTTAACCATTTTATCTTTAGTTATTAACTATTAGCCATCGGTGATTTTTGAAGAGGATGCAAGGACGCGGAGAATTTAGCAGGAAAGTATGAGGGAGAAGAATTTTCCCCTCAGTAAGAGCAGCAACGCATCCCTCTGACTCTTTTCAATACTCAATGCCCTCCGTTAGTCAGTTGCTAAATATTAACAACTGAATCTCTAACTTTTAATAGAGGACGAGTTACTCTGGTTTATAGTATGTTTAACTCAGTATTATTGCTGTCTCAAATGTAACTATTTTTGCCAAAATTATTTGGTAAGATATACTTGTATTTTTTAAGAGTTTTTAATTCAGGGTTTGGACTGAAGTTAATTACAATTTGAACTTCATAAATTAAGATGAGATAAATTGACGATCGGGAGGAAAATCAAATATTCTATCTAGTTACTTTAGCAAACATTTTTTCTGTAACATTTACAACAAGAAAAAGTATTTCAAGCTTTATCCTCTAGTCTCAAAATCTCAATCAACTATCTCAATCAACTAATTCCTGCATGACCAATTGGAAAAAGAGTGGATGATTTGCTTTTCCGCAGTCTGACGAAAGTAAAGATTAAGGTAGCTAGGATTTCGCTTCAAACATTCGAATAGAAGGTGAATTAATAAATGGAGAACAAAATATTGAATAAGGATGATTTTCTTTACCCTCGTGGTCGCTACTATGGTCAGGTAAAGCCAGAAAACCTGGTTTTTAATGCGAATCTACAGGAATTTGCCCAACGCGTAAGCTACATTTGCAACTTAGAAACAGGTGGAAAGCTGCCTCCAGGTGAAGCTTACAAACAAATAAGGGATCTATGGAAACAGTTGAAACACTCAAAGAAAGAACTGCGAATTGGTGAAGATCCGTTTCAGGATGACCAGGGGGAGGTTGAAGGTTGAGGAGGCGAGGGGGCAGGGAGCAGGGGAGGCAGGGGGAGAAGAATTAATAACCCATGCCCAATTCCCAATGCCCCATGACTACTTAGTAAGCATTGTCCAAATACCATCCCATGACTCTGGGGGCGGATTTTGTAAATAATTACGCGCACGTTCTAGGTGGATATCAACACCTTGGTCTTTGGGTTGGATGTATTTGGCGGCTTTAAAACAAGCGATCGCTAGTGAGAAGTTGCGCGATAAATAAGCAGCGCGTCCAGTATGATAGTGATACAAAAACTCTTGGGTGTTGGCATCTAGAGGGGTGTTGCGATCGCCAATTAACTCGTAGATATTAACTGCTTGATGTTTCCCTTTGACTCGGATTTTATCTAACTGGCGCACCCAAATGCGATCGCTGCACATCTGGTAAGTAAATTCGCTTAAAATAATATCACAACCGTATTCTTTAGTTACTGCTTCTAACCGCGAACTCAAGTTTACACTGTCTCCAATTACGGTGTAATCCATGCGTTTACGGGAACCAATATTACCCGAAACCACTTCTCCAGAACTAATGCCAATGCCAATATGAATTTGTGGCTGTGCCTGGATAATTCGCCGTTGGTTAAATTCCTCTAAGCGTTGTCGCATATCTAACGCTGACTGCACAGCTCTCCAAGCATGATTTTCTGTCAGAGGTAGCGGCGCACCAAATACTGCCATTAACGCATCACCAATAAATTTATCGAGCGTGCCTTCGTAGTTAAAAACCGCCTCCACCATCGTTTCAAAATACTGATTGAGCAAGGATAACACTTCAGCTGCACCGATATTTTCTGTAAGTGTTGTATAGCCTCGGATATCAGAAAACAAGATGGTTACATCCTTACGCTCACCCACCATTAAAGCATCTTCTCCCAGAGCCATGACTTGTTCGGCTACATGAGGCGTTAGGTAGCGGGACATGGTAGTTTTCATCCGTTTTTCCTGGCTGATGTCTTCCAACACCACCAAACCACCCCGAACACCGCCTTCTGGGTTAGTTAGGGGATTGACAGTGAGATTTGTACTGCGTTCTAATGTTTGCACCTCATCAGGGCTAAAAAACTCAGATTCGGTTGTGAGGGGGAGATTCCAGGGAATGAACACATTGGGGTTAGTGCGATCGCACATTGCTAAAATTGAGTACTGAGTGCTAAACGTCCCACTACCATTAACAGCATTCTTAACTTGAGAAATTCCCACCATCAAAGTTTGCTCTGGCACATAATGTTTAGCTCCAGTTTTTAAGCTATCTTCGAGTCGCATTTGGAGATTTTCAATCGGCACAACTTCCCAAACTAAGCGACCAATCAAATTTTGTTCCCACAAAAGCTTGTGACTTTTGGTATTAGTGTCTTTTACAGGGCAACCCAATAACTCCAGAGCTGCATCATTAATCGTGACAATTCTACCTGCCATATCTGTAGAAATCACCGCATCTGAAAGACTTTGCAAAATGTCTTTTTGATACTGTTTTTCTAACAATACATTTTCAAATAGACGAGCATTTTCTAAGGCAATTCCTGCCTGAATATTAAAAGCCCGCATAAACTCTTCATCAGAAGCAGTAAAACTGTTTTGCTGCTTATTAATTAATTGGGTTACGCCAATTAATTCATTTGCAGAATTAAATACTGGTAAACATAGAATATTGCGAGTCACATAACCAGTTTTTCTATCTGTACTTGGGTCAAAGCGGGGATCTTTGTAGGCATCGGAAATGTTTAAGGCTTGACCAGTGGAAGCCACATAGCCAGCAATACCTCGGTTAGCTGGAATACAGATTTCTAATAAGTTTGTGCCATCTGCCGCCGCAACTTTTGTCCAGAGTTCGCTCATCTCTTTACGATATAAAAACAGCGTACTGCGGTCTGCTTGCATTAAAATTCGAGCTTGTTCCATGACTATTTGCAAAGTTGCTTCTAAATCCAGACTTTGCCCCAATGTCTGAGTTGCGCGTAACAAAGCCGTTGCGCCTCGTTGATTCCGAGCCGCGACATAAAAAGATTGGCAGCTTTCCAGAATAATCCCAATAGAAGCGGCAAAGTCTCGAAAACGTTCTTCATCATCATGATTAAACGGAACATTCCCGGTTTTATTAGCCAGTTGAACTACCGCAACAGTCTGGTTTTTGCTGCTGGTAACAGGCATACATAAAATATTATGGATTTTGTAGCCCATTTGTTTTTCAAGTTCTGGGCTAAATAAAGGATGAGTATAAGTTTCAGATATATTTAAATATTGACCTGTACTGGCAACATGACCGGGGATACCCACAGTCATAGGAGTACGAATTTCTAAGAATTTTTGACTATTATCTTGAGGAACTTTTGACCATAGTTGACCTTTGTCATGGTCAACTAAAAAAATAGCTGTATGTTCTGCTTGCAGGATTTGACCTATTTTAAGTGTGATAGCTTCTAGTACCTTCTCTAACATAGTTTCTAGAGCTTCATTATTGATTAGTTCAATAGCTCTAAGAAATTGCTGGAACTCAGCAGTTATGAAGTCGAGTAGGCAAACAAATTCATTAACAGATAAATCTTTTACGCGACGTAATAAGGCGTGAGTACGATTAACTTGAGTCAGTTCAGTTAATGTAGCCAAGACGCTGCCAGGATTGGGGAGTGTCACGTCGCTTC
This sequence comes from Nostoc punctiforme PCC 73102, assembly GCF_000020025.1. GTDB lineage: Bacteria > Cyanobacteriota > Cyanobacteriia > Cyanobacteriales > Nostocaceae > Nostoc > Nostoc punctiforme. The sequence continues at coordinate 3,620,208 of NC_010628.1, read as the reverse complement.
GCTCCGAATTAAAAATTCAAAATTCAAAATTAATAATCCCCATAAAGAAATGGGCTTGTATTATGAGTCTGTTTCGGTAATGGGAATTTAAGATTTTAGATTTTGGGCATAGGGTATGGTTATTAATTCTTCTTTCCCTGCTTCCCCTGCTCCCTCATCTCCCCACTCTCTACCTCTTATTTTGCCAACTGCTCAGAAAATATTATCTTCTGGTAGTAATCTTGTAGCTGATTGGTTGCAGCTGCCCAACCCCAACTTTCTGCTTCCTGGCGAGCATTTTGACGGATGATGTCTCGTTGTTCTTTTTGTTCTAAGAGGCGAACAGTAGCGGCGATTGCTCCTTTAACATCTTCTGTTGGCTCAAAAAGATATCCATTTACCCCGTCTGTCACAATATCAGGAATTCCCCCGGAACGGGCTGCTACCACGGGACAGCCAGCAGCCATCGCTTCTAGTAGTACTAAGCCTAGTGTTTCTGTACGGGAAGGAAATATGAAGGCATCAGCACTCGCAAAGGCAGAACCTAATTCTTGTCCCATAAGATATCCAACAAAATAAGTATTTGTGCCAGCAAAGTGTTTTTCCAGTGCTTGACGGTGTGGGCCATCTCCAACCAATGCTAACCGCGCTTCGGGAATTGCTTCTAAAATTGGTTTGATGCGCTCAATTTCTTTTTCAGCAGAAAGCCGCCCAACGTAAAGTAGCAATGGACTTTCTGGATGATTTTGGGATAGGCGCGATCGCATCTCTACATTAGCTAAATCGGGGTGAAATAATTCCGTATCCACCCCACGCTGCCATAAATCTACACGTTCAATCCCATGTCCTGTCAGTTCCTCCACCATTGCTGTGGAGGTACACAGATTCAAAGCTGCTTGATTATGAGCGCCTTTGAGCAGTTCCCAAAGAAAACCTTCCAGCATCCCCAAGCCGTAATGTTGAAGATATTGGGGTAAATGGGTATGGTAAGACGCTACTAAGGGTATTTTGAGGATTTTGCTGTAAAATATGCCAGCTAAACCCAAAACGGCTGGATTCACGACATGAATCACCTCTGGCTTAAACTCTTCTAAAGCATAACCAATGGCTGGGCGAGGAAGTGCCATTTTCAATTCTGGATACAATGGCAGAGGAAAGCCAGTAATGCCGTAAACTTTAGCGCCTTTGTGTTCAGTGATGCCTCCATCAGGGGCAATCACCAGCACTTGATTACCACTACGCTGTAGATGGTCAACAGTATGGCGCAGACGCGTTACAATGCCGTCAACCTTGGGTAAAAAGGTTTCAGTAAATAGGGCAATTCTCATAAAAAACTATTCAGTACAGGCAGATAATCTCAGCTTCAGGTGCATTTTACGATTAAACACAGAATAAACTGTCTCGTGTGCTGCAATCAATTTTGCACAGTTATAATAACTGTGCTAAACGGAAAATTTAGTAAGCTATAAAACATCTAATTCGCATAATCGAATTAAACATAACTCTTGTGGCGTGGGCAACATAAGCGCCCAGTTTATGCAATTTAAATATAGAACAGCTTAATAGCTGGATGATGCGCCTGATAAATAATAATTGATTGGTCGTCATATTGTGCTAAGATATGACGACCAATTTTAGACCCACGATTTACTGGGGTTTACCTAATTTCTGTGCCAAGAGACTTTGGGCATAATTTGCTTGTGATCGACTCGTTTCTGATACTTAATAGCAAAGTTTAACAGAGAATCGAGTAGAGAATCAGAGAGCAAGTGAGGCTGTAAACCTAAATCGAGCAATTTAGTGTTTTTAGCGTTGAAGTAATGTTCTTCTTTCTCAACTCTGGGATTATCTAAGTGATTGATTTCTACCTTCAATCCCATAGCGTTACCAGCATTTTTCACCATCAATGCCAAATCACCGACGCTGAATTGTTCGGTAAATTGGTTAAATACGCGGAATTCACCAGGTTGTGCGGGGTTAGCGATCGCTAATTCCACACATCGTACTGTATCCCGAATATCCAAAAACCCACGAGTTTGTCCACCTTTACCGTAGACAGTTAAGGGATGTCCAATTGCGGCTTGAATACAAAAGCGGTTTAGTGCTGTACCAAACACACCATCGTAATCCAGGCGATTAATCAATAGTTCGTCCATCCCCGTTTCTTCGGTTAAGACACCATAAACTACGCCCTGATTTAAATCAGTTGCCCGCAATCCCCAAATCCGGCAAGCAAAGTGGATATTATGACTATCATGAACTTTGCTTAAATGGTACATCGAGCCAGGCTGCTTGGGATAAGGTAGGGTATCCTTACGTCCATTGTGTTCAATGGTGATATACCCTTCTTCGATGTCGATGTTGGGTGTACCGTATTCACCCATCGTTCCCAGCTTCACCAAATGACAGTCCGGGAAATCTTCCCGCATGGCGTACAACAAGTTCAACGTCCCAACTACATTATTGACCTGGGTGAGAACTGCGTGTTCTCGGTCAATCATGGAAAATGGGGCCGAACGCTGTTCACCAAAATGCACTAGGGCATTTGGCTGAAATTGATGTAAGGTTTTGCTAAGAAATTCGTAATTTGTAATATCGCCGATGAACAAGTCGATAGATTTACCTGTCAAATCTTGCCAGCGCTGGAGACGTTGTTGAATTAGTGCGATCGGAGTGAGAGTTTCGACACCTAGTTCATTATCCCAGTGCCGCCGCACCAAACTATCTAAAATTCCAACTTCATAACCTCGATTGGAAAGGTAAAGAGCAGTTGCCCAACCGCAATATCCATCACCACCAATAACCAGGACTTTCATCTTCACCAGTTTTTACTCGCTGATAGCTAAATCTACCAGGTTTCTGTACCTTCTCAATCATCATTCTGGGAGAGATGTAGATTTAGGGAGCTGTAGAGACGTTGTATTGCAACATCTATACATTAAATTATCGGTCATGCAAATTATTTTAATTGAACTGGATGACGTTTAAGCGGCTTCTATGAACATACCAGTTCGTGCAAACTCTTCCTCTTCAGGGGTAAAAAGTGGAGCTTTATCTACGACATCGGGGTCAAAATAGTATGTCTCTTGCAGAAACTCTCCACGGATGACAGCTTCCTCCAAATCCGCGATGTGGTTCTGTGCAACTATACATGCTTCCTTAAGGCTATTTTCATCACCTTTTTGTAACAGCTTTGGCAATTCCGTTTTTACTCCTGTCAGACGTGCCAATGGCTTGAGCATTCCATAAATGTTGTAAATACGAGCAGTTTCGATGCTGGTATATCTGAGGGCATTTGCTCTGGCTAGCTCCGAGTCAAGGCTGGGCCAAAAGCGGGTAGTGTAAAACGCCTTCTCATCCTTGTGATACCACTCTTCCGATCGCGCAATGGATGAAGAAACAGTGTTATGTAACTTCCAGAAGAATAAACGCAGGGAGGAACCATCGACTACGGTTGATAATTTTGCCTCCAGTGATACCTCAAAGTCTCTAAGGTTAGGATCGCGTCCCAAGACAAGGTATTCCACGGGATACATATCCACCTCCTTATTCTGCACAACGTACATATTCAGGTGGTGGCGGCAATAGGGACAGGGATACATCGTAGCAAACAGTTGGAAGAAGTCCTTGAAGATTGCCATCAGGGTTTTTTGCTGTATGTCAGTTTTGGTACACACGATTTCAGCCGTGGTGTGGAAGAAGCGCCACACTGCTGGGCCGATGTAATACGGGAAGCTGACACGCATTTGGGAATCCTTCACCTCAGTCCGATTTAGATAGACATCAATGAATGATACATATTGCGAGAGTGCGCCTGACTCCCGCCCAAACTCTAGGCGTTCGCGCCGTTTCTGCACTCCATTCAGGTAGTGATGTGTTAATCGCCATGCTTGTTTGAGGATCAGTTTCTCTTTTGCAGTGCAATTGAGAAAGTTTTCGGCAACATCTGCTCCGTAACGGTTAAATTCTCCTGATTTTTTTGTCAAGTCATACCACTCATCCAAAGCTGCTTCGTCAGGTATGGTATTGCTTTGGATATCTGCTGCCGTCGAGACACTAAATGCTGCTAATAACTTGGGCATGAAATCTTCATACCAATATGCTACTGGCATCATTGCACCATCCACTTCCTCGGTTGCCTGCGAGAGGATGACACGGTTCCACTTGAATAAATAGTCTCTGGGATTTCCCTCAGATTTAGGTGGTGGTGGTGCCATTTCTTCATTCATTTCTATCCCTCTCAGGCGATTAAGCTCGTTAATGGCCAGCACACCTTCTACGATGTCACCCAAGCTGAGACTTTTCTTTTTGATGGTAATTGCAAACTCGACTCCGGCAGCAAACTTTTCTTTGACATTGGCAAATTTACTCCGCGCCTCTAAAATCTTTTTCTCTTCTGCCAACATTTCGGGAGTCTTTGCCACTGTTTTCCAGTCTTTGATGCGCTCCTGTAATCGGGCATATTCATCTGCAATCGATTCTACTACTGCATCTAGTACGGGGTAGCAAGCCTCTTCCACCACACCTAATCCTTTGTAAAGCGCGATCGCCTGCTTGACAAATTCCACAAAGTCAGTAATTCTGTATGGCAGGTTTTTGACACGTAAGTGAGTCTCATGGTTAGCGGAGAAACTTTCACGGAAACTACGATAGGCTGCTCCTTGAATTAGCCGAAACAAACCAATCTGCATTTGTAAGCGGGAGGTGCCGCTTCTTTTCTGATTTGGTGAGTTTGGGTGTTGCACCAACTGTTCTCTTAGCTGTGCCAACTCTGGAGTCGTGTTGCTGGTTGCTTCTTGTAGAGTAGGCTGAGTGGTGTCGGCAACTGGTGTATTGTTAGTGGCAACTGTCTTGAGCGAACTTTCTAGGGAGATTGGTGAGTCTTTATAGCCTGTCTTGCTCTCTGACTCTTCCAGTACTAGCTGACAAAATTCCTCAAAGTCAATTGAGCCATCGCCATCATGATCTACTTCCTGTAGCATCTCTTTCAATTCAGCGTCTGTCAGCCCAAATTGACTCATTACCGTCCGCAACTCGACGGCAGTAATTTGGCCGCTATTGTCTTCATCAAAGGCGCTGAAGGCTAACTTGAGGCGGCTTTCGCGATCGCCTACCTTAGCGATCATCAGCGTTTTAAACTCGTCAAAGTCAATAGTGCCTGACAAATCCACGTCAATCTCTTTGATTAAGTCACGCAACCCCGTTTCCGTAGGATTTTGTCCTAGCGATCGCATTACTTCCCCCAGTTCGTCGGTTGAGATTGCTCCGTTGCCGTCTACATCTAATACTTTGAAGGCTTGCCACAGCTTTTCTATTTCTTGCTCATCAATCACGGTTTTATTCCAATTTTATATGTGTCACTAATAAATTTATTACCATGTTTTTTAACAGCTACTTCAATGTTGTCTAGTTATGTTAGGTAAATAACAAGTATTCGGCTCGACTGAACTTAGTCTCAACGAAACTTGCACTCACCTTGCAAATTGGTCAGTTGCTTATGATTACAACAAATGCAACTTTCTAGATAAAGTAAGTAGGCGAGAATAAATGAAAGTAAGTTAAGTAATGTAAAAACTATTGATATTATTAACGTTATTATTTATTGCAAGTTTGATTACATTTACGAACTTGCGCTATCAATTTAATATCAACAAAGTTGAGAATTATAGGAATAACTCTGGCTTCTTTGCTTTCATGCCGTTCCATTGCCAGTTTTACCTCGACATTCGAGCAATAATATTAAGCAAAATTTGCACTTACAAGCAGCAAAATTATCTGAAATGAATCTAAGTGGGTATCTCTCTCATTCTGCCATTCTTTTCTTGCTTCAATTTTGCGATCGTGCCATCCTGTAATCACACCTTACGGTTCTAAAAAGGTGAGATGCTTTTCTAGTTTGTCGCGAAGTGTTTCATCTTCATAAGCATAAAAATAAAACACTTCAATAGCTTGATGATATTCCACAGCCATAAGTTTGTTTATTACTTAAATTTTTTAAATGCAGTTTTTAATATTTATTATAGTTGTCTGCTAAAAGTTGCTGCTTTTAGTTGAAAACAGAAAGTATAAAAATATTGATTTAGATTTTTAGGTAGTACTACCAAGTAGTTGATCGTTAACTATTACTGAAGTAATAACCCTTATTTCAACTAGTCAAACTCTTTACAGATACTATTTTATCAGCTTCATTTACCCTAATCTGCGCTAGCCCAAATTGTTCAATTACTGCTGCATTCGTAATCAAATGTCTACTTACTTCAGCCACCTGGTACTGACTTTCTTGTGACGCTAAAGTAGCTGGCAATAATAACTGATCTGCTAAATGTTCATCCACTGCTGCGCCGGTGTAATGAAATTCAAGCAGTTGCTGACAAGCAATTTCTGCAACTGTCTCCGCCGACAACCGCAAACGCCCAAATCCACCAAAGCCAGTCAAGCTGTTCTGATACTCAGCAGTTAAAAAAATACCTGCGCCAGGTGCCACACCTTTTTCTCGCAAAGTCTGTACACGAACTTTCAAATGCGCTTCCCGTAACAAATTCTCCGCACGGTTCGCCATCCGTTGCGGAATATGAGAAGGTAGTTCCGTTACTGCTGCTATTCCTCGCACTTGTTGTAACTCTCCCCTTTCCAGCAAGTTGATCCCGCCGAGTTGAGTACCACCAATCACCTGCAACTCTATTTCTCCCCCACCTTGAGGAAACCACCCCCAAGCGCCTAACTTAACTTGGGCTTCTACTCCCATACGTTGCAGTATTGGCAGATAAACTTGCTCAATGTAGGTTACAGTCGGGCTAAAGTTTACATGGGTTCCACCCTTTAGTGTTACCTGAGAATTACCCGTTGCTAGTGCTAAAGGTAAAAGAATTGTCTGTAAAACTAGAGCGATCGCACCCGCAGAACCACCTTCTTGTGCTTTACTCACATCAAAGGTGTAAATTCCAGCTTGCACAGCACTACCTGGAATGAATTCCAGCAACATTGAACCCAAAGCATCACCCCGTAGTTGGGCATTACAAATTCTACCCGCAGCCCGAACGGCTGTTAAGTGTTGTGCTGCTAATCCTGGCTTTTTGCGTCCAGCGCGAATGCCTGCAATCCGTATGGGTTCACCAGTAATGGCGGCTAGACTTAAGGAAGTGCGAAGAACTTGTCCGCCTCCCTCTCCGTAGGAACCGTCAATTTCAATCATGGGCGATTTGGAGATGTTGAATTTTGGGTTATCCGAAAAGTAAACGAGTCCACATTAACGGTATCTTCTCAGGAGAAAATACTTAAGTATGACAGCGTTACAAGAACTATGAATCAATCGTACCCAAGTCATTTGACTTATCAACAGTAAGAACTGCGATCGGGACTAATTTCGGCAGCGAAGGCGGTAGAAAAGGCACGTCGCTATAAATAATAAGCAAGTTTAGTTAATATTTTGGCGATTTAGAAAAACCCTCTTCCCTCATGTGCGATCGCAACAACAAAGATTTACCCTACTTACTAACGAGATCATTGTTGCTTGAAGTAAGCGTAGCCTGCCGAATATTTAGACAAACTTCATCATATCCTCGCACAAAGCACTTTTCATTCCCATATCACTGTAAATTAACAGCACTTCACCATTACGCCTCCATAGTTTTTTTGAATTTGTTGTAAAAAAACTTACCATATTCAGAGCATTCACTGATATCAAGTACTATTTGTAAAGGTTAATTTTAAACAAGTTCACAAGGATTCAGTTACACCGCTTAGAACAGGTTCGACTCAGTTGTTACATTAGTCCCCTTAAGTTAAGGGTTCAACTCACTAAAGTTTCAACCAATTCTACTTTGACCACTGTAACTTTAAGTCCCTAGTTATCGGCCAGGGGTGCATTTTACCATACCGTTTTAACAAGCTCCTGACCTCAGACAACTGATAAAGTTCAGAGGAATTATTATGCCAATTTATGATCGTTGTATTGAATATAGCAGATAGGTAAAGCTAGCTCATAAAAAGCAGCGATCGCGACTGCTATAGATGAAGATACGATTCGATTCAACTCCAACTCTAGCAATCACAGAATGTCTAATAATAAGCTCAAAGGAGATAGTAAACATCTCGGTCTTTGTGCTACACATTCATCTGCTAATCGTCCGATTTCCCTTAATAAAACAGTAACGTTCGGCGGTATCGATATTCCTGATTTAACCATTAACGGTTAACAAAAGAAATTTTTTCAGTATTGCAACAGTGTTTCTACAACCGACGCGATTTCCAGTTGCGATCGCACAACTGTGACTGTCTTGAAAAGACTAGATAGATTACTCATTCAAATAACTACTTAGCAACTGAACAAAGTTGCTGAGATTGTACTACTAATTCCCCTTACACACATTCGGAGTAAACAGATGGCTACATACTACGTTTCTGGAACAGGCAATGATAAATCTAATGGCTTGAGTCAGGGAGATGCATTTCGCAGCCTCCAAAAAGCTGCCGACTTAGTGAAAGCAGGTGATACAGTCTACGTGATGAATGGTACTTACACCTCGCCTTACGCCTATATCCTGAGTATTGCAAATAAGCAGGGTACGGCTAATGCACCGATCAAATTTATGGCACTACCTGGGCATACACCAGTTTTAAAAGCAAATGAAAAAAATTGGGTAGCTGTATCAATTACAGGTTCGAGCTACATAGAAATTGAAGGCTTAACATTGGTAGGAAATCGAGACAATATTACATTAAAAGATGCACTTAACCAAAAAGACAATTTAAATAATCCAGCTACAGCTGGAAGTGGTATTTTTGCTACGGTTAGCAGTGACAATCTAAATCAACATTCAAGTCATATCACAATTAGTAATAACAATATTTCCAAGTTTCCAGGGGGAGGGATTGGAGGAACAGAAGTAGACTATATTAAAATAGAAAATAATGTTGTTACTGGAAATGCTTGGTACTCACCTTTTGGTACACAAGGTATTTCCCTACTTAGACTTTGGAACTCCGATAACAACACCGCAGATTACAAAGTAATTATTCAAGGTAACACTGTTTCTGATAATCAATCATTAGTTCCTTGGAAGGTAGCAGGAAAAATAACTGAAGGTCATGGAATAATGCTTGACACTTCTTATTTTGGAAATGTTGCCTACACTGGTAAAGCCTTAATCAGTAACAACTTAACTTACAGCAATGGCGGGGCAGGTATTCAGATTTTCAAAGGAGAAAACCCTGTAGACATTGTGAATAATACAATTTACCAAAATTCAAAAGTACTTTCAGACGGAGAAATTTTCCTTAACTATGCTAAAAATGTTCGAGTCTATAACAATATTCTGTATGGAAGCAACGGAGAGTCTCTCATTGTCAACAATAAGTCTACTAATGTTACATTCAATAATAACCTTGCTTACAACGGAGTTTTTAAGGTTACGGGTTCAGGGAATATTTTAAACCAAGACCCATTATTTGTTGATCCAGCGAATGGTAACTTTAGTCTCAAACCTGGAAGTCCTGCAATTGATGCTGGTTCCAATACATTCAATAGCATAACTAATAAAACTCCTCACGATGGCGATGGTAATGGCACAGCAGTGATTGATATTGGTGCATACGAAGCCCCCCACAAAACCATTACCACCCCGGAAATTCAAGTCCTCAATGGCACAGTTGACATTGCAGATGGCAGTACTACCGCGATTAACTTTGGCGATGTGATTACTGGTAATACTCTGACCAAAACCTTTACCATCAAGAACACAGGTACAGCTGCACTCAATCTCAGTAATCTTAAACTTCCCGACGGATTTAGTTTGGTAGGAACTCTTCCAACAAGTGTGGCTGCAAATGCTTCCACCGCGATTACGGTGGCACTCAACACCACTACACCTGGCAGCTATGGTGGCACTCTGATTTTAGACAACAACGATACTGATGAAAGCTCTTTTGACTTTGTTATTAGTGGCATAGTTAAACCCGCTCCAGCTCCCGAAATTCAAGTCCTCAATGGCACAGTTGACATTGCAGATGGCAGTACTACCGCGATTAACTTTGGCGATGTGATTACTGGTAATACTCTGACCAAAACCTTTACTATCAAGAACACGGGTACAGATGCACTCAATCTCAATAATCTCAAGCTTCCCGACGGATTTAGTTTGGTAGGAACTCTTCTAACAAGTGTGGCTGCAAATGCTTCCACCGCGATTACGGTGGCACTCAACACCACTACACCTGGCAGCTATGGTGGCACTCTGATTTTAGACAACAACGATACTGATGAAAGCTCTTTTGACTTTGTTATTAGTGGCATAGTTAAACCCGCTCCAGCTCCCGAAATTCAAGTCCTCAATGGCACAGTTAACATTGCAGATGGCAGTACTACCGCGATTAACTTTGGCGATGTGATTACTGGTAATACTCTGACCAAAACCTTTACCATCAAGAACACAGGTACAGCTGCACTCAATCTCAATAATCTCAAGCTTCCCGACGGATTTAGTTTGGTAGGAACTCTGCCAACAAGTGTGGCTGCAAATGCTTCCACCGCGATTACGGTGGCACTCAACACCACTACACCTGGCAGCTATGGTGGCACTCTGATTTTAGACAACAACGATACTGATGAAAGCTCTTTTGACTTTGTTATTAGTGGCATAGTTAAACCCGCTCCAGCTCCCGAAATTCAAGTCCTCAATGGCACAGTTGATATTGCAGATGGCAGTACTACCGCAATTAACTTTGGCGATGTGATTACTGGTAATACTCTGACCAAAACCTTTACTATCAAGAACACGGGTACAGATGCACTCAATCTCAATAATCTCAAGCTTCCCGACGGATTTAGTTTGGTAGGAACTCTGCCAACAAGTGTGGCTGCAAATGCTTCCACCGCGATTACGGTGGCACTCAACACCACTACACCTGGCAGCTATGGTGGCACTCTGATTTTAGACAACAACGATACTGATGAAAGCTCTTTTGACTTTGTTATTAGTGGCATAGTTAAATCCAAAATTCAAGTTATCAATGGCACTGCTGGCAATGACATCTTTGTTACCCGGCTAAACAATGGCAATGACATCATCACAGACTTTGGCGGTATAGGTACTAACTCAAACCCTTCATCTGCGGTGATTACCAAATTAGATACCTTGCAATTTGTTGGGGCTGGCTTGACTGCGAGAAATCTGCAATTAACTCAAAATAGTAATGACTTAGAAGTTACTTTTGAAGACGTGGCTAATACCAAAGTCACTCTGCAAAACTTTAAGTTAGAAAACCTGGAGAACGTAAGTGCATCGGCAACAAGACCCGCCATCGGTAATATTCTGTTTAACGGACAAGCCAGTATTACAGACAGCTTTGATGTGATTAATGCCAACTCCACTCAAACGAGCATTTTCAACAAGAACACCGTCACCTTTCTCAATGAATTAAACAATAACATTGTCGGTTTTGACAACTCCAACGATGTAATTAATGGTCAAGGGGGCAACGATACCATCAATGGTAACAGTGGTGACGATCTACTGCGGGGTGGTGCTGGAGATGATCTTCTCATTGGTGGAAAAGGTAATGATATTCTCATCGGTGGTATGGGTGCTGATGCTTTCGTCTACAACACCAATGCTGCCTTTACTAGCGCTACTGTAGGTATTGATACCATTGCTGACTTCAATCACTCTGATGGTGACAAGATTGTTCTGGATAAGACTACTTTTAGTGCCATTACTTCTGTTATAGGAAAGGGTTTTAGTAACGCCAGTAATTTTCAAATCACTAGCTTAGGGGCAGTTAGTAATGCTGTGATTGTCTACGACTCTATGACTGGGCAGTTACTATACAATCAAAATGGTAGCGCTGCTGGTTTCGGCACTGGTGGTCAATTTGCCCAACTTACTGGTACACCCACTCTTACTGCCTCCGATTTCATCATTCAAGCATAGTTGGGTTGGGTAAACTGGTGGAAGTGTAATCCAAACATTAACCGACTTTCAATTAAATAGATCGCACACATAGGGGCACAATATATTTGTGCCCTTACAATTTTGTAATTTAAATACCAAATACCATCAGTAACAAGGTGAAAAAATAAATACGGTGTAGAGCAAAGTGAAGCGTGCAGAATCCTTTGGTTTAAGATTACCTTTTCATTACTCTTGCCTTAATAATTTTATTTCCAGCAGATAAGTTAGGCTTAGCTTAAAACTCTGAAAAATATGCGACACAACTCTGGTAAAACTATTTCTATTTGGATGACAACGGCAGCAGTCCTAATTCAACCTGTGTTTACCGAAAATACTCATGTAGATGTGTGCGTTGTCGGCGCTGGGATAGCATGGATGTCAAGTGCTTTAAGTAAGCACACAGATAAAATAATCAGTGGTCATGCTGGATGATGGCCCCATTGATGGCGGTCAAACAGCAAGAACAACGGTCCACTTATCGAGTTTACTGAACTTATTGGTACCACTAACTGGAACAAATGCACGGCAAACAGGGCGTACAACTTGTTGCCTAAAATTATACAACAGCAATTAATACTAGAGAAGAGAGGCGATCGCTACCCAAAAAAACATTAACTGCGACTTGGAAATACTTGACAGCTATCTTTTTCCTCCAGACCTAAAATCAATATGATGAGATGTAGTAGGAGTTAGAAGCGTTACAATTGGCTGGACTAACTAACGTAGAAATGCTGAAGAAAGCACCGTTGACCAATTTTGATCCAGGTGGGTGTCTACGCTTCCCATGACAAGGGCTATTTTATCCACTAAGTTAGTCGATTAACGCAGACTTAAAACACTTTATAAATCCCTAAAAGGGATGTTTGCTCATGGAGAAATTTTGTGCTAATCAACCAAATATTAGCATAATTCTTTATATCTACACTAAAACTTTATGAAAGCTATATCAAACAACACCTTACATATTTTTGCAACCAAAAGCCTATATACTAGACTAGACTTTGATAAATTTGAGAGTTATGTTAATTGCAACACCAAAAACTATTAATTTTTAGATGAAATACTAGCGTATCTTATAGTCTATAGTTTTTAAGGTTTAGTTAAAACTATATCCAGTATCATCAAAAAACTGCAAACTTCATGTGGTGCAAAATCAATCGGGGAGTGGAAACATGAATTTACGTAGAGATGCATTGCAAATCCTCAAGGAAACTAGCCGAACTTTTTATATCCCAATTAGTCTTTTACCGCCAGGATTACAAGAAGCAGTAGCATCAGCATATTTGTGTATGCGTGCCATTGATGAAATTGAAGATCATCCCGAAATAGATAATGCGACTAAAGCAAAGCTGTTAAGAAGCATTAGCCTAACATTGCAGGCAGGGGTTGATGGCTTCGCAGTAGAGGCTTTCTTTACAGGATTTAATGGGTATGAAAATACCTTAGAAGAAGTCACTTTGAGGATTAGAGAATGGTTGCTGTTAGCACCTGAAACTATTGCACCTCGAATTTGGGATGCCACTGCTGCAATGTCAGACCGAATGGCTTACTGGTCAGAAAGAAACTGGAAAATTTATACAGAATCTGATTTGGATCGTTATACCTTTGGGGTTGCAGGCGCAGTGGGGTTGTTACTTTCGGACTTATGGACTTGGTACGATGGAACACAAACGAACCGTACCCAGGCGATTGGGTTTGGTCGCGGTTTGCAAGCAGTTAATATCTTGCGTAACCACACTGAAGATTTAAGGCGTGGGGTAGACTTTTTTCCAGAAGGCTGGAGTGCAGAAAATATGCAAGAGTATGCGCGGCGCAATCTAGCTCTGGCAGAAGCTTACACCAAAGGCCTTCCTACTGGCCCAGCTTTAGATTTTTGCCAAATTCCCTTAACCTTGGCTAATGGCACCCTTGATGCTCTTGCTAATGGTAAAGAGAAACTCAGCCGCAGTGATGTTTTTGCACTTATCGAACAGATAATTAGTGTGAACATGAAAGCCAGCTAATAGTCTGTTAAAAACTAATGGAGATAATTCTAAATTGCCTCCAAATTTGGGCATCCAAAATCCTACAGCGATTTTTGTAGGATGGGCACTGCCCTCTAATACCAATTTTGGTTGAGTTTTGGATGGCAATTTTGGTGTGTTTCGAGTGTAACTGGGATTTTGGATTCAAAGTCTCAGATTTATGGCTATTCTAGCAATGTAAACAAGTAGCTCAAAGATTAGTTATTATAAGTATAATCAATTGCATTATTTTTGTAGACGTTTACGTAATACCAGGTAAACTTTAGGAAGTCTTCAAAGGATTTCCAGCAAAAATTACCTGGCAAGAATTGATTAATGTCTAAATAATTGAAAGAGAGTGTAACGCTCCCCGTGATTATTCGTGCAGCGAGTTGACAGTGCATGAGCTACTGCTTAAATCCTATCTGTCCCAATCCAGAAAATTTGGTAAATAGCCAAAGTTGTCAGTCTTGTGGCTCGCAACTACTGTTGCGCGATCGCTATCAGGCGATCAAACCATTAGGTCAAGGTGGCTTTGGAGCAACCTTCTTAGCCAACGATCGAGGCTTACCAGGAGAACCGAGTTGCGTAATCAAACAATTACGCCCATCAGGAAGCGCCCCACACGTTTTACAGATGGCCAGAGAACTCTTTGAACGAGAAGCCAAAACTCTAGGTAAGATTGGCAATCATCCCCAAGTACCAAGATTGCTAGACTATTTTGAAGATCATGAACAATTCTATTTAGTTCAAGAATATATCAGTGGTGATACCTTGCAGGAGGAGGTCAAACTTAACGGTATCTTGACCGAAACTGGAGTCAAGCAATTCTTAAGCGAGATTCTACCACTCCTCCAATACATCCACGAGCAAAAGGTGATCCACCGTGATATCAAGCCAGCCAACTTAATTCGTCGCACTCAAGATGCCAGAATGGTACTTATCGACTTTGGTGCCGTCAAAAACCAAGTCACCCAAGGCGCAATCAGTCAATCAGGACAAACAGCATTAACTGCTTATGCGATTGGTACTCCTGGTTTTGCACCTCCAGAGCAAATGGCTATGCGTCCAGTATATGCTAGTGATATTTATGCTCTGGGGGTAACATGTATTTATTTACTGACTAGCAAAACTCCTAAAGATTTAGATTACAATCCCAACACTGGCGAGATGATATGGGAGCAACTTGTGCAAGTGAGCGATCACTTGAGTAATGTATTACGAAAGATGTTAGATGTTTCTGTACGTAATCGCTATCAGTCAGCCGCAGAAGTTCTTAGAGCATTGGAAATAGAACCATACTTAGAAAGTTTAGCAAAGGGTTTACTGATTAAATCAGATACTGGGTCTAAAGAGCGAACGCACAACCACCTGGAAAATTCCGCTGTTTTATGTAACAACTCTTCTGTTGCTGTAACCAGTGCAGGAGTGGCACAGGTAGCAGCAGCAATTCGTGCCAGACGAGCTAAGGCAGCAGAAGCTGCTGGATCGCACCACGCTTCTGGGATGGGCAAATCAACCACTTTAGCTAACAGCAACAGTAATGGTTCGCAAGTTCAAAATTCTAAAGTTGAGCGTAAGCTAGATACCCAAGGTTTGTTAACCGCCTATCAAAAGGGAAGACGAGATTTTGCTCTTCACAATTTAAGTTTGTTGAACCTGCAAGGTGCTGACTTATCAGGAACAAATTTCCATTCCACTCAATTGCAAAAAACCAATCTCCAGGGAGCTAATCTTCACAATAGTGACTTTGGCAGAGCCAGTCTTAGTAAAGCAAATCTCAAGGATGCTAATTTGACCAAAGCATACTTTAACCATGCTGATTTAGAAGGGGCAGACCTGCGAGGTGCAGACCTCAGTAATGCTTATCTCAGCAATGCTAACCTGCGAGGAGCTAATCTATGTGGTGCTAATCTCACTAGTGCCAAGATTTCTGATGAGCAGCTAGCATTAGCAAAAACAAATTGGATGACCATCCGTCCCAATGGTAAACGAGGCTTATTGTAAGTTGAAAGTTAAGATTTTGGAGCCAGAGGAAGTCACTGGATTTCAGACTATTTCCCTACTTTCTAAGGAGGCTTAAAGAGGATAAAGTCTTAATTTAAACTGTATTATTTCACAAGGCTTCGATTTTCTTATTGGCTTGATAAATTAACTCTTATTTTTCTTGATAAAACTCAGATTTATTCAGAATTGACCAATTAGATGAGATATCGCAATTCTATTTGATTTGTGAGAATTGGAACCCGCAGATCCCCGAAAACTTTTATAAAGTCGGGGATCTTTTTTATCATACAATACCCTTGGGTTAAGCATAAGCATTACCCTTCTCCCTTGGAGACGCTACGCGAACGGCAAACAAGCTACGTTTCTGAACTCAACCTACGCCAGTTTTAGTTTTTAGCCTTAACCCAAGCGTATTGATTTATCATGAACAACTCAGAATTTTTATAGTTGGTTCGCTCAATAGCCATCACTCTTGCAAATATTAAGAAATATCTAATTATCTAGCAAAAATACGGAAACGATTGGCAATTCTTAATCAAATCTTTATAATAATCATCTGTTACAAATAACAAATGATTATTTACAATAAACAATAAAGCATCACAATAGTTTTTCCTAGATATTTCTATGCTTCTTATTGCTATAAACGACAGGTGATCTCGTAAGTAAAAGCTGTAAAATATAACGCTATTAAGCCACTAAAGTTTTCAGATGGCAGCAGAAAGTGAAAAGTTAATTAATTATCCCTGATTGTAGGCTGAAGCAGAATAGTCACAACCGAAATCAGGCAATAAATACAAGGTTTATATATCATGGCTGACTTTGCACAAACAGAAATAGAACGGCGATTAACTTTATATCAAGTATTTCTTAAGTTGTATGAACACCACAGCAGCCTTCTAGATGAAATTCTTCAGCTAGAAAACCTATCCCAACCGTCGTTGAAAAAGATGAAGGTACGTTACGTACATGGTGTAGTGGATACGTCTACTGTTTATTTGATGACTAACTTGTGCGACAATCAGACCCAAAGTTTACGACAGTCACAGCAGATATGGACAATAGGTCGTAATCAGAACAGTGGTATTTGCATTGCTGATAACTATATGTCTCGTCGCCATGCGGCTATTCAATATATTGACGATCAAGGCTTCTACTTCATAGACTTCAACAGTACCAATGGCTCATTTGTGAATGGCGATCGCGCTTTAGAGCCGATCAAGCTCGAAGATGGCGATCGCATCCGTCTAGGCAATATGACTTTTGATTTTTTTGTGAATTATACGTGCCGTGTTTTGCCAACTGTAGCAATGGAGTTATTGATGCAGCTTGTGCATCGTAAAAATGACAATCAAGTAGAAATACTTTCTTTTCGCCGTGATAAACAAAAATATATACCTGAGAAAGTAGATGAGAATTTGGAGATTTTCAGAAATTCACGACTACTTGAGAACCTTGAACATTATTATGACAACTTCAGTTCAGAACAGAAATCAGAAATTTTAGACCGCTTTTTTAGCAGACAAATACCATAAAATCCCAGTTAAAAAATTGAAAATTGCCATAATTTTCAATTGGGTAAAATATATACAATTCGTAGGGGCACAACAATGTTAATTCTTGTGCCCCTACTTTTACCTGATTAGAACTAGAAATGCCTAACGAATAACCGATCAATCCTTTACAAAAAGTGGGTTAGCTCTTTTTGTAACCCACTACATATTCAAAATTGCAGATTAATAAATCCACATTCCTTATTCTTCTGGCTCTAAATCAACTTCTTCCTCTTCATCTTCTTCACTGGCTTTAGCTACGGAGTTAGCAGAAACAACAGCGCCTTTATCTAACTTTTCACGCACCAGTTTCTTAATTTCTTCAGCAAATTCAGGCTTTTCTTCTAGATACTTAATGGCGTTGTCTCGTCCTTGGGAGATATTATCGCCGTTGTAACTATACCAAGCTCCTTTGCGGATAATAATGCCAGTTTCTTCTGCTAGGTCAACAACACAACCCAAGGTAGAAATACCTTTACCAAAAATAATGTCAAATTCCGCTATTCTAAAAGGCGGCGCTACTTTATTTTTGGCGACTTTGACCTTAACGCGATTACCATATTCATCTGTACCTTTTTTCAAGGTTTGAATCCGACGAATATCCAAGCGCACCGAAGCGTAAAATTTCAATGCGTTACCACCAGTAGTAGTTTCTGGGCTACCGTAAGTAACACCGATTTTTTGCCGCAACTGGTTAATGAAAATTACGGTACAACCAGATTTACCAATATTACCCGTAATTTTACGTAGAGCTTGGCTCATTAATCGCGCTTGTAGACCAACATGGGCATCACCCATGTCGCCTTCAATTTCAGCGCGGGGAACCAGTGCTGCTACTGAGTCAATAACTACAATATCAACCGCAGCAGAGCGAACAAGCTGATCGACAATTTCTAAAGCTGATTCGCCAGTGTCAGGTTGGGAAATCAGCAAATTGTCAATATCTACACCCAATGCAGCAGCATAAGTAGGGTCTAGGGCGTGTTCAGCATCAACAAAGGCAGCAATACCGCCATTTCTTTGCACTTCGGCGAGCGCATGTAGCGCTACTGTAGTCTTACCGGAACTTTCCGGCCCATAAATTTCTATTACCCGCCCCTTGGGTAAACCACCACCCAATGCTAAATCTAGGGTAAGCGCCCCACTGGAAATTGTCTCCACCCGCATCCGGGTGGCATCGCCCAGGCGCATAATTGCTCCTTTACCAAAGCTGCGCTCAATCTGGTTGAGCACCATAGTCAGCGCTTTTTGCTTGCCAGAAGTATCGGTGTTGATAGCCATTCCTGCGTCTAATGCCTCTTAATATATGGTTTTAAGGAGTGTTGCTCTGGGAGTTTGAGTAGAACAGATATACTATTTTAACCAGAAAATTCTGGAATAGGACTTCTCAAATCAAAAAAGGGTGTAACAAGATCGTAACTCGATCGCTACCAGATTAGGGTAGTCTTGCACAATGATACCAACTTGCATTCAGAGATAGCTTTTTTTCGCTGGGTAAGCAAGGGATTTGAAAAAATAAATTACCTAAACAACACTGTCAGTAGAACCGGACTCGTGAGCATTTGCGGAGGTTGCTCAGTTAGGAGCGATCGCTATGCCAATCAGCATATCATCTACAGCGACTTCATTGGGTCGGGATTGATGTAGAAAGCTTTTAGGGTAGTAGTAAAGGGATTTTCAATGCTTTAGGTAATCTTTCAGCTTTGACAAGCAGCAAGTTCTGTGAAGCCAGAATTGAGATGAGAAGATTTATCTGCTAAAATATAGTCAAAATGTCTAAAATAGTCAAAATGTCTATGCAGACCTATACTCTCACAGATGCTCGTAACAAACACGGTGAGGTTTTTGATAAGGCTACTACTGAGCCAGTTCTACTCACTAAACAATCACGGCCTAGCCATGTGATTATTTCAGCCGAGAGCTACCAAAAATTAATGAATCGGTTGGAAGAATTAGAGGATATGGTTTTTGGTCAAGCTGCTGAAGTTGCTCTGAGTCAGTCTAAAATGATTGGTACAGAGGCTTTTACATCTGCATTAAAGCATTTAGCTAATGGCGAAGCTTGATGGTCTAGCAACTGTTCTTGATTTTCTGAACGGTTTACAGCCTAAAATAGCAGCACAGATTGCAAAAAAGGTTTTGGCTTTGAATGTTGAGCCTTTACCCTCTGATAGTGAGCAGCTATCTGGTTATCAGGGTTTATATCGAGTTGATAGTGGTGAATATCGAATTATTTACAGGTATTTTCCCGATCGCGATTTAATAGAAGTGATTTTAGTCGGTAAGCGCAATGATGATGTCTACAAAAGATTGAAGCGTTTACTCGGTTAAACTTCGGGTTTCATTAAAAATGCTAAAATCTCTCCAGCACAAATGCTTTCAGGCATCTTTGATGACTTTCGACCTTCCCGACTCTTTGATTCTCGATACAGCGCTTTCAGTATCTGGATTAACTGACTATATCCGTTTGCTGTTAGAGCAAGATGAACAATTGCGGCAAGTTTGGGTAACTGGCGAAGTCTCCAGTGCTAACCACCATCGCAGTGGTTTATTTTTCACGCTGCAAGATACCGATCGCACTGCCGGAATTAAATGTGTGGTATGGAATAGCCAATTGCCAAAACTCGCCCAAATGCCAGTTGCCGGTGAGCAAATAATTATTTTGGGTAGTATTCGCCTATATCCACAACGGGGAGAGTATCAGTTATCAGTTTGGCAGACTTTACCTGCTGGTGTTGGGTTACAGGCGTTGCGCTATCAACAACTAAAAAATCGCTTGCTGGCTGAGGGGTTGTTCGACGCGCAAAGAAAGCGATCGCTCCCCATCCACCCCCAAACGATCGCTGTTGTCACTTCACCAACGGCTGCTGCTTGGGGTGATATTCAAAAGACTCTCAAGCAAAGGTATCCAGGTTTACACGTTTTATTCTCTCCCGCGACAGTACAAGGTGAGCAAGCACCAGAATCTATCGTCAAAGCAATTGAGCGAGTGGAAAGAGATGGACGCGCCGAAGTGCTAATTTTATCGCGGGGTGGTGGCGCGGTGGAAGAGTTAGCTTGCTTTAATGATGAACGAGTGGTGCGATCGCTTGCTAGTTGTTCTATTCCGGTAATTACTGGGATTGGCCATCAACGAGATGAATCTTTAGCAGATTTAGTTGCAGATGTATGTGTGCATACACCCACTGCGGCAGCGGAAATGGTTGTGCCATCACTTTCAGAGTTGTATACTGAACATCGGCAGCGAGTTGTGGCTTTACATGAGGCGGTGCATGACTCTGGGGAAAATGCTGAAAATAAACTGCAAGTATTGCGGAATCGTTTGCGACGTTTGCGGTTAGATCGGCAAGTACAGCAGGAGGTGGAAAAGCTAGCTTGGAAGCGTCAGCATTTGGTGCAAATTACGATGGGGCGATCGCAGCAAGCAGCGCAGCATTTAGAATTATTACGGCAAAAATTAGCAACTCTTGACCCGAAAGCAGTGTTGCAGCGTGGTTATGCGGTGGTGAGAAGAGAAGATGGGGCGATCGCTCGTTCGGCGGCGGAGTTGGCTGTGGGAGAAGATTTGTTGATTCAGTTGGGGCAGGGTAGGGTTAAAGTGAAGGTTATAGAAGTAAACGTAGACGCATAGCGGCTTGCCGCAGGCTACCACAGAGGCGCAGAGGACACAGAGAGATTAATGGTTAAACGTAAAGGTGCTTCTAGTTCTGAGGAAGGTTGGAATTATGAGGCGAAGGTTGCTGAAATAGAGGGAATTATTACTCGCATTGAGGCGGGTGAGTTGGAATTGGAAGCGGTGTTTGAGCAATTTGCCAGTGCTGTTGAGTATTTGCGTCAGTGTGAAAGTTTTTTGCAGCAGCGACAGCAGCAGGTGGATTTGTTGATTGAAACATTAAGCGAAGAGTAGAAATTTGAGCCTAGAGTGTGAGTTAAATTTGTCAGTTAAATATAATTCAATACAGTTCAGATAAGACCAAAACACTTGTAGAGACGGCGATTTATCGCGTCTCGAAAACCCAAAATTTTTGCCAGTAGCCCTTAACTGAACCGTATTGAAATATAATTAAAAAGCTAAATAGGCAACCAGTGAATCTGAATGAGTTAGTGCAGCAGGTAATCGGCACTTTGACCATTGCCCAACCACAAAGCGAAGTCGAGTTTCACATTCCTCAACCCCTAAAAAGCGTTCAATGCGATCGCGCTCAGATTAATGAACTCTTTAGCAACCTAATCAGCAACGCCATTAAGTATAATGATAAACCCCAAAAGTGGGTTGAAATTGGTTGTGTTGAAAGAAATGGCGAAAGCAAATCTTATTTAGCGACAAGTCTCTTCTCTTCCTTTGCGTACTTTGCGTCCTTAGCGGTTGCTAAAAAATTTACTTTGACAAAGCGTTAAGCGTTAACTGAACCGTATTGGAGTATGGGTTTGATTATCCCTACTTTCTACTCCCTGCCTTTTTGCTGATTATCAATCTTAGCGATCGCTGATATCATCATATCTGGTTAATTAGTTATGATTACCGCATCTATGCAATAACTGGAAAACCCTCTTTCCCCCCAATATGGTTCAGTTAAGGGCTACTGGCAAAAATTTTGGGTTTTTGAGACGCGATAAATCGCTTTTGGTCTTATCTGAACTGTATTGTCTTTCCCCCTGCCTCCTGCCCCCTTCCCGTTGGTTTTTAGGAACTCAGCCATTCCTACCAATCAGAGTTGCAATTGCCTTGACTAACTCATCTGGTTCAACGGGTTTAGACAGATGCCTTTGAAATCCTGATGCGATTGCTTGTTGCTGGTTGATTTCTCCAGCATAAGCAGTTAAAGCGATCGCAGGAATCTGTTTAGCTTGCTTTAGCTGCAATGCTCTAATTTGGCGCATTAGCATATAGCCATCTGTCTCTGGCATTCCAATATCACTGAGCAAAATATCTGGTTCTGACTCTGCCAATGCTTGCAGTGCTTCTTTTGCGGATGCCACAGCCATTACCTTTGCCCCAGCCTGTTCTAGCACAAATGTATGAAACTCACGGGTATCATCGTCATCGTCTACAACTAAGATTTGAATGCCTGTAAGAATTTCAGTTGTAGAAGAAGCATTTATAGGGTCAATATTTATCTGTTGTTTTGGGGTTAACTCTTTTTTGATCAGGGGTAGCCTAACTCTAAAAATAGCTCCTTGCCCTTCCCCTAAACTTTCTGCCCAAATCGTACCACCATGTAATTCTATCAAATGACGGACAATTGCTAACCCTAACCCCAAACCACCAAACCTTCGGGTTGTTGTGCCATCAGCCTGACGAAAATATTCAAATACATGAGGGAGAAATTCAGGGCTAATTCCTTTACCTGTGTCGCTGACGGTAATCTGAGCTTGAGAATCAATGCGTTCCAGTTGAATATTAATTTTTCCTTCTTCAGGAGTGAATTTGACGGCATTCGATAACAGATTCCAGATTACTTGTTGTAAGCGATCGGAATCACCTAAAACCTGCCCCAAAGAAGCATCTAGCATTGTCTGAATTTGAATATCTTTAGCCTCTGCTGCCAAACGTACTGTCTCCAATCCCGCCTCAATCACCAGCACTAGGTTGACGGGAAACATCTTCAGATTGAGCTTGCCTTGTAATATCCGAGAGACATCAAGCAAATCTTCAATTAGTTGAGCTTGTAATTTAGCATTCCGCTCGATGGTTGCAATAGCTTTCTTGATCTCTGCTGGCTGAAATTCACGGGTTTGTAAGAGTCTTGCCCAACCAAGAATGGGATTGAGAGGCGATCGCAATTCATGGGAAAGTACCGCTAAAAACTCATCTTTAATCCGGTTGGCTGTTTCGGCTTCAGTTCTAGCAACTTGTTCAAGTTCCAGGAGGCGATCGCGTTCGGCTTCTGCTGTCTTGCGTTCTGTAATGTCAATCACTGAGCCAATGTAACCTTTAAATTGACCGTCCACACCAAACCAAGGATTAGCAGCATTGATCGTCCAGCGATACTCGCCATCTTTGCGGTGCAAGCGGTACTCCATACGGAAAGCCTCACAACGCTTGCTAGCTTCCAGGAAAATATTCCTAACCTCATCGCAATCTTCTGGATGTACGGCGTTCAACCAGCCAAATCCCAGACTCGTCTCTTCGTTGTGACCGGTAAAGTCATACCAGCTTCTGCTCAGATAGGTGCAGTAGTTATTGGTATCTGTTACCCAAACCATGAAGGGGGCATTGTCAGCCATGTTGCGGAACTGTTCTTCGCTTTCACGAAGTGCTTTCTCTGCCTGTTTGCGATCGCTGATCTCTGTAACAAAGATGCTTACTCCTTCACCAAAGGGGTAGACGCGATTCTCAAACCAGCGTTGCCAAGCAGGATAAAAGTATTCAAACTGAACAACTGTCTGTTCTGCCATCGCCCGATGAACCTGGGTATAAAACTCGCTTTTGGCCACGTCTGGAAACAGTTCCCAAATGATCCGATCTAGCAACTCTTCCTTTTGGATGCCCACAACTTCTGCTACGCGATCGTTGACAAAAGTATAATGCCACTCCCGATCCAACACAAAAAATTGGTCTTGGATGCCAGCGAGGACAGTTTCTAAGTGTGCTTTTGCGACCTCAGCTTCAATGCGTAGCCCTTGCTCTCGTTGCATTGCCTCCTCGCGGAGATGAGCCATTTTTAGGGCTGCCTCCACCCGTGCTAACAATTCCCGAGCCGAGAACGGTTTAATTAAGTAATCATCGGCTCCCGCTTCTAAACCTTCCACCCGTGCCTCTTCCCCTGCCCGCGCCGACAGCAGAATGATGGGAACTTTTTTCGTTTGCGGATTGGCCCGTAATTCTTGCAGCAGTCCAAAGCCATCTAATCCAGGCATCATTACGTCCGTCAGTACCAAGTCTGGGACACGCCCACGGGCAGAATCCAAAGCCGCTAAACCATCCGCCACTGATTCCACCTCATACTGCTGACTTAACAGCCGCTTGACATAATCACGCATATCTGAATTATCGTCAGCCAGAAGAATTCGGGCAGAGGAAGAGGACAGGGGGATAAGGGTATAAGGAGACAAGGAGAATTCCTTTGCAACACTCCCCTTGTCTCCCCCTCCCCTTGTCTCCCTTTCCTCTTCGGGTAGCCAACGCAGAGCTTCTTCTAAATAGGGGGTTGCACCTAATGCAGTTGAAGCTAAGGTTCGAGGGGCGCTAATCCGGGCTGGAGGCAAATGAGCATATCCCGTTGGAATTGATATAGTAAAGCAACTACCTGCTCCTAGAACACTCGTTACTTTGACTGTTCCGCCATGCATTTGCACCAATTCTTGCACCAGTGATAATCCAATTCCTGACCCTTCAAAAGTTCGTCCTTGCGCCCCTTTGACGCGGTGGAATCGTTTAAAAAGATGGGGAATTTCTTCTGCTGGGATACCGATTCCTGTGTCTTTGACTGCAAACTCAATATGGTCGTTTGCCCACTGCAAGCTTACCGCGATTTTTCCAGTCATCGTGAACTTGAAGGCATTCGAGAGCAGGTTAAGAACAATCTTTTCCCACATTTCCCGATCTACATACACTGGTGCTGGAAGGGAAGGACAATTGACTGATAATTCCATCCCTGCACGTTCTACTGCTGAACGAAATACACTAGCTAGTTCTGCGGTGAAAGTGGCCAAATTGGTGGGTTCATAAGAAGCTTGAACCCTTCCGGCTTCGATGCGCGAGAAATCTAGCAGACTGTTGACCAGTTTTAGGAGGCGGAGTCCATTCCGTTGCACCATTTCTAACTGCTCTCGTTCGTGGGCTGGCAGCAGGGTGGCACAATTAGCTAAGGTTTCCTCTAATGGCCCCAACATCAGGGTTAGAGGGGTACGAAACTCGTGGCTGACGTTGCTGAAAAATACAGTTTTAGCGCGATCGAGTTCTGCCAAAGCTTCGGCGCGTTTGCGTTCTTCCTCGTAAGCTTGGGCGTTGGCAATGCTGGCTGCAATTTGAGCCGCAACTAAATCAATGAATCTTTTATAGTTATCGTCGAATAGCCTGAAGGGATTCAACCCAGCAATTAATATACCAGCTTTTCCGGTCTGACCGGATGGTGCAATTGGCACTGCGATCGCTTGATGGGGCGATCGCTCCCAAATACCACAAGGTAAGCTACTAAAAGATACTTCCAAATCAGAAATCAGTTTTGCCTGATGCGTTTCGATCACTTCTGCAAATGGCCAAACGCAATCAGAATCGAGATCGACTGTTTCAGGTGCTGCTACATGATTCTGCCCGATACGGCACGTTCCAGTTAGAAAAACTTGTTGCTCATCTGGATCGACCAGATAAATCATTGCGAAAGGCAAATCGTAAGGGTTGCTTTCCAGACAATTTGCACTTAGTGTACAGGCTTGATCGAATGTCCGCGCGTCTGCTGTCCTAGCCGCTAGTTCGCGCAAAAGTGCTAACTGACGTTCACCAATGATGCGCTGAGTGTCATCTGTATTGGCACAAATGATTCCACCTGTGTCGCCTTGGTCATTAGGAACTGGGCTATATGAAAAAGTATAATAGGTTTCTTCTGGGTAGCCGTTGCGCTCCATAATTAGTAGCAGCGCTTCGTCATAAGTACCCTCGTTCTTCAACATCGCTGATTCTGCTCGAGGGCCAATCTGATCCCATATTTCCCGCCACACGCAGGAAGCTGGCTGCCCAAGTGCTTCTGGATGTTTGCCGCCAATAATAGCCTTATAAGGGTCATTATAAAGGTTTATGAGTTCTTCGCCCCACCAAACAAACATAGGTTGGCGGCAAGTCAACATAATTCGCACGGCAGTCTTTAAACTCTGTGGCCACTGCTGTGTTGGGCCAAGGGAGCTTTTTGACCAGTCCCATTCTCGCATCCTAGCACCCATTTCACCCCCGCCGATAAGGAAATTTACGTCGGCGTTGCTTGCTGACGTTGACTCGTTCTTCATTAATTCCTCTCGGTTGGTCATGCGTCGGTTACAGGCTACATCTGTGGTCGTCTTTTTCTCAAAATCCCTCTAAATTAGACGTTGATGCTCCTAACTAATCATTTTAGAGGATATTCAAAGGCATATACAATTAAGGACAAGTTGCTGTTTTAGCTCTCTTCGATTGTCAGCTTTATATGACTGATATTCCAAGCTACCAAACAAGGTCAATTCTTATTCAGAACTCACAATGCCTACTCCTCTTATCGGAAGTCTATTTTCTTAAAAATTTAACCTCGTTCGCTTAACTCCTTGAGTAGATTATTAATTCGCTCTATTCTTAAGGGATAAGGTCTTACATCTCCATTTCCCAAGGGTTAATTGTTAGGGAAGTAACACTAAACTCGGCTGCAAACCTTTCTTTAGACATATTTAACCCTTGCCGTAGGGCACAAATTAGTTTGCCAATATTAGGTTGCTTTGCCACAAGTCGGCTTACACACGGGTCATATACATTAAAGTTCATAAAGCACCATATATTAACAATTTTTACGACAAAATCTTATTTTGCGTCTACTGCTCTTGAGATAGAGATTGTGAACTCAAATCAAAGCATCACAACATTATCATAACTTTAACTTATCGTTTTAAGAAACAAGACTATTTGATTTTATTCTATAAGTCGCTTTATCCTGAAATCAGTAGAGATTTGAACTTTATAAGGCTTACACAAACAATACTGAAAATCTTTCTTTTCAGTAGGGGCAATTTATGTAGACGCATACTCTTAGGTCGAAGCAAGGTGCGTGGAGTGTCTGTCTGCGACATGCTGCGCGTTTGTATAGCATCCCGCAGGGAACCTAGAGAAGCAGCTACTTTACGAGTTCTTCAACAGACTACCGGCAGGGTATTATCTCCATAGCGTGTAGTTTTGCGTATGAGATAAAAGTAGGTGTCTTGCCAGAACTTAAATACCAAACTAACGCTAAATTTACCAGAGAAATTTTGGTGTACCTATCTTTAAACTTTCATAAAACCAAGAAGGAGAATGGCTAAATGCTAGATCAGCAGATTGATTGTCCCAGCAGACCCAAGACAAGTGCAATGATCATGAAACTTTTCCAAATCACTCTAGTAGTCTTAGTGCTTTTAATCAACTTAGTAATTGCTTTCCCCTCTTGGGCAGAAAAAACGCCTTCTTCAAATAATAATTCTGACTATTTTCAAGTAGGGCAAAAAGTCATTTGGCTTTACAAGGCTCGTGCAGATTCTAGCGATGTCCAAAGAATTCCCGCCGAAGTAGTTCAGTTAAGTTCTAAACAAGTGCAAATCAAGGTATACAAACATAACCACGAATTTGTCAATCGTTGGGTAAATCCAAATAAGCTTGAGAATTTACAAAAAGTCAAAGAGTCAGTATTCTAAAGTTTAGCTATATGGAAGTAAACCTACTACAGCACGACGTAAATCCATTTATCATCTTAACTAACAATAGAAGTAGGGGTAATTCATAAATTACCCCTACCAACCTTAATAATTTTAAACTCTATTTATTTTTTATAGATCAAAAACACTGAACCAATTGGCCCAAGATTTTCTACATAAGTTTTCTGGTTATAATACAATCCTGGAGACATACCTCCATCAAATAAAATTCCTTCTTGAATATTACCTAAACAGTTGTTGCTAGCAATGCCTTGTAGGACATTATCAAACATATCTGGCAGTAACTCTTGATTAAGTTGAGATAATTCAATCTCTGAATTAGCTTTCAAGTCATTAACTAATAGTATTACATAGCCTTGAGTAGTGATAGCTGCTAGAGAGCGATTAGTTGCATTTTTACAAGCAAATTCTCCCAAATCTTGACAAATATCTTTAAAATTACCCTGACGATAAAATCTGCCATTACCGCCTACTAAATTGTAATTGAGAATATCGTTTTTTCTTCTACCAGCTTGGATAGTAGCCTGCCTCTGGTTAGGTGTACCTCCTGATATCCCAAAGGAAGAACGCTTGTTTTTAAACGCTCCTGAATACTCTATACCACGAGAGACATTTAAACCTTGTGGCTGATTATCAGTATCTATGTAGTCGGCATTAATTGCGGCAATTGGTAGCTGTCCGTTTAATTTGGCATTCTCATCACCGATGAGTTCATGAAACTGTTTTGGAATGTATTCTTTACGCAGCTTACCTCTGGCATCTTTGGCGTAGAGTTTATGAGATAGACCAACATTAACTTTGAAATCTAATTCTGCTGATTTGGGATTAAAAATAATTACATTGTTAATACCTCTGGAATTTTTTTTACCTTGATTATTGGTTTTAAAAAAATCAATACTGAATTTAGGATCTTTGCCAGGGCAAGTTTTAGATGCTTTGGGGACTGGATTTGCTTCAATCTGTTGACAACCTGATAACAAGCTTGCACCAATTATCGAGATAAATAACAAAAATAATTTTTTGGTTAACATAATA
Source organism: Nostoc punctiforme PCC 73102 (assembly GCF_000020025.1). Lineage (GTDB taxonomy): Bacteria > Cyanobacteriota > Cyanobacteriia > Cyanobacteriales > Nostocaceae > Nostoc > Nostoc punctiforme. Next base: position 3,591,315 of record NC_010628.1, on the reverse strand, counting down.
ATGCAAAAAAACCGCTACAGAATTACTATAGCGGGGAATAATTTAAAATTTCAGTCTGAAATTAATTACAGCTTAAGAGAACCATTCTAAAACAGCCTCTTCTTTAGTGTTAGTATTCCGAGATGGTGTCTCACGATTAAATTTCATCTGAATTGACCGAGTTTGCTCACCATCAGCAGCTACAGCCAGAATCGGATAGTCAATTAAACCATCCTGGAAGGACATTTGGAAGCGGAATGTCCCATCTGGATTTAGCTGAATTGGACGGCCGCCAATGGTTACGGTAGCATCGGGTTCGGTTGCACCGTAAACTATCAATTCAGCATCGGCAATTAACCAGAACTGGCGCGGACGCACTGGGACGGCGGAAGCGGAGAAGCCAACACCTGACATTCCTGCACCGGAAGCGGTTAAGCCTGAGACAGTGGGAACTGCCCACATACCCACACCAGATGGGAAAATGTAGGAACTAAGGGCTTGTTCAGGACGCGCTGAACCTGGTACTTGATGCTGAGAACCGAAGATAGAACCAGCAACTCGTAGCGCTTCGGCAGATTCGGCTAAACCAAAGATTTGGTCGTAGATAGGATTGCCGTTGGTATTCACAGCATTACCATTAGTGGTAGCTGCAATCTTCTTGGCGGGGGGAACTAGTTCGTACTGAGTCTTACCGCGCAAATCTTCTTCAAAGTTGACAGTGATGAAGACATCTTCAATCCAGTCTGAAGGATAGACGGGGGGAATGTGTACTCTAGTAGAACGAGCTAATACTAACCAGCGACCATCAGCAGCACGATAGCCGATATCTATCACATAATCGCGATCGCTAACTGGAACTGGTAGATACCATTCTCTAGCTAGTTCATCAGCAGGATATTCTTGAATGCTGTGGGGGCTTTGGTATTCGATATTGATGTCAGTGACATCATAAATCCGTAGCGCGAGTTGTTGTCCACCTTGGCGGCGCAGTTCCTCTTTATGTTCATTGGGGATATCCCAGTAAGTGTAAGCCCACTGTGGATCGCGTGGTAAGAGGACAATCCGGCTTTCACCATAGCCAGAAGGCAAATCTGCGAGTCCTTCATCAACATCAGCTAGAGATCCACCTGTACGATCTTCCTGACCTAATTCAAACTTAGCAGCTTCCACGGTTTCCTGTGCCTCCAATGAACGAGATGGACTGAGCAAAGTTTTGCTTCGCTGGACTTCTAAAATTGATGCCAGCAATTGTGATTTACGCATTCGGCTATAGCGAGAGATGCTATATTCGCTGGCAACTCTTCGTAGTTGCCGTAAGGTCATCTCCTCTAGGGGCGGGCGTTCTTTTGCCATTAATTTGGCCTCCAGTAGTGTAAGCGGTAAATGATTTCCCCTGGTTAAAGAATGCTATATAAAAGGTCATCCACATCCAGATGAATTTCTTATTCCTGACTCCTGGTTTTGCCCAGTTTTAAGTTTTTTAATCTGTTTTTAAATTGAGTTAACTTCTAGGCAATTCCTGGTTATGCCAAAATTAGCATTTCTTTGGGATCGAAGAAGTTCTGTTTGTTAAGTCAATATTAACCACTAAGCATATCTAGGGATCAAGTAGTTTCTATGGCTTTTTTGACTATATTACGAATTTATAAGCTTTTCTGGGATCGACTTGTCATGTTTTCATGACATTGCTGGCTAGCATAGTTTTGAGTGCTGGCAAAAATGTCAAATTTTCATGACATTTAGCTGTGGGCTAGCCAAAAACCGCAATCTACAAAGAAAGGAGTAGGATTCAACGGGGTTGGGTGTGGGGAAAAGGACAAGGGGGAAATGACTCCTGCTATGGAATCGGAAGATGGGTTTGAGTCCGCTACTTCAACAAGCTGGGTTAAATTACCTCTGCCCATTCTTTGATCGTGCGATCGCAATGATTAGTTGACATCCTCCCAGTAATGCGAAAATGTGGAAGGAAGGGCGATCGCTCCCAGGATAAACTCAAATGACTAACCTGATTCTGGTTGTAGACGACGACAATTTTATGCGAATGCATCTGTGTAAGCAATTGACAGATGCAGGGTATCAGGTGGAAGAAGCAAGTAACGGGCTAGAGGCGATCGCTATCTATACTCGCCTCCACCCAGATATAGTACTGTTGGATATTATGATGCCGATGATGGATGGGTTTAGTTGCTGCGCTCAACTGCAAGCACTCTCCAACGCCAAGAACACACCAGTGTTAATGATTACTGCTTTTTCCGATCAGGCAACCGTAGATAAAGCTTTTGCTGTGGGTGCAACTGACTTTATTACCAAGCCGATTCAATGGCCAATATTACATCTAAGATTGCGCCGTCTTTTGGAAGCCCGTCATACCATGCAGGAATTACGACAGCAAGCTGCACAGGCACAATTGCGGGAAGTCCAACTCAAGATGGCATTAGATGCTGCTCGTATGGGCATTTGGAATTGGGATCTGCTGACGAACAAAATTACTTGGTCAGATAATCTAGAAGCAATTTTTGGTTTAGAGAAAGGCACTTTCAACTACACCTATGAAACTTTTCTCCACTGCATCCATCCCCACGATCGCGATTTCGTCAGGCGATCGCATCAGCAAGCTATTGAGGATAGAGCCAAATATGAAATTGAATTTCGAGTTATTTTACCCGATGGGAAAATTCGTTTTTTAGCAAACAAAGGAGTTGTCTTTGTAGATACGTCTGGTATAGCTGTGCAAATATCTGGGGTATACATAGATATCACCAAGCGCAAGCAAGCAGAGGAGGCCCTAGAAGTTCATGCTAACCAGCAAGCAATGGTGGCAGAACTAAGTCAAATTGCTCTAGCTGGTACAGATTTGACTACACTGATGAACTCATCTGTAACAATCGTCGCCCAATGCCTCAAAGTTGAGTTTTGCAAAATTTTGGAACTATTGCCAGACGATCGTAGATTGCTGTTACGCGCCGGAGTCGGTTGGCAACCTGGACTTGTAGGAAAGGCGACTGTTAGTGCTGGGATAAATTCTCAAGCTGGTTACACTCTGCTTTGCAACGAACCAGTGATTGTTGACGATCTCCGTGCTGAAATGCGATTCAATGGGCCACCACTGCTACATGAGCATCAAGTAGTGAGCGGCATTAGCGTAGTGATTCATGGTAAAAAGCGCCCTTTTGGTGTCTTTGGGGCACACACAACCAGACACCACACTTTTAGCAAAGATGACATTTCTTTTCTCCAAGCTGTTGCCAATGTTATCGCTACAGCCGTTGAGCGCCAACGGGTGGAAGACGCACTCAAAGAAAGCGAAGAACGTTGCCAGTTAGCTGTGCAAGGCAATAATGATGGCATTTGGGACTGGAACGTTAAAAATAATCAAGTGTATTTCTCTACTCGCTGGAAAGAAATGCTTGGTTACGCAGAACATGAAATTTCCAATCATTTAGACGAATGGGCAACACGAGTACATCCAGATGATATTGGATTTGTCAGACAAGCGATCGCCGATCACTTTGCTAAGATTACCCCGTTTTTTATCAGCGAACATCGAGTCCGGTGCAAAGATAACACCTATAAATGGGTTTTGGATCGCGGTCAGGCAGTGTGGGATGAAGATGGTAATATTGTGCGGATGACAAGTTGCCATACAGATATCACTGAACGGAAACTGGCGGAAGAACAACTGCGTCAGAGCGAAGAACGTTTCCAAATAGTCGCCCATGCTACCAACGATCTTTTATGGGACTGGGATTTGCTGACTGATGAGGTGTGGTGGAATCAAGCTTTAGAAAAACTTTTGGGTTACTCGAAAGAGCAAATAACATTCACTGCTAATTGGTGGTATGAACATATACATCCAGACGACAGGCAGAGAATCGCCTCCCAAGCGCGGGCACTGATAGATAGCGGTGAACAATTCTGGTCAGATGAATACCGTTTTCGTCGCAGCGATGGTTCTTATGCCTATATGTTCGATCGCGGTTATGTCGTTCATGACCAAACAGGTAAACCAGTGCGGATGATGGGCGCGATGATGGATATAAGCGAACGGCAAGCCGTACTATGCGATCGCGATCGTGCCCAAGCAGCATTAGAACTCCAAAATTTGCGATCGCAACTATTCGCTAATATCACCCTAAAAATTCGTCAGTCTTTACAAATCGATGAAATTATGCAAACCAGTGTCAAAGAAGTGCAAAAGCTACTGCTTGCCGACCGAGTATTAATCTTGCGCCTACAGCCAAATGGCTCTTTCATAGCGGTTCAAGAGGCAATAGTTCCTGGTTTACCTGTTGTACTGGGGCAGCAAATTACCGACCCTTGCTTTCGCGATGATTATATTGAGCAGTACCGCCAAGGACAAATTAATGTCATTAACGATATCAAAGAAGCTGATATCCAACCTTGCCACGTCGAATTGTTGCAACGATTCGCTGTTAAAGCCAACCTTGTAGTCCCGATTTTCCTCAAAAATCAGCTGTGGGGGCTGCTAATTGCCCATCAATGCGCCCATCCCCGCCAGTGGACTAGCTGGGAAATTGAACTTTTGCGACAGCTAGCAGATCAAATAGGTATTGCCTCAACTCAGAGCCTCATCCTAGAACAAGAAACTCGGCAGAGGAAAGAACTCACCCGTTCTAATGAAGAACTAAAACAATTTGCATTTGTCGCCTCCCACGATTTGCAAGAGCCACTGCGTAAAATTAAAACTTTTGGCGATCGGCTCAAAAGCACCTGTGGCGACACCTTGAGCGAACAAGGACGTGACTATCTAGAACGAATGCAGAATGCTGCATCAAGAATGCAGACATTAATTGAAGACTTGTTAACACTTTCACGAGTCACTACTAGAGCCCAACCTTTTGTATCAGTAAATCTGACAAAGATTGCCCAAGAAGTATTGTCTGATTTAGAAATTTATGTGCAGCAAACTGGAGGAAGTGTAGAAATAGGAGAGTTACCCACCATTCAAGCCGATCCTATACAGATGCGTCAATTGTTGCAAAACCTGATTGGTAACGCCCTCAAATTCCATCGCCCACAAATACCACCAGTCATAAAAATCTATAGTAAAATATTAAACAATCAAGCAGATAACATATCCAGTAATTCTGAAGTGTGTCAAATCATCGTAGAAGATAATGGGATTGGTTTTGATGAAAAATATCTCGATCGAATTTTTAATGTTTTTCAACGTTTGCATAGTAGCATTGAATACGAAGGCACTGGCATAGGTTTAGCGATCTGCCGAAAAATAATTGAGCGTCATCATGGGCAGATCGCAGCTCAAAGCAAACCTGGGCAAGGAGCAAAATTTACAATCGTATTGTCAATTAATTCCCATTCTTGATTTTTATTCCTGGAGAGGGATTAATAATAAATCCCAAAATTAGCTTAATTGTACAATTGCCACTCGTAATTTCTAGGACTGATTGATTGTACAAATCAACCATAATGTTAATTCTTAATAAGATTCGATTATTTCAGGCTATTGGCAACCACCACAGCTATTTGTGGTTAGACATCGCCTTCTATTAGCAAAGAAATAAAACTTTCATATCCTAAACAAATAAATTGCATAAGTAATGATTTTTGTCAACGGAAGAGTTACCATCTATGCCAGGTTAATAACTTGATTCATAATAATAAATCACTGCAAAGGAGACGATGTGGAGGGTCGAAAAAGAAATCTCACCATCTTAATGGCTGATGACGATGAAGACGATGGCATCCTGGTTCGTGAGGCATTGGCAGAGAGCCAAGTGCCAATTGAACTAAACATCGTGAGTAATGGTGAAGAATTGATGGATTATTTGTACCATCGTGGTCGATATGCAAACAGAAGCAGTTTACCGCATCCTGGTTTGATTTTATTAGATTTGAATATACCGAGAATTAACGGTCTTGAGGCACTCAAAGAGATAAAATCTGACCCCCAACTGCGGCAAATTCCAGTTGTAATACTGACAACATCACGAAGAGAAGAAGATATATATAATACTTACGATTTAGGTGCGAACTCCTTCATCATTAAGCCAGCGCCTTTTGCCTCATTAGTTGAGGTCATGGATACTCTAGTCAAATACTGGTTTGAAATCGTGAAACTACCACTAGAAGCAGTGGGAGATAAACATGGACAACAGCCTTATCAAAGTTTTGTTCATTGATGATGACGAAGATGACTATATTTTGACTCGTTATTGGTTCAGTGAATTTCAGGTAGCAGACTGCGAGTTGGAGTGGGTGAATAATTATGAAGCTGCAAGAAATGCGATCGCTCGCCACCAACATGACGTTTATCTTGTAGACTACCGTTTGGGACCACACAATGGACTGGAACTTTTACGCGAAGCAATTGCCAACGGCTGTTCTTCTCCCATAATTTTACTAACTGGTCAGGGCGACTGGGAAATAGATATCGAAGCGATGAAAGCCGGAGCCGCAGATTATCTTGAAAAAAGCCAGTTGACAGGACCTTTGTTAGAGCGTTCTATCCGCTACGCCATCGAGCGCAAACAGACAGAACATAAAATCCGCGAACAAGCCGCTTTACTAGATGTTGCCACCGATGCAATTTTTGTGCGTGATTTAGACGATAAAATTTTATTTTGGAACAAAGCTGCTGAGAGTCTATACGGTTGGAAAAAAGAAGAAGCAATCAATAAAAAGATACGATCTCTCTGGCATGAAAAACATCCGTCTAAAGTTCGAGAAGCACTCAGTGTTTTGATGAAAAATGGCTCTTGGGAGGGCGAATTACAGCAAAAAACAAAATCAGGTAAAGAAATTGTTGTCGAAAGCCGTTGGACACTAGTGCATGAATTCGGCAATCAAGCACAATCTTTTCTCGTTGTTAACACTGACATCACACAAAAAAAACAACTTGAAGCGCAATTTCTCCGCGCCCAGCGATTGGAAAGCATTGGCACTTTAGCCAGCGGTATTGCCCACGACTTAAATAATATTCTTGCGCCCATTTTGATGACAGCCCAACTGTTAGAGGCACAAGTTCATGATGAGCGTTCTCGGCGACTGTTGCCAATATTGATTACAAACACTAAACGCGGGGCAAATCTAGTCAAGCAAGTATTATCTTTTACTCGTGGGCTTGAAGGCGATCGCACAATATTGCAATTAAAGCATTTAATAATAGAAATTCAGCAAATTATTAGGGAAACATTTCCCAAATCTATTGAAGTTTCCACTCAAATTCCGCAAAATCTTTGTACTGTATCTGGTGATGCTACTCAACTGCATCAAGTACTGATGAATTTATGTGTTAATGCTCGTGACGCTATGCCAAATGGTGGAACTTTGAAAATTTCGGCGGAAAATCTCTTCATTGATGAAAATTACGCCAAGATGCATATTGAAGCCAAAGTTGGTCATCACATTGTTATTACTGTTACTGATACAGGAATTGGGATTAAATCAGAAATCTTAGATCGGATATTTGATCCATTTTTTACTACCAAAGAACTCGCTAAAGGTACTGGTCTTGGTCTTTCTACAGTCCTTGGCATTATTAAAAGCCACGGCGGTTTTATCAACGTATGTAGCGAACGGGGAAAAGGTAGCCAATTTAAGGTGTATTTGCCAGCACAAGAAGCGGCGGAAACTATAGAAGAAGAAGACCAGGGACTACCTTCAGGACAAGGAGAATTAATTTTAGTTGTAGATGACGAAGCTGCCATTCGAGATGTGACAAAAACATCCTTAGAAAGCCATAATTATAAAGCAATGACAGCTAGTGATGGCATTGAAGCAATAGCCTTATATGCAGAACATCGAGATAAAATATCTCTTGTCTTGACTGATATGGTCATGCCGTCTATGGATGGGATAACTACTATCCGCACGCTGCGAAAAATTAACCCAGATGTCAAAATTATTGCCGTCAGCGGAATGACTTCGACTGATAAAGTTAATACAGCTTATGATATGGGTATCAAAGCCTTTTTATCCAAGCCTTATACAGCTAGTCAATTATTGCAAATTATTAGTACAGTTCAAAAGATTTAGGAATTGGAAATTGGGCATGGGGCATCCCTTCGGCCCCGCTCAGGGCAAGTGGGCATAGCTAATTTATTTGTCAAACTTGAGGGTTATAATTTAGTAAATCCTAACTCCTAACTCTTAATTCCTAACTATTAAATTCCCCATGACAAAGGATGAAGTCTTAGCGGCTAATGCAGCTTTTTACCGAGCTTTTGAAAGAAAAGATATTGAGATAATGAGTACCGTATGGTCACAAGGAACTGGTAGTTTTTGCATTCATCCTGGAAGTAACATACTACGAGGTTGGAAGGAGATTCGCACCTCTTGGGAGCAGATATTTAAAAACACCGCTTATATCGAAATAAACACAGATATAATTGCTACAGAAATAGTTGACAATATTGCTTATGTTGTGCTGAGAGAAAATGTATTCCAAGTCGTTTCTGGGAGAAGACTTGAAGCACAATCAACAGCTACAAATGTATTTCACTTTCTTGCTGGAAAGTGGTATTTAGTTCATCATCATGGCAGTCCCGTTTTGCGTTAAAAAGATCGGGAGATAAGCAAGATTAAGCGAATTCTTCAAACTCCTAACTCCTAACTTTTAATCTCCAATCAACTCTACTGCATCTCGTCCATCGTAATTTTGTAAGTAAACTTTCACAACTTCTTCTTTAGCAGTAGGCAACTTCTTTCCAATAAAATCTGGGTGGATTGGTAATTCTCGATGACCCCTGTCTACTAACACAGCTAAACGAATCACCTCTGGCCTACCGTAATCGTTGACTGCGTTCAAAGCAGCGCGAATTGTCCGTCCTTTAAAAATCACATCATCTACTAGTACAACCGTTTTTCCCGTAAGGTCAAAAGGAATTTCACTTTTCGTTGGAGTCCGCAATCCAATTGTGTCGAGGTCATCTCGATAAAATGTAATGTCCAAAGCGCCAACTGACACAGCTACACCTTCCAGTGTCTCAATCTGACGCGCCAACAATTCGGCTAATAACGCACCCCTGGTATAAATACCAAGAAGCACCAGTTGGGACAAATCACGCGTCCTTTCCACAATTTGAGAGGCCAGGCGAGTTAGGGTACGACGGATTTCTTCGGATGAGAGAATTTCAACTACTTTGGCAGACATAGGGAATAATAAGTTAGGAGTTAGGAGAGACGCGATTAATCGCGTCTGTACAGGAGTTAGAAGTTTTTATTCTTAATTCCTAACTTTATCTGTTTGGGAGTATTAAGAATATTGCGATCGCTATGCCTAACCATAGCAAAAAACAATATCGAGTTAGCTGCAAAGCATTTTGAATAGAAGTTGCAGTAATGGGATAAATAGCATCTCCTAGCAGTGGTTTGTACTTAGCTACCCCACGATACCAATTTGTACCTCCCATCTGCACACCCAAAAAAGCGGCATAGACACACTCACTCCAGCCAGAATTGGGACTAGGATCGTTAATTGCATCCCGACGACAAATTCGCCAAACCTGCATTGGTTTACCCGATAACAACGCCAGAGTTATGACTGTTAACCGACAAGGTAGCCAAGTTAAACAATCTTCTAACCGCGCACAAAACCATCCCAAATAAGTATAGGGTGCTTCCCGGTAGCCCACCATTGAATCAAGGGTACTGCTGGCTTTGTATGCTAAAGCCAAGAGAGTTGGCCCCACCATTGGCACAAAGACACCAACAATTGCATAAAAAAGCGGAGCCATCACTCCATCGGTAGCATTTTCTGCAACCGTTTCTAAAACGGCTCGTAAAATTTCTGCTTGTGAGAGGTTTTGGGTATCTCGACCAACGTAATTACTTAAAATCTTCCGAGCTTTCTCCAAATCTCCTGCTATTAAAGGTTGTAAAACAGCCACTGCTGCTGCTCGCAAACTTCTACCAGCAAAACAACTAGCTAAAAGAATGGAATCTATTGCAATTCCCAACCACGGATGAACCCATCTGGCACTTTGAATAATCAAAAAACCGACAAGACCGCTACCAATTATTAGGATAATCCCTAGCACAATTCCAGCTAGGCGTTGTGTAAAAGGATTTTTACACAATTGAAGAAAAAATTTGCTTAAGCGAGAAATTACCCACCCCATAACTTGCACTGGATGAGGGCAATCCCAAGGATCGCCAATTAAGTAATCTAAAAATGCAGCAATTATTAAAATATAGATGCTATCAGTCATAAGTCACTAGTCAAGGGTCAATCAATTTTGGATTTTGGGTTACACCTTTAGTACGCTTCCAGAGCAACTTGGATTTTGGATTGACCCCGACCACGTTAGTGTAGTGGTACAAAATCCGAGTAATTGGCTCTGATAACACAGCGTTAGCGGTAGCGTACTCTTGCGGGAAGTGCAGCATTTCGTACAGAGGAACGAGCATCTGTAGGAGCATCGGATTTGAAATTAAGGATTTTCGATTTGTTTCCCTCACGAAAGCGTTGCGGCATGAATTACCAAGTGGGGTATCAACCAAAAAATCTAAAATTCTTAGTCAATATTTAAGTTATTTACCGGAGGTGGAGCGTCTCCGGCTCCGCTCTTGACTAAACTACAAAACTAGCTTCTTCCCCAAGGGAAGCTTGCCAGCTACGAGCATCGTAATAAAGGTCTGCCAGAGTAATACTGTACAAAGCTTCTTTGAGCTTTTGGTTGAGTCTTTGCCAAAGGCTAAATGTTACCCAATCTTCAGCTTGTGTAGGTGCTGGGGTGTGATGAGGTAAATGGCTAGTCTCGCCAACTGCTTCTAAAATTTGTCCTATAGATATTTGTGCAGGCTCTCTTGCCAATTGGTATCCGCCGATGCTACCACGAATTGATTTAACTATTGATGCACGACGCATTTCTATTAGTAGTTTTTCGAGATAAGGAGCAGGGATATCTTGACGTTTAGCGATCGCTCTTACAGATACAGGCCCATATTTTGGCTGTAAACTCAAATCTAGCAACGCCTTTACACTATAGTGTCCTCTGGTAGTTAGTTTCATTTTGGCAAGCTTTATTGTTTATCCTTTGTCATTTGTCCTTTGTAAATAACCAATAACCAACGACCAATAACTAAGGATCAGTTTTACTTATCATTCTGTAACTCAATTATCATCCTCAGAAAATAAACAACCTTTTGAGCGTTAGTTTAGAAAACTTAAACAAGTATAGTTTAGCAGTGATTTACAAACTATATATATAGCGATCGGGATTGCCAGCATTATCTAAAATAGATTGTCTTGACAATATTGTTAATGGCATAACAATTGTGCATCTGAGTGTAATATACTTGGCTAGGTTGAGATAAAAACTAAAGGATTATGTTCCTATTAGCTCAACCTCAGCTAAAATAAAATCGATTCCAACACTTCAAACATCCATTTTTGATCTAAGTTGATGCCTAAACAGAAAAAAATTGAACCCCTACTCGGTGAAGAGCTGCTCAAAAAAGTCAAAGAGCTAGAGAACGAGAGCAAAGAAGACAAAGCCAAGAAGTGCGGCTACTATACCGTTACTAAAAACGGTATAGAGCGCGTCAATATGATGAAGTTCTTAAATGCCCTAATTGATGCTGAAGGGATTCAGTTGGACAGTACACCAAGTGCTAATGGGCGTGGTGGACGTAGTGCTAGCTATAGAATTAGTGTGCAATCGAATGGTAATTTACTTATAGGTTCAGCTTATACAAAACAGATGAATCTGAAACCAGGAGATGAGTTTATCATCACTTTAGGCAAAAAGCACATTCGTCTGAGACAGGTAGATCCAGAAGATCGGGAAGGTGATGAAGCTATAGAAGCCACGGCTTAATAAATGGTCATTAGTCAATTGTCATTTGTCCTTTGTGAGAACCAATGACTAATGACCAATGACCAATCACTAATGACTAATAACTATATCTGTAGTGGGTAAGACTGGTAAATAGTGGCGAAGTGCCTTGCGCGTAACTGCTAAATTGCAGGTTAAGGCAATTTGCTCTTTTTCTAGTAAACCCAAAATGCGATCGGGTTTGTCTCGTGCTACCACTGGTAATTGATGTAAACCTCGAAGACTCATGCGATCTAAAGCTTCAGATAATAGTTCATCCTGCCATGCATAGAGAATTTCAGTAGTACAAATATCTATGAGAGTTTGACTGGATAAATTATCTGGAATTTCAGTTAGTGAATTCGGGTAACTTTGCCAAAGAGCAAGGGCACGATTAATATCTTCCAGAGAGAGTATACCAACTAATTGCTCGGCTGCATCAATTACTAAAGCACTCCGGGTGCGATCGCGGATCATTTCTACAGCTGCATCTAAAACTCCAAGGGTTGCAGGTAATTTTTTGGGATAGGGGTGCATAGCATCTTCTACTAAAATTTGCTGCACAATTTCCGCTTGTTCATCTTTCAATTCCGAAAGACCAATTTGTTGTAGATTAGAGTTAGAGTTAAAAGTTGGTTTAATCCTTTCTACTAGCCAAACACTCAAACCCACAGCTGCCATCAACGGTAAAACAATACGATAATCACGGGTTAATTCAAACAACATTAAAATAGCCGTTAATGGCGCTCTAACACTAGCAGCTAGTACTGCTGCCATTCCTACCATTGCGTAAGCTGGGGGAGCCGCCATTTGATCGCAAATAGTCGGGAATGCCACGGCTAAAAGTTTGGCATACGCTGAACCAAAAGAAGCACCTAAAAACATGGCTGGTGCAAACAAACCGCCAATGAAACCACTACCCGCACTAATTGCAGTCATCAGTAGTTTCACCACCAACAGCACCACCAACAGGGAGAGTGGAAACTCCACATCTTGAAGCATTGCTTCTACAGTTTCATAACCCACACCCAGAATTTGTGGGAAATACAAAGCAACTGCGCCAATTATCACACCGCCAATAATTGGATGAATTGGCTCAGGAATTCGTCCCAAAAAAGCAAAACCTCGAACCTTTCCAGCAAAGCAGGCTTTTGCTAAACGAATTAATTGAGTATAAGCCAGAGAAACAAGGCTGGCCCCTAAACCCAAGCCAAGATAAAGCGGCAATTCCAAAGGACTGCGGACTTGGTAAGCAGGTAAATCAAAAGCAGGTTGTGCCCCCAAACCAATTTGGGCAATTAATGCTGCTACCACCGCCGCTAATAGTACCACGCTCACCGCAGAAGTAGCGAAAGATGTCGCTCCCATCACCACTTCTAAAGCAAAAAATACTCCAGCAATGGGAGCATTAAATCCCGCGGCCAGTCCAGCCGCCGCGCCAGCACCCAACAGCAAACGTTGTCGCTCTTGAGATACATTGAGGATTACAGAGAACAACATCCCAAAATTTGCGCCAATTTCTACACTCGGCCCTTCTGGTCCCAAAGAAGCACCGCTCCCCAAAGAAACAGATGCGGCCAGCATTTTCGTAACTGGTCGTAGTGGTCGCTTAATCTCTGTTCCCTGAGAAGCGGCGATGAGAGATGAAAGTCCAGGGCCAAAGTCTTGAGTGCGCCAGCGCATCAAGCCAACGATTAACCCGCCAAGGGTGGGAACGCAGGCTAAAGTCCAAGCACCCCAGACACCGATTTGACCCATTAAATTTTCCAGCATCAACTGGTGAATCAACTGGATTAAATAGTGAAAGGTGACTACACCCATACCCGTACCACCGCCAATGAGCATGGCTAAAAACAGGACAACTGTTTCTGGGGATGGTTGAAAACGATTAATTAGGTGAGCTAAATGAGCAGAAGGTGTAGGAAATGCAGGTTGTTCCGTTACCTTCCTCAGTTGAGTGGGAGGCAGGAGAGTCATTGAGAGGCGGGGTAAATGTAAGAAAAAATTTAAATTTTTATCTGTTACTTCTCATTGTGAGCCATTATTTAGCAACCAGACAAGTAGACTTTATTTGCTTGATTTACAAAGCTTTAGCAAAAAATGTCATTGTGCAAAATTTTTGTGGGGAGAATGGTTAAATGGGAGACAATTGTTATTTGAGGATCAAAGATCCCTGGTGGGGTGCGAGTGAGCGCCAACACTATTTTTTCTAGAGACAACAAAGTTTTTGTGGTCTGGGTGGACACACCTGCAAACATTAACTAGGAGTCATCCTTGCCTAAATCTAGCTATACTCGTGTTGCGACCATTGAGCCATCCTTGGTAGTAATACAATGTATGTATGATTTATGGCTGTTGTCAGACCATACTTGGAAGTCTGCTAAGTATTGATCGGAATTCAATATAGCTATTCTTATAGAGCGAGTAAATGGACTAGGCGGACGAGGTAAATGAATATACACACCTTTGATAATCATTATGTTACTTGCCCAATTTGCCAAAGAAATGCCACTCCCAAACCAATTAAAACGCGTATGGGCTTGTTTTGCTGTCCCTATTGCCAAGAACGGCTAGTAGTTTGCCAAAGCGGTCATTACGTGCGCGATCCGTTTACTTGGAGACAATTAATGATTGCTTCCTCGTTACGTCGTCAAAGCCGACCTTTAGCTAGGATTATCAGAGATTTTGTCTTGCTCAAGCGTCCGATGGTAGCCTTGGCTGTAGGAAGTGCCATTTTCTTTAGTGCGATCGCCCTAACTCAAGAAAAGACAAGTTACGATCGCCAAATATCTCCTACAACAGAGAAAGTTAATCAACCAGGAAATAAATCTCAGTAAATGGATTACTTTGGTATAAATCAAATCTTACTTTGATTTTTGTAATATTATAACTAAATACTTTTATGAAACCGTGTCTTATTACCCCAAATAGGACGCGGTTTTACATATATTTCAGCAAAAAATGCATTTTAATTTACCAAAATATTGGCGATCGCTCTCTTTTCGATTTACTGATATTAGCCTTTTCTAGCTGCTAAACGGGTATAATCTCCCAGCCATTGAGACTTTTGAACATCAGATTTTAAGCTAAAAAGCCCCATTTCTACCAATCCAATGATGACACTTTTGCGCCATAATGATTTTCTCTGATGTGTCCTCGATATTTGCGATTGTTCAAAATAAGCTTCTATAGAAATATCTGTCAATAACTGTAAATTCAAGTCTTAACTATTACCAGCATCCTAAATTGCTTTGTGTATGGTTCCCAAAAAATCAATAGTTCAAACATTAAAAGACAAGATTTTCTACAGATACTTCCAAGCTTGATCTTCTTCTGAATAGAACCACACTTTCTTTGGTAAGCAGGGTTCCTCCCAGCACCTTCATAGCGCTATGGTGGAGACTTGCTAGCGCCAAGAGAAAAGATTTGGCTTCGCTGGGCGATCGCTGCGACCCATTGAAATAATCTTGCTGAAAAACGGGAAGACTATGGTTACTCCCTAATGGGGAAATTTCCATGAAAGTCGTGAATAGAAAAATGCTCAAAAAATCCCTGCTTAAATGTTTGATTTTGCCTTTTTCTCTAGTACCTTGGCTGTGCGTGGGAACGCTTTTTGATTCCCAAGCCAATGCTTTACCAGGGCAAAGTACAGAGGAAGTAGGCACTTGGATTAAAGCACATCCTACACTCCGCCCTAGAAGTGGGGAGTTATTGTTTGTGCAAAAGACTGATACTGCTGCTCAACGATTCACTTTTCAAGCGTCGGTATTGCCCCCTGGTAGGGTGCAATTTTCTAAAGACCGTGGCACAATTCGTAGTGAGCGCATTTCCATGTATGATGCCATTAACGGCATGACATTTGCGCGTCTCCAGGAATCCTTGCGGGTGATTTATGGCTTGGAGATTTATCAAGACTACGATCGCGCCCAGGTAGTTTACCAGTATCCCAACCAGAAGGTAATTAACTCGGCGCGTCTGGCTAAAACTCCCATTCGGGAAGCTTTAAAGGGAGAATTACGAGTAGGCGATCGCTATGTATATTGGGTGGAAATTGCTCAACCCAAGAGTGGCAAAGCTTTTACCGGGCAAATGACAGTTTTGCTTAAAACTGACTTAGACAAGTTAGAAGGTGAACTGCAAATTCGGTAATGGGCATTGGGCATTGGGTATGGGGCATTAATTATTCTTCCTCACTCCCTCATCTTCCTCTGCCCCTGATTTTCCACATACAAGTTACTGAAATGGTGTTCTATAGTTTCCCTAGGCTGATGGGAGCTAGGGTTTGCCATATACCTGAAAAGATACTTTCAGATGCTAAAGAAATTCGTAGCAAATCTTCCTTTAGTAGTGGTGGCCAATCTATGCCAGCTTTACGCCCTGCGGCAAATAGCTGTTGTGCCTTAATGCTTAACTGATAAAGGGCTAAAGCCAGTTCTCGGTCTAGGGTCTTTGCATCTTTAAGGGCTTCAAACACCACTTTCAATGCCAACAGAATTGAAGTGATCTGACCGGGTACCGGCGGTTTCCCCTGTTTCATACGCGTTAACAGCGCATCTGGGTTTTCCTCGGTTGTGATTGTCTGATCTATGAGGAGTTTCCGAGCTGTTTCGTAATTCATGTAGTCAGTTTAGCGTACATTTTGCTTCAGCAGTAATACCTAATTAAAAAGTCATAAAATTGGCTTCTAGTTATTTATAGCAATCTCATTTGATTTGTGAAAAGATAAGCTTGGGAAAAATGATGCAGAATTTGCGATGCTATAGGTTAACCAGATAGACTTACATATAAGAATATCTTTGAAAAATATGCCCCGCTTGGAATCAGAAGCAAAATGATATCACTGAATTTACTAGAAATTGAGCGCTCAATCCGTGCCTTGTCTATAGAAGAACAACTTTGGCTACTAGAAAGCATTGCTAGACAAATCAGAGAAAGTGAATATACAAAAGATAAATTTGCTGATGTCACAAATCAGGAAGAAAAACTGGAATTAATGGTTGATGAGCCAAAGATTTCAACAGAAATTGCTGCAATCAATGATGAATTTGCAATTTCTGAAATCCTCTGATATGTAGAAAGTAAAAATTATGAGTTTGCCAGATTTAAAAAGTCAAATATACAAGTTATAGGTGAGTGATCGCTTAGAGGATGTTTGAGAAGTTACTAGTTAAGATAACCCCTGCTCTTGAGAGCGGGGTTTTGTACTTGATGCGTAATCCTAATGACGTAAATTCTCCGTCTTTCAAGTCACTGCCTACTAGAGTAAGCTCAACCTGGGCTAAACTACGTTTATTTTTATCCTGCTTTCAGTAGTGCATTTATTGTCTAATTTGTCAATTAATAAATTCTGAAATAGGACTTAGGAGCTTGCTCGGCGGTGATAATTTGTTAACCTCTTGGGTTTTTCTAGCAGCTTCAAGCAACTGGTATTGTTCCAAGCCGAAGAAGTGTAGAGTGTTAAGTGGTAAGTATTAAATAAAAAAATTTTGAATTTGAGCCTTGGAAGAACAAAAGATAGATAATCAACGACTATTGAGTAGTGATTGTTGACTATTGACTAATGAGCATGAAATTGAGTGTTAAGCACACTGTTGATCAGTGGTTCAACAAAATAGCAAAGAATCCGGCCCTTAGTGTCACTGTGTCGGTTTTGTGGTTAACGGTGGTTGGCTGGATAGCTTTTGGGTGGAATTTGGGCAATATTGGCTTGATTGATGAGACAGAGCCACTGTTTGCCGAAGCTTCCCGCCAGATGTTTGTCACAGGTGATTGGATAACCCCATTTTTCAATGGTGAAACTCGTTTCGATAAACCTGCTTTAATTTACTGGTGTCAAGCGATCGCATATTACATTCTTGGGGTAAATGAGTGGGCAGTACGCCTTCCTTCTGCGATCGCAGCATTTGGCTTAATTTGTTTAGCTTTTTACACCGTACAGTGGTACTTGGCTAAACAAGACGAATTAGAGCAAGTTTCACGTCCTACTCGCCGCTACTTAACATCTTTTATCGCAGCAGCGCTCATGGCACTCAATCCCGAAACTATTATTTGGGCGAGAACGGGTGTCTCTGATATGCTGCTCACCGGATGTATGGCATCAGCTTTGTTATGTTTCTTTCTAGGCTACGCAGGGAAGGGAGGGAGTAGGGGGCAGGGAGCAGGGAGCAGGGAGCAAGGGGAAAATTCCTCTCCTCTGCCCCCTGCCCTATTCCCTAATAAGTGGTACTTGGCTTGTTATGTGTTAATTGCTGGCGCAATTTTGACTAAGGGTCCAGTGGGAATTGTCTTGCCAGGGATAATTGTTGCCGCCTTTTTGCTTTACGTGGGAAGGTTCAGAGAGGTATTGCGGGAAATGCGCCTCTTCGTGGGTATATTGATAATTCTAGGTTTGTCAGTGCCCTGGTATGCTTTAGTAATTTGGCGCAATGGCTGGAATTATATTAATGCCTTTTTTGGTTATCACAACCTGGAACGCTTTACAGAAGTAGTCAATGGTCACTCAGCACCTTGGTATTTTTACTTCATAGTAGTGCTGCTAGGTTTTGCGCCATACTCCGTGTATTTACCAGTTTCTATAATAAGACTAAAGTTTTGGCAGCGATCGCACTGGCGATCCCTTGAACGTTTTCAGCAGTTTGGTTTATTCGCCTGGATTTGGTTTGCTAGCATCTTTGGTTTTTTCTGCATTGCTGTCACCAAACTACCTAGTTATGTCTTGCCTTTAATGCCAGCAGCAGCGATCCTAGTGACGCTTTTATGGAGCGACTTTTTCCAGGATACAGAAGACAGGCAAACATCTAGTGTTTCTTCCTCCCCCACTCCTCCCCTTTCCCCTACTTTTCTCCGAGTGAGTGGTTGGTTGAATGTAATGTTTTTATCAGTTCTGGCAACAGCACTGTTTAACATCACCCACATATTAGGTACCGATCCTGCTATCAGTAACTTCCACGAACTAATTCAAAAATCTGGTTTACCAGTAATAGCTGGCGTAATGTGGTTGATTTGTGCAATTTTAGTTGCTGGTTTCTTACTGAGTCGCCGATGGAACTACATTATTGGGATTAATTTACTAGGGCTTGTGGCGTTTATAATTTTTGTCTTAACGCCTGCTTCTTTTTTTATTGATCGAGAACGTCAATTACCTTTAAGGGAATTATCTGCCGTAATTCTACAAGCAAAACAACCAAATGAAGAATTGATCATGCTTGGCTTCAAAAAGCCTAGTGTGGTATTTTACAGCCACATTCATGTAAATTATTTAGGACTTCCTCAAGAGGCTATAGAGCATATTAAAAACCAGGCTGCTAAGGGATTACAACCTGCCTCACTGTTGCTCTTGGCTGAACAGAAAAAGTTTTTACAAATGGAATTACAGCCAGATGATTACAAGAGTTTATCTACCAAGGGTGCTTATAACTTGGTTCGAGTTCCTTTTAAGAAAAAGAAAAATGAAAAAATAGACATATCATAATTGGGAATGGGGCATTGGGCATTGGTTGTTTATTTCCCATTCCCCATTCCCCATTCCCCATTCCCATTAACATTTGCCATTGTAACCATTGACAGCTAAGGCTTGATTGATCTGGTTTAAGAGGTCTTCCATTGATATCGAGCGCGGTAATATTTGGGTAGCGATCGCACCAACAACAGTCTCTATCGATTCCAAGCTATTCTTTTTCTGCTTGTCAATTTCCTTATAAGCTACCCCAACCGGAAAATTGGTGTCTGGGCGATTTAATCGCTGATTTAGTACCAAAATTGGTGGTAATTTATCAGGTGAATCTCCCAATGTTTTCAGGGCTTTTAGCACATCTTTGTGGATAGCGGATTCTCCTAAACAAATTAGCAGTAAATCAACGCTTTGGTGGCGAATTTGTTGTAACACTTCTGCCCAACAGGGACTCATAGCTGCTTTAAAGCCTGCTGTTTGTAAATACTGAATTAAAGCTTGGAACCACTCAGACCCCCTTTCAGCAGTTTCACTACTAATTGAGCAATTTTTTGCTGTCCGATAACCCTTAGCTGACTTACGTCTTACCTGTGGGAAATCACGCAGCATTGTCAAATCCACAACCAAGATGTTAGGAGGGCAGCAAATACCAGAAGCAATTTGCAGTACTGATAGTAAGGCATCTGTTTTTTCGATGCGACTGCTGTTGTCTTTGGTAAATGGTGTTAAGTAAGGAAATACAGATAACCCTGGTATCTTAGAAGCTATTAAGGTAGTTGCAACGTCGCAAGTAACCAATGGTAGAGCCGCCAAACGTGGGTGCTGGATTAGTTGTTGCAAATAAATTTGGGCAGTGGTACTTTCGACATCTAGCAAAATGACATCAAATTGCCATACCCGCGCCAAAAGTTCTGCTTGATCTAAGTCATCTACTTCAATCACCCGATGTTCTCGAAGTGAGGGGTGGGGATTAACCGATTCCAATTGGGGATTCACCAACCTGAGAATTCGCAGTGGGGTTTTAGGCGGGACAATGGCGCTATTTTCCAACCCTACCTGCGGAGCTACTTGGGCAGTACATAATTTTTCGAGAACTGGTGCCAATACCTGATGCTCCACTGGCAAACTTAAGAAACCATCGGCTCGGTTAGCAAATGCTTTCTCCTTTTCGGCCCCCGTTGCGGTAACTATTACAGATATATGACGGGTTGCCGTGTCAGATTTTAGTAAAGTCAACACATCCCAGCCTGACAGCAAGGGTAGCAACGGATTCAAAAATATCGCTATTGGTTGCAAGCGCCGAGCTTTTTCGACTGCTTCTGTCCCCGATCGCGCAATTACTACCCGATATCCTAAAGATTTGAGTTTTTCGGTCAAGTCTTCAATATATCGGGCTACAGCCTCGACTACTAAGACCAATCGTTGGGAACTCGCGGGATGATGCTGTGTAGGCGTAACGATCTGCTGACGAGTGGCTGCGGTGTTTTCCCGTGTCTGTTGGTGTCGTGTCTTCTCGTCTGCTCTGATTACCATATCTGGCTCCGAAAAGCCTGTTTTCGGGGGACTGGGCGGCAGAAGTAGTGTAAACTGGCTACCTTTCCCTTCACGAGACAAGAAGCTGACATCTCCTCCGTGGAGACGAGCTAAGGCCCGAGTTAATACCAGCCCCAAACCAGTGCCTTCAAATTGGCGGGTGAGGGGATTTTCTAGTTGTTGGAATTTTTGAAAAATTAGGTGTTGCTGGTGTTCTGGAATGCCAATACCTGTATCCCAAATTGTAAAGGCAATCCATCCTTCCCAACGACTTACCCGCAGCCCAATTTCGCCGGATATTTCAGTGAATTTAAAGGCGTTGGAAAGTAGGTGTACTAGCATCTGGCGCAAGCGCAACTCATCTGCCACCATTTCATCTAAGCCTAGTTCAATGGAAAGGCAGAATTGGGGAGCAGATGAACGGTCATTTTCTTGAGTTTGGGATGTCGTTTTAGTAGTTTGAGTGTGGATGGCTTTGGCTTCCGATAGGGCGCGATCGCACACGGCACTAATTTTCACTGGTGTCAGCGTCAAATCCATTTGTCCCGTTTCCATTCGGGTCAAATCTAAAATGTCATTAACCACACTCATCAGGTGGCGGCCACTTTGATGGATTAGTCCTGCATAACGAGCTTGACGCTCATTAAGTTCTCCCAACTGCTGATCCACCAGCAAGCGAGATAATCCTAAAACGGCAGTTAGGGGAGTTTTGAGTTCATGACTAATACAAGCTAAAAACTCATCCTTCAACCGATTTAGTTGAATTAAATCGGCATTTTTCGCAGCTAACTCTTTGCAAAGCTGCTGCTGTTCAGTTACATCAGTAGCTAAAACTAACCACAAATCATTGCTGAGTAAAACCTCTGACTCAGCACTCATGACTTTAAACTCAGGACTATCTAAAGGAATTTTGGCAAACTGCCAAATTCGCTCCTGACCATTTTGCACTTCCACAACACAGGTACAAGTACCCACTTGACTATCCAAATAGCAGCGACTGTATACAGCATCTAGTGATGCTTCTTGCTGAGTCAGTTCCTCTTCACTACCATATTCATTCTCCCTGCCATTGGGATGAACTTTGATTGCTCGTTGGGTGACATATTCAGATTTTTCGGAGGGCTTAGGGACAAGTATTGCTTCCACTTGTTGCCTAACTCCTTCTGGATCTTTTAAGGCTCCTAATTGCTGCCACCAGGCGGGATTTCGGGCTAACACCTCGCCAGTAGACGTTTGCAACATTAAAGGCCAAGGCAGTCTTTCCAGCAACAGTATCAGTGGCTGGTGTCTCAATGATTTGGCTTTATTTGGTGGCTGTACATCAGTATCATACTCATGCTCATGGCCCGACTTCCGGATGCCTGAGCTTTGTAACCCAGCCATGCGTTCCTTAGCCAGCGATCGCAACAGGTGCGAACTATCCAGCAGACCCAAATATCGGCCATCAGAGTCAATCAGCGCCAAATCTAAGTTCTGATGTTTTTCGGCTTGTGGATAACCCAAGTGCAAGCTTAATTGCTCTACACGCTCAGAGGCTGATATTGTTTGTATTGGCTCAATTAGACCTTGACCCCAAGTAGAGAGTGATTGATGTAAATTTAGATTTTTATCGTCACTATGTGCTAATAATTTTTGGATTAAACGGGCAGAATACAGCAATCCGATGGGGTATTGCTGCTGATTCACTACTACCAAGCGATCGCACTGCTCTTGCTCAAAAATCTCCAGCACCACTGCCAAAGAAGATGTCTGGAGGCAGCTAGCTACGGTTGCTTGAAAGTCAGAAAGCGGGTAATCTAGCATTAACATAGGGCTTTGGGGGTCATTCTTCCTGTGGAAACCTCCGGCATCTCCATCTGCCAACTGTTGATGGTCTTTTCGCCTGAAGCCATATCCTCTAAGAAGACTCATATAAGCAACTCTGGTTATTTCAACGCCATTAAATAAAAGAATGGGATTTCCCCTCACGGACACTTGCTTGTGGACAAGTGCATTTTTCCAAGAGGCGACGTTTCCAATTTATAGCAACTAGCCTCCCCAGCGTCTTACTGGTATTTAAACTCCCGATCGATAGCGACGGCTACAACAATTATGGCCCCAAAGATTCGCTTTAGAACCTTGAGGAATTATAATGATTTAGAATGCGACAATCCTTTAAGTTCGTTTAAGTATCTTATCAAGGAGCAAAATTAAAAAATATATCTATTTATAGACATAGATTACAGATACGCAAACAATAAATTAGCTACTGTGTCTCGTTATGGCGACATATACCTCATCATCAAAGATTTACTAAGTCTTAACACTCAGTTGCTGCATTAAGCTGTTGAGTCGCTAGCATAAGCATGCATAAATAAATATCCAGTTGAAAAAAGCTAAAAGCTTAACTTTAGTGCATAAGCTTTATTACTTACCACCTCCAGCAAGAACTGCCTTCTTGCACTATCTGTTAACACAGAGCGTTATTTTGGGGTAAAGTCACTAGTTTTCTGGACATCAAGAAGTATTCCCCTAGAAGCGTTAGCCAAACTTATCAGCCCACGTTTCTTGGTCAAAGCGATCAAGGAGATAGATTAAAGAGTAAATGTTATTACCAATATTGATTCTGCGACCTGATGTTAACAAATGTTTAGATAATCTAGTTGACTTAGCCAAGCAAAAAGGTTGGATTTCTTGGGTGTGGAAATTTATTGATGCGATCGTCGCCCAATTTTGCTATTTACCTGTTACTGCAACGACCTCTGCAACAATAAACTATTTACCAAATTGGCCGCAACAAAATCCAAGTAAGGCATACACTAGCAAGTACGTCTATGTATTTGCTAGCCAGATGCAAAAAAGCCAACAGCATTTTAACGAGATGAATCCAGCCGAAAGGCAAGGATTATTAAGACAGCTTAAATTAGATTACAGTCTAATACTTTTAAATTATTTTACCACAGACAAAACACTTAAGGAAAAAATTGATAAATTTATCAATACTATATTTTATGCTAATATTCCTGTGCCCCAAATCATCGAAATTCACATGGAGGTAATTGAAGAATTTTCTATCCAGCTAAAATTAGAAGGAAGAAGCAATGAAACCTTACTTGATTACCGCCTGACGTTGATAGATATATTGGCTCACTTGTGTGAAGTCTATAGGAGTTCGATTTCTAAATAAAGTAAGTTTATTTATTAATATTGAACTTGGAACAAGCTAACACTGTTAGTTATTACCAACGTGCGAACGCATCTTGTATTTCTACGATTGTAACTAGCCTGTAAATATATGATTAAAGCCAAAAAAACCTACGTTCTCAAGCTTTACGTAGCAGGGAATACCCCTAATTCAGTTCGGGCATTGAAAACACTCAAAAATATTTTAGAGCAGGAGTTTGAAGGTGTTTATGCTTTAAAAGTGATCGATGTATTGAAAAGCCCACAACTGGCAGAAGAAGATAAAATATTGGCAACGCCAACATTATCCAAAATTTTGCCTCCACCTGTTCGCAAAATTATCGGCGATCTTTCAGATCGAGAAAGAGTATTGATTGGATTAGATTTGCTTTATGAAGAACTGAGTGAAGGAGATTTTGAAGAGTAAAATAATTAATAATGCAAGATAGCGTTTATAAAGTAAATTTTAACTGTGTAGGGAACCCATTATATTGCTCTAGTCAAGAGAGCTTTATTACCCTTTATCTTAGAGCATTACAGCAAAATATTTATTTTAAATATTAAATATATTTATTTTTGCTTTTTTTGTCAGATTGTGATCTAACACACCCTAATCGCTTAATATTTATTTTATAATTAGTCTGGAAAAATTGAGTACAAACTTTACTAATAAAACAACAGTTTTTAATACCCTTTTATTATCAAGCAATGAGTCAAAACGAGCAAGTAGAACCCAATAAGGCACCAAAAAATGGGGGTGTAGAAAAAATTCGCACGATGATTGAAGGGTTTGATGATATTAGTCATGGTGGTTTACCAATTGGTAGAACTACCTTGGTCAGTGGCACTTCAGGTACAGGTAAAACTTTATTGTCTCTTCAGTTTCTGTATAACGGTATCACCTACTTCGATGAAGCAGGAGTATTTGTTACCTTTGAAGAATCACCCAGCGATATTATTAAAAACGCCCATGTTTTTGGTTGGAATTTACCGCGCCTAATCGAAGAAGGTAAATTATTTATTCTTGATGCATCTCCCGATCCAGAAGGTCAAGATATCGTTGGAAATTTTGATCTTTCTGCACTCATTGAACGCTTGCAATATGCCATTCGCAAATACAAAGCTAAACGAGTTTCAATTGACTCGATGACAGCAGTATTTCAGCAGTACGAAGCAATGGGAGTAGTACGACGCGAGATTTTTCGGTTGGTAGCACGTCTCAAAATACTGAGTGTCACCACCGTAATTACCACTGAACGCAGTGAAGAATATGGCCCCGTTGCTTCTTTTGGAGTGGAAGAATTTGTTTCTGATAATGTAGTAATTGTTCGCAACGTTTTAGAAGGAGAACGCCGCCGTCGCACAGTTGAAATTCTCAAATTGCGCGGTACAACTCACATGAAAGGCGAGTATCCCTTCACAATTACTAATGAAGGAGTTAACATTTTCCCACTAGGAGCAATGCGTTTAACTCAGCGTTCATCTAATATCAGGGTATCTTCTGGTGTCAAAATCTTAGATGAAATGTGCGGTGGTGGTTTCTTTAAAGATTCTATTATTTTGGCAACAGGAGCCACAGGTACTGGTAAAACCTTGTTAGTAAGTAAGTTTATTCAAGATGGCTGCCTGAATGGAGAACAGGCAATATTATTTGCTTACGAAGAATCACGCGCCCAATTATCTCGTAATGCTTCTTCTTGGGGAATTGATTTTGAAGAATTAGAGGAGCAAGGTTTACTAAAAATAATTTGTACCTATCCTGAATCAACTGGTTTAGAAGACCATTTACAAATTATTAAATCAGAAATTGCTGTCTTTAAACCAGCTCGGATTGCCATTGATTCCCTATCAGCATTAGCTAGAGGAGTGAGCAATAATGCATTTAGGCAGTTTGTAATTGGTGTAACGGGTTATGCTAAACAAGAAGAAATTACTGGTTTCTTTACCAACACAACTGACCAATTTCTAGGAGCGCATTCGATTACTGACTCTCATATCTCTACGATTACCGATACAATTCTAATGTTACAGTACGTAGAAATTCGTGGAGAAATGTCGCGGGCAATTAACGTATTTAAAATGCGCGGGTCTTGGCATGATAAGGGCATTCGCGAGTATAATATCACTGCTGACGGGCCCGATATTAAAGATTCTTTCAGAAACTACGAACGGATTATCAGCGGTGCTCCTACTCGCGTTAGTATCGATGAAAAGGCGGAACTTTCTCGCATTGTTAGACGTTTTGAAGACAAACAGAGTTCCGAACCCTAAATTTAGTATCGTAGTATATTCTTTCCTAAGTTTAGTATCGTGCTATATTCTGTGGTGAAGAAAGGTTTTCTGCCGCTAGATTGATTTTCGTGTGAGGGATGCGGTGAAAGGACAGCAATTATTCTATAGCTTCTTGCCTGGTGTCACGGCAGCGGTTTTAACAACTCAGCCTGCTTGGGCTGGTACTGTAAAACTAACTGGGGTACAGCTGGCTTCTTCTCCTAGTGTTTTAACTTCTACTTATGGTCAAAACTCGGTTGTGGATATGATGAATACGCAATTGCCGCATGGTGCAAATGTTAGTGTTACAACCCTACTACCTGGTTTTGGTTTTACTAAACTTAGTATGAAGCCTTTAAGTCATAACAGTATTCCAGTATTTACGGCTGGAAATACTGTTGTGCCAATAAAACAAGTACTTAAGAAAGATGAAGGTAGATTTGTCAGTTTGACACCTACCTCTAATGCTTCCCAACAGCTAGATGGTAGCCGTTCTGCTCAAAATAACCAAAAACAGAGTAACTCAAGCATTTCTGGGCAGAAATCAGAGAGCATAGTAGTTCCCAACTACACTGCAAAACCTTCTTCTGTCCAAAGAAAAATTTTCCCACTGTCTTCTGCACAGCAGCCAGTGGTTCAAAGGAAAAATGCTGTTACTGAGTTGCAAGCATTTTTACAAACTTCAGCTACAGGTGGAGAATCAGCAAAACTGTTGTCAGCGCCAAGATGCCTAAAGGAGTCAGGAAAAAGCAAGACTGATTCTTCCGCGGCTTTGCTACTGGCTTCAAACACCTGTTTACAACAAAATGCTATTGGCCGCATTGCTCAGAATGATACCTCGATTCCGGCAAATTCGACACCAGTTCCCACTGTACCAGGAACCGTAACTCCTGCACCATCAGGCCCAGTGCAACCTTCCACTGTGCCGAGAACCATAACTCCTGCGCCATCAGGGCCGGTACAAATTCCCGGGAACTTGATTCCTAGCTCAAATCCCTTGCAATTTCCTACCAAACCGGAGGAAGTGAGACTTCAGGGAAATCAGCCGATTACTTTGGCACAAGCTCTAGAGCTAGCACGGCGTAACAATCGGGATTTACAGGTGTCTCTTTTGGAGCTAGAACGCAATCGAGCGGCTCTACGTGAGGCACAAGCTGCTTTATTGCCAACTCTGGGAATTAGCGCTGATATTACTCGTAGTCAGTCTGCCAGTAGTCAGCTCTCGTCGAAACTCCAAGAACAACAGACGGGTATCTCATCGCCAGATGAAGCTGGTACATCTTTTTCCGGTCAAGCACAGCTATCATATAACATCTACACTTCTGGGAGAGTGCAAGCTAGTATCAGAGCAGCTGAAGAACAGGTACGTTTCAATGAATTGGCTGTAGAAACTCAGTCTGAGACAATTCGTTTGAATGTTGCCACTGATTACTACAATCTGCAACAAGCGGATGAACAAGTACGTATTGCTCAGTCGGCTGTGCAAAACTCCGAAGCTAGTTTGCGTGATGCCGAAGCTTTAGAGCGAGCTGGGGTTGGTACGCGGTTCGATGTGTTACGATCGCAGGTGAATTTAGCAAATGCCCAACAAGATTTGACTAATGCTAGATCGCAGCAGGCAATTTCCCGTCGTCAATTAGCAACTCGGATAAGTTTGCCGCAGGGAATAAATATTAGTGCCGCCGACCCTGTACAATTAGCTGGTCTTTGGAACCCAACGCTA
Source organism: Nostoc punctiforme PCC 73102 (assembly GCF_000020025.1). Lineage (GTDB taxonomy): Bacteria > Cyanobacteriota > Cyanobacteriia > Cyanobacteriales > Nostocaceae > Nostoc > Nostoc punctiforme. The sequence goes on along the minus strand of NC_010628.1, from coordinate 3,563,396 downwards.
GAACAAAGTATTGTGCTGGCTTTTCAAAATCGTCCAGAATTACAACAGCAGTTGGCACAACGCAATATCAGCGAACAACAGCGTAGACAGGCTCTTGCAGAACTGGGTCCTCAAGTTAGTTTGGTAGGTAGTTACAACCTATTAGATCAGTTCGATGATAGTGTCAGCGTTACTGATGGTTATTCATTGGGAGTTAGAGCAACCATCAATTTGTATGATGGGGGAGCGGCAAGAGCAAGGGCAGCTCAGTCTAGTGTTAATATTGCGATCGCAGAAACTCAATTTGCTGAACAGCGCAACCAAATTCGCTTTCAGGTAGAACAAGCCTATTCTACCCAGCAATCTAGTTTGGAAAATGTTCAAACCTCTAACACCGCTTTAGAACAAGCTAGAGAAGCTCTACGTTTAGCGCGTTTGCGATTCCAAGCTGGTGTAGGAACTCAAACTGATGTTATTAACTCTGAAAACGACCTCACAAGGGCTGAAGGTAATCGAGTCACAGCAATTTTGGATTACAACCGCGCTTTAGCTCAGTTGCAACGGTCGGTTACCCTCAGAGCGCTACGCTAGTACTGCTGACTTAACCTCTCAATTAAAAATTCTGAAAGCCTCATTGAAAAATGAGGCTTTTTAGTCAAAAAGACCGGAATTTTAACTCTCTACACGCCTAAAATTCCCACCGATCAGCTGAAAGTGATTTAAATTGCATAACCTAATTAAATATCAGTCTTTGTGGGGTGGGCAACAATACTTCTCGCTTTGTGCATTTTTAACTCGGAATCGGTTTTGGGGTAAAGGTTATTTCTTTCTCTTTTTCCCCAAAACCCGAGAAGTATTCGGGCGGGCAACATGAGCGTTCTCTAGATGAAAATTAAATATGGCACAGTTTAATTCTTAACTGAACTTTCTCACAAGGATTTTGAATTTTAAAAGTGCCGCGAAAACGTATAACAGGTATTTTGTGAAATGATGTAGCATAACTGAATGTTCGCTCGCTAGCCTTGTCAAAGACTCATGACTAAAGTAACATCTCAAGAAATTGCACAGTTTCGCTCTCAATTGGCTGACGATCCTAGCGATATGGAAGCGCTGGATTTGATTGAAGACTGTGATGGAGATTTAGAAGATGCGGCGATGACGCTAGCTATTAGAGCAGGACAACAACCAGAAAGAGCAAATTCTGAGTGGTTAGATGCCTTGGCTAGAAAATGGCGTGTGGTTATTTGCGAACAAGAATACCGGGAAGATTTGCTTAATACTTCACCTCAAAAGATGATGGAACATCTAAAAGCAATGCCGACATTTCCCAAGATTTTGGCAACGCCAGTTTTGATATATGTCCTCAAACAAGGCGTAAACAATTTTTGTGAGCCACTAGATTCGCTCAAGTGATCGGCTTATGTATATTTAACTAATGCTTAACTTGCGCGATACCTGCGGTGTTCACTGAGCGGCTGGTGAGCGGAGTCGAACCATGCCTCTCGTAGAGAAGTGCGGGCTACGCCTGCGCGATTTGCAGTTGAGTTTAATACAGACCTAACCCAATACTACTCGCTTCGTGCATTTTGAACCCAGAATTGGGTTTGGGGAAAAGGTTAAAGGGTAAGGGTTAAAGGTTTTTTCCCTTTTCCCCTTCCTCTTTTCCCCAAAACCCGACAAGTATTGAGACCTAACCCCCAACCCCTTCTCTACAATGGAAGGGGAGTATGAATCAAAGCCTTTCCAAGCTCCAAACTCCTACCCAATGTAAGATTGATTCGACCAAGACTGATACGCTGTTAATTAAGGCAAAACTTATATTAGACAAATTGTAAAATCAATGAATTACCTTGTTGCCGTATTACCAGACCGCATTCAAGCCGAAGCTGCTTACTTAGCTTTAGAAGAAGAAGGCATAAACAGTACTATCCTGGGGAAGGGCTATAAAACGGCTGACGAGTTTGGCTTAATTGACCCTAAAGACCAAGCCAAAAAGCAAGCACAACTGATGGCAACCTGGCTGATACCATTTGGCTTTTTTGCAGGTTTTACATTTAGCCTCATCACTGGTTTAGATACTTTTGCCTGGGCGGGTGAAGTTGGCAATCACATCGTTGGCGGACTGCTGGGTGCTGCTAGTGGTGCTATGGGTGGTGTGGTTGTCGGTGGTGGAGTCGGTTTACTCGTAGGTGGTGGTGATGCCTTACCTTATCGAAACCGCTTAGACGCAGGTAAATACTTAGTTGCCGTTCAAGGCTCGGAAACTCTCACTCGACAAGCGACCCGAATATTACGTCAGTTTGATCCAGAAAATATCCAAGGTTATGCTGACACAAGTAATGTGTGACAAAAAATCCTGGTTTACGCATTACAACACACAAGGATTTACTTTTGAAGCAGTAAAAGCACTGGTCAATTTTTCCTTTACCGGGCGAGAAATCAAGAGAATTATCGCTCATTCTCCAGATGGTCGTGTTGCCTCAATTCGCATTTTAGAAAAACTAGGAATTCAACCAATTACTAGAGATAGAAATCTGCTGAAATGGGAATTAAAGTTAGAATCAAGATAGTTATAGCAGTTTAATTCTCAATTCATAACTCATAATTTTTAAGAATGTTGCCACGAGAAGAACTTTTAAAGGGTGTTGAAAATCGAGATAGTGTAGCTCGTGTAATCGACCAAGCGGAACAAGCTATCAAAACTTGGGAAGTGGTTTTGACAGATTTTCTATCTCCCCCAGAATTAGCGGAAATTCAACGGGTGTTTAACCGATTAACAGAAGTGCAATTAGTTGCGTGGGGCGGATATCCCCAAGCTGAACGCCAAAGAATAGCGATCGCTCGTTCAGAACTTCCCTTAGATCAATCTCAAGTCAGCCTTGTCGCCGTGGAAATTGCTGGTAATTTCTTGTTTGATACCGCCTCTCACCGCGACTTTTTAGGCGCAATGTTGGGAACAGGAATTGTTCGTGAAAAGACAGGAGACGTTATTGTCTTGGGAGAACGAGGGGCCCAGGCGATTGTCGCCCCAGAGTTAGTGGAATTTTTAGAAATGAGTCTTAAGCAGGTGCGATCGGTTCCTGTGAAGACTCAGCGAATTGAGATAACTGAATTAAGGGTTCGGGAACCAAAGAAAAAAGAACTAACTACTGTGGAGGCTTCTTTGCGGTTAGATGCGATCGCATCTGCTGGTTTTGGTATGTCTCGCAGCAAAATGGTTGACTTTATTGATGCTGGTGATGTCCGCGTTAATTGGAAGGAAGTTACACAAGCTAGTTCTCAAGTTAAATCAGGTGACTTAATCGCCATTCGCTCTAAAGGACGTTTAGAAGTTGGGGAAATTGCAGTTACAAAAAAAGACCGTTACCGAGTTCAATTAACAAGGTATATGTAATCAGTGAAAAGTTAAGAGTTTTAAATTCACCAGTTTCTTTAACCCCAAATTCCTAACTTCTAACTATATATTAGGACTCATATTTTGATTTCTGAAAACATTCAGTACATCTCAAAAAGCCTTCTTGACTGTTTTGCCTCCTACGCAAATAATTATGGCTACGCGCCACGCTTCGCGAACATAAATCAAAGCATATTGCTATACATAACTTAGGCTTTAAAGTGTTTTGCTAATATATTCAGCAGAAGTTTGCGCGGTACGAGCCTAGATAATTTGCTTCTAATTTGAGTGCTAGTATCAGAACTAATAACAGTTGGATAGCCTTTTTCCAAAGCATCTAAACACTCCCAAACAACTTTTTCGGAAGAATACACTTTATCCGTACTACTTGCCAGCGCTGGAGGAAAATTAGCTTCCGCAAAAAAATTTGTTTCTATTGGCCCTGGACAAGTAACCAAAATACGGACACCATATTGACGATTTTCTGCCCATAGTGCTTCACTAAAACTGAGAATAAAAGCTTTACTGGCAGCATAAACAGAAAGGTATGGTATCGGTTGAAATGCGGTAATAGAGGATACGTTAATAATACTTCCAGACCGTCGTTGCCGCATCAAGGGTAGAAATTTATGGGTTAAATCTACTAATGCTAAAATGTTTAATTGCACAATTTTAATTTGCCTTTCTCCATCCCCTTCGGCAAAGTCGCCATAGTAACCAAAACCAGCATTATTGATTAATAAGTCAATAGTTAATCCCTTTGCTTTAGTGGCATCAAATACAGTAGCAGCTGCATTAGGTTCCGTGAGGTCTTGGATTATAACGTCTACTTGAATTTTGTGTTGTTCTTGTAGTTGTTTAGCTAATTGACTTAGCTTCTCTTTGGAACGAGCTACGAGTACAAGATTTGTATTGCGTGCAGCTAGTTCTTGGGCAAAAGCTTTACCAATACCACTAGAGGCACCAGTAATTAAAGCAGTTGGCATTCTAAATATTCAGATATTTTTTAAGCAGCTTATAAATCTTACCTATGCTGGCTATAATTTTTAACTACCTAAAGTGATATACCCAAAAGGGTAAAACCATTGCTTAGTAATGAATAAGGGTCATGTCCCAAATAATGATTTTTCTCATAGCGATTCAAATTTATTTTTAATTGCTAGCTACCATTTTTCAGACCAATAGATTATTTCTGAGGCGGAACTACTAATAGCGACACCATAGCTATCTCCATGATTCCATTTGAAGCCAGGTCTGCCTTTGTCGTCTGCATTTAATACTAGTATTTCATAAGTAGCTGGAAAAGATTCTGTAGAAGAGTCACTGGTGTAGAAAAAAGTTGTCGGCACACCGTTAAGTTGGTTTATGTGTTCGTTTGTGTTGCCACCTCTATATTTGTACTTTGCACTATTTCTGTATTGTGACAGCAATTTTTCTATCTTGTTTGGTGGCTGTTTCAGCCTAATTTGAAAAAAAGTACTTCCTTGCAAAAATTCTGGAGAGTAAGCAATACGAACGTCTTTGGCATCAGTAGGAATCTGATTAGGAAAATGTTTTACTCGATCATTATCAGACCATAGCTGATTACGAATTTCTTTGTAGCGTGATGTATCAGTTATTATTTTAGGTTCGCTAGTACTGCTAAAAGCTGTTCTGATAAAAAAGCTTCCCCCGACAATACAAAGGCTAGCAAGGGCTAATAGAAATGGCGATCGCTTCATTAAGTTGGGTGCGTCTAACTTTCATAGTCATATACCCAACTAATAAACTAAATTCGTACTATTGCGGATATAGCATCAGAGATATTAACAAAAACTTTGTGTATTTAGGTAAAATTCGGGTTAATTGTAAAATTAATGTGAAGTTAGTCAATGATTATCTAGTCAAAAACCACAGGTTGTCCTCGTTCAGACTAGTACTAGTTTTATAGCTAACAAAATCGATTCCACAGTTATCCATTTTTTTTCAATTCTTCCTGATGCAGCAAGAACTAAGGCGGATATATAAATAGTAGATGCACCTTAATTAAATCATAGCCCTCCGCTTTTAGCTGAGGGCTTTTTTAATTAAATTTATAATTTTAAAATAAAATAAATCTGTTAAAAAACCTAATTTACCCGGATATAGCAATTAATAAAGCGGATTAATAAATGGTAGATGCACCTTAATAAATTACAGCCCTTAGCTTAACGCTATGGGCTTTTTTATTACTTATAGTTTTTAATGTGTCGATCAAATAAATCTGTCAAAAAACATAATTTACCCGGATATAGCAATCAATAAAGCGGATTAATAAATGGTAGATGCACCCTAATAAATTACAGCCCTTAGCCTAAAGCTGGGGGCTTTTATTATTTAAAGATAGATGGTAGTAAACTGGGAGCTAACCATACTGCATAACCCAAAAATCCAAACAGCAAGGTAATTAAAACAGTAATGCCGTAACTGATACAAATTAATAAACCGTCAGATTCGATGGTGGCAACAGTCAAAAGTAAAATACCTATAGTAGGGATAGGATTGGTAAACGGAATTGGTAATATTAGTAATACTGTTAATAAAGAGATACAAAACCCATTAATTCGCCAAATCAAAGGATTATGGGCTATTTTTGCCAATCGGGGACGGGCTATTTTCTGTAAAACTTTGGTAAGACGTCCCAAATTTTGCAACAATAACTGGGCGAAGGGACGAGGAAATTTGTAGTTAGCGATTCTTTTCGGCAGCCAAGGCGATCGCCTCCCTAAAACCATTTGCGCTGACAACAGTAAACAAGCACCACCAAAAGGGCCAGTTAATCCAGGTGGCATAGGAAATAAAAAGGGCAAAACTAATAATGTAATCACCAGGCTGAACCCTCGTTCTGAGGTTTCTGCCAAAACATCACCTAGAGTAAGCGGTTGTTCAGCTAGGCGTTGTAACAGAGACTTTATATCTTGAGAAAATCTCAGATGCATTTGGCGTGAATTGATGCGACTTCCCACATTTTTAGCAGAGGGAAATAGAATAAGTGGAGGAAATGAAGGAGAAGAACTCCTAACTCCTGATTTCTGGGGGTGCTAAAACAGCTATAGCTTTAGGTATAACCCTAAAATGAGCTGGTGTGTAAGTAGTGATTTCACCATCTGTATTGATAGGGCGGGGTTTGCGAGTATATACTTTTATTTCTTGACCTTGAAGAGAACGTACACTCTCCCAATGTATATGTCGTCCTTCTCGCATAGCGGGGAGCAATAGTATAATCTGCCACCAATGTTTGATTTCCAAGCTATAGAGGTCTAGCCTTTGGTCATCTATTGTGGCATCGTCAGCCACCGCCATACCACCGCCGTAATAACGACCGTTACCCACAGCAATTTGTACTGTTTTCACGTGAACTGATTCACCATTGATTACAATTTCGGCAGTAAAAGGTCTAGCTTCCCAAATGACTTGCAATGCAGTGGCGGCATAAGCAAATATTCCCCAACGGCGTTTGACTTCTTTGGTAAGTCGCTGGGTAATTTTTACACTCAATCCTAGACTGGCAACGTTAAAGAAGTGCTTGCCATTCACCCAACCCAAGTCGATATGACGTAAATTTCCATTTGCAATAATTTGGCAAGCTTCGCTGAGGGAATTCGGGATTTCCAAAGTCCTCGCTAGGTCATTGGCAGTTCCTAAAGGCAAGATTCCCAAGGGCAACTGAGTATCAACTAAAGCATCTACTGCTGCATTGAGAGTGCCATCTCCTCCACCAATTATTACTAGATCAACTTGATGCTGATAGCGAGATATAACTTCAGTAAGATGTTTTGGGTCTTCTGTAGACTCCTCAATTAAGTCAAAGCCGAGTGTTTTCAGATATTCAATCGCTTCCGACAGACTCTTTTTCCCTTGGCGGGCATGACGATTTATTAACAGCAGGGCGCGGGAACTCATGGGTAGTACCTTTTGTAGTTTATATGTCCAATTATCCGCATCTATGTATTCTGCTTTAAGTAGACTCTGAAAAAGTGTTTAAATTGTTATGACATTCATCAAAAGCTCATTTCTTCAATGCTTATTATGTTTATGTTATATTAAGCAATTTTTAATTTCTACTTTACTTAATTTATCTCTATTAGCCCTCCCTGTATTGATACCCAGTAGATATGATTGTTACTCACTAAATGACTGGATCTAAGTATTTTTTTGTTGATAGAGATATTTATGCTAATTTTATAATAACCAAACAATAATTACAAACAGTGCAATATTTATTATTTGTATATATACATATTTATAGATTAAATTATAGAAATAAATTTTATCCAAGTTGAAACCATTAGCTTTTACAGTATTGGCTACAAACTTTATATAGCAAAGGCTACATCTCTCACATGACTGTTGAAAAAGCTCTAATTTTTAAGCGGGAACGCTACGGTAACAGAATGAGAACAAAAGAGCCTTTTAAAACATTGTTTAAACTAGACTTTATTAAAACAGAATTCGGGAGCCAGAATTTAGAAGGAATTCTGTACGAGTGGCAGATGAATAAATGGGTTGAAAACCACTACTCATTAATTCTGAATCCTGAATTCGGGCTTCTTCTTTAAGCAAAATTAATAACTCGGTTTTCTTTATCCAGCAAAAACCCTGTTTTTTTGGCAAATACTTTTTCCACGTTACAGATTATCGACGAACTTTAAAAAGTAACACTACTGTCATATATAGGTTTCAGCTTAGGCAATCGCATTGCGAAAAATGGATAAAGTCGAGTTAAGAGCGATCGCTTATAGTCATGATTGCTAGCCCTAATAACCTTGGCTCAAACCCTTATATTTCGTCAAAATTTCCAAATTTTTGATGCAATATTAGATTTTTTGCTAGCTTGACACTGATCTGCTTTTATCAGAGTTTAAACATGTTTATAAAGATTATGTAAAGTTAAAGCGTGATATGACACAGGATTATTCTAGTTTATCTATCTTTGTACATATTGCTCTATCCTTGCGCTTATGGTAATTAAATAACTAGTATAAAAATCAAACTGGGATAAACAGCCAAAATCAATAATTTTGAGCTACCTATCCTTCTGTGAGAAACATTCTGTACTCAAGTCAACCCAAATCAAAGTAAGTTTATATGTTTATGGATATTCCTGAAGTAACAGTAATTATGCCTGCATATAATACAGAAGCTTATATTTCCCAAGCAATAGAGTCAGTTTTAGGACAAACTCTTAAGAGCCTTGAACTTATTGTCGTTGATGATGCCTCAACTGATAAAACTTTAGCAATAGCCCAAAATTTTAGTGATGAGCGTCTCAAAGTTATAGCTAGTTCAAAAAATCTTGGGCCTTCAGGGGCACGTAATCTTGCTATCAAGGAGGCTAAGGGCAAATGGATTGCTATTCTCGACTCTGACGACTGGTATCTGCCCGAAAGATTAGAAAAACTTTTGCAGGTGGCAGATGCAGAAAACGCAGACATGGTTGCAGATGATTTGTATTACATCAAAGATGGCGATCAAACGCCTTGGAATACTTTAATTGCTCAGAGTGGAGAGCAGATTGATACAATCAAAGAAATTGATTCTGTATATTATGTAGAAACTGATTTACCGGGACGAGGGGGCTTAACTATTGGTTTAACAAAGCCTGTAATTAAACGCGAATTTCTTATAAAGAAGAACATTGAATATGATGAAAGCATCCGACTAAGTGAAGATTTTTGGTTTTATCTCAAATGCCTAGCATATAAAGCACGCTTTATATTTGTACCAACCCCTTACTATTTTTACCGATCCCGTTTAGGTTCGTTAGTGGCTAGTACCAACAAAGTAAAACGTCTTGAAGAAACTTGTAATATTAGTAGATATTTCCTAGAGCAAGATTTTATAAAAACGAACCCCCAGTTATTCAAAGCTTTGTCTAGACGTTTAGCTTTGCTTGAGAAGACTAGACCATATTTTCGTGTTTTGGATGCTATTAAAAGCAAAAGCTTTTCCAGGACTTTAGTAGAGATGGCAAATAACCCATATTTTTTTGTGCATCTTGCAAAACAATCACCAAAAATTATTTCGCGTAGGATTAATTACTTTTTAAGTAAATATTTCTCTAAATATAGTAGTGCAGATAAAAATCTAAGTAAGGGCTAAGTTTTTACTTTTAGAAAACGATAGGTAGTTCTTGCTTAGTTGAGTATAGATAGGAAATTTATCATACACTCTGGATGAGAATAAATGGTTGTCGTCGGCAACTATTTATTCACTTTCTATAATAAGAATTATTTTTCTGGAATAATTTATTCTTTGGCAACGCCTTAGAAGAAGAATGAGTTGCATCACAAGATTTTAATCCCTCTAACCTTCCTCAAAAAGGGACAGCAACTTTTCAAAATCATCTGTGCCGTTTAACTGGATTCATCCACAGTTCTAAGTGACTAAATGCCTGTGAAAAAAGTAACGTTAAACATAAATAAACCACCGCTACACCTGCGTAAATCTCAAAGGCACGATAGTTATCAGCAACAATTAACTGTCCTTTACGTAGTAATTCTTCCAACCCAATTACAGAAACTAAGCTAGTATCTTTCAATAAACTGATAAAGTCATTACCCAAAGGTGGAATCATCCGCCGAAAAGCTTGGGGAAAAATGACATAACTCATCGTTTGTATAGAACTCAAACCTAATGATTGTGCTGCTTCTGCTTGTCCTGTTTCAATCGATTGAATCCCTGCACGCACAACTTCGGCAGTGTAAGCGGCGTTATTCAAACTTAAGGCAATTATTCCAGCAGTTAGGCGATCAAAAGTAAATGTAAAACCAATTTCTTGCGAAATTGCTGGTAAACCAAAGTAAATCATAAAAATTTGCACCAATAAAGGTGTTCCCCGAAAAAAATCTACATAGGCTCTCGCTAACCAACGCACAGGTGTTATCCGAGAAAGTCGGACAATACCAATCAGGGAACCTCCTATTAAACCAAAAACTACAGAAATTATCGTTAATTGTAACGTTACTAATGCTCCCTGCAATAAAGTCGGAAAAGCCTGCAAAATTACGGCAATTGAGGTAAATATTTTAGGTGAACTAGTACTATTCTGATTTTCAAATGGTGATTTAGCTGGTAATGATGGCGGTTTGATTTTAAACCATTTTTGGTAAATTTGGGAATAAGTGCCATTTTTTAACACTCTCTCCAAACCATTATTTATTAATACCAAGTTTGGCGAATTTTTAGCTGTAGCAATGCCATAGAACTCTTCCGTCAGCAATTGCTGTACTATTTTTATTCCCTGAATATTGCCCGTATTAATAGCATATAAAGTCACTGGTGCATCATTAATTACCGCATCCACATTACCATTGGCCAATTCTTGTAGGGCTACAGGTGCAGAATCAAAACTACGAAGTTGCACTCCAGGAATACTCTTAGCTTTTGCAGCCCCAGTTGTACCAATTTGGACTGCAATTTTTTTATTTTTGAGACTGTCAAAGCCAGTAATATTTTGATCGTCTGCACGAATTGCGATCGCTAACCCAGCTTTAAAATAAGGACGGGAAAAAGAAATTGTCTTCGCCCTCTCCTCTGTAATCGTGATCGAACTAATCGCCGCATCTACCGTTTTGGCTGCCAAAGCCGGTATCATACCATCAAAAGGCATACTTTGAAAATCGACTTTAAATTTAGCTGCAACTGCGATCGCATTCATCAAATCAATGGAAAAACCCTCTAACTCACCACCTGGTTTTTTAAACTCAAAAGGTGGAAATGCTGGTTCTGTAGCAACCCGCAAAGTTTTCCCCGCACTAGAGTTCACAGCACAGCTAACCAATAACAAACAACCAAAACTAACAACCACACACCAGCGCAGCCAACGCCCAAAACCAAATTTAGCCATATTATTTTCTCTTCTCTCTACGCCCTTGGTGTTTTCTTTGCGAGACGCTACGCATTGGCGGAAGCCTCTCCTAGAGATGGCGGTTCCTTACCTTACAATCAACTGTAGAGCAGCTTGGCACAAGTAATGAACAATACCATCCCCGCAATTATTTTTGACAATATCGAAAAAAACTTTGGTTCCCTAAAAGTCCTCAAAGGAATCACTGGCGAAATCAACCGGGGAGAAGTTGTTGCAGTTATCGGTTCCTCCGGCTGTGGTAAAAGTACCTTATTACGCTGCTTTAATCGCTTAGAAACCATTGACAACGGGCGTTTAATCATCAACGGTATCAACTTATCCCGACCCACTGTCAACTATAATCAACTGCGCCAACTACGGACACAAGTAGGTATGGTTTTTCAACAGTTCAACCTGTTTCCTCATCTCAGCGTCCTGGAAAATATGACACTTGCACCGCGTAAAGTTCTGGGTAAAACACCCAAGGAAAGCGCCCAACTAGCGAGATTGTATTTAGAGAAAGTTGGCTTACATGACAAAGCATCTGCTTATCCCGAACAACTTTCTGGCGGACAAAAGCAACGAGTAGCGATCGCTCGTAGCTTATGTATGAATCCCCAAATCATGCTATTTGACGAACCCACCAGCGCCCTAGATCCGGAACTCGTCGGCGAAGTTTTGCAAGTGATGCAACAATTGGCAGCAGAGGGAATGACAATGGTCATTGTCACCCATGAAATGCAATTTGCAAAAGAAGTAGCCCATCAGGTGATATTTTTGGACAAAGGTATTGTGGCAGAAAAAGGTTCAGCTTATGAAGTACTGACCAATCCTCAAAGCGATCGCCTGCGTATTTTCCTCAGTCGCCTTCAAGTAATTCGTAATTCGTAATTCGTAATTAAAGGCTTCTTTTAATCTCACGGTACTCAGCACTACTTAAAGATACTCGCGCAAGAACTCAAAAGGATCGTCCTCCCAGCAAGGTTCAGGTATCAGCCAAAACAAACTAGCACTGATGTCGGCTTCAATTTCATCACCGTCGTCTCTATCAAATAGTTCTATCAAAGCTGTCAAATCACGTTCTCTCAAAGACGTTAACGATGGGGTATATACCTGGAAATTATTTGAGTAATTCACGCGCAAAGTTGTGCTTGACAGCCGTAAAAATTTAGTATAGAAATTTGTAAATAATCAGATTTTAGGTTTGACAACCGTAGTTAAATAGTTATTTTGATACTATTTAGATATAGGCTACTCTCATTAGTGTCTCATAATTTCTATAGAGCTGCTATAGTATTTATTACATAAATACAGGCTGAATTTACTCAGGCCGGAAAAAGTCTTGAGGCTGTGATTCGATTAATTCCACTCCAAACACTTCAGCAAAGCACTGTGCTACATAAAAACGGACTTCTTGGCAAGTAATACCTGGAATCCATTCGGCTAAACTGCCTACAGGTTTATCAGAAATACCGCAGGGTACAATGCGCTCAAAGCCTTTCATGTCTGGACAAACATTTAATGCAAAGCCGTGCATGGTAATCCAACGGCTGACTTTAATCCCAATAGCCGCAACCTTTCGCCCTTGTAACCAAACACCAGTAAAAGCCGGAATTCTTTCTCCCTGCAACCCATAAACTGTCAATACGCGAATTATGACTTCTTCGAGTTGGCGTAAGTACCAATGCAGGTCTTTACGATAACGTTGCAGATTTAAAATTGGATACCCCACTAGTTGACCGGGACAATGATAAGTAACTTCGCCGCCTCTTTCAACTCGATGCACATCATATTCACCTTGATCAATATCAAATTTGATAAAATCTGAGTTGCTTCCTTGCCCCAAGGTGTAGACAGGTGGATGTTCTAGCAAAATCAACACGTCATCTAGACTAGGGTCATGGATGCGTTCATTGAGGAGCGATCGCTGCCATCTATGAGCATCTAAGTAAGGCATTAATCCTTGGTTATACAGCAAACAAAGGTTGTTGTGTGGTTCTTTACTACGGATCATGCCAAAAATCAACTGGTATTAGGAACAAAATATATTGCGATTTACAGGATTGAAGCCCAAAAGTGTCAAGATTTGCAAAGGATTTTAAAGGAAAGTCAAGGGAACATGCATTAGAAAATACAAAGTGCTAGTTTGAATATACAACCTCAATAGGTTTTAGGAGGAATTCTCTGCAATAAGCATCATGCCAAGACAATTAAGAACGATGCACTGGCTGATGACTCTAATAATCTTGTTTGCACATTATTAAAGCAAGATCAACTTCTACAAATCTCGTGTTGTTGATCGACAGCGAGCAAACCTCAATCGGACACAGAAGGAGCAACTATTAACAGTTCTGTAAGCGTTGTTTTAATAGAGAAGACAGTTACGAGAGCTACCGCTCAAATTTCCTCGCCAAATAGTTCTATGTGGAAATCCAATTGGATATCAGCGCAGAGATGAGGAGGAAAATTAAGGGTATTAATGAGCAAAAACTTAGATGCAGTAAGCTTAAAAATAGCTTACCAGCAGTAGATAGAAACAGTTCACAATTTGTTTTGGCGGGAGTAATAGACTTTACCGCAATTTCTTTTCATACAAAGCAAATTCACACATCAAATATTCAGTGGGAGAGTTTACATGAAGCTTGTCATCCACAGCAAAAATATTGAAATCACCGATGCGATTCGGGAATATGTACATCAAAAGATTGAAAAAGCAGCTAGTCACTTTCAGAGCATCACAAATGAAGTGGATGTGCATCTTAGCGTAGCCCGTAATCCTCGGATTAATACTAGACAAGCAGCTGAAGTAACTATTTACGCTAATGGCAGCGTTATCCGTGCCGAGGAAAGTAGCGAAAATCTATATGCCAGCATTGACTTAGTAGCAGATAAAATTGCCCGTCAACTGCGGAAATATAAAGAACGCCGTCAAGATCAGAAAACTCAGTCCCAACCAACAGAAGTAGTTGTTGCAGAGTCGGTAGTCCCAGATTTAATTGGCGATCGCACTCCTGAATTGCCCAACGAAGTCGTCCGCACCAAATACTTTTCCATGCCACCGATGACCCTTGCAGAAGCCCTGGAACAACTGCAACTTGTGGGACACGACTTTTATATGTTCCGCAATTCTGAAACTGGAGAGATTAATGTAATTTACGAACGCAACCACGGCGGTTATGGTGTGATTCATCCCCGCAATGGTAACGGTCATACTAACGGCAAGAATGGCAAGTCAAGCCACACTAATATTGCCATGCCGGAAAAGTCGCATTCTAAATAGGGAATGGGGTATGGGGCATAGGGAGATGAGGGAGAAATAACCAATGCCCAATGCCCAATGCCCAATATCCTATTTTGCAATCTGTTGCAAAGTTTTCAATGCTTCCTCAACATGACCTTTAAAGTTCAACATTGAATCAAACACGTATTGCACAACTCCCTGTTGGTCAATGACGTAAGTAACGCGACCAGGGAATAAGCCAAAGGCTGCTGTTGCGCCATATAGCTTCCGTACTTGGTCGCCTTTGTCAGTTAACAGGGTAAAAGGTAGATTATATTTCGCAGCAAATTTTTGGTGAGATTCGCTAGAGTCAGCACTCACGCCGACAACTTCAGCACCAACACTTTTAAACACTTCATATTGATCGCGAAAGGCGCAGGATTCAGCCGTACATCCGGGTGTGTCATCCTTGGGATAAAAATATAGGACAACAGCTTTTGTGCCGCGAAAATCTTGGAGGCTAACTGTTGAACCGTTTTGAGCAGGTAGAGTGAAATTAGGAGCGGTATCTCCAACTTTGATTGGCATAACAAGTGGTGGTAATTACTTAACAAAATTTTACCTTGTATCCGAGTATATAAATTTTGCTTGATTAGCTGCATCAGGCGGGGTAGCTTAGATACTCATCAAAGAAAAAATTCCCCTTATGCGCCTGACTTCACTGGATGTTTTTCGCGGCATTACGATCGCTGCTATGATTCTCGTCAATATGGCGGGAGTCGCAGATAATATATATCCTCCCTTAGCCCACGCCGATTGGCACGGTTGCACGCCAACTGATTTGGTATTCCCTTTCTTTCTCTTTATTGTTGGTGTAGCGATGACTTTCTCGCTGTCAAAGTACACCGAAGATAACAAACCAACCTCAGCTATTTACTGGCGCATCTTACGCCGCGCCGCTATTCTGTTTGCCTTGGGATTGTTACTAAATGGCTTTTGGAATCAAGGTGTTTGGACTTTTGATTTGAGTAGCATCCGCATTATGGGAGTATTGCAGCGCATCAGCATTACCTATCTGTTGGCTTCCTTGATAGTTCTCAACCTTCCGCGCAAAGGTCAATGGATACTCGCAGCAGTAATACTCATCGGCTACTGGCTAATGATGATGTATCTACCAGTGCCAGATTATGGCGCGGGAGTTCTAACACGAGAAGGTAATTTGGGCGCTTATATTGACCGGATGATTATTCCCAAAGCACATCTATATAAAGGTGATGGTTTCAAATTTATGGGAGATCCAGAGGGACTGTTCAGTACTATTCCCGCGATAGTAAGCGTTCTAGCTGGCTACTTCACTGGTCAATGGATACGCAGCCAACCTGTACAATCACGTACAAGTATCGGGTTAGGATTATTTGGAGTTGGCTGTTTAATTATTGGTTGGGCGTGGGGGTGGACATTTCCCATCAACAAAAAGCTGTGGACAAGTTCTTATGTAGTCTTTAGTAGCGGTTGGGCTTTAATTTTGCTAGCAGCTTGTTATGAACTCATCGAAGTCCGGCTGAATCGTCGCTGGAGTAAACCTTTTGAAATTATGGGCTTAAATGCGATCGCACTTTTCGTTCCATCCGTTTTGTTGATTAAAATTTTAGTGAAAACCACTATCGGCACAGCTAAAGACGCTCCCAGTACCTACAATTGGATTTACCAGAATTTTTTCGCATCTTGGGCGGGAGTTCTGAATGGTTCCCTGTTGTTTGCCATAGTCACTGTGTTGTTGTGGTGGGGTGTTGGTGTTCTGATGTATCGGCAACGTTGGTTTGTCAAAGTGTAATATCATATCTGGTAAATCACACGTCATTAGTTAATTGCGAGTAAAATTAGCGATCGCCTACGGCGGGCGCTTGCGCCATCGCAAGGTTTTTTCGGGCTTGTTTCCCTACACTGAGAAAAAGCGATCGCAATAACACTTGTTTAGGCAGATACGATATAAACTCTGCGTTTTTTTCGCAAACGCAAATATGCAAAGTTTTCGTTTGCGTTATATTTGATAAGGGTTCTAAATTATTGTAGTTAAAAACAGGCGTAATCAAGTAAAAACATTTTTTGTGGTTTACGTTTGAGTATTAGATAGGTTACAACAAGTATTAAGTAATCCTTTTTAACACTCAAGGAACAAAGACCATCACAGCGTTATCTATAACTCTCGATAAACTCATTTTCGTTCTTTTTAGGGAACTGATATAAATTCTGATGTCTGACAACAAGCCGCTTCTAAAATTTTGAATAAAGAAGCGTTTACAAACTTCTCTGTGTGTTGAAAACTATTATTTTTCCTAATTCACTAAATTAATCCATAAAAAAATTGTGAGGTAATGAATGCATCGCATTAAACTTTGGGTACTTTTGCCAGTTACCCTAATATTCGGTTGCTCAAATCAACTATTTCAATCTAGTCCATCTGTGGCAAACTCTAACCCAGCAGTAGTTCAACCAACCAGTCCAACTTTATTAGCAAAGGCGAGTTACCTTTCACCACTTGAACAACAGGTAATTGTTGAAACCAATAAGGTACGAACAAATCCCAAGTCATATCTCCCGATTCTGGAAAACTATAGGAAGCGCTTTGAAGGGAACCGAGTCAAAATTTTTAACAATACCTATTTGCGAACTCAAGAAGGAGTCAAAGCAGTCGATGAAGCGATCGCATTTTTGAAATCTGCACGTCCTGTAGGAGCTTTAAGTGCTTCTAAAGGTATGTCTTTAGGAGCAAAAGACCATGTTAAAGACCAAGGGCCAAGAGGTGTTACAGGTCATGATGGTAGCGATGGTAGCAACCCTTTTACTCGCATCAACCGCTATGGTGCATGGCAAACAACGGCTGGCGAAAATATTAGCTATGGCCCAAACACTGCCCAAGATATCGTCATGCAATTAATTATTGATGATGGTGTGCGCGATCGCGGCCATAGAAAAAATATATTTAACGGCGCTTTTAAAGTGTCTGGCGTTGCTTATGGAACTCACAAATCATATAGAACAATCTGCGTAATTGACTACGCTGGGGGTTATAGGGAAAAATAATTTGAGTTAGGAAATGGGGGCAGACCCCCTACACCCTGCTCCCTTGCCTCTTGTTCAACCGCCCAGCTATTCCTGTGCAACCCAAGTACCATGAAATCCATAAGGCACTCGTTGAGGAATTATCACCCGCGCTACAGGTTCAGCAGTTACATCTTGAGCATTTACCACTACTAATTCTGAAGTATTTGAATTCTCATCATGAACGAAAGTCACAAGCCAGCCATCATCCTCAGCAATTGCACCAGGACGCGGCGCAAACACAGCTTCACTACCATAGCGTCCCTGTCCGAATTTGTGGGTTTGTGACTTTCCACTACTGAAATCGTACTTAATTATACCTTCAAATAATGGTACGGGACTATTTGCAATTTTGTTAGTGTAGCCATATCGGGTTTGCCGCCCCAATAGATTTTCGTTGATGCGGGGAAATTCTGAAGTTACATCGTCCAACATTTCCTCACGCACTGTCCCTGTGCTGAGGTTAAATCGCCAGCGATACAAACGCGGGATGTTTCCTTCTGGGTCGGGTTGGGAATCATCAGAAATCAACACAGTAGTAGAACTCATACGACAGGCGATAAGCACTACTTCATCTCCATCTTCGTAAGCGTTGAGGGTATGGAAGACGTAGCAAGAGGGGCTCTCAAACCATCGGATATTACTGTTGTCACCATGACGCGGTACAATTCCAAAACGACTGGGGCGATCGCGCTCAAACA
The DNA here is from genome assembly GCF_000020025.1 of Nostoc punctiforme PCC 73102. Classification (GTDB taxonomy): domain Bacteria; phylum Cyanobacteriota; class Cyanobacteriia; order Cyanobacteriales; family Nostocaceae; genus Nostoc; species Nostoc punctiforme. The sequence goes on along the minus strand of NC_010628.1, from coordinate 3,545,133 downwards.
TCATCACAGGTTCTCCTCGTTGCGATCGCTCGGCGCTAAAAGTCAACGGCAAATCCATGAAAATGGTGTAGTTTTCAGTGATGGCGAAATCGTGCATCATCACTCCTATAGACAGGTCAATTGGCACTGTCCGCAAAAGTTCGCCTTGTGCTGAGACAACACTATATTGCAGGTATGGTGGCGTAAATACAGAGTAGCCAAAGAAGATCATCTCGCCCGTCACCGGGTCTACCTTGGGATGAGCTGTGAAGGCAGAGATTAGCTTCCCATTGTAGCTATACTCGCCAATGGTTTCCAATTCAGGAAGCTTGATGGCGTGAGGTTTACCACTTTCGTTCAGCGCCAACATCTGACCCGCGTGCCATACCAAGGCAGTATTGGCAGTATTTTTGCGAGGGCCGTGGGGATTATCCATTCGCGGTGGTTCTAAAAGCCCACTCCACAAAGCCTCACCCGCTTCTCGTTCTTTTTTCCATCCAGATGTCTGGACGTAGCGGTTACGATAAGTGGCTACGCCGTTGCTAATTTGCACACCATGTAACATTCCATCACCATCAAACCAGTGATATTGACCGATGGGTGTCCATTGAGGGTTAGGGCCATTCCGTACAAACATCCCCGATAAATCAAGGGGTAATTCACCGATAACTGGCAATTTGTCGGTGGTGATTTCTTCACGGATTGGAGCAAAATTGCGATCGAGATAAGGATTTACTGCTATTGTTGGCATTTATAAAATTTGGTAATGTGATGGATATGGCTTTTGGTGAGCGATAACTTTAATCGCTGTCTTCAACCAATTAATATAAGTCTGTTCTCTTCTGATTAACAACTCCAGCACCAGCCTTTGCATTACCTGCTCACGGTTAGCAGACTCATCACCAAGTGATGGCAAATCAATGATTTCGCATTCAGCAAGCTTTCTGCTTCGAGCCCCCAATTGTTGCTCCAGTAGGTGAATGATTGCTTCATTCGACAACTGATCTGCAAAATGCAACTGGACTAGCAAAGGTTCTCGTAAAGTTGGTAACGGCTGATGAGTCCCAAGCCATTGGGCAAATTCAGCTTTCCCTAGCTCCGTCACAGTGTAAACTTTGCGATTGGGGCGATCGTGCTGAATCTCAATCGTACAGGTAATCCAGCCTTGCTCAACGAGCTTATCGAGAGTTCTGTAAATTTGTGCCTGGTCTGCTGGCCACAAATGGGCAATACATTGATCAAAGCAGCTCGTTTTGAGGTCGTAGCCCGTCATTTCTTGCTGCTGAAGAAGGCCTAGAATTACGTATGCTAGGGACATTAAGGCTGTTTTCCCATAATTGACATTTTCTCACTAGGTTCTATAACTATCTACTTCTTATAAGTTTATGCTAATATATGATTAATCCAATATAAGATACAACCGTTATAAAAAGATATGTTGATTTTCACGCTCTTAACAAGGAAACCGAATATATGAACTGAGATTGGGCAGATGGTTAATGGTGCTGTTTGCACAAGACGGTGCAAAAGTGGCGATGTATGTTGAGTGTCGAGCCTGTAACCAGATGGGAATCTTACTAGATAGAGTGTCGTGAAGATAAAGTTGGAGCGGCAAGCAAGCGTCTACGCATCGCTACGGTATCACTCAACAAGCCAGTTGTTCGCTACAGTCTATTCGCGTATCGATACTGACGCAGCAATTATTTAAGCCATTGAAGGCTATTGTAACGAGAGGATGAGTAACATTGACTTCTAACACACTTTCACAAAGAATACGTCAACATCAATATCTGCGTGATTTACGAAATAAATTACTCCACCTTCATAAAATGTTGTTGGAAACAGAACGCATTGCCTATGAACAGGTTAGTGGACGAGTATCAAGCGGAGAATTACTTCAGCTAGTTATCGCTCATGAACAATTTGCCTGGCTACATCGCATTTCTGAGGTGGTTGTGCAAGTTGATGAAATGCTCGAAGCAGATGAACCGATATCTTTGGAAGATTTTGAAAAGTTGATTGCTGATGTCCGCACCCTGATTGTACCGTTAGAGACAGGTAATACTTTTGAGAGAAAGTATTACAATGCTCTCCAGCGCGAACCATCTGCTGTGTTGGCACATGCGGAAATATCAAGGTTTCTCACGTCTAAAGTTTAAGTCTTTCCCTGTCACTTCGACAGGGCAAGACTTGGGGTAAAATCCACTAGTATCAGAATAACGAGCTTTGCGATCGCTAGATGCTAGATAACAAAGATTTGACGCGAGTAGGGAGGTTGCAATGCAATCTCCCTACACTAATATTATTTAGTTTACAGCAGCACTGACTAAACCATTGTGCCTGAGCAAAGCGATCGTACTTGGTTCACGACCCCGGAAAGTTTTAAACACCTCCATTGGATGCTGACCACCACCAAGTGCTAGTACCGTATCCCGATAACGCCGACCTGTAGCTTTTATAGCCTCTTCATCTTCTAGACCAGCTTCTTCAAAAGCGGCAAAAGCATCAGCACTCAGTACCTCAGCCCACTTGTAACTGTAGTAACCCGCTGCATAACCACCCTCAAAAATATGCCCAAAAGCACATAAAATTGCATCTTCTGGAAGTGGCTGTAAAACGGTAGTAGTCTTGGCTATGCGATGACGCACATCTGATGGAGTTTCACTACTACCAGGGTGATAGCGGTAGTGTAGTTCTAAATCAAGACTGCTTAGGTGAATCTGCCGCAACATAGCAGTACCACTCATATAATTACGCGCCGCTAGCAGTTTTTGATAATAATGCTCCGGTAAGGCTTCACCAGTTTCATAATGCTTCGCCATTCCAAAGAAAGTGGTTCGCTCATAGCACCAGTTTTCCATAAACTGACTAGGTAGTTCCACTGCATCCCACTCCACATTATTGATGCCTGCGGCTCCGGGATAATTAACCTTAGTAAGCAGATGGTGCAATCCATGACCAAACTCGTGGAACAAAGTCTCTACTTCATAGAAGGTCATCAAACTAGGTTTACCATCTACAGGAGGACTTTGATTACACACCAAATAAGCTACAGGTAAGCGGATGGCAGTGACACCATTTTCAGTGATTTTGGCCCGATTGATGCACACATCCATCCAAGCACCACCGCGTTTTTCGGCTGGACGGCTGTAAGGGTCTAAGTAGAAGTAGGCTATGGGAGAACCAGTTTCGTCAGCAATTTGGAAATAACGCACATCCTCATGCCAGACTGGGGCTTGACCATCGGCAGAAGTGACAGTAACACCAAACAGCCGCTTGACTAATCCAAATAAGCCGTCTAACACTTGGGGAAGCGGGAAGTAGGGACGCAATTCTTCAGCAGTAAAGGCAAATTTTGCTTCTCGTTGGCGTTCTGCCCAAAAGCTGATATCCCAGTGTTTTAAATCCTCAGCTTCTGCTGCTCCCTGTGCTGCTGCAAAAGCTTTGAGTTCTACCAAGTCTTTGACAGCAGCATCATAACTAGCATGGCGTAGTTCTTCTAATAGGGCGTTGACTGCCTCAACATTAGGAGCCATTTTACTAGCCAGACTCAATTGGGCAAAACTTTTAAAGCCTAATATATCTGCGAGTTCTTGGCGCAACTTCAAAATGCGCTCAATTAAGGGGTTGTTATCTAAATCGCCAGTAGAAGCGCGGGTGATATGAGCTTTGTAGAGCTTTTCACGCAAATCTCGCCGGGTGCTGTGCTGCATGAAAGGGCCATAGCTGGGGAAGTCTAAAGTAATCCGCCAAGGGCCATTTTCTGGTGTGGCGTTACTTTCGCCTGCTGCACGAGCAACTTGAGCTGCTAGACTCACTAAGCTTGGTGGTAAACCTTCAATTTCCGCTTGTGTTGTTAGGGTTAAGCTGAAGGCTTTCGTGGCATCAAGTACATGGTTAGAAAATTTGGTAGAAAGTTCTGCTAACTCCATTTGTATGGCGTTGAAACGCTCTCTTACCTCTCCTTCTAAGCCAACACCAGAAAGTTCTGCATCTCGAATGGCGGCTTCTACAATGCGCTGTTGAGCTAATTCTAAAGTTGCCCAATTCTCACTGGTACGGAGTGCTTTAAAAGCATTGTAGATAGGTTGACTTTGACCGAGCTTGTTGATAAATTGTACAACTAGTGGCTGTACGATTTCATGAGCTTCGCGCAGTTCCGGGCTATTTTTAACACCCATTAAATGATTCACCACCCCCCAACTCCAGGTAAGCCTTTCTGTCAGCTTTTCTAAGGGTTCTACTAAACCACTCCAAGTAGGCTGTACACTAGCTTCTAAGGTGGCAAGCTGCTGGTCTAGTTCTGCCAACAACTGATTGAAGGCTGGTACTACTCGTTCTGGTTTAATCTCTGCAAAGGGAGGTAAACCAACGCCTTGAAGTAGGGGATTGTCGGAAATAATGGTACTTGCACTCATGGTTTTGTGTGAACTGCGAACGAAAAATCAACAATGATTTTTATTTATATATATCTTCTAATGTAGCGATCGCTGTACTAAATAGTCTTGCCATTCTGATAAAAAGGCAAAAAAAAGCGAGAATGACTCACAAATTTATCCTGATATAGCTATTTTGTTTCCTTTGCGATTAATATCTGACAGGATGACACTTCCAGAAATATCAGCGAAAGTGTCTCTGAAACAGGAAAGATTAACCAGGGAATAAGCCCAATCGCAAGCAAGATATGCAGAATCGCAGTTGGAAAGGTTGAAGGAACTAGTTGTGTAGAGGCGTTGGAGTTTGGTGTAGCCTCTTACAGAGAAGCGACTGGCCATTAAACATCCTTTGGTGTCGACCTGATAGTATTTAGCTAACTTAACTTGAGTTTATGCGATCGCCAAAAGACATCATAATGTAGTATGTCAAACAGGTAGCTCGTCCGCCAGTATCGGCGTTAACCTAAAAGCGCAGTTTCAGTTCAAGAATCTTACGCTTTTTAAGCGTGGGAGTGTTAAATTAACTGAGCGCGAGCGAGCATCTTTACCGAACCGAGAAGGGAGGCTCGACTTTTATGATTTTATTTGGCAACTCATCTTTTTACTCGTAAAATCGAAGACAAGATCAAGGTCAGTAGAAAAGAGTCCCTAAATTAATGAATACGTTAATCAGTCAGGGTGGAAGAGTTATCACCAAACCTCAGATGGTAGACAGGATAAACGATATCGGTTGGCAAGCTCACCAAGGGAGCGTTGCTGCGATTATTCAGTTATTAAATGAAAAGCTAGCCAAATCTGGTGTCAGAACTAGAGCCATTTTTTCTGATGGTGTCTTACAACTTCTGTGCGAGGCGGCTAGGATAGAGCAACTTGAGCAATCTTCCCTCGTAGAACAAATCCAGCAAATTCTTGAGTCTATTGCTCCGCGTCACATTCGCCGAGTCAATATCAACAGTCGGATTGTTCGAGAACAACAATTACTATGGTTAAAAGAGATAGATAGCGATCGCGACAACCAATTGCTCTGGTCACAGGAAATTGCCTTAATTCAGCCTAATATTGTAAAGCAATTAATTAAAGATTTTACAGAAGCTCAAGCTGACCTAGGAAAACCAAATTTTCCTAAAACTCAAGTTTCTCGTCCTTTGGTACTTATTAACCAAGAAAAACACAGTAATAAATCTAAAAACAAAGTATTAGCAGCAGCTGGTTTATGCTCGCTGTTGTTGCTTAGTTGGATTGTTTATGCCCAGCTAGGTGATAAACTGAAAAACCTAATGCAACCACAAACTTCCAAATCTTTAACTACAGAAAATACTAACCAGAGAAAAGCCCAAGCACCATCTCGTGTTCCTAGCAATAGCTTTGATGAGACATCTGATGACCCATTTGCAATATCTGTGCGAATTGCCAATCAAGCTTCTACATCTGGTAAAACAGCCACAAGCTCAACTCAATGGCTAGAGATCGCTGCTAAGTGGCAACGAGCTTCAGATTTAATGAGTAGGGTGCCACAAAACCACAGCCGTTATCAGGAAGCTAAAATTCGGACTCAACTATATAAGAAATATAGTGAGGCGGCGCAGAAAGAAGCAGATAAGAGTAAATCTTAGTACCCTTTTGTGTGAAATCGTAGCGTTTTTAAACGCAGTAGATAGCAAAGGTAAGTGCATAAGCGCTTTGCCTTCGCGCAGGGTAGGGGCACAGAGTCTTGCCAAATTTAACTCGCTACGAATTAGTTAAATGCTGTACTTGGTTTTTAACATCTCAATAACAACTTCAAGAAATAGCCAATTCCTTGTACTAACGTGAGGATAGCTAATTCTAATTGAGACTTCCAAAAAATTAAATATTCAATAATTTATAATGATTATTAAAAGGCTACTATTGGTAGTTTCTTCCTACCACCTTTTATAGTAAATTTTTATAATGAGATAATTTTAATATTGTATAGAATATATAGATATTAAATTACAAATTCTGAACTTAAGCTATTAGATATATATTAATTAGTAGTAACGTAATAGTGTTAATTATAATTAAAAAATCGACCTTATTGTTAATAAAGTCGATTTAATCAAGCGGATTAATTCATGGAGTCAACCTGAAATCCAAAATCCAAAATATTATGTTCCCTAACTTAGGAGTTCTCCTGTTTCTTGTAGGGAGTGCAAGCGGCGGTAAATGCCTTCTTGATGCAAGAGTTCATCGTGGCTACCCACTTCTACAATCTTTCCTTGCTCCAGAACTACAATTTTATCTGCTTCTCGCACTGTACTTAAACGGTGGGCAATCACAATAGTGGTGCAAGTACCCTGAATCGATCGCATTGCTAGCTGAATTGAACGCTCAGATTCATAATCTAAGCTAGAGGTGGCTTCGTCAAAAATCAGCACGTCTGGGTTCACTAGCAACGCCCTCGCAATTCCCAAGCGCTGTCTTTGTCCTCCAGATAACCTGACACCTCTTTCCCCAACGACGGTATAATAACCTTTAGGTAAGTGCTGCACTACTTCATCGACTCTGGCAATTCTACAAGCTTCCTGAACCTCCTCCAAACTAGCATTTGGTCTGCCGTAGGTGAGATTATCCAATATCGTACCGTTGAAAACATCTACTTCTTGGTGAACGATCGCTAATCTCCGTCTATACTTACCCACATCCAAAGTCCGAATATCTTGACCATCAATCAAAATTTGGCCTTCTTGAGGTTCGAAATATCGCAACAGCAATTTCACTAAAGTAGATTTACCAGAACCGGAACGCCCTACTAATGCCACTGTTTGGTATGGCTCAATCAACAAGTTAATATCTTGCAAAACTTGATGCTTGGCATCATATCCAAAGCTGAGGTGCGATAACTCAACTTTTCCAGTAAATTTATAAGGTGATTCTGTCTGGTTGCTCTCTTCTAAAAGAGTAGCTGAATCAGATGCAGTTGGCTCTTGCAGAAATTCGTGAAACCGCAGCATAGAAGAATAACGACGGGCAAAAACTTCTGCCAAGCTACTAATAGGTTCTAATTCGGCATAAGCCATACTAGAAAGAGTTAAGGTCATGACAAAGTGACCGAGAGAAATTCTCCCATTTACTGTTGCTGCTAAAGTCAAACCCAGAATTGTAAACACACAAAACTGAATTACAGTTCTTTGCCAAGTACCCAGTATCGTATAACCTTTGTGAATGCGATAATCAAGCACTGTTAGTTCACGATCCAAACGTTGCTTTTGCCGTTTCAGTTCTCTAGATTCTGTCGCAAATGCTTTCACCGTTTTGATATTGGTGATTAATTCGGAAGTGCGGCTTTCGGTGTCCTCTCCATATTTATCCAGGCGACTTTCGTACCCAATCAACTGCTGCAAATTCTTCAAGCTGAAACTGAGAATAATTACAAAGGAAATTAGATATAAAATTGCAATTCGCCACTCAATGAACAAGATAAACACAAAAATCCCCAGTACACGAGCTAGTTTAGGAATCAACTGTCCGGCAATTTCTGGATACACCCAAGTGTGGTTAGAAATTCCTCTAGCTACTCTTCCGGCAATACGTCCAGGGTTATTTTCATCATAAAATTCTAGCGGTAGAGTCAGAACTTTAGCGATCGCTGTTTCGTTTTTTTCTCGACGTGCCCTAAAAGCTATATCCCAATGAAACCAATTGGTTAACCAAGGTTGTGTAGGCGCTCTGACTACCGTGACAACGAAAATTAACCCCAGTAATACACTCAAAGATAGAGTTTTATTAACTGGGTAATTGGTGATGTCAGAAAAAGTTGCGATCGCACTTTGAAGTGGTTTATCCAAAGGTTGAGCAGACAAAACGTTTAAAATCTGTCCAATCGCATAAGGTACAACTAAATCAATAACTTCGTAAATGCTAGATGCTGTAATACTGAAAACACTCAACTTCCAGTCAGAGCGAAAGTAATTGACAATATCTTGAAATTTGGCCATGATGCACACCGTCCAAGAGCGCGATCGTAAACTTGGAATTTATATACTACAGACGTATTACACTAGAGTCAATAGTTAGATGACAAATCACTCTTTGGGAGTAGTTGGCAGTTCTTGAGAGAAAAATTTGAGGCGATAGCGATAGAGAGCAACTGGCTGAGAACCAGCTTTAAAGTAATCTGGATCTTGGGGTGAAAGATAAACAGCAGTAACTTGATCTGCTTTAATCGCCCGATTAGATGTTGGAAGTTTATGATAAGCAGTGGTAGATTCTACAGAGTTTAAATAGGGGCGTGAACCGCCTTTAAATAATTGTTGAAACACTTCTGTAGTGATGAACTTGCCATCGGAGGTAGTTTCGGTAGCGCGTGCAGTCACAATAGAAACTAGTTGGTGACTGCTACGCAAGAATGTAATCTGACGATTAGGTGAATCTGGATCTACTTTGACTGATAACACTGCTTCATCCCCTAAATAAGCCCGTGCCAAGTTCAAACTATTAAACGATCTATCTGCTACTAAAATTGGGGATTTATAATCTATCTGAGGAAATATTTTTAACCTAGTAATAGGTGGTTGCTGTTTCACAAATCTTACTACAAAACTCACAGGCTGATTTAATTGTCGGCGATTACCTTCAAACCCTGGAGTTACGATATCTGGTGCTAAAGGTGCGGCTAAATCTACTAAAGTACTGGTAACTTGCCAAGAACCAGCCATCCATTCAGGGTAAACCAAATCACCAGAAGCCTGTTGCACTGAAGTTAATTTTTCCCACTGAGGAAAATTTGCTAACCGTTCAGACAACTCTCCTGCAAGAGCTTCGCTACTCCATAGTAAGAACGAAACAACTAAGCAAAAACTCCAAATCGCCTTCTTTATAAGCATCGGTAGTGTTTGTTTAATATTTATTTTTTATGGAATAAAAATTTATCTTCAGGAAAATAAAGCATTTAAGGTATTGCTCATTATCCAGCTAGCTAATCACACATTGAGCTATGATATGTATTACATAAAATTTTTAGATAAGTTATCATAATTGAGTGTTTGAAAAGTCGATTCTTACTAGTGTACAATTCCATAAAATGCTGATTATCTAATTTATAGTATATCAATATATCAATACCATAAATTTCGGTGAGAGCTAAGTAATTTGCAAAATTAGGAAAATAATAAATGAACGCACGTCAAAATGAAGTTTGTTTGCTCTACTCTGAATCGGATAAAGCTATAGCAAGTCTCCTAGAAGATGCTTTAAATTATTATAGTATTGATGTTTGGCAAGCACAAAATATTTCTATAGGAAGTAAAATCATAAATCAAACAACAGAAATGCTAGATAAAGCTAAATTTGTCATAGTTTTATGGTCAAATAATTCTGTAAAATCTGCCTTGTTAAAAAGTTTAGCTTTGGAAGCGAAAAAAAATAATAAGATTCTGATTCCTGTATTAATTGAAAATATTAAAGTCCCTGGAGAATTTTTAGATATCCAACCAGCTTATCTATTAAATTGGGATGGAGATCACGAAAATGAGCAAATTGTCAAACTTTGGAGACTTATCCAAGACAAAGTTTTGAAATATCGTAGTAAAAAAGTAGGTTTTAATCAATTTATCGCTATTTTCGGTCTAGTATTAACAGGATTAAGTGTAATTATTGCTATTGCCACTCCGGAAGTTAGATGTTTTTTAAAACTACAATGTCCTGAAAATATATCTAGCGGAAAAACTATAAAGTCTTCTGAAGTTACCTCACAATCACCTGCTGAAACTGATTTGCCAAATCCGATTAAAACAACACCCATACCTCAGACTATTCTTGAAAATCCTTTACCAAATAAAACTCCTGCACCTACAGTTCCTGACAAGAGTAACCCAAGTATTCAACAAGAAACAGGATCTCAAGAAACGGTCGAAGTGGAAGGGTTTATTTTTAAGCTTAAAAGCTGCAAAAGATTAAATGAAAATGTAAGATGTGATGTATTGATAACAAATACTCTCAAGGATAGAGTACTTAAAATATACGCTAATTATCCCTCTAAGAGAAGTAAATTCTTGGATTTAGAGGGCATCACATATCCTGCTGAGTCAGTTGAGATTGATGCAGTTAAAGACACTTCTTACGTTAGTCCACAACTTATCCAAAATGCTAATGTTAGGCTGAGTGTTAATTTTCTAGAGATTCCTTCACAAGTCAATAAAGTACAAGTCCTTAATATTGAAGCAGAAGGATTTGACTCACCTAAATCACTTAAAGATATTCAGTTTCGTAACATTGTATTATCTAAATAAATGGTGATTGACGGTTTCGCCAATTACCATTTATCTATATTAAATCTCTGCTGGTAAAGGTTCCCAAAGTTCTCCATACTTTTCTTTTAGAGTCTCCCAAGATTCCACCTGTCCTGGTTCATATTCTCCTGGTTTACCCCATTGCAAAAATAGGCTTAAAGCAGGCTCATGTTTATCATCTAAAAACCGAATAGCATAGGTTGTAAAGTTGCCTCTTTTCGCTTCACCAGTTTCAAATTTTACTTGAATAATTCTATCCATATTCAAGTGAAATTCAAAGCCTTCAGTGTGCATATTCGCATACTTACCTTTTGGTAATTCTGCATAAAATAGCTTTTCAATCTTGCCCCGTGCTTCTAATACAGCCGCACTGCTAGTGACAATTAAACGCAAGGTTCCAAGAGTTTCGCAACCTTCTAAAAATTCTTTCAATGTTGTGGTCATTTGTCATTTGTCCTTTATCATTTGTTATTTGTCGTTGGTTAAACGAGGAGTCCTAACTAATGCCCTATGTCCAATTCCCAATTCCCAATTCCTATTTTTCGTATTGTTCATAAGCAGCAACAATGCGTTGAACTAGAGGATGGCGCACGACATCTTTTTGGGAAAATTCACAAAAGGCAATCCCTTCAACGTGTTTTAAAATTTGTAAAGCCACTCCTAAACCTGATTGTTGGTGAAGTGGTAAATCAGTTTGTGTCATATCGCCTGTAATCACCATCCGCGAACGGAAGCCCAAACGAGTTAAAACCATTTTCATCTGAGCGGGTGTAGTATTTTGAGCTTCATCGACAATGATAAAGGCGTTATTGAGGGTGCGTCCCCGCATATAGGCAAGTGGCGCGACTTCAATCACACCGCGTTCCATTAAACTGGGTACTTTTTCTGGGTCGATGAATTCGTAAATAGCATCGTAAAGTGGGCGAAGATAGGGATTAACTTTCTGCTGTAAGTCTCCAGGCAAAAAACCGAGTTTTTCACCAGCTTCGACGGCAGGGCGAGTTAAAATTAGCTTTTCAACTTGATTGGCAAGGAGTGCTTGTACGGCGACAACAACGGCGAGATAAGTCTTCCCAGTACCAGCAGGCCCAATCCCAAAGGTAAGATCGCGCCTACGGAGTGCGTCGATATATTGACGCTGGCGAAAGGTTTTAGCACGGACTTCTTCGCCCCTGCGACTTTTGGCAAGGACATCTCGCTGTAAATCTTGCAGTTCCCCTTGCCGATCGCTATCTATGGCTTGACGAGCTGTTAAAATATCGGCACTAGTGATGGTATTGCCTTTAATCCAAAGGTCTTCAAGCGATCGCACCAATCGAGAAGCCAGATCGATTTGCTCTTGAGTACCAGAAATCACTAATTCCTGTCCGCGTAGCACTAAATTAGCTCCTGTTTGCCTAGATAGGATTTTGAGATTTTCTTCTCTATCTCCTCCAAGAGCGATCGCACTGGAAACATTCGGCAGCTGAATTGTTAAAGCACCTGCCATAGTATTTTTTAATTCGTAAGGATCTATTTTTGACAAAGGTTAATATTTTCTCGCCAAAGGCGAAATTACGCTTTTTTAATTACATTTTAGAAAAATTTTTGCAACAAATTATCGACACTGGTCAAAAAGAGGAAAAGGGGCAGGGGGCGGGGAGCAGGGGGGAGAATCCCTATAAATGAATGTCTTGGCTCTGAAGTAAGGATGTATTACTTATAATGTTACACATTTTGAAATAAATACTTTTACTCTTGAGCATAAATAAATTTAGTTGTTCTCTAACCCTTGTGGCAGGGTAATTCCAGTATCTTTCTCCCTGCCCACTGCTCCCGTTCGGCTACGCTACCTCGGCTCCGCTCGGCACAAGTCACGGCAAGGCTGCTCCCCTTCCTCTTCGGTGAAGAGTTCAAAAAAAGATCCAAAAATCTTTTTGCTACTTTCCATCTTTACAAAAATTCTGAGCGGAGGTGATCACAACCGCTCAGACTTGCTCTCTAGTTTTAACCTAGCGGAGGCGGGGTTTAACAATGGGTTTAGGCCCATCATTTCCACGCACTTCTCTTCTAGTCGGCGGTGGCGATCGCTCTTCTGTGTCTTCATCAAAAGACATACCTTCGCGGCCCGGAGTGGTACTGCCGTAGATATCCAGGTATGCTGATTGCCCAGCTGCGGCTGCGGCTGCGGCAATTACTGTACGAATCGCCTGAATATTGCGTCCCCCTCGACCAAACACTTTCCCTTTATCTGTGCTTTCAAAGGCGATGCGAACCCAAACCCGGTTTAGGGCCTGAGAAATTTCACAATCGACGCTTAAAGTCTCTGGAGATTCCAAAAATGGCTGCACCAAAAACCGAACCAGATCAACATAGTTGGGACTGGCTGTTGGCAATTTTGTTCCGAAATTATGATGCGGCTGTTGCACTGACCTGTTCAAAAACATTAGCTTTTACTAGAATGCGACGTACGGTGTCAGTGGGTTGAGCGCCTTGTTGTAGTCGCTTGACGATACCGGGAACGTCTAATCGCACTTCATCAGTTCTGGGGTTATAAAATCCCAATTCTTCTAGGGGACGGCCATCACGGCGAGCGAGGTTGTTAATGGCGACAATGCGGTAACTTGCTTCCCGTTTTTTACCGAATCGCTTCAAGCGCAGTTTGATCATGTTGAAGAATCATTCTCCTGTTTAGATATTATTTAGCAACTAGTGGGTGAGGAAGCAACCTAAATCTGGCTATTGCCGAGAAATTGAGGGTTAGTTTCCTCTGCTGATAAATTCTGAGGTCGAAATGCTAATTTTAGCACTGCCTAGCATTTGCTGCTATTAGTCCTTTGTCATTTGTTCTTTGTCATTGGTTAATGACTAAAGATTGCCGAAGCCTTTTTTCTTTTTCTCTTTGGTTTTTTTCTTTTTCGTGCCTGCATCACCACCATAACCCCGCCATCCGGGGGCTGCGGGACGATTGCCAGCTCCTGCGAAAGCGTTGCCCATACCGCCGCCACCGCCGAACATTCCTGGCATTCCAGGGAAGCCACCTTGACCCATTTGCTGCATGAGCGATCGCATTTTTTGGAAATCACCCACCAGTTTAGTCACATCTGACTCTCTATAGCCGGAGCCAGCAGCAATGCGTCGCCGTCGGCTAGGAGAACTGGCTAATAAATCGGGGTCGTGCCGTTCTTGGCGAGTCATGGAGTTAATCATGGCCTCACAGCGCTTAAGCTGGGTTTCTCCCTGCTTGAGTTGGTCGTCTGAAAGCTTGTTCATTCCTGGGATCATCTTGATGAAGCCTCCCAGAGAACCCATGTTCTTCAGCATCCGCAACTGCTTAAGAAAGTCAGTAAAGTCAAATTTTGCTGACAGGATTTTCTCCTGCATTTTCTCAGCATCTGCTAAATCGAACTCTTCCTGGGCTTTTTCTACTAGAGTTAGCACATCGCCCATTCCCAAAATTCGGGATGCCATGCGATCGGGGTAAAAGGGTTGCAGTGCCTCGACTTTCTCACCCACGCCCACAAATTTAATCGGCGCTCCCGAAATCTTTCGCACTGAAAGCGCTGCACCACCACGGCTATCACCATCCATCTTGGTGAGAATTGCCCCAGTAATTCCTATTTGCTCATGAAAGGTGCGAGTGAGATTTGCTGCCTCTTGACCAGTCATCGCGTCCACCACCAACAGAGTTTCATGGGGTTGGACAGTTGCTTTGATGCGGGCTAATTCCGCCATCATATCTTCGTCAATTTGCAGGCGACCAGCAGTATCAATAATTACTGTGTTTACACCCTCTGCCCTAGCGCGTTCTACGCCCTGTCGAGCAATTTCTACGGGATCTGCGTCGCTTCCTAGTTCAAATACTGGTACATCAATTTGCTTACCCAACGTCAGCAACTGGTCGATCGCTGCTGGGCGATATACGTCTGTCGCCACCAACAAACAGCTACGATCTAATTTTCTTAAATGTAAGGCTAACTTAGCCGTCGCTGTGGTTTTACCAGTACCTTGCAAACCAGCCATCAACACAATAGTAGGCTTTTCCTGGGCTTCTGCGATGGGAACATTTTCCTCTCCCATCACCTCCACCAGTTCATCGTGAACAATTTTGATGAACTGTTGATCAGGTCGCACGCCGGTAACTACCTCGGCTCCCTGGGCTTTGGCTTCGACTTCGCTAATAAAATCTTTGACTACCTGGAGATTGACATCTGCCTCCAACAAGGCGCGGCGCACTTCGCGCAATGCATCTTGAATGTTGGATTGAGAAATTTTGTCCTGTCCCCGCAGTTTTTTCCAGGCGGCTTCTAAACGGTCAGATAGAGCATCAAACATAATGTAATTACAGGTAGTTCGCCAATGAGGAATCTTGAACCGCCGATAAATGCGATTCCGAATTTCCGCTAAATTTTAAACGTGCTATTTACCAGCTTAGTAGTTTTCACCGCGACTGTAGCAACCAGATACCTACCTTTATAGAAGATTGAGCTTAAAGTACAATGAGGCGAAGAAGGGCTATTGTACAGCGAGAACCTACATCACATATCGCTATGGCTAGCAACACACTGCTTCAACCCACAGAAATCATCCACTTATCGGGTATCAGTTGGCAAACCTATGAAAACTTGCTAACTGAACTTAGTGCTAGTCGCCGCCTCCGGCTTACTTACAATCGAGGTAGTCTAGAAATCATGGCTCCTTCACCTGAACATGAACGATACAAAAGAATTGCGGGTCGATTTGTTGAAACTCTTGCAGAAGAACTAGAAGTTAGAATTGACTGCCTTGGTTCTACTACTTTCAAGCGCCCAGAACTGAGTGGCGCAGAACCAGATGAATGCTTTTACATTGAAAATATTAATTTCATAAAAGGCAAAAAAAGAATAGATTTATCCCAAGATCCACCGCCAGATTTGGTAGTAGAAATTGATATTACTAACAGTTCTATAAATTGCTTTCAAGTTTATGCCGATATGGGTGTGCCTGAAATCTGGCGATATGATAGTAATGATTTTAGTATTAACATTTTAGAAAATCATAAATATATATCTGTTGAACGGAGTTTAATATTTCCCAATTTGCCATTAACAGAGATTTCTAACTTTTTAGCGCAAGTGGGAGAAAAAGATTATTTAGAATTAGTTAAAGAATTTCGCCAATGGGTTAGAAGCCACATTTAATATTTATTAAAATATTAAAATTGCGAGTTAATTTAGATAGATGTCGCAGCGAATCAAAGTATATTCATACTCAATATACCACTCGTCAAATTCATATATTGGTATTGCTCTTGCGGAAAAAGCATTGCAAGGTTTACCTATTGATATTGAACGAAGACCAATTTATATACCGAAGGAGCGAGGTATAAAGGTAGCTGATTTACAAGGAAGAAGTGAAAGTGCTTTGTTATCATCGTATCACAAAGAAGATTGTTTGCGGTGGGCGAAAAAGTACGGCATTGAAATTCGGCTCAAGGAGTATGAAGAATTTGGTAGGTGGGTCAAGCGCTGGGAGAAAATGAAGTTTGGTCGGGAAGAACTTCCTGCAAGAGCCTATTACGCTGCTTGTGGAACTGGGAAGGAGCATCTGCTTGATGCAGCTTTTTTTCGAGCGACGTACATCGATCTACTTGATGTTAATGATGAGTCTGTGATTAGGAAAGTTGCAAATGATGTCGGGTTAAATGGCGATCGCATTCTTGAGTTAATCTACGGGGAAGCAGCCAAACAAGCAGCAGTGGCAGCTTTGGCAGAATACGAACAGTTTGGCTGTCCTGGAGTCCCGAATTGGGTAGTCGAAGGCGAGAGATTTTGGGGAAAAGATCGCGTTGATTGGGTTGCCGAGAAGGTAAAGCAATTATGTAATATAGCTGTTACCCAAACAGTACAGTAATGTGTGCCGAGTGATAATTTGTCAAGTGAGTCGGCAAAAATCATCACTTTGCCTCTTTGCTTATTCCTGGTCTAACCCCTTAACTAGTTACTGATTTTCTAGTTGTAACTTGACAAATCGGCAACTCAACCACGAACTCTGTACCTTTGCCAAGTTCAGATTGGCAGTAGATTTTGCCGTTATGTTTCTCTGTTACTATCTGGTAGCTGATAGATAGTCCCAGTCCTGTGCCTTTACCGACAACCTTGGTAGTAAAAAATGGATCGAATAGTCGAGAGAGGACTTTTTCATCTATGCCGAGTCCATTGTCGGCTATGCGAATTACAATCCAGTCTTTATTGAGCAGGGAGGTAGAAATTCGGATTTTGCTGGGGTTTTTTGCCAGTCCTTCAGAAAATTCCTGCGTGATTCGTTCTTCTAGAGCATCAATGGCATTGGACAGCAAATTCATAAATACCTGATTCAACTGACCGGGATAGCATTCTATCAGAGGTAACTTACCATAGTCTTTGCTCACATGAATGGTGAGGCTATCACCTGAAGGCTTCAAGCGGTTTTGCAAAATCATCAATGTACTGTCGATGCCTTCATGAATGTTTGCTGGCTTGAAATCGGCTTCGTCTAAACGTGAGAAGTTCCGTAAAGAGGTGACAATTTCACAAATGCGCTCAGTGCCAACCTGCATGGATTGGAATAATTTAGGTAAGTCGTCGACCAAATACTCTATTTCGGCTTTTTTGAAAAACTCTTGGATTTCTGGTGCGGCATCAGGATAATGATGCCAATAAAGCTGCACATAGCGAAGCAATTCTTGCGTATATTGGTGGGCGTGTTCTAAGTTGCCGTGGATGAAATTAATCGGGTTATTAATTTCATGGGCAACTCCCGCTACCAGTTGTCCCAAGCTGGCCATTTTTTCAGCGTGGATAATTTGCATTTGGGCAGTCCGCAGTTCATTCAGAGTCTGCGCGAGTTGATTTGCTTCTTCACGAGTTTGACCCAGCAAACTAGATTGTTGAAACAAGTTGGCTTGACGCAGTGCTACACTCAGTTGAGCCGCCACTTGGGTGACAAATTCCAATTCAGCTTCTTCCCAATGACGTGTATGGGTGCATTGGTGAATGCATAACAAACCCCACAGTTCATCACCTTCCATCAATGGCACAATAATCTGTGCTTTGACTTGGAATCGCTCAATCACATCAAGATGAGGTACTTTGGAGCCAACGCTGTTGACATCAGATATAACTTGCACTTGCCCTTGGCGATATTGCGGTGCATATTGATCGCCGAAGCAATAGTCTTGCACCTTCACAGCAAGAGCAGAATCGAATTTGGGTAACACATCTTCAGCAATAAATTCACCACTGCAAAAACCGACATTCGGATCGAAGCGGAAGATGCCGACTCGATCTGTATTTAGCGATCGCCGCACTTCCTGTACTGTAGTCTTCAAGATTGTCTCTAAATCCAACGATTCCCGAATTTTGACGACCAAATCAAATAAAATCCTCCGCTGTTCAGCCGATTGTTGCAGTTCATCAGCACGAGTTTGAATTTGAGTCACCATTTGAGAACTTTGCAGTGCTACTCCCAGTTGGCTCGCAACCTGTCCCAAAAATTCCACTTCCACACTATCCCACTGGCGCGGTGCAGAATGTTGATAGGCAGCCAGCAATCCCCACAGATTCCGTCCTACAAAAATTGGGGTTAACGCATAAGCACGAATCTTGAACTGTTCCAAAATATCGAGGTGACAGCGTGAGTGTCCGGCTTGGTAAATATCTTCTACAGCAAAATTTTCGTTGTTGCGGTAGCGTCCGCCTTTGGTCTCTTGAAGGTGGGTATCTTCCCAAACGAGATTTTTGCCAAAGGGATTGATGCTGTCCCACTGTGCCTCAACCATGCCGAAATTACTGACGAATTCACCACTCCAGTCTTCATTGAAGCGATAAACGCCAACCCGCTCAACTCGCAGCAGTTTGCACACTTCTTGGCATGTAGTTTTTAGGATTAAATCAATATTGAGAGAGGAGCGAATTTTACCGACTACTTCAGTTAGTGCCCGTTGCCGAGCGATCGCATCTTTGAGAGCAACTGCCTGTTGTTTCGACTGAGCCAAATTCTCGGCTTGCTGAATCGCGACTCCCAATTGTGCCCCTACCTGTCCAAGGAACTCCACTTCGTAATTTGCCCATTGGCGCGGCCCGGAGTGTTGATATGCTGCTATCAGTCCCCATAGTTTTGGACCGATGAAGATGGGCGCTAAGGTATATGCCCGAATCTTGAATTGCTCCAAAATGTCGATGTGACAACGCGAGTGTCCGGCTTGGTAGATGTCGTTAACAACAAAACTTTCGTTATTGCGGTAGCGTCCACCTTTGGTTTCTTGGAGGTGGGTATCTTGCCAAACTAGATTTTTGCCAAAAGGATGGATTCTATGCCACTGTGGCTCTAGCATCCCGAATTGGCTGACAAATTCGCCGCTCCAATCTTCATTAAAGTGATAAATTGCTGCCCGCTCTAACTTCAGGAGTTTGCATAGTTCTTGACAGGCAGTGTCTAGAATAATTTCGGGATTCACAGAGGAGCGAATATTTCCTACCACTTCCGTCAAGGCACGTTGCCGTGCGATCGCATCTTGCAGTTCTCCTGTGCGTTGTTTAGTTTGTTCTAGGGTTTCTGCCTGCTGCATTGCCACACCGAGATGGCTGGCAGCTTGGGCTAAGAATTCAACTTCGTGAGGCCACCATTGGCGAGGAGCAGAGTGTTGATAGGCTGCCAGCATTCCCCACAGTTTTGCACCAATAAAAATCGGTGCGATCGCATAGGCCCGAATCTGAAACTGTTCTAATACTTCAATATGACAACGAGCGTGCCCTGCATCGTAAATATCAGCCACAGCAAACGGCTCATTTTTGCGATATCGCCCTCCCTGAGTTTCTTGCAAATGCGAATCTTGCCACACCAAGTCCTGTCCAAAGGCAGTCAATGCATCCCAAGGATGTTCTGCAAAGCCAAAACGATTAATAAAACTACCGCTCCAGTCAGTGTTGAAGCGGTAAATTGCAACTCGCTCAATCTTTAATTGCCGACAAATATCTTGACAAGAAGTTGAACAGATGGATTCTATGTTTACAGATGCGCGAATCTTAGCCAGAATTCTCGCCAATATTTTTTGGTACTGAACCGTTAACTGTAGCTGTTTGTGACACTCTTGCAGGTCTAATAAGTTCGACGTTTTAGGACTGTTTGTTATCATAAAGTATAAAGAAACTGAAATACCTACTTTTAGTATTCCCTTCTTTATTTTTCAGATTATTAGGTTGAGAGACTATTTATAAAGTAAATCTTAAATATAGGAATCTGGTTTGATTTTGGTTCGCGTAGCGTAGCTATACTTACATGGGAAGGCAAGAGGCAATAGGCAAGAGGAAATAGGAAAGAAGGCTTTTTGAGTTGTAGGGAGTTTTTTCACGCAATCAAATATGAGTTCTATTGCGTATGTTAGCGATAGCGTAACGCACCGTGTTAAATAGGGGTGCGTTAGGCACTTTGATGAAATTTTATGATTGAGTTGCTGTCGGTTTTGAACGCTGTTGTTGGTAAAAACGGACAACTTTTTGCACATACTCAGCAGTGAAACCTTTGTTGCAACCTGTATAGCTACCAGTCATCCACCAACAAGCTGCGCCACGCACAGATGCAATTTCATTATTGTTGGTGGCGCGGAACTGATTGCTTAACTCACGGCGGGTAATGCAAGAGACAACTTGGCGAGCGATCGCAGGATTGTTTTCAAACTGTGTCGGTGTTAATTCTCGTTTGAGACAAGTTCTTGACCAGCCTTTGAGGGTTTCTGGTTTCACTTGCCATTCGCTGTAATATCCATCATTGGGATTTTTTGTTTGCGGTGCAGCCTGTCGCAATGCTTCTACCATTGCTGCAACTTGGGCATCAGAAACCGGTACTGGCTGCTGTGCTTGAGCTAATAATGGCAATAGTCCGAAGCTGACAATAAATCCGTTGAGTAGTAATCCTATAGGGTTTTTTATCATTAGGTAACATCCTGACTTAACAAAGCATTATGGACAGATTAGCGGCTAGCCCTTTCAAGGTGACTCGTAAAATCTCTTATTTTTTCTTAGCGCTCTCTGTGACTCTGCGGTTTATAATTTTATGAACCACAGAGGCGCAGAGGACACAGAGTAAAGAGTTATTAACCAAAATTTTTACCACTTTTAAAGGCTAGGTTAACGACCTACTAAATTTTCTATAGTATCGGCATCATTCGGTAATGCGGCTGTTAAAACTTCGCTACCTTCTGCGGTAACTAGAACATCATCTTCTAGGCGGATTCCGCGCACATCGGCAAATTCAGATAAACGTTGCCAGTTCACCACATTCTGATATTTTGAGCGAACATTGGCATCATTTAAAATTGCTGGTACTTGATAAAAACCAGGTTCAATTGTTACCAACATTCCTGGACGTAGGGGACGATTTAAGCGGAGGTAGCTTAAGCCAAAGCGATCGCTCCTTTTCCGTCCTTCTTCATACCCTGCTAAATCTCCCAAATCTTCCATATCATGGACATCTAAACCCAGTAGATGACCGATACCATGAGGGAAAAACAGCGCGTGGGCATCCATCTCTACCAAATATTGGGGATTTCCTTGGAAAATGCCTAACTCTACTAAACCTTCAGCTATAACCGTGGCAGCTAATAGATGAATATCCTCATACTCTACACCAGGCTGTATTTTGGCAATGCAAGCATCATGAGCCGCCAATACCACATTATAAATATCTCGCTGGGTAGATGAAAACTTGCCGGAAACTGGCCATGTGCGAGTGACATCACCTGCCCAACCCATCTCAGTTTCAGCGCCAACATCGGCAAGTAGTAAATCACCTGGTTGCAAGGGGTGGTGATAGTGTTCGTTATGCAAAACTTCGCCGTGAACGGTGACAATACTGTTGTAAGAGGTGGTCATATTGTGGGCAATAATTACCCCTTCCATCGCTGCGCGAACTTCTGCTTCTAGTTTGGCTTGAGGTGTTGCTGCCATCCCAACTTTGTGTGCTTCAACAGTGACAGCAGCAGCTTTTCGCAACTCGGTTAATGCAGCTTCATCGTGAGTGAGGCGGATAGAAGCGATCGCTTTAGCTAAATCTAAGTCAATTCCTTGGGGAGGACTTTGGGGTAAAACCCATCTATTTAATAGCTGCGATTGTTGCGTCCATGTGGCTGCATCTTGTACAGCAAGTGTGACAGCATCTTCTATCCAAGACTCTAATTCTGTCATTGGTCGAGCCACATCTGCCCCAATCTTCTGGGCTATTTCATTGCGCGTTGGCATTTCTCCATGCCAAAGAGTGCTGCTAGGTGATGGATCGTCCATGAATAGTTCTAGCTTGCCCCCTTCTAAACGAATTGCCGCATTTGGTAATGGTAGTCCGGCAAAATAGAGGAAATGACTGTTAGCGCGAAACGGAAAAGGATTTGCTGGAAAGTTGCGGGGACTGTTGGTACCTGACCACAGAATTACGGGAAACTTAATGAGGTTTGCTAATTTTTGCCGTCGCAGGCGTAAACAATCGGCGAGGGAAGTAGAAGTTTGTGGGATAAGCATAAATGGAAACCCAAGGTTATAGTTTTGCCTTTATTTAATCGTTATCGTCTTTATCGTCGTGTTTATCATCTTTGCGATCGCTATGTTTGTCATCATCATCTTTGTCTTTCTGCTTAGGTTGTTGGATAGGTTCTATGACTGGTTTTTGTTGCTCAGTTGGAGCAGATGGTTGTGGTACCTCAACAACACAGCTAACTAATCCTCCAGAAATTAGCGCTAAGTTGACAGCAGCAAAGATGCTTCTGAAGATTTTTATCCTCATATTTCCGTTTTGCTTGAACATTTACCCTAGTTTGTGGAGATTGTATTCCTAATTTATAAGGTACTGTATATGGCGGTTTCCATTTTGATGTAACAGCATGGCTGTGCGCCCTTACGAACCAGTGGCTGTATTCCACATCGAAAACTTCTATAGACTAATACGCTTGGGTTAAAGCTATAACTTTTTGTCAACAAGTGGAAAAGGGGCACAGAGGCGTAGAGAAACAATAAATGCTTAACTGAACTTTAGTGTGTTATGGGCGCGTAGAAATGGGCTTAGAAATAATGTTAACTATCGGCATAAATCTCTAACACACTCCTGATAAGTATATTGCTGTCTAATTTTTAGGGTGACTCTAATGGGACAAATCATTACCCAGGTTGATGCTTTTACCAATAGACCTTTTGCAGGAAATCCTGCTGCTGTCTGTGTTTTGCCTACTCGCCAAAATGAACGCTGGATGCAGAATGTGGCACAGGAGATGAATTTATCTGAGACGGCTTTTTTAGTTAAACAGGATGATGGCTTCAATTTGCGTTGGTTTACGCCGACGATAGAAGTGCCTCTTTGTGGTCATGCAACCTTAGCTAGTGCCCATGTACTTTGGTCAGAGGGGCATTTGTCGGAGAATGAAGTTGCACGGTTCTACACCAAAAGCGGAGTGCTGATTGCTAAATTGCAAGGTGAGTGGATTGAGTTAGATTTTCCTGTGAATCACTCACAAGAAACAGTCGCTCCACGAGAACTCAAGCAAGCTTTGGGTGTACCTTACAAATCTGTTTTCTTAAATTCTTTTGGCTATTTAGTGGAATTGGAATCTGAAGATTTGGTACGGCAAGTACAGCCAAATTTTCAAATATTAAAAACTTTGCCTATTTCTGAGATCATTGTCACCAGCCTTACCGACTCTGATTCTGAATATGATTTCGTCTCTCGTTTATTTGCACCGGGTTTAGGAATTGATGAAGACCCTGTAACTGGCGCTACCCATTGCTGTCTTGCTCCCTTCTGGCGCGATCGCTTACACAAAGATGAGTTATTGGCTTATCAAGCATCCCGTCGCGGTGGAGTGGTAAAAGTACGCTATACCGGAGGCGATCGCGTTTTTATCGCCGGACAAGCGGTAACTGTTTTGCGAGGTGAGTTATTTACCATTTGAAGGAGGCAGGTGGCAGAAGGCAGGTGGCAGGAGGTTTTGTTCAGAAGGGAATTCTGACCCCTCCTAGCCAAAACAATGGCATTGTCAGGCGATACAATGGCATTGTCAGGCGATACAATCGCATTATCAGGCGATGCAATGGCATTGCCAGTCAAAACAATCACATTGTCAGGCGATGCAATGGCATTGTTAGTTGATGCAATCACATTGTCAGTCGATGCAATGGCAATATTTAGTTTTAAAATGTCTACTAAAAATACAAATAATCGAAATCTGCTCGCATCTCGTGACTGGCCAATCGAGCAATTACCTGGACTAAGCCACGACGAACAATCACAACTGCAAAATTGTGGGATTGATACCACAGTAGCGCTAGTCAAACAAGGAAAGACTCTAGAGGCACGGCTGGCGTTAGCAAATAAATTACAGATTCATCTTCAGTATGTAAATAAATGGATAGCTTTAGCTGATTTGGCGCGTATTCCTAGTGTAGGCATACAATATTGTGGTTTATTGCTCCATGCAGGTATTGGTTCCGTGGCACAGTTGGCACAGACTCCCACTCACCGATTGCACCAACAAATTATGCGCTTGCAAGTAGCAACAATGCAGCGACGAGACTTGTGTCCAGCAATTGAGCTAGTACAACAGTGGAGTCAGCAAGCGCAAGCAATTAGGTGATTGGAGATTGGGGATTGGGGATTGAGGAAACTACCCAGTACCCAGTACCTAGTACCCAGTCCCTAATCCTTAGCTAAAACACCATTAAGGAAGATATCAGCGAGTCCTTCAGCCATTTCCTGCATTTGTTGGGGGGAAGCGTCAGGTTCGATGAGGGTGTTGTTAGAAAAACCTGCGATCGCAAACATTCCCAAGAAAACTTTCGCAACTAGCTTTGCGTCCATTTTGCGATAAATGCCTTTATCCATTGCTGTTTGGAAGAATGCTTCGCCGACATCGGTCATTTTAGTAATGACTTCTAATTGAATGCGATCGCGCAAATCAGGATGAAATTGCACCTCCATAAAACAAACGCGCATCAAATCGGCATTTTTTTGAAAGTTCCACATCCGGCGACGCATCACTTGAGCTACAGCTTTATAGCTGCCCATTTCACTTAATTCTGTTAGCAAATCTGTTAAAATTTCTACCCAGCCACTCGTGGCTACTTCTACTAAAATTGCTTTTTTATTGGGAAAATGACGAAATAAAGTGCCTTCAGCTACACCTGCCGCCTGCGCTAAATCACGGGTGGTAGTGCCATCAAATCCTTGAGAGGCGAACAACCGTTGTGCTGCCTGTAAAATTCGGGTGCGCGTCTGAGCCTCTGAGGGTGGGGAAGAATTAAAAACTCGCATAACAGTTATGGTGAAATGTGCGGAACACGATTTGTAGCATTATTGTCTAACGTCAAGTAAAAAAGCTCAACAAGCTTAATACAACATTAACGTCCTTTTGCTAAGTATCCTGTTTCTCAGGTAGTGTAACTTTATCTTAATTTTTGCTTATGAACCAGATCAGTCGGTCAATTTTGGATTTATTACGGCGGTTGTTTGTCACTTTGTTGGCTTTGATCGTTTTCTGGTGGGGATTGCTACCAGAAATTGCTCTGGCTCAAACTCAAGTTGCACCTCCTCAAGAAACCAAAACTCAAACTCCACCAGTTCAAAATTCGATCCAACCTTATCTGGATCGAGTTATTAAACAGTTAACGGAGTTTCGCCTCGACAATGGTCTAAAATTCCTTGTCTTAGAACGGCATCAAGCGCCTGTGGTTTCCTTCCTGACTTATGCAAATGTTGGAGGTGTGGATGAGCCAGATGGTAAAACCGGTGTAGCTCACTTTCTAGAACATTTGGCGTTTAAAGGTACAACGCGCATTGGTACGCAAGACTACAAAGCAGAAAAACCTCTACTAGAGAGATTGCAGCAGTTAGATACTCAAATTAAAGCAGCGAAAGCCGATGGCAAAAAAGACGAGGTTGCTCAATTAGAAACTGAGTTCAAGCAAGTAGAATCACAAGCAGGTAAGCTTGTCAAGCAAAACGAATTGGGACAAATTGTGGAACAAGCGGGAGGTGTGGGTTTAAATGCCAATACTTCAACCGAAGCTACCCGTTATTTTTACAGTTTTCCTGCCAATAAGCTGGAACTGTGGATGTCGCTGGAGTCGGAACGGTTTCTCGATCCGGTAATTCGTCGTGAGTTTTATAAAGAGAAAGATGTCATTTTAGAAGAACGACGGCTGCGGGTAGAGAATTCACCGATTGGACAAATGGTGGAAAAGTTTATCGATACTGCTTATAAAGTCCATCCTTACAAGCGTCCGGTAATTGGTTATGACCAAGATATCCGCAATCTGACACCAGATGATGTCCAAAATTTCTTTGATACTCACTACGTACCAAGTAATTTAGCGATCGCTATTGTTGGAGATGTTAACCCGGCTGAAGTGAAAAAACTGGCGCAAACTTATTTTGGCCGCTATAAAGCAAAAACCAAAGCTGTTGAACAAATCCCCGTGGAACCGCCACAAAAACAAACACAAGAAGTTACTTTACAACTACCTTCTCAACCCTGGTATTTAGAAGGTTATCATCGCCCAGCAGTTACCCATCCAGATAATGCAACCTATGAAATCATTGGTAGTTTATTAAGTGATGGGCGCACGTCGCGCTTGTATAAGTCTTTGGTAGAAAAACAGCGTTTGGCGCTAAATGCCCAAGGTTTTAGCGGTTTTCCTGGAGATAAGTACCCAAACCTGATGTTATTCTATGCTCTCACGGCTCCTGGTCATACAGTTGATGAGTTGGCGGTGGCTTTGCGCCAAGAAATTGACAAATTAAAAACTGAGCCTGTCGCGGCGATTGATTTGGAACGGGTGAAAACCCAAGCACGGGCGGGTTTGTTACGTACTCTCGATTCAAATATGGGGATGGCTCAACAATTGTTGGAATATGAGGTGAAAACTGGCTCTTGGCGGAATTTGTTTAAGCAGTTGGATGATATTTCGGCGGTAACGACGGCTGATATTCAGCGAGTGGCGAAGGAGACGTTTACGCCAGGAAATCGCACGATTGGTAAGTTGTTGTCGAAAGAAGGATGAAAAACGAACCGCAGAGGCGCTGAGGGCGCAAAGGTAGAGAGATATGAAGAGGTACAAGGTGAAGGGTAAAAGGCAGATGGCGTTGAAAATCAAAAATGGGAAGGGGTTAATTTATGCTTTAGTTGCTGTTTTTGCGTGTTTACTTTTAACTTGTAATTTTTCTCTGGCGGCGACGACTGAGGCAAAGCATTATAGTGAGTTGCAGTTGCCAGCGCTACCTGAGATTAAGATACCGAAATATGAACGGTTTGTTCTCCAAAATGGCTTGGTTGTCTATTTGATGGAGGATCACGAGTTGCCGTTGGTGAATGGGACGGCGTTTGTGCGGACAGGAAATCGCCTGGAACCAATGGAAAAAGTTGGGTTAGCTGGTTTTACAGGCGCGGTAATGCGAACTGGGGGAACTAAGCAACATTCGGCTGATGAACTCAACGAGATATTGGAACAGCGGGCGGCATCTGTAGAAGCTAGTATTGGTGAAAGCTCTGGTAGTGCTAGCTTTGATGCCCTGAGTGAAGATTTAGAAACGGTGTTTGGGCTATTTGCCGAGGTGCTGCGATCGCCAGCATTTGCTCAAGAAAAGCTAGACTTGGCTAAGACACAAGCTAAGGGTGGCATTGCCCGCCGCAATGACAATCCAGATGGGATTGCTAGTCGAGAATTTAAAAAATTAATCTATGGCAAAGATAGTCCATACTCTCGCACCATAGAGTATGCAACGGTGGATCGGGTTGAGCGTGAGGATTTGCTGAAGTTTTATCAGCAATATTTCCACCCCAATAATATAATTTTGGGGATTGTGGGGGATTTTGACTCTAAGAAAATGCGATCGCTCGTTCAAGCTAAGTTTGGCGACTGGAATCGCAACCCAGGTATTGCTAAACCGAAATTACCATCGGTTTCGCCAGCTAATACAGGTGGAGTCTTTTTTGTCAATCAGCCGCAATTAACCCAAAGTAGTGTGCTTCTCGGCCATTTAGGCGGACGGTTTGACAGTCCCGATTATGCAGCGCTGGATGTCTTGAATGGGGTGTTAAATGGATTTGGTGGACGCTTATTTAATGAATTGCGATCGCGCCAAGGTTTAGCTTACTCTGTTTATGGCGAGTGGAGTCCCCGCTACGATTATCCTGGCATATTTATTGCTGGTGGACAAACGCGATCGGACGCTACCGTGCAGTTTGTCAAAGCCTTACAAGCTGAAATCAAGCGCATTCAAACTCAAAGAGTGACAGCAAAAGAACTGGCTTTTGCCAAAGAATCTACACTCAACTCCTTTGTATTCAACTTTCAAGACCCCAGCCAAACCTTATCACGGTTGATGCGATACGAATATTACGGCTATCCGGCTGATTTTCTCTTTCGCTATCAAAAAGCCGTCGCCGCCACCACAGCTGCTGACGTGCAACGGGTAGCACGAGAATACCTCAAGCCAGAAAAGCTCGTGACTCTAGTGGTGGGGAATCAAACCGCCATTCAACCACCATTGACGCAGCTAGCAGCGCAGGTGACACCAATAGATGTAACGATTCCTGGTTCGCAGCCACAGGCGAAGAATTAATCCAAATTGCGATCGTAACGATAAGTAGAGACGTGAGAAATCGCGTCTCTACCCATTTAGAAGGACAAACAAGATCAAAATATAAATCATCTCTTTTAAAGACGAAACTCCTTTATTTTTGTCTTGAAAATTAGCCCCAAAAAGTTAAATGACTAAGATTTTATTGCAAAATACAAGTGATGTAGTCTGGATTTTTAGCTTAATGTTATCTCAGACTAAATCAATTAATATCGCTGGATTTTGTGAGGTACATCAATAGTCATGATCGTAATATCTAACCTGCATCCTAATAATGACGTGAATCTCATCACCGAACTAACCGATTGGGAAATGAGAACTGTAGAGGGTGGGAGAAGAAGATCCAGAAGAGACGATGAAGATACTGCTACCACGCTTTCAACACAGAAGGTAAAAGAGACTGTTAATGATTGGTTAAGCAAGATGGAAGAGCAAATAGTAGACCTACGAAAACAACTGACTGGTTTACAATAATTTTGAGCAATTAAGAATTTTATAGTCATTAGGCTCGTGCGCTCTTAGATTAATTAAGGGCGCACTATTTTTTTTAGAGATTTTTGCAATTGATTGAATGCATAACTTTAAATATGGTTTGATTAAAGTTTAGCCCTGCCGAATATCATGTTTGTCTACACAAGACTTCACGAGCCTAAAAACTTTTATACAGTACTTTGATGAAGTATACCCCTCCCAACCCTCTCTTTTTCAAGGTGCGTGACAGTGCAGGTGGAGTATTTTTGTACTTCACAAACTTGAAATCTCCTAATCCGCTACTCTATTAGTATCAATTAGGATAGGACGCTAAAAATGGTAATCCTAAATCATTCATGAAAAGTTAGACCCTCGACTTCTCAAAGAAGTTGGTAATCTTGAGAGCGCTAATTTTCACAAATAACATAGGATGTTTATCAAACATTTTTTGAATAAAACTAAAGCTACCAATAAAGACGCAATCCATTTATTTATGTCTTACAAATCAGGTTTACAAGCTTGATTTTTATAAAATTTATGAATAAAAATGTAATCAGCAGTTAAGCAATACACAGCTTAATCGCTGCCAAATCTACTCGACTGTGACGAATTACTTTAGGAGAAAATTATGGCGAGTATCGCTCTTTCACAACTAAATACCACTGGTTCTGAACTGTTCCAAGATTCTGAAAGCTTCCTCAGCGACCTGAACAATGTAGATACCATCACTATTTATGGTGGTGGCAATGAAGGTGAAGTTTCCAATGTTGCCGAGGGTATCGAGCCACTTTTAGGTTATGGCACTAAGGGACTAGAGTTCGGATTGATGGGCTTTGGAGCTAGCTTGACTGCACACATCGTCAAGTCATTTAGCGACACAGATACTGACCTGTAATTGACTACTAAGCTACATTTCTCTATGTAACTTTTTGAATTAGCGATTAAGCAATACACGGCTTAATCGCTGCCAAATCTGCTCAACTGTGACAATTATTCTAGGAGAAAATCATGGCAAGTATCGCTCTTTCGCAACTAAATACCACTGGTTCTGAACTGTTCCAAGATTCTGAAAGCTTCCTCAGCGACCTAAACAATGTAGATACCATCACTATTTATGGTGGTGGTGATGAAGGTGATGTTTCCAATGTTTCTGAAGGTATTGAGCCACTTTTAGCTTATGGCATTAAGGGACAAGAGTTCGCATTGTTAGGCTTTGGAGCTAGCTTGACTGCACACATCGTCAAGTCATTTAGCGACACAGATACTAACCTGTAATTGACTACTGAGCTACATTGCTCTGTGGAAGTTTCTGAATTAGCGATTAAGTAATACACGGCTTAATCGCTGGTAAATCTGCTCAACTGTAACAATTATTTTAGGAGAAAATTATGGCGAGTATCGCTCTTTCGCAACTAAATACCACTGGTTCTGAACTGTTCCAAGATTCTGAAAGCTTCCTCAGCGACCTGAACAATGTAGATACTATCACTATTTATGGTGGTGGCGATGAAGGTGAAGTTTCCAATGTTTCTGAAGGTATTGAGCCACTTTTAGCTTATGGCATTAAGGGACAAGAGTTCGCATTGTTAGGCTTTGGAGCTAGCTTGACTGCACACATCGTCAAGTCATTTAGCGACACAGATACTCACTATTAATTGACTACTGAGCTACATTGCTCTGTGTAAGTTTTTGAATTAGCGATTAAGTAATACACGGCTTAATCGCTGGTAAATCTGCTCAACTGTAACAATTATTTTAGGAGAAAATCATGGCAAGTATCGCTCTTTCGCAACTAAATACCACTGGTTCTGAACTGTTCCAAGATTCTGAAAGCTTCCTCAGCGACCTAAACAATGTAGATACCATCACTATTTATGGTGGTGGTGATGAAGGTGATGTTTCCAATGTTTCTGAAGGTATTGAGCCACTTTTAGCTTATGGCATTAAGGGACAAGAGTTCGCATTGTTAGGCTTTGGAGCTAGCTTGACTGCACACATCGTCAAGTCATTTAGCGACACAGATACTAACCTGTAATTGACTACTGAGCTACATTGCTCTGTGGAAGTTTCTGAATTAGCGATTAAGTAATACACGGCTTAATCGCTGGTAAATCTGCTCAACTGTAACAATTATTTTAGGAGAAAATTATGGCGAGTATCGCTCTTTCGCAACTAAATACCACTGGTTCTGAACTGTTCCAAGATTCTGAAAGCTTCCTCAGCGACCTGAACAATGTAGATACTATCACTATTTATGGTGGTGGCGATGAAGGTGAAGTTTCCAATGTTTCTGAAGGTATCGAGCCACTTTTAGCTTATGGCATTAAGGGACAAGAGTTCGCATTGTTAGGCTTTGGAGCTAGCTTAGTTGCACACATCGTCAAGTCATTTAGCGACACAGATACTCACTATTAATTGACTATTAAGCTACATTTCTCTGTGTAAGTTTTTGAATTAGCGATTAAGTAATACACGGCTTAATCGCTGGTAAATCTGCTCAACTGTAACAATTATTTTAGGAGAAAATTATGGCGAGTATCGCTCTTTCGCAACTAAATACCACTGGTTCTGAACTGTTCCAAGATTCTGAAAGCTTCCTCAGCGACCTGAACAATGTAGATTCTATAACTGTTTATGGTGGTGGTTATGAGATTTCCAGCGTTGCTCATGGCATAGAGCCACTTTTAGCTTATGGCATTAAGGGACAAGAGTTCGCATTGTTAGGCTTTGGAGCTAGCTTGACTGCACACATCGTCAAGTCATTTAGTGACACAGATACTCACTATTAATTGACTACTGAGCTACATTGCTCTGTGGAACTTTTTAAATTAGCGATTAAGTAATACACAGCTTAATCGCTGCCAAATCTGCTCAACTGTAACAATTTTTGTAGGGTAAAATTATGGCTAGTATTGCTCTTTCGCAACTAAATACCACTGGTTCTGAACTGTTTCAAGATTCTGAAAGCTTCCTCAGCGACCTGAACAATGTAGATTCTATAACTGTTTATGGTGGTGGTTATGAGATTTCCAGCGTTGCTCATGGCATAGAGCCACTTTTAGCTTATGGCATTAAGGGACAAGAGTTCGCATTGTTAGGCTTTGGAGCTAGCTTGACTGCACACATCGTCAAGTCATTTAGTGACACAGATACTCACTATTAATTGACTACTGAGCTACATTGCTCTGTGGAACTTTTTAAATTAGCGATTAAGTAATACACAGCTTAATCGCTGCCAAATTCTGGTGCAATAAATAGCTTTGAATAAATTAATCTGATTAAAATTCAGCTTTTTTGATTATCAAAAATCAGAATATTTCATTGGATTAAGCAATTTAAAGCTTGATTATAGCAGTTGATCAATTTTATTAATTTTTTCCTGACTGCCGGGCGACATTATTAAGTAATTGATGCTTACTCATGCTCGCATTGACTAATTGATCAATGTTTTTGGGATTTGAATCCATGCCAAAAATTACCATTTCTGATCTGCATACCGATGATTCAGAAGGTTTTCTAATAGACATTAGCAACCTTGATTACATATCTATATATGCTGGTGCAGATGACGATCTTGCTCAAATTCTTAACTATGGCTTGAAAAACCTTAATTTTGCTTTGTTGGCATTTGCTATCCATGAAGTTGCAGAGTTAGCAGAATCATTCAACACTCAATAGTGCATCAATTCAAAAGGTTAAACATTCCTGGAATTTTTAACCTTTTTTTGGTTAATTCATACAGCCGAAAATAATAGGTATTGTATGATAATTCATCTACACATAGTTAGTGGGTATAATAGGTTGTTAATCTATTAAAAATATTAACTATGCAAAAGCTCTTAATTGTTAACATTGATACTTTCGTGAAGCCATGACATCATTTGTATTGAGTTCTAAAAATGCTTTTGATTATCTGATTCTTCAAGGATTATGTACTCAAAATGAAAAGTCTTTAAGCAAAATCGAGCTAGTACCTGCTAAAAACTTTAACTTATTAATCAGCTTACCAGATAACCGAAAACTCCTAATTAAGCAAGAGCCTCACAAAAGAGAGGGAAAGACTTCTGGCGAGTTTTTAAAAGAATGGCGAGTTCATAACTTTTTGCAAACTTTCCCAGAACTAAGCGACATTCGCTCATATTTTTCAGAAGCAGTACATTTTGATCCTGAAAATTCAATCTTTGTTTTCAATTATCTAACTAACTATCGGGATTTGATGGATTTTTATGTGGAAAGGAATTTGAAATTATTTCCTATAAAGATTGCAATGCTAGTTGGAACTACTTTGGCATCAATTCATCGCCTATCTATTGACCGTCAAGAGTATCAAGAGTTCTTCCTAAATAAGAATATATTTGGCCAAGGAATTCCTAACCTAAATCTTGGAATGGATAGAGTTTCCCCGGCAGTTTTTGGTAAGTTACCTACCGATGGACTAAAATTTTTGTCTCTTTATCAACGTTATGATAGCCTAGGGCAGGCGATCGCAGAGTTGAATAATGCCTTGATTCCCTGTTGTTTAACCCATAACGATCTGAAACTAAACAATATTCTCCTCTCCCTGAATTGGGAAGAAGCTGCTTTTAATGAATCGTCCTCAGATGAGAGTATTATTCGATTGATTGATTGGGAACGTGGCGCTTGGGGAGATCCAGCTAGTGATTTAGGAACACTGATAGCCAGCTATCTACAACTTTGGCTACACAGTATGATTAC
Source organism: Nostoc punctiforme PCC 73102 (assembly GCF_000020025.1). Taxonomy (GTDB): domain Bacteria; phylum Cyanobacteriota; class Cyanobacteriia; order Cyanobacteriales; family Nostocaceae; genus Nostoc; species Nostoc punctiforme. The sequence continues at coordinate 3,511,670 of NC_010628.1, read as the reverse complement.
CAGTAAAACAATGGCGATTCAAGAGTCTTTACGTCTAGCAACAACTCCTCTACATTTGCTGCAACCTTCTATTAGAGAGTTGGTGATTGCTTACCTCTCTGCTTTCCCCGAAATTATAGAACTTCATCCTGATTTTTTACAGAGAGTTATGCAGTTTTGCGGTTTCGCTTTGATTAAATCTATTCAAGCCAAACTCCAGCACGAAAAAACTTTTGGTAATAAAGGTATTTGCATACTCCAGGTTGCTAAAAGTTTATTATGCCGTCCAGAAGCATCGATACCAACAATTTTTGGTGTAGATGCATCAGACCTCTCTCCCATTAATTTATCTCCCGCTTCAAAATAAATTCCAAGTCAACAAAGGGACGCAAACATTTTTTGTTTGTCTGTCCCTATCTCTCCACATTATTGACAGGCAAGTTTCTATGCAACTATTAGATTCGCTGGCAAATCAAATATCAGATATTCCAGAGTCATTGCAGACATCACTACGAGATATCGTTCATAAGGTTGAAATCCAGTCTTACCATTGTATTAGACATCCAGAGTTTGGCCCGGTGGAAGTACCAGAATCAATAGTCTCTCACTTTCAACAATTATCTTTAGATTTTCAAAATAAGTTTTTGAGTCATCAATTACGTAGTATACTTTACGCCTTATACTACAATGGCTCATTGAAAAGTCTTCCGTCATCCAATAAAGAAGCAGCAAATTTGGCTTTAAACCAAGATATCGAAAACAATACACTATTTGGTGTAGATATAGCTTTTTACGATCGCTTGCATGAAAATAACAGAGGTGTAGGCTACTGGAATGATAATTGGCTGGTTCTAAAAGAAGACTTAGATGGTAGTTTGGTGGTGCATAAGAACGGTTTGAGGGTGCACGTTGAACCCGATAGCTTACAACAAGCTGCTAATATTGGTGACTCAATAGCAATCAAAATGCCTAAGAATCTGGTGCAAAACGGATTTTATATGGCAATTGCTAATGCAGCTATGGCTCGAAATTATCAAACTTTGGTACGTGTCTACTTCAATTTGACCCCCGAAGGCTCAGTTGCAGTCATGAACGATTTGACTAGCCAACTCAATGCTATATCCATTGCCTTCTCATTTAAAGCATTGTACAACCCTTCTGATTATGGGCGTTACGACTCAGCAGTTCTTTATTTTGACAAAAAGGATTATGAACTTGTTCGTCCAGTCTTAGAGAGGGTATATAAAGAAAATCAAGTGCATTTTCAGCAGCAAGTACCTTTATTTACCAAGTTTATAGCACCAGGGTTAGCGATCGCTGAAGAACCAGACCGTAAATTTGGCGATCATGAAAGTTTTGGTACACATCGATGCCAAATTGTTGCTAATGGTTTGCTTGAAGCTTGGCATCTAGGAAATGATACGCCAGCAGATAAGATAGCAGCAATTCTGCGGCATTTTTCATTATGGGAAATTGAATTGCAACGTCCTTACCTAAATCCAAACTCGGATGATATCTACACTTCCATAAATCTCTGAATCGCCGAATGTGATACTTCCAGTTCTTGATTGAAGATATATTCTTGCTCACTCAATTTTAGATTTTAAATAACAAGGCTTAAGGCTTAAGCATTAACCCTTAATCAGGGGTTTAAGTCTTAAGCCTTATTCTGAACCCCTATTTTTTAAACGTAAAAACCCACGTTGTATGGGAAATTTATGTAGATGCAAAGCGGCTTATCGCAGGGTATCACCCCTATGTTAAAATAAGAATTTTGGCTATTTTTTGCGTAAGTTCTGAAAAGGTAAGACAAGTATTTGTAATTACTTATCTCAAGCTTATGCGTCTATTTAATCCAAATTTATGTAGATATTGTGATATTTAATTAATATCAAAAATCCCATTAAAAAGCGAAAATCGCAATATATAATTGTCAATATTTTCTGACAAATCTAGCATTAAAATTTTAGATAATATTTGGCTTAACGTCATAAAACTAATATAGAGGTATTGACAAATACAGCAGCCCTAAATCAGTTGTGAGAAAATAATAAGGTTGTGAATGTCACTAAGTATTGGGTGCAAAATGTGGAGACGTTCGCTAACTGAATTGAACGAAGCCTATTGAAAACTTCGTGAAATCAAAAGCGCATTTACACACAAACTTATAAGGTAGTTAAAATGACTTACGATTCAGAAGATGTGCAAAAAATCCTTGAAATAGCACTCACCCGGAAACAGGAAGGTGAATTTTCACGAGAACAGCTTATAGAAATGGCATCTGAATTAGGCATTTCTTCTGATATTTTGGAAAAAACTGAAAGAAAGTGGTTATTTCAGCAAGAAGAGGAACGGTCACGACGCACATTTAATACTTTTCGACGCAGAGCTTTTTGGGGGCATTTTGTTTCCTTCTTGGCAGTGAATTTATTCCTCATTCTCTTGAATTTAATCACTAGTCCTGGTTATTTTTGGGCTATTTTCCCAGCATTAGGATGGGGGTTAGGATTATTTTTTCATTGGTGGGGCGTTTATCAGAGTAAATCAGAGGATTACGAGATTGCCTTTCAGAAATGGCGTTCACAAATTTAACTAAAATTCAAGTCAGATTCTGATAATTTTTTAGGGCGATCTCTTCACTAATCACTGTGACAAAAGTTTAACTACCCTCAACAAGTAGGGGTAAAGCGGTTTCCCGCAGGGTATTGCCCCTACTTGTCTAGTTAATTGGGATGGTGGCTGAATTTACGCTGTACTTCATTAAGGGACTTCCAAGAAATAAATTATCCAAATAAACCAACCACAGAGACACAGAGAACACAGAGGGAGAAGAGATAGAGAGAATTATTTGCGTTAGTTTTGAATATTGTTTTATTTGGAAGTTCCTTAGTGACTGTAACGAAATTTTACTTACCTTCAAACGAGGGGATTTTGCCCTTTGTTTTGGTTAATTGAGACTGTTCGGTATAACTTATGTAGGATCGTTGAGGTTGAATCCAGACCTCTTTACCTAGAAAGCCAGGATATTCAGCCAGCGCTGTTGTCCAAATTTGCGTGTCCTTATGGATAAAATTTTCCCTTAAATGTGGGGCAATCTCAAACTTGAGTAGTTTTATAATCACACCCTACGATCCTGTGTTTGCTAATTTGCCAAAATAGAGATGTAGGCTAGAAGAACTACGCTTTTCGCATAGCTTCATTGCCTACACTCAGGAGTAAGGGTCAGCTGCTTTGACACAAGTAAGAGGAAGGGAATATGGATAACAACAACTGGTTACAACAGCTAATGATGATGGGTCTTGGCACAACGTCTTTAGTAGCAGAAAAACTGCGCCAAGTCAGCGATGACTTGGTTAAAGATGGTAAGCTCAATCCTGAGCAAGCTAAGGCAGTTATAGATGATATTGCCCAGCAGTTAAAGTCGGAGCAGGGAAACTGGGATGTCCAAATGCAACGACAAATGCGAAATATGATGCAAGATTTAGGCGTAGCTCGACAGTCGGAAGTGGACGAATTACGGGGTAGAATTGACCGTTTAGAGCGGCAATTGCGCGATTTGGAAAATAAGCTTTGGCGTTAAGATGTCCTTTCTGATTTAAACTAATTGTGTCCTATTGGTAATCTTTTTGCCAGGATACTTAAGTAAGGAGAACTGATTTTGAAACCAATTTTCCTCAGTGTGGCGTTCATGCTGGTGTGTGTTGTGCTTTTGGCTGTGGGGCAAGTAGGCAGTAAACAGAATACTGCCATTGCTGCCCAGTTAACCCAAACGCCGCCAGCGGCCACAACTGTAACTGAAAACAATATCTTAATTGCGAGTAATACTATGTCTGACGCTAATGCCGTAACTACTCCGTCTGGATTGAAGTATGTGGAGTTAAAAGAGGGGACTGGGGCAACTCCTCAACCAGGACAAACGGTTGAAGTTCACTATGTCGGCACTCTAGAAGATGGTACTAAGTTTGATAGTTCACGCGATCGCGGCCAACCCTTCAGCTTTAAAATTGGTGTAGGACAGGTAATCAAAGGTTGGGACGAGGGAGTTAGCACGATTAAAGTAGGCGGTCGTCGTAAGTTAATCATCCCATCTGAGTTAGGCTATGGCGCTCGTGGTGCTGGTGGCGTGATTCCACCCAATGCAACTCTAATTTTTGATGTGGAATTGCTAGGAGTTAAATAAAGATTGGGGCATTGGGCAGTGGGCACTTGTACTGAGCGGAGTCGAAGTATGGGGCATTGGCTTTTCTCAGTACCCAATCCCCAGTCCCCAATTCAACGGCTAAATTTTTAAATTTTGAAACTTTGTAAACTGTGGATTAAACAAAAGTTTAGCTGTCCCTGTAGGCCCGTTGCGGTGTTTAGCTATAATTACTTCTGCAATGCCGCGATCGGGAGTATCGGGAGAGTAGTATTCATCGCGATACAACATTATTACTAAATCCGCGTCTTGTTCAATGGAATTGTGAACAATAATATTATTTGCAACAAAATTATGCAAACCAGGAACGGTGAGGTCAAACACTTCTTCCTCACCACTATATTCAATTGAAACTATTTCATCCCAATAAACATCACTTTTGGCAAGAGTAACCAGTTTAGATGATTGAACAATGTTGCCAACTTTTAAAGCTCTTTCTCGACTTAAATTTACTTTGTAAAGAGTAGAGCCACAATACGAAACTCCAATGGAGGCTTGTAATATCCGTGTGGTGAAGCCAATAGCTTGCATCGCAGGTACAACCTCCATTTTCCAAATATCCTTCGGAATTATATCTCTATTAGGGTTGTGAATACTGTTTTCAAGGTGTTGGAAAATATCTTGGAGTGAACGTAGCTTATATTGTCCTACTGCTCCAACATGAACAATAAATAACTGAAGATCGGGCTTACCAGTAATTATTACATGATATTGGTTTCTACCTTTGCCAACTTGAGGAACTGTCCTTAGTGTTGCATTAATACCAAGCCTTAATAAAAGTGTCTGTACATCAAAAGCTAGTCTCTCACTACTGCTTGCATAAAATGCAATAGGTCTTGGCTTTTTTCCTGCAATTAAGTTTATACAACCATCTGTACTCCAAAGGTGTCTTAGAAAGCACGCTATTAACTCTTTGGGTTGTGAGAACAATTCTCGAGGTACAAATTTTTCGTAAGACCTTAAACCAAAAACATTCAGAGAGTCTAGCCATTTGGCTATTGGATTTCTAACACTATGAGTTAGATGCTGTGCTGCGGATAAGTAAACTTGATACCACTCACGTTCAGGTGAAATTCTAGGAACAATTGAGTCTCCAAAAACTTCTGTTGCCAAGAAAGCAACATTCTGAGCTAAATCTATTTCTCTGGTAGTGTACTGTATGGCATGACGTGGCAATGTACAACCGTCGCCAATTAAATGCCCTAATAATGCAACTTCGGCATAAGTCATAGTTTGTTTACCAGAACTGGGGAGATTTCTTGGTAAACAGAGATGTTCTTTAGGAGTTAATTCATCAAGTCTTTTCCAGCCATTAATTGTTAAAAACTTGTGATTACCTGTGGCACGGATTTTCCGCCCCAATCGAGTTGTCAAAGTAAACAGAGGCTTTATACCAGTCGAAAAAGCATTGCTAACAATTGCCTTTTCTAGCTGCATTGTAGCTTCGTTCAATGCCCAAACTGCAAAACCAGATTTACCTACTAATTCCTTAATTGGCACTTGCAGTCCGCTATCTACTAATGTCACCAGACTATCGCCTGCTAAACAACCAGATTCTCTCAAATCTGACAACATCGGACGCTTATTAGTACGCGCTTCCACCCCTCGACTTAACTGAGATAAAGCAATAACTGGTACAGATAATTCCCGCGCTAAACCTTTGAGTTGACGCGTAATTTTTGATAATTCTTGTACGCGATTATCGCCTGCTCCTTCCATCAATTGCAAGTAATCTATTACAATTAATCCTAATTCAGTTCCAACTTCCGCTTGCAGCCTTCTTGCCTGACTACGCATTTGTGTAACTGTAATATTCGGCGTGTCGTCAATATAAATTGGCATCTCGGAAAGGATACCAATAGCACGGCTTAAAGGTTCCCATTGTGTTTGACTGAGGCGACCAGTCCGCAGATAACTACTTTCAATTTGCGCTTCACTGGCTAATAAACGTTGTGTCAATTGCTCTTTGGACATTTCCAAGCTGAAAAAAGCAACTGGTAATTTATAAGAAGCAGCTATATTATGAGCAAGGTTTAAGCAAAATGCGGTTTTCCCCATTGATGGGCGGCCCGCGACAATAATCAAATCAGAGCGTTGAAAGCCACTGGTCATGGCATCTAAATCGTAAAATCCGCAGGGAACACCAGGTAAGGCGATGCCTTGATTTCGATCCTCGATATCCTGGAAATTATTAATTAGAGTATCAGAAATGTGAATTAAACCTGACTGTGGACGCTCTTGGGTTACGCCGAATACTTTCTGTTCTGCCTGATCTAAAACAGTTGGTAACTCGGTTTCTGTCTCGTAACCAAGATGTACAATTTCATTGCCAGCTTTAATTAACTGCCGCCGCAGGTATTTTTCCATCACCAACCCTGCGAGGGCATCGATGTTCACGGCTGAGACTGTGCGGTCTACCAGAGTTGCTAGTTTATTTCTGCCGCCTATGCGGGTAAGCATCTCATGGTCAGTTAGCCAACTTGTGACTGAGAGCAAATCTGTTGGTTTACCTTGGGTGTGGAGCCTCACAGCTGCCTGATAAATATCTTTATGGGCGCTAATGTAAAAAGCTTCGGGAAGGAGGCGATCGCTAACTCGACTAATCGCTTCTGGATCTAGCAAAATACCCCCCAAAATCGCTTCTTCGGCCTCAATATTTTGTGGGGGGAGGCGATCGCTACCATCGCCTTTAAAATTAAGTTCTTCAGCCATAAACGATTTTAGTTTTGACGATTTTGCTAGCCGGGAGTATGGGAGTTATGCAATTTTAGATTTTAGATTTTAGATTTTTTCTTCAATCAAAAATCCAAAATTCCAAATCTAAAATTGGCAGAGTTAAGAATTATTACCCCTGCTCCCTCGTCCCCCTTCTGAGTTAACTAGCGACGACTTGAATATCGACTTGTGCCGCTACATCAGAATACAGCTTGATTTCGGCTTGGTAAGTACCAAGGTGGTTAATATCGGGGATGGTAATTCCACGCCGATCCACTTCTTGACCGGTGGCTGCCTTAATTGCATCTGCAACATCTTGGGTGGTGATAGTACCGAAAATTGCTTCGTTTTCACCAACTTGCTTGGCAATTGTCAAGCTACCAACTTTTTCAAGAGATTCTTTTTGCTCAAGAGCTTGTTGTCTGAGTTCTAATTGCCGTTGACGCTCTTGCTCGCGACGGCGTTCTACTTGCTTGAGAATACCAGGAGTGGCATTAGTTGCCAATTTCTGGGGAATCAGATAATTACGAGCGTAGCCAGGAGCTACTTCCACTAAGTCGCCAGATTTCCCCAGCTTGCTGATATCTTGATTTAAAACTAACTGTACGCGTTTCGCCATCGTTTTTCCTGTAAAATCTGATTAATTTGGGTAAGGCTTGATAGCTCACAATGTCACTGCTGTATTCCAAGCTTCTTGGCCTACACCCTAAAGCTTACAGATCGTAGCGAAAGGAAGGGTGCGATCGCAACTATTCCCACTAAAAAGTTGAAAGGATTGAGAAGAAGCAAGGGGGAAGGGGAGGCATGAGAGGCATGGGAGGTATGGGAAACAAGGGGGAATTATTGAACAAGTCTCTCTCTTGTCTACCCCCTCTTCCTTGTTTCCCTTGTCTCTTCTTCATGTTCAATTCCCAATCCCCAATTCCCAATTCCCAATTCCCAATGCCCAATGCCCAATGCCCAATGCCCAATACCTAAAAGTTATTTTTCATTTCTCTTATCCGCGCAAAGGTTTGCACTCCATCACTACTCTTAACAGTTGATTGTAATGATGCCTGATCCCAACGTAAAAAGGGATTGGTGTGCTTCTCCACTCCTAGCAGTGAGGGAATGGTAGCTTCTCCTCGACTACGGTAAGCTTTTACTTCGTTGAAGCGTCTTTGTAAGTCAGCGTTGTCGCCATCTACAGTTAAGGCAAATTGCAGATTTTTTAATGTGTATTCGTGGGCACACCAGATGCGTGTATTATCAGGTAGAGAACGCAGTTTGCTTAAAGAATCTACCATTTGGGTCGGTGTTCCTTCAAATAAACGACCGCAACCGCCGGAAAATAGGGTATCACCACAAAACAAATCGCCTGTCTCACTAGCTTCTTGAGGTGGAAAGTAGTAAGCGATGTGAGCACGGGTATGTCCAGGAACGAAGATAACTTCAGCTATGCGGTCTGCGAACTCGACGCGATCGCCTTGTTGCAAAAATACCTTTTGTCCCGGAATTCTACCACGATCCTCGGCTCCTCCATAAACTATCAGTTGGGGAAATTTTTCGATTAATTGCTTATTACCACCTACATGATCGTTATGGTGGTGCGTGTTAAAAATTGCTACTAAATCAGCTTTTAACTCTGCCAGTTTCTTTAATACTGGTTGAGCCTCTGCTGGATCGACAACAGCCGCGATATTACGTTTGTCGTCATATAACAAGAATATGTAGTTGTCTGAGAGTGCTTCCAGACGGATTACCTGCATTACCTCTGCTCCCTTACAACATAAATGTTTGGTATTGAGTAGCAATCCCAGATTCCAGTGAATAATAGTGCTACATTCACAAGCTATATCAAGTGTTTATACTTTGTTTATTATAGTTATAGTGCAATATTACCTATGAATATTATACTTTTGTGTTTACACGGTAATTATACTTAAATAAAGTAAAATTTAGATGAATTTATCAGTGAATTTTCTCTGGGAATAGTTATAAATATAAAGTTAAATTTATTTTAATATTTTTTTGCTTAAACATAATCAATATTCAAATTCATATTTTGCTGATCTCTACTCTATCGAATTTAACTATCACTCAAACTAAAGTAAGATTTTATAAATAAATACTTATCTAATTTTCAAAGTCAACAAAAATTATTCATTGGATTTATGTCAACACCAACTAAAGGTTTTATTACAATTCTAACTGGGCTTTACTCGTTTCAAGATTGTATTCATTTTTTAGCAGCAGTCAGAAAGTTTCATCAAGAGCCAATCATTATTTTAATTGACCAAGTTCCAATAGTTCTTTATCCCTTGCTTAAGGCGTTCAAAAATGTAATTTTAAAACCAGCACCAGCAAACGAAAATACTGTTTTAGCATCGCGGCAAGCAAAATTGGCTCTATATGAGGCTTCTGAGTTTGATAAAACGATTTACCTAGATTCAGATATTTGTTTACTTACAAACATCAATGATGTATTTGACTATTTAGATGAATATGAGTTTTTACTAACCGAAGATGTGCAACCTTCTATTCTTAAAGCTACAAACTTATTACGTGGTAAACAAGAAGAACTTTTGCCAAACGTTCTGCCAATTTTGCAATCGGTAGGATTACCATTACAAGCAGATAGTGTGCAGTATAATGGCGGTTTTATGGCTTTTCGGAAAACTGAAGTAACCAAAATATTTTTTGACGAATTTAAACGTTATTTTGAGATTGTCAAAAATAATCAAGATAAATTGCTTTTAAAAGATCAAGGGGCTTTTGCTTCTGCGATCGCATCTGTACAACCTCATAAGAAAATCTTACCACCAACCTATAATTATCTCAGCAAGTGGCAGGATGCTTATGATATTCAGGATACAATTAAAGTTCTTCACTGTACTTATCCTTATCGGCCTCAATATGCTAAAGATATTAGTCGTTCCTTATATACAAGGGTTTTTGACAGATTCGCTAAAGTATTTTTACCGAATCAAGTTACAAATCCTTGGCGCATTAAATAAATATTAAGTATAAAAACAGTGAAAAATTTTTCCAAGATATCGCTGTTGGTTTCAGATTTATCAAGTGCAGCTATTTTGCGTGCATACTTGATAGCAACAGCCCTAAGAAACTTAGAATACGAAGTTGAAATCATGGGGTTTTTATTTGGAAATAACTTATATCGAAATTTGCCATCAGAATTAAACGTTTATAATTTGCCGGGTAAAAATTTTCCCGATTTTTTCGGAGAAATTCACAAATTTTTACCAAAAATCAATGGAGATATAATTTATGCAATAAAACCACAAATAGCGAGTTTTGGAGTCGCCCTACTCAAGAAAATATTTAGCCAAAAAGCATTAATTTTAGACATAGATGATTGGGAACTCAGTTGGTATGGTGGCGATGACTGGCATTATCGTTTCACACCCAAACAATTAGTCAGGGACTTGTTTAAATCAGACGGCGCACTCAGGAATCCTTATCATCCTTTATACGTAAAATGGATGGAAGGTTTGGTAAATAGTGCTGATGCGGTGACGGTGCATACTAAATTTTTGCAGCAGCGTTTTGGGGGTACATTTGTTCCCAATGGTAAGGATACTGCTTTATTTGATCCTGCTCGATATGATGCTGAGTCCAGCAGAAATCGTTATGGTTTATCTGAATATCGTATTTTAATGTTTCCTGGTGCGCCAAGACCCTACAAAGGTCTAGAAGATGTTCTCATAGCGCTCGATAAAATTAATCAACCAGACTTAAGACTAGTGATTGTAGGTGGCAGTCCTTATGATGATTACGATCGGCAACTTCAACGAAAATGGGGACGCTGGATTATCAAATTACCAAAATATCCAGCGGATATAATGCCTGATTTAGTAGCAGCAGCTCACATTGTAGTTGTTCCCCAACGAGATACCCCAGAAACTCGCGCTCAATTTCCCCTGAAGTTGACAGATGGAATGGCAATGGCTAAACCTGTATTATCAACGCGCGTTGGAGATATTCCCAAAATATTAGGTGATACTGGTTATTTAGTCGATCCTGCTTGTCCTGAGCAGATTGCTGAACAGATTCAATGGATTTTTCAGAATTTAGAGTCAGCAAACCAGCAAGGTATCAACGCCAGAAAAAGATGTGTAGAACACTATAGTATAGAGGCTATGGCTTCGGTATTAAAGTCGGTAATTTCTCAGTTGTAAATATTAATATGGAAGGAAGCGTAAATTGAAGAAAGTGGGAGGTAGAGGAACTTTTCAGTTGGGGGTTCAATCTTGGGTAAATTGAGGCCATACAAAAGTTGTGAGGACTCAAACCACAAGCTAACTTTGATGGCGACAGGAAAAAATCGCTCTTGTAATCTCCCCTTGCGATCGGGCAATATTCTTCCAGCAATAACTGCTTCTTTTGTTGGGATATTGAAAATTATTTAGTTTTGTTTTATTTGATATTAGCAAGTTTGGCAAGTGATTTGTGAATAATATTAATAAGTGAAAATTGCATAGAAATACCCAATGTCTACCAGAAAACTGCTATTACGATTCGCTAGGCCCTATCCAGGTTTGATTCTACTGACAATATTGTTAGGATTTTCTGGAGCTTTATTTAATGGGATTAGCACCGCTTTAATTGTGCCAGTGGTTTTAAAAATCGTGGGACAAGAAGTAGATTTAAGTACTGCTCCTCCTATCCTAAAAACGATGATATCTCCCTTTGATAATACTCCAGAGCCTTACCGGATAGGAGTAATGGCTGGGGCGATTATTTTCACAATTATTTTAAAGAATTTAGCTACTTATGCCAGTTCATTAGCATCGAGTTCTTTAACCCGAAAGCTAACATCAGATATGCGCGAAACTGGGTTAAAGCTATTACTAGAAATTGATATAGATTATTATGCCAAAACTAAGGTCGGAGATTTAATCAACCGTCTTGGTGGAGAAATTGGTCGGTCTGCAAGTTCTATAGGTAGTATCGTCAAGATAGTTATCCTGGCAATCACAATTTTAGTTTTTGTCAGTTTGTTGCTGTCAATTTCTTGGCAGTTGACAATTGCTGCTACGCTTTTGTTATCGTTGGTGACGTTAGTAAACCAGTATGCTATTTCCCGGTCAAGAAATTTTGGGAAGCAGCTGAGTGAGATGTCTAGAGCATATTCTGTCTCCGTACTGGAAACTCTGAACGGAATTCGATTGGTAAAATCGACGGGAAATGAAGAAAAAGAATATCAACGGATTAAAAAACTAATTCGCGATCGCGAATTAGCAGATTTCCAATCTCAAGTTAATTCGGAAGCCATTACACCTCTAAGTGAGGTAATGGGTATTACAGCTTTACTGCTGATTGTACTTTTGAGCAAAACCTTCTTTGCTCAACAGGTTTCTTCGCTTTCTACCGTACTATTGACATATTTATTAGTGCTGCTGCGAGTACTGCCATTGATTTCTCAGTTAAATACTATTCGCAGCAACTTTGCCAGTACCGCAGCTAGTGTGGATGTGACGAATGAGTTTTTGAGCTTGCACGATAAGCCGTTCATGGAGAAAGGTAAGCTTCCCTACACAAAATTAGAAAAGGGAGTGTCTTTTAATTCTCTTTGCTTTGCCTACCCTGGTCATGAAAAGTTGGTACTCAAAGATGTAAATTTATATTTACCGCGTGGTACGACCTTAGCATTGGTAGGCGGTTCTGGGGCTGGTAAATCTACCTTGGCAGACCTTTTACCCAGATTTTATGACCCGATCGCTGGCAGTATTACCATTGACGGCACCGATTTGCGGGAGTTCGATCTAGTATCCCTACGGAAGCGGATGGGGATTGTCAGTCAAGATACCTTTCTTTTTAATGACTCAGTGCAAAATAACATCGCTTATGGGCGAACACAGGCTACTGACGATGAGATTTTGACAGCAGCAAAGCGGGCAAATGCTTATGAGTTTATTAGCAAATTGCCTCAAGGATTTGACACCCTAATTGGCGATCGCGGGGTAATGTTGTCTGGTGGACAAAGGCAAAGATTAGCGATCGCCCGCGCCCTCCTCCAAAATCCCGAAATTCTGATTTTAGATGAAGCCACCAGCGCTTTAGATACCGTTTCCGAACGATTAGTACAATCTGCACTTGACGATCTTAGTCGCGATCGCACCACCCTAGTTATTGCTCACCGCCTTTCTACAGTCCAAAAAGCCGATCAAATAGCTGTATTAGATCAAGGACAGGTAGTAGAAGTGGGAACCCATGAAGAACTTTTGCAAAAAGGTGCTTACTACTCACGCCTGTACTCAATGCAATTTAGCGATCGCCCTAATAAAAACTTGATTCAGACAAAAATTCTTAAGGCAATGCGCCTAAACTCAAAGAAATTTGTCGATCGTCCTGAAGCCGCTACTAAACACAATCAAAGCTCGCTCCGCATCTCTCACGAAATTCGGACACAGTTGAACTCGATGATTGGGTTCCTATACTTATTACTTGATGATCTGGGAGACGATTCTCAAGAACGGCACAAACTAATTGAAGACTCTTATAAATCAGCCTGGAGAATTCTCAACACCATTGATATTTTTGAGGATGTGATTAACTTACAAATAAGGGGGCAGATTCTTTCAATTTCTGACCAAAATCAAAATGTCATCAGTAACTATTATCAAAGCTTTAATCATCTCTCAGTTGAGTTTAGAACTTCTCTGAATCTCATACTTAGCTCTCTCCGCTCTCTAGCAGATAATTTTATAGATACTCCCCAAGAAGAGCCAAATGAATTAGTTAGTGAAACTTATGAATCTGCGATATGTCTTTTGAAGAGTTTAGAAACATTTGAGGATAATATTAATGTCTAAAATTATGGAAACTAATACTTTAAAAAAACACTATATTTTTTTCATTGGTGAAGAATTACCTCAGCCAGAGGCTCACCTAGTGCAGTCTACAAACGCAGCTAATGCCGCCGCTAACTTAGGATACTCAACAGTTTTGGTATACCCTGATAAAGGAGTGAAAGCTAATAACCCAATTAATTTACTGCGTCCTTTTGAACCGATAAAAACACCAACAGAACTTATTGAATATTACAATCTCCATGACAAGTTAAAAGTTGCTCCATTACCGATGCCTTGGCCGATTGACCATTTCTCGAGCAAATTTACTGACTCCAACACTATTGCAAGCAAGTATTATTTACCATTTCATATACTTCCAAGTACTAAACTTGTCCACAGTCGCAACTGGAATTTTGTCAAAGCTGCCATCAAAAATGGCATTCCGGCAATTTATGAACACCACCACCATGAAGAGAAACCATTTGAGCAAGAAATTGTTACAAATCCACTCTTACAAATAGCTGTCACCGTTGTAGAAACAATCCGTGAAAGCATGATTAAAAATGGGATGCCGCCAGAAAAAGTAATTAAGTTGCACAATGGTTTCAATCGCTTGTTTATGCAGAGACAACCAGAAAAAGCCGCAGAATGGCGACAAAAACTATTGCGAGATGAAAACCAAAAATTGGTAGTTTATGCGGGAGCGTTACAGCAATTTAAAGGTATTGATGTACTAATTGATGTGGCTAACGAAATGCCTAATGTGCAATTTGCCTGTGCAGGTGGTAAGCCAGCAGAAGTAGAATATTATCAGCAATTGGTAAAAGAAAAACAGGTTTATAATATTCAATTTTTGGGCTATGTCTTGCATAATGAGTTAGCATCTTTGCTACAAGCAGCGGATGTTTTAGCTCACCCTCATTGTTCGGGAAAAGCGGCAACTTTCACATCTCCTTTAAAGCTGTTTGACTACTTCGCCTCTGGAACTCCTATTGTCTCGACGGAAATCCCTTCATTAGTTGAGTTTCAAGATACAAAAGCGATCGCTGCTTGGTGTGAACCAGATAACCCGAGCAAATTTGCCGAAAGTCTGAAGCAGGTTTTAGAAACTCATCCTAGAAAAATAGAAGGTTATCCAGATAGTATCGAATTTGTCAAGCAGTTTTCTTGGGAAAATCGAGCCGCAAAAATTCTTAGTTATGTTGATGAATCTCTGCTACCCCTATTTATCGCATAAAAAGAATCTAGAAGATAAATGGCAAATGACTAATAACTAAAATGACTATAAAAACTGTAGGAATGATTAGCAGCTATCGAGGTTTAGAAACTAGAGCCGATTGGCTGTGGCAACAAACCCCTCATCAATTTGGAGTTTGGGGCAATATGCAAATGCAGTCACTAGCAACTAAACCAGATTTTCTACTGATGTATCAATTTGATTTTCCCCAAGCAGCGCCACAAAAATCTTGGTTAGATAGCTTTCGCAAACGGCAGCAAAAATCAGTAGTAAATGTTGATTCTCTACTGCGTGGTATCAACAAAGATCGGATTATTTATTTGCTAAGGGAACCGCCTTTAGATGAAATTGTCGAAACAACTAATCATAATTATCAACAAGCCCAGAAGTATTGCGGCTACATTTCTGGCCCCGATGATTTTGCCCCGACTCCTGACTATATGCCTGCTATTTGGTATCATTCAAATTCATTTCAAGATTTAAATGAAATGCCTCCACCTGAAAAGGTTGCCCCATGCAGTTGGATTACTTCGGGAATTAGTCGTACAGCCAAACATCGCCAGCGTTTAGACTTTTTACAGTCCCTACAATCTAGTGGCATGAAATTTGATTTATATGGGCGTAACCTACCAGAATCGGCTAAAAAATCGGGAGAGCTAGGTAACAAATGGTATGGGATGGCACCATACTATTACAATTTGGCAATTGAAAATTATGCTGACAATAATTGGTATGTCAGTGAGAAACTTTGGGATAGTTTACTTGCCTGGTGTCTACCAATCTACTATGGTGGCCCTGCTGCTGATAAATTATTGCCACCGGGTAGTTTTTTGCGGTTGCCCAGTTTAGATGAAAAAGGTATTGCCTACATCCAAGAAGTGACGGCTACACCTGATGCTTGGTATGCTGCCAAAGATGCGATCGCAGAAGCACGTCAAATTATTCTACATAAATTAAACTTACTTAACTGGTTATCAAACTTTGTCGATCAACACTCATAAATTATGAATGGTATTTGTACCCTTGGCAATGATTATGTTTTCGATCAACTGGTGGCTTTGCTCAACAGTATTGATGTTATCTTGGGCCCCGAAATTCCTGTTTGTATCTATCCTTTCGACGATCAGACACAGCGAATTGCTGATGAAATAGCTAAACGACCTAATGTATTTCTTTACGATAATCAAGAATCAATCAACCGTTGGGATCAATTTATGCTCTCAGCAGCACCAGAGCGATTGAATCGGAGTAAATCACGGTTGTATGGCGCTCATCGGCGTTTTTGCGCCTTTGATGGGCCATTCGATAAATTTATCTATTTAGATGCAGACACCTTGGTGATGAATTCTCTGACATCGGTGTTTGAAAAGCTAGATACGTATGATTTTGTTGTCTACGATTTCCAATTTAAAGACGTTAGTAAGATATATAATGTTAACTCGCCAAAATTACTAGAAGTTTTCGAGCAAAAGCGGATTGATTCTGAAATTTTTTGCTCCGGTTTCTATGGTGCAAAACGAGGAACATTTAACTCAGAACAAAGAGATTTACTAATATCGCATTTACAAAATGGTGAGGCGGAAATTTTGTATGGCGGTGCTGGAGAACAACCACTGATAAACTACATGGTAATGAGGTCTAATCTTTATATTTATAACTTTGCTCGTCAACTACCAGATAATGCAAAGACAGGATGTTCCGCCACATCTAAGCACTTCGAGGAACGAGAACACCTTCTTTATGACAAAGGTAATCGGCTAACCTACCTTCATTATATTGGTATCCCTCCTAATATTAATCAAGCAGTCTGTGCTGGAGAAAATATTGATTTTCCCTATCGAGATTTATTTCTCTACTATCGTTACTTAAACGAACCAGATAAGCGTCCCATCTTTCAAAACCCTCCGAAGAATTATAATGACGCTCCAGTACCAAATTTACTTACAAGAGCTTTGCGAAAACTTAAGTTAATTAACCAAGGATAATTTATGAGTAGGGGAATTTATATTGTTGCCAACGATCGTGTTATTGATAATGCGATCGCTTTACTAAATAGTATTCGTTACTACGATCCAGAAGTAACCATTTATCTAATACCATTTAACGAAAATTATCACAAGGTAGCAGAACAGCTTTCTACCTTACACAAAGTGCAAATTTTCCCAGATTTGGAACTTATTGATAAATTTACTAAACGCATCGGAGAAATTTTTGATCGAGATTTCCTTGCCTTACCAAACAAAATGCGTAAACTAGTTGCGTGGTTTGGTCCTTTAGATGAATTTATTTATATTGATACAGATATTGTCGTTTTTGAAAAAATCGCCGACAATTTAGACAAACTTTCAGAAGTTGATTTCTTCTGTTGTGATTACCATTATGCCAATGACAAACTGCGAAATATCTTTTCCCCATTTGTGAAAGAGCAGCAACTTTTTTCTGATGCTCAACTTCAAGATGTTTTCAACAGTGGGTTTTGGGCTTCGAGAAAAGGAGTTATTACCGAAGAACAGATGGATGAAGCTTTGCGCGAGTGTGCAGCGCATCGTGAATATTTCGATTTTTCTGAAGGAGTTACAGACCAACCAATTTTAAATTATCTTGTTCTCAAACTGATTGACAAACGAGGAAACCTCGTCAAAATTCCTGGTGGTGGGCCTGGTAGTTGGGCGGGTTCACAAAGTTTCCAACAGCAAGATTATGCCCTCTATGACCGAGGACAACGACTAAAATATCTCCACTGGGCTGGTACGCGGATGAAAACTGGTAGTCCCTATTGGCAATTGTGGGAACACTATCGCTATCTCCATGAGGGTAAATTCGCTTTCATCTCCAAACTGACTCGCCGCTTATTTCCTTTTGTTGCTGCCCGCACTTAATATTAGGAGTATCCCAATGATTGATGGTATTTACATCCTAGCCAATGATGTTGTCTATGATCAACTAGTAGCATTGCTCAACAGTATAGAAGCTAATGCTGGTAGGAAAATTCCTATTTGTATACTTCCATATAATCAGCGCTTAGATAAGGTGAAAGCAGAGATTGCATCTAGAGATAATGTCAGCTTATTTGAAGATTCTGATTCCATAGCTTATTGGGATAACTTTGCGACTCAGATATGGAAAAATTATCCTAGAGCGCAAAGAACTTGGCGAGAGTGGGGTTTTTCAGAACTCTATGAGTTACCAATGCACCGCAAATTTTGTGCTGTGGATGGCCCCTTTGATAGATTTATTTATTTTGATGCAGATACCTTGTTAATGGGGCCAGTAGATTATGTATATGAACAATTAGATACATCTGATTGGGTAGTCAATGATTTTCAATATAAGTCTGACTTAAAATTTATTTTTGATGGTTCACCAGAGCAAATGCAGCAAATTTTCAATTCAGAAAAATTGCAAGATAAAGTATTTTGTGCTGGTTGGTTTGCAACCAAGAAAAATATTTTTCCTCCAGCGATAAGAGCCGATTTAATGGGCAAATTAATATCGGGTGAGGCAGATGTCATGGCTTTTTTAGCACCTGACCAATCTTTATTTAACTACATGGTGTTGAGAAGTGGAATTTCCTATTATAACTTTGCTTTTCATGACTGCGAGCAGGCAACTGGTAATCACTGGAGTTCTAAATTTGATGTAGTAGATAATATCCTCTTTGACCAAGGGCGGAAATTGACCTACTTACACTATATGAGTGTATCTTCTTCAGCTTTTGTGCGGCTTTGTGGAGGTGAAGATGTAGATATCCCTTACCGCGATGTTTTCTTATATTATCGCTATTTAAAGTCGCCTGAAAAACGGCCTCAAAGTTTTACCCGCCCAAGCCAGATAACGCTTTTGCAAAAGTCTACTAGTAGTTTTATTCAGCAAAGAGTAAACAATATTAAATTAAAGTATCGTAACTTCAAGGATAAAATTAATGGTTACTAATAATTCAGCAAAGAATGCCAATTAAATCAGCTTGTTGATGTTTTTCCAAAGTTTCATCGGTGATAAAAATTAAAATTACTCAATGCCGCAAGTCTTAAACGCAAGGACCGATAGTAATAACCAATAAATTTATTTAGCTTATGCAATAGCTTTTGGGAAATCGAATTTTTGTGGTATTCAATCGCTTCGTGCTGTTGAAAATATATCAGCGTTTCATCTGGATTTGCTTGTCCCTTTTTGATTTTTTGCCGTTCTACCCAATCCTTGAAATAAACAATACCGTCCATAGCATCCCATCGAACTGGCAATCCAGCCTTAGCAGCAGCTAATCCTATTGCATAACCCTCAGCACTATAAAAACCATTTAACTCACAGTAAATTGCTATAGTTTCCCATTGCTTAATAAATTCGATTTCACGCCCATTTTGCCTTGTAACTACAAATAACATTTCCATGACAAACTGAATATTAGTATCTTCTAAATCCAGGCCTAGTTTTTGTGCTAGTTTGCTCAGAATGGTCAAATCTCTAACTCTATTTGCCTTGTAATCATCATTTGCTGAATTAATATATTCTTGATTGTGTTTGGCAATACTGGTACAACTTCTTGCTGTTATACCAGGAAGCCATTTTATATCTGGTTGTAACTTATCTAATATTCTGATATCTGCATCGACAAATATACAAGTATTAAACAGTGATATGGCTTTGGCAATTACAAACCTTTTATCGTGGTAACAACCAATGCTCTGTTGTTCATGTTTAAATGCTAAAACGTTAAGATATATTTTAAATTCTTCTGGCTTATCTGTTAGGAGAATTAAATATACTCCTGGCGAATATTTTTCAATATCTTGAGCTAATAGGAAAGCATGAGAGCGATATCTTTTCCCTAAAGCTAAAGTGCAAAAACAAATGTCTGATTTTTCTTGGTTCATAAGATTTTAATTGTTTAAATAAAATTTGGTTGATACTAATATTAAAAATTTGTTTAGAGACAGAAGAATCATGCAAATTGTTTTGATTTAAATCAAACACTATGTTCACATATATAATATAGGGGCTGACTACTGTAATAGTACCTATCTTCCTCTAATTAGTAAAATTATATGCAATCCCTAAAAGATTTTAAGGCATGAATTAATTGCATCTATACTAAAGCCTTGAAAAATGCTTACTACAAAAGTATAAATGCTCACCAGCTATGGTGAGCATTTAAGTTTATTCCTATATCAAGGCAGTTCAGTTAATAATAACTTAAACATATTTTTATCAATCTAAGAAAAAGAATCTAAATCTAAAGATTGCATCCCTTCGCGTTCTATAAAGGTCATCATACTTCCCAACTGCAACCAAACTAATAAACAAGTAAACAAACTAATTGGTAGACCAACTCCTAAAGCCAAAGTGGAGGGAAAGCCAAATATCTCTAAACCTGAAGATAGAAATAGACAAGTCCCGCCAGTGATACCGATAAATGGCACAAGTAATTGTTTTAGAGAGGAACGTGGTTTAGTATTTTCTGCTCTTTCACTTGGCCAATTCTGCACAATTACTTTCAAAGTGCCAGATAATGCCAAACCAGATGTTAATGCTGTCAAAAAACCAACGAGTAAAAGGAAATAGGGTGGTTGTAGAGGAAAATAATACATTATTAAAACTCCTGATTTATAGGTTTTTAGTTTTTAATTGCTGACTGGTTTCCAGTAAAAGGCACTAGAAATGTAGCTTTTGGCAGAATAGCCGCCGCGCCTTCTCTAGATAAATTTGTTAAAATACCGATCGCTGCATTTAGTAAACGATCCGGTTTTAAGTCATCTTTAACTAGGTTCCACAGACGTTGGACATCTTCGGTGTGGAGGCGGTCATCTTCAGTGAGAGCTAGCACCAGCTGTCGCCGCAGGAACTTGCCTTCTTCCGACATTAAATATTGGAAACCCATCTGGGCTGTCGGCAATACATCAAAGTTGTTATCACTACGAGCGATCGCAATTAAATTCTCTAAACGCTGCCACTGAAATTTACCATCTTTGAACAACACATTCAATAATCGCCGCCGTAATTCCGGCGATTCCCCCGTCAGCAACCGCCGTGCTATGTAGGGATAACCCACTTCCACAATTTTGAAATCTGGGTTGAGGCTCAGGGCAATACCTTCTTGAGTCACTAAGGAACGAATAATCAAAGCAAACTTCGCCGGAACTCGGAAAGGATATTCGTACATCAGTTCCGAGAATTCATCGGTAATAGTTTTGAAGTTAAAATCCTTGACATTTTTGCCAATGGCGTTTCCTAGCACCGCTTCTAATGCTGGCACTATCGGGCAAATATTCGTGTCTGGAGTCAGAAATCCTAATTTTACAAAGTCTTCGGCTAAGTCGGTATAGTCTTTATTCACCAAATGCACTAGCGCATCTACTAGTGTTTCTTTGGTGTTTTCTTCCAACTGATCCATCATGCCAAAGTCGATATAAGCCATCCGACCATCGGGTACAGCAAATAAATTACCGGGATGGGGGTCAGCATGAAAGAAGCCGTGTTCTAGGAGCTGTTGCAATCCTGAAGTAACGCCAATTTGGATAATCGCTTCTGGGTCTAAACCTGCTTCGCGGATGCTTTTAGTATCCGTCAGCTTAAAGCCGTTAATCCATTCCAGGGTTAAAACGTGGGTATTGGTATAACGCCAGTAAATTCCTGGAACTTTAACTTGTGGGTCGTTGCGGAAATTGCTAGCAAATTTTTCGGCGTTGCGGCCTTCATTTATATAGTCGATTTCTTCAAATAGCTTCGTGCCAAACTCGTCCACGATTAAAGTGAGATCGTGACCGAGATTCAGGGGCAACCAAGGAGCTACCCAACTCGCACCCCAGCGCAATAAATAGAGGTCGCGGGTAAGAGTTGGGCGTAAGTTTGGGCGTTGCACCTTCACTGCAACTTCTTCGCCAGTGATCAGACGACCACGGTATACTTGACCCAAGCTAGCTGCTGCGACTGGGTGAGGTGAGAGTTCGCTAAAACTTTCATTAATTGGACGATCTAGCTCGGTTTCGATAATTTTGTAAGCGATCGCATTGTCGAAAGGTGGTAACTGATCTTGTAACTTGATCAGTTCTTCTAAAAAATCCTTACGTATTAAGTCAGGTCTGGTGGAGAGGGCTTGACCAACTTTAATAAAAGTTGGGCCGAGGCGGGTGAGCAGTTCTCGCAACTGGATAGCTCGTTTACCCTTGTTCTGCTCAACTTTGTCTTGCCATTCGTCCCACTTGAGACTGATTATAAATACTGCAAAAGAGGAGATAATTCTCAGCAGTCGCCCCCAGGCTAGCCAAGGACGGTAACTATAATAGCGAGCTATCGCATCTGGATTATAGAGCTTTAGCTGAGTAGGTTGATACTGACCCACGCCTTTATTTGCCTCTTCAACTGAAAAATTTACAATGATTGTTTCTCTAGTAAACCTACAAGTTAGTTGTAGGCAAAAGATAGCGGTAGTTTTTTATCTGAAACAACTCGAACCCTGCCTTTCTGGGGTACTGTTCGAGGCAGTTTTAGCCTAAATTACTTCCTAGATTTGTTTATCTTTTTCTTAATTATACTTTATAAAACTACAACTACTTATCCATCTTTTCGGTGATTTTATCTTTTCTTAACCTTATTTTATATAAATATAAATATCTACCTGTATCTGTAAATTTGGTTAGGATATGAGAAATCCGTAAGCATGTTTGCTTTCAGCTACATATCACAGTAGTAAGTAGATAAACTTAAATTAAACAGAAACCGCTCAGGAGAAGGATTCACGACTTCTGCGGGAAATCATGAATCTTGATACTATATTTATTTATACTTACTCTATTAAGTGAAAATTGTAATACTCTATGTGTAAAAAATAACTATTTAAGGAAAATCAACTTTTGTAAGAGAGTGTATATTAAGAAGCTTTTTGAATAATAAAAATTAGAGCGTTAAATACAACTTTGGTAATTGGTAGTGGTTTTACCACAATTACCAATTACCAACTTTTAACTATCATTTGCTGCTATTTAGATTTGGCCTCCAAGTTTTCTAAACGGCTTCTCAATTCCTGGTTTTGTTGCTTGAGTTGGTCGAAATCTTCACGCAATTGACGGAGGGTTTTTTCTGAACCGATGTTCTTTTGCACCCTGGAAATTTCTTCTTCAGCATTGCGACGGACACGCCCATCGGCTGTTTGTTCAGCTAGCGATCGCAAAATTCCGACTGCTTTGGGTGTTTCCATTTGTCCCAATGCTGCTGCTACCGCCACTTGCGTTAAAAAGAAGGTTTCTTTAGCTAGTTCTGCCAGTTTTTCTAAAATCCGTTCCAAATTAACCGGACTTTGACCTACAGAAATCTTTCCTAAAGCGCGAATTGTGGCTAAACGTAGAGGTTGTGGTACACCGATTTTGGTGTATTCGAGTAGTAGATTTAAAGCTGCTTCCGAGGTTTTGAATTCAGCTAAACCAGCGATCGCACCACTCCGCACTACTTCATTCCAACCCGCCTTTTCTTCTAAAATGCCCTTGAGTTGCTTTATTACCTTATCTTCCTTGGGTTTTTCTTCCAAGTTTGCAGATGCGATCGCGCCAATCACACGAGAGGCTGTTGCCTCCACATAGTAGCTGGGATCGCCTTTTTGCAACAACCCTCTTACAACTTTATAGCTTTCAGCAGTTTTGATTTGAGCAAGTGCTTCCACTACAGATCGTCGCACGTAAGCATTTTTATCTTTTAATCCCAGAACTAAGCCATCAAAAGCTTGGTCTAAATTAATTTTGGCTAGTTGTTTTGCCACTTCCACCCGCACACCCCACAATGGGTCATTTTTGAGGGACGCAGACAGTGCTTTTGTTGCTTCTAACCCGCCTTTTTTCGTTAAAGCTTCTGCTGCATAGATGCGCGAAATTGGGTTGGGGTCAGATTCTAATTGTGCTTTTAACTCTGCTATTGGATACTCTAAAGCTACTGTTTTTAGGTAATTATTCTCAACATCAAAGCTGATATATTGAGGCTTATTTTCTAGGGGAAAGTAGAAGCTTTGTTCTCGTTCATTTACACGCACGACAAAAGTCTTGAGTTGTGAGTTAGGAGTTGTGAGTTTGGAATTATTTTTAACTCCTAACTCCTCACTTTTCCCTTCTTGTTGGGTATAGCCAAAACCAATAGGTATTTTTAAATCAAACAAATCTTTACTGCCATTTTTATCTTCAGCAGCTTGAGTTTGAGTTACCGTAATTTTTGCCAACTTAGCATCTCCATCCCAAGAGTAAGCTACCTTAAAATCGGGATGGCCGCCACGATAAACATATTGATCAAAGAGAAACAAAAGATTATGTCCAGTAGCCTTTTCAATCGCCCTGAGTAAATCTATAGTTTCTACAGTTTTGTGGGCATTATCTTGGACAAATGTTTGAATAGCCTGCCAAAATAATTCATCTCCTAATTGGGCCCGAATCATGTGATAAACACAAGACCCTTTTTCGTAGATGTGGCGATCGTAAAGTTCAATAGCTTCGCGGTAAACATGTGTTACCATCGGGCGACGGTAGCGGCTGCTATCTTCACTAATGTAACGACGAGCTTCTAAAAAACGATAGTAAGCTGCTTCTTCTAGACTATATTCTTGCTCTGTCCACATTACCTCAGAATAGGAAGCCATTCCTTCCTTAATCCAAGCATGAGACCAATGCTTAATCACCACCAAATCACCAAACCACTGGTGGGCGAGTTCGTGGACGACTAAACTTTCGGTGTTGCGGTTATCTAAAGCGGCGCGTTCATCAAGCAAACATCTATCTGTTAACAAGGTTGTGGAGGTGTTTTCCATCCCGCCAAAGATGAAATCATCGACACAAACCTGGGCATATTTCGGGAAAGGATATGGATAACCATACTTTTGGCTCAAAAATTCGATCATCCGGGGAGTTTTGCCCATGCTGCGTTTAGCATCTTCCTCCCGTCCCTTTTCTACGTAGTAGGTGACTGGTTTACCCTTCCATTCATCCTGAATTTCGGCAAAGTCACCTACTGCCAAAGTCATCAAGTAGGTAGGATGAACTTGTTGCTGTAACCAATGGTAGATTTTATAATCACCATCTTCTGTGGTGTCAATCAGTTCGCCGTTGGAAATCGCCACGAGGGGGTTGGGGACACGAACGCGAATTTCTGAAGTAGACAATTGTCCTGGATAGTCAAAGCAGGGGAACCAAAAGCGAGAGTCTTCGTCTTCTCCCTGAGTCCAAACTTGAGTGGGCTTATTTGGATAATGCTTGTCTGGTTGGATAAAATAAATACCGCGTTGCGGTTTTGCCACCGAATAGGCGATCGCAATCAGCAAGCGTTTACCAATCTGAGTTACCTCAGAAAGTTTGATAGAAAGCTGTTCCCCGTCGTAGTCAAAATTTTGTGGCACATCGTCCACTTGCACAGACTCGATATTCAGGTTGACAGCATCCAAAGTCAAACGGTCAATGCCATTACGGATTGGCAAGAGGCGAATGCTACAAATGCCCTGATAGCTTTTCTTAGGAATATCTAAGCTGAGATCGAGAAAAATATGCTCCACCTGTCCTGGGCGATCGGGATTGTAGTGTGGTCTTGCTCCCGGTAACTCAAAAGGTTTGTGTCCGTTATTATCTGTATCAAAATAAGACTTCGACATTGATCCTTACTGACCTTGTAATCCTGAAAAGTCTGGCTTGGCTAGATGTAATTAAGCAAAATAGCGGTATCTGTATTTCCCAAATCAATAGGGCAATATGGGGGTTAAGATTCCCATTGGGGATTGGAGGATTGAAATTAATCTCACCCAAGTTTCCGAAGATCGACTATCGATCCTGGGACTTTTTTCCATATCCCTCCCGCATTTCCTTTTACTGATGTTTTGCACTTTTTTGTCATCGAGTCAAGTGTCTCTTGCACCTCGATAGATTCTCATTAAGTACAAATACTCCTAATTGTTCTTATAACTTAGGATAACTTGCTGCTGTTAAGCAGGCTATTTTATTTGAGATGAACAGCATATCATTTGCAAATTCGCTCCTCATTCCCTGGGAGTCTTTTTTAGGGTAATTATTTGAGACTGCAAGCTTATAGGACTACTAATTTTATCAGTAAATACCGATCGATGAGTGGAAATTATTAATAAATCCGAAAACTCTACAGTGACACTTGTATAAATCTCGGTGACAATCTGAGCAAAAGAGGATAATAAAATGCCCGAAAGTAAATCAAAGTTTTTCATTCCTGCGGTTGGTGCTGCTCTCGTTGTAGCAGGAAGTATCGCGGCTTACACGTATTTGAAAGGCCCATCAGGAAGTAGCTCAGACGCTCTCGGCAGTGCTAAATTAGTACCTTCAACAGCATTGATGGCAACTTATATTACTACTGACCCTCAAGCTTGGGCAAAGTTACAGCAATTTGGTACTCCAGAGGCACAAAAGTTAGTGGCAAAAGGTCTGGAAGATTTCAATAAGCAAATGTTCAGTGACGGTAACGTTTCTTATGAAAAAGACATAAAGCCTTGGGTTGGTGGTGTGATGATTGCTGTACTACCACCAAATTCTGTGAAACCAGCACAGTTAAAAGTGCCCTCCGGGGCACCTAATGTACCAACAAATTTACAGCAGGAATCAAATATCCTGATAGTAGTGGGAATCAAGGATAAAATCAGTGCCTTGAATTTTGCTAACAAATTGAAGTCACAGAAAGGGGTGAAATCCCAAGAATCTGACTACCAAGGTCAAAAAATTCTTGAAACTACAGAAAATGGCAAACCTACATATAGCGTAGTTTTAAATAATAGTCACTTGTTATTAGCCCCCGAAAAGCAAGCTGTAGAAAAAGCAATTGACACCTTTAAGGGACAGTCTTCTTTTGCCAGTAAAGAAGGTGCAAGCAGCATTCTCAGCAAAGGAGTGGATGTTAAAAATAGCCTCGCCCAAATTTATGTACCAGACTATGCAGTTATGGTACAGCAGTTAACTGCCGGAAGTCAGCAGGCAAAGCAGTTACCTCCACAAGCCTTGGCGCAACTGAAGCAGATAAAATCTGTGGTAGCGGGTGTTGGTGTTGATGATGCGGGAGTGCGGGTAAAAGCGATCGCTAATTTAGATCCACAGCTGAATAAATTCCAGTATCAATCAAGTCCGGGAAATATAGTCGGGCAATTTCCTACTGATACCTTTGCTCTGATTAGCGGAAATGGCATCAGCCGTGGCTGGGAAACTTTAGTAGAACAGTCAAAAGATTATCCAGAAATGAAGCAAGCCTTGGAGCAAGCACGAGGACAAGTGAAAATTGCCAATATTGATCTAGATAAGGATATTTTTGGCTGGATGAATGGGGAATTTGCCTTTGGTGCTATTCCATCCAATCAAGGAGTGTTAGCCAGTGTTGGTTTTGGAGGTGCTTTAGTATTTGACACTAGCGATCGCAAAACAGCCGAAGCCACCTTGACAAAATTGGATAATTTGGCCAAAGTACAACAAATCAACATCGCTAATAGAAATATCGGTGGTAAAGACGTAACTGAATGGCAAATCCCCAAACAGGGAGCTTTATTGGCGCATGGTTGGCTGGATCAAGATACTGTATTTGTGGCTCTTGGTGGCCCAATTGCTGACGCAATCAGCGATCGCAAAAATCAATCTCTCGATAATAGCGAAGCTTTCAAAGCCGTTACTGGTTCTTTGCAAAAGCCCAACGGCGGCTATTTCTACCTGGATATGGATAAAACTAAAACTGTACCATTGGTCAATAGTTTAATCTCATCCGATCCCAATACCATCACAATCCTCAATTCCATTCGTGGTCTTGGTTTTACTGCTAATAGCCCCGATAAATCTACCAGTGAATTAGAGATGTTGTTAGCTCTCAAGCCTTCTGCAAAATAAGGAATTAGGCAGAAGAGGCAGAGGGACAGGGGAGCAGGGGGACAAGGGGACAACGGGGAATTATTGAACAAATCTCTCCTCTCTCTCCCCTCTTCGTTGTCTCTTCTTCATACGCCCGCTCCCTGCTCCCCTGCACCTTCCCCCCCTGCTCCCACTTACAACACTTCATGATTCCGAGATTCCAATGTCTGGCTCAGTCTATCCAACGCCCCAGTCAGCCTTTCCTGAGCTATAACATTAGCGTCTGATGGTGAGGATTCTACGGGAACCTCCTCTTGCCTCTTGAATGTTTGTAAGGTACGAATTGCTACAAATAAGATCAAGGCAATGATTAAAAAGTCAATGATTGCGCCAAGAAATTGACCGATCGCAATTCCTGGGCCTATAGTGATAGTTCTCCATTCTTTGCCAGTCACGCCAATCAAGGGGTTAATCAATGGCATAATCACATCCTCAACAAAGGAGGTGATAACCCGGCTGAAGGCAGTACCGATGATGACTGCGATCGCTAAGTCAATTACATTACCTTTGAAAGCAAATTCTTGAAAATCCCTTAAAAAGCCACTTGCTCTTCTTCTTGGTCTTGCCATACTTGAGACTAAATAAGTTAGTTGTAGTCTTTTTTTATATGGCGCTCAACTTTTTGCCCTCTCTGTTGAGATAGATATTACCAATCTTCAATAAAATATATAAATTAGAGAACAGTGTGATTGTCTGAAGAAACAAATCACACCAAAATTTTCTATATCAAAATTCCATGACATTGTTATATAATTCAATTCATTTCTAGACTGCCGTCCAGCAATTATGTCATAAGTAAAAAAGCTGTGAACGCAAATTAATTTATGACTGCTGCTGTAAAAACTACTCCTGGCTTCGCTTCCCGCTTGGTAAATGGCGTACTGGCAATCAAGCCTTTAGCCAACCTAGCGAAACATCAAGCCCGTCAAATGATGATTAAACGTGCGGAGAGAATTGGCGTACCTTGGACGAAAGAAGTCAAAACACTACAGGCACGTGACTGGAAGGCTGATCTAACTCAAATAGAAAATTCTCAGCTTTCCTACCCTGATTACTACGTCACCTCATTCCATGCCTACGAAACCGGAAATCTAAGTTGGCAAGCCGCTTTTGAAGTAGAACCTGCTGCTTACGCTGTCCACTCTAAGGTTGTGGAAGGCGCTGAAGAAGCGCAAGGCGATCCCATGCTGCGCCAAAGTTACCACAATATTCTAAAAAGCCAAATCCCTAACGAGCCGCAAGATATCTTAGATGTAGGGTGTAGTGTTGGCTTAAGTACTTTTGCCCTACAAGCAGTTTATTCTCAAGCTAAAATTATCGGCTTGGATTTATCCCCCTACTTTTTAGCTGTTGCCAATTACCGCGCCCAACAACGCCAAGCTAAAATTAATTGGCTTCATGCCCAAGCTGAATCTACTGGGCTACCAGATGCCTCATTTGATTTAGTCTCAATTTTTCTGATGTGTCACGAATTACCCCAATCAGCAACCCGACAGATTTTAGCTGAAATGCGGCGCGTGCTGCGTCCGGGTGGCTACTTGGCAATCATGGATATGAATCCCAAGTCTGAAGTTTACCAGAAAATGCCAGCCTACATTTTGACCTTGCTCAAAAGTACTGAACCATATTTAGATGAATATTTTGCTTTGGACATTGAGCAAGCTTTTGTTGAGGCAGGTTTCCAAACTCCTACTATCACTAATAATACCCACCGTCACCGCACAGTAATTGCTCAGGTGAGTGGTTGATTTTTCTCTACTGCTGTGGTCAGCAATACCACCCTTGCTGCTGCTAGGCTACTACTATCGAGTACCATTTGCCCCACCTCTGTTAAAGTTACTGATGTTCTTTGGCATCGGGGCAATATCTGGTCTTTTAGCCCTTAGACTTGAATGGAATTTTGAAACTGTAGCCAATTGGGTTGTAGACTGGGAACGGATCAAGCGCTCGCTCCCTGGTGCAATCTTGCGGCAGCTTGTGGAAGTAGGTGTAATTGAAGAAGGCTGCAAGTTAGCAGGGGTTGTTGTGCCAACCTATTATTTGCAACGCACGTATCGATTACTTCCCTCAACCGTTTTCCTCTTCACCATAGCCGTTGCCCTTGGATTTACCGCCGAAGAGAACTGGATTTATCTTTTTCACAATACAGGATCAATTCTTGGGCGTACTATTAGCACGCCAGTCCATGCCATGTTCTCTGCGCCTTGGGGATATGCCTTGGGAATGTATATTTCGTCTAAAAATCGATTATATCAAGACAGGAAGTTTATTCTTTGGGCTTGGCTGAATTCTGTAATCTGTCATGCCCTAGTTAATATTCTATCTAGTGCTTGCAGTTACTCACTAGCGCTATGTTTCCTTAATTATGGTTTATTTCCGTTTTTATTGTGGATGTTTTGGCGACTAGAACAATTACTGCGAAAAGTGCAAGGTAAACCTGTAATTACCCTGATTTGGGAACGTACACCCCAGCGACGTTACTGGCAGAGGGGTTTAGTGCTTTTTGCCCTCGTGCTGGGTGGAAATGCTATTTTTGGGCTGTTTCTCTTAGCCAATAAAATTAGTTTTTTGAGTCCGTCAAAGCTTTTTGACAGTTATATTTTGTGGTTTATATTTAGTCGCTTTTTGCTAAATCTCTTTTTTGGAGTTTTAGCTTGGGGCATTTATCGCTATTTGCGACATTCCGCCCGTCGTCGGTATTTTTAAAATATGATTTAAGAAAATGCTAGGGGGTTTCTATGCAAACAACTCCAGTGCGTTGGACGACAGATGATCTAGAGTTATTCGCTGGCGATCGCAGAAATCGCTATGAGATTATTGATGGAGAACTATTTGTGACTAAATCACCTAGTTGGGATCATCAATCAAGTTGTGGCAATATTGTTACAGTTCTTAACAATTGGTCAGATGAAACTGGTTTAGGTAAAGCTGCGATCGCACCTGGAATTATTTTCTCAGATTCTGACAATGTGATCCCTGATGTGGTATGGGCAAGTCATGAACGCTTAAAACACTTACTAGATGAAGCTGGACATCTCACAGGCGCACCGGAGTTAGTAGTAGAAGTTCTCTCACCCGGTGAAAAGAATGAGAAACGCGACAGAGAAACAAAGCTAAAGCTTTACTCGGTGCAAGGAGTTCAGGAATATTGGATTTGCGATTCTATACAGAAGAAAGTTGAAGTTTATCGTCGTGAACAGGCTGCATTAAAGTTAGCAGCTACTCTATTTAGTCAAGATGAACTGACAAGTCCTTTGCTACCTGGTTTCACCTGCTTAGTGAGTAAACTTTTCTAGGCTTGGATTCTTTTCGATTATCCTCTTTACTCTGTGTTCTCTGTGCCTCTGCGGTTAAATAAATCACTTTTAAACCGCAGAGAACCGAAGAGAATAAAATACATTTTAAGAGTCACTTTGAAAGGGCTAATTTTAATAATTCGTAATTCGTAATTATTAAAAATGTCCTATGCCTAAATTTACAATTAGCTAAACTCGTGCCAATACTGGCTGATTCACGGATGCGCTGACTGAATCTGATTCTGACTCCGTGCAGTAGATTTCGCAGGAGTTATTGGGACTTTCAATAAGTTTCACTTTGTGAAGTTTAGCTCCCAATTCTTGAATGGGCGATCGCAATAAATTACTAATGTAAAGTGCGATATTCTCAGCAGTGGGCACAATTTCGGCAAAATAAGGAATGTCTTTATTTAAAAAAGTGTGATCGAATGGTTCAACCACATAATCTTCTATCACTTGATTCAAACC
Source organism: Nostoc punctiforme PCC 73102 (assembly GCF_000020025.1). GTDB lineage: Bacteria > Cyanobacteriota > Cyanobacteriia > Cyanobacteriales > Nostocaceae > Nostoc > Nostoc punctiforme. Next base: position 3,480,117 of record NC_010628.1, on the reverse strand, counting down.
CCCTAAATCGACAATCATGCCGGTGCGTGGGTCAATTTCTCCTTTGACGGTGACTTCTAGATGATAGTTGTGTCCATGACCGTGGGGACGGGCGCACTTACCATAAATCTCAGTGTTTTCTTCGTTACTGAGATGAGGATGAGCTAGCCGATGGGCGGCGCTAAAGTGAGTACTGATAGTAAGGTATGCTTCCATTGCGTTTCCTATATAATCTGCCCAAAGTTCAGGATGTTCAAATAACTGCACACGGACTAAAGGCAAATGCGGTGCTAATCTCTGCCAGATAATCCGGGCAATATTCTCAGTGGTGGGTAAAGTTTGTTGAAATTCTGTCCACGCATCGTTGATATAAGAGAAATCCAATTGACTGGTAACTTCTCGTTTGATTACGTGTTTGACATCAGACAAGTTCAGCACCATACCATACTTATCCAATTCCCCCGCAAGGGAGATAAATAAGACATAGTTATGTCCGTGTCCAGGAAATTTAGAGCAAGCACCAAATTTTTCAATATTCTCGGCTTCACTCAGTTCTGGCAACCAATAGCGATGACTTGCCGAAAACTGGGCGCGGCGATTCACAATACATTGCATGAGTACACTATGAGCAGAATTTAAAATTTCTTAATCTTTTTCTATTTCCAGCATAAACTAATTTGTTTGTCAGTAGTCATTAGTCATTAGTCATTTATTATTTGACCATGCCCAATGCCCAATGACTATATAACAGATGCTTGTGCCTCGCAATGTAATCTCGTAGCTATGCGAAATAGTTCTTGGCCTGTGTGTAAATAACGCTCATCGTAGCTCAAAGGAAAATAAGCCAACTCTTCAAGTCCATCTGCTACTTGATTGAGGCTGTAATAGAGGTTAGCCGCAGTTCCTGCTAAACTAGGAGGATTCGGCAGAGATCGAAAAGTAATTTGTGCCTGTTTGAGGTCATTTCGACAGGTTTGTAAGTATTCCTGAAATTCATCTAACAACTCATCATCAAAAGGATCGGCAGCTAATTGCTCTATTTGCTCCTCTAGAGAATAGAGAATACCATCAAGTAGATGATTGACTGGTTGATAAACTCGACGCAGCCATTCTTCAACTTGCTCGTCAGCTTCCCGTCCGGTTTTTCGTCTTGTCTGGTAATGCTTTTGCGCCGATGCTGTACGCTGTTGGCGATCGCTATTTAATTTTTGAGAGTCATCTTGCAGTTGTTGATCGTAATTGCGGCGATTATGGTTGTCACCTAAAACTTCATAAGCTGCATTAATGCGAATAATTCGATCGCGATCGGCTGTATCCTGATTAATGTCAGGATGAAATAACTTAACCAAGCGGCGATAAGCTTGCTTAATCTCCGCAAGGCTTGCACTTGGACTAACTTTGAGAGTTTCGTAATGGTTAGAAACGTGCTTAGAATTGACCATTAATTCAATGTATCGTTAACCAACGCTAGCGGGCAACCTTGCCTCCAGATCTTGGAACAAGGGTGTACTCAGATACCTCTCACCAAAGCTGGGCTGAATCATCACAATTAAACGCTCTTTGTTTTCTTCACGTTGAGCAACGCGAATTGCTGCACATAAAGCGGCCCCACTGGAAATGCCAGATAGTAGCCCTTCTTCTTTTGCCAAGCGCCGACTATAAGTGATCGCTTCTTCATCGGTGATGGTAATCACTTCATCTATCAATTTTAGCTTGAGTACTTGGGGAATAAACCCAGCGCCAATTCCTTGGATTTTGTGTGGCCCTGGCTGTCCCCCAGATAAAACAGGGCTATTGGCTGGTTCAACTGCGATCGCTTTAGAACTAGGTTTGCGTGCTTTAATCACTTCTGCTACCCCAGTGATCGTACCACCAGTGCCCACACCCGCCACAACTATATCTACTTGTCCATCAGTATCTTCCCAAATTTCCAGAGCTGTAGTTTCCCGATGCACTTTTGCATTAGCTGGATTGCGGAACTGCTGCAACATATAGGTATTTGGCGTACTATTAACTATTTGCTGCGCTCGTCTAATTGCCCCACTCATGCCTTCCATACCTGGCGTTAGTTCCAGTTCTGCTCCATAAGCCCGCAACATTGCCCGACGTTCCCCACTCATGGTCTCTGGCATTGTCAAAATTAATCGATAACCCTTAGCTGCTGCTGTCATTGCTAGAGCAATTCCCGTATTTCCAGAAGTGGGTTCTACTAATATTGTCTTCTCAGGAGTAATCAGCGCCTCCTCTTCGGCAGCGTTAATCATGCTGACCCCAATCCGGTCTTTGACTGATGCCGATGGGTTGAGACTTTCCAGTTTCACCACAATTTCCGCAACACATCCTTCTGTTTGAGGAATGCGGTTCAACTGAACTAGGGGTGTACGACCAACAAGTTCTGTAATGTTACGAGCAATTCGCATAATTATAGTCCTTAGTTATTTAGCCATTTGTCATTTTTCATTTGTCATTGGCCATTGGTCATTTGTCAATGGTGAGTGCTGTACTGGTGATTAAATAATGGTGATTTTACTTGCAGCTTTAGTAGCTTTTTCCCTAGCCTCTTCGATATTCTGACCCTTGGCTAAAGCTACTCCCATTCGTCGATATGGGTGAGCATTAGGTTTACCAAATAATCTAATATCGACATCTTTTTCTGACAAAGCATCGGCTACGCCTGTAAAACCAATAGAATCAGATTTTTCCGAAGCTAAAATTACCGCACTAGCTGAGGCTCCTAGTTGTTCTATATGAGGAATTGGCAAGCCTAAAATTGCTCTTAAATGTAGTTCAAATTCATTGAGATTTTGTGAGATTAATGTCACCATTCCCGTATCGTGCGGTCTGGGAGAAAGTTCGGAAAAAATCACTTCATCTTTGGTAATGAAAAATTCAACGCCAAAAATTCCGGCTCCTCCTAAAGCATCAGTTACTTTTATGGCTATTTCTTGAGATTTTAATATTTTATCTTCAGAAATTAGTACGGGTTGCCACGATTCTTGATAATCGCCTCGTTCTTGGCGATGACCAATAGGAGAACAGAAAATTGTCGGTGCATCCCACTGTTTAATTGTTAGTAATGTTATCTCGATTTCAAAGTTAATAAATTCTTCTACGATTACCTTTTGACTGTCTCCTCTAGAATTAGCGATCGCATAATTCCATGCTTTCTCAACTTCACTCTTATCCTGTACTACAGACTGACCTTTACCAGAGGATGACATCACAGGTTTAACAACATTACTAAACCCAATTTCCTCAGAAATTGTAATCAATTCTTCTAGGGTTGTTGCATAACCATAAGTAGCCGTTCTGATGCCCAATTGTTTATGCGCCAGTTCCCTAATTCTATCGCGGTTCATTGTATAGTTAGTAGCAGCCGCAGTCGGTATAACCGTAATCCCTCGTTGCTCAAATTCGACCAGTTTTTCTGTTCTAATGGCTTCAATTTCTGGTATGATAATATTTGGCTGATGTTTTTTAACTACAGCTTCTAAATCATCAGCACTGAGCATAGAAATAACTTCAGAGGCATCAGCGACTTGCATTGCGGGAGCATTGGCGTAGCGGTCAACAGCAATCACATAATTACCAAGACGTTGAGCCGCGATCGCAAATTCCTTACCTAGTTCTCCTGAACCTAGCAGCATCAATTTTTGGGGCAACTTAATATTCATCAACTTATCCAGACCAATCTCGCTCCAATAATCTTATAATTTTTTGTGTTTCAATTAACGTCTTTTCAAGAGTTAAATCTAGCCCCGCGCAGTTGTAAATCTTGACGTTGTAGCAGAGTTAAACCAGTACCTAGACCCAGGTGACACTTATCTACTAGAGTCTCTAACCAAATAGTCTCATCCAAAGTTGCACCTCGCAAATCTGCATTTCTCAAATCGGCTTTCATTAAATTTGCAAATAAGAGGTCCGCATTGACTAAACTACTACCTTGCAGATTTGCTCCAGACAAATTTCCTCGGATGAAGTTTACATCATCTAAAATTAAGCCAGATAAATCTGCTCCTATCAGATTTGGAAATTTTAGCTGACTTGGATATTTAAAAAACCGCATAATACAGATGATATTTGCTTCATTTAGGCGGATTTTAGTTAAAAACTCATAACGAGCAATTCCCAGTTGCTTAAGAATTTTTAGACGCTGTAGGGGACTTTGTTCTAAAAACTGGATGGCTGTATGGCGTAGGTCTTGAGTCGGCAGATTTAGCATGATTGTCAGGTTATTACTATACTTGCGCTAATTAAAAGTTTAACCTTAATACAAGAACCCCGACTTCTCACAGAAATCGGGGTTCTAATGGATAACGCCTTACCTAGCGTCCTGCTAACAATGCTTTCGTAGCAGATTCACCTGCTAATCTGACCTGCTTTGTCAACTGGAAATTTAACAATCCTAAAACACTCAACTGAGCCAGGAATGCCATAAAAATTGTTGTCGCCCCAGAATATTGGAGCGCTGACCAAGGAAAGGTTGAAAACAGCCATACAGTAGGATGTTTCCACGCGGAGATCCCAAGAAATTCTAGAATCATCGGTGGTAAGAACGTTACCGTACCTATAGTACCTATTGCCCAGAAAGAACGTTTGGGAGTCTTCAGCAAAAGTATTAATTGGGCAATGGTAGCGTAAATCATGATTATGCTGATAGACAAAGCTACAGCTGAAAGTGATTTTAAGCTGTTAAAATTGTCATCCGCACCATTTTGGCTATAGTCTGTATCAAAAACAGATGTAATTGAAATCCAGACTACCAAAGGGATAGTAACAATTGCCAGATTAATAGCGATCGCTACAAGTGCAGGGCTTTTTTCAGCCCAAATTAGATCCCGCCAAACACTCTTACGGCTAGAAACTTCTTGATGTCGATATCTTGCCCAATCTTGTACATCTTGACGATGAGGGGAAAGAATGGCAATCAAACTGAAAAGTAACCCCAAGTTGTATATTGCCAGAAAAACTAAGTTCGGCCCAACCTGTTCATAAAAATTGGAATTATTCCAAGATTGTAAGGTAAAGCCCCACATCATGAGCTGACAAAAAGCTACTAATACATAACTTTGTCCCTTGCTAATAATTGAGGCTTGAGGATTACGGAAGGAACGTTTCAGAGCTTGTAAGATTCCGTAACTGCACAATCCCAAATTTAATAAATGAAAACCAACAATACTAACAACATTAGTACCTAATGGTAAATAGAAAAACTCTAGGTTTTTCAGTTGAGAACCATTGTATACACGTAACAAGTTAGGAAACAGATAATTTATTGTATCCCAAGGAGCAAAAAGCCTTATCCAAGCAGTTGAGTTATTTAAAATGTTACTAGAAGACGATGATGCAAACCCCATTACTGTGAACAAGAAAAGCAATACTGCACCACTACCTAACCAAGGCTGAAAACCGCTAAACAAACGACTAATTAAACCAAATAGCAATGCGGCACTGTAGAAGAAAATACAGCTAGCAGCAAGAATAGCGTAGTAACTCAAAATGTAACTAAAGGCAATTTCGGCAGAACGTCCAGCCAACAGATGTAAAGGAACTGCAACTAGGATGACGAGATAAACTAAACTCGGAACTCCTAGTAATTTTCCAGTTAATATACTAGTTTCTGATTGGGGGCTAAGACGGATGAAATTCAATGTACCGCGACTTTCTTCTTTAGCTAAATCGTTGATTAATAAATAAGTTCCTGCAACTAATAGTGTAAATACAAAAATTACACTCAAAGTCAGGAATATATATTCCCAATGATCTCGCCACCACAACTGCCAATCAATTTGATTTTGGGGACAAATATTCTTTGCGACTAAATCATTTAAGTTAGGAATTTGATATTGATCTGATTGCTGGTAAGTCTGGTTTTGTTGCCGTTGATATACTTGACTTAAACGACAGTATGTGTTTGTTAGTGAGTATTGATCGTCAGGAAACTCCCGTAATTGATATAAAAAAACTACCAGTTGCAGTAGTAAGGATGTTGCAACTGCGATCGCAACATTAGAAAATTTCAGCCTTCCTTTGAGTTCCCGCAATAGTTGCGGATTCCAATCACCGATTTTGTCTATAAAGTTGGGCATCATTAGAAAAAATTCTCCAAAAATGGGGAGTTATATTTGTTGGCAAATCAAGATGCTTGTTTGTGACCTAATTTTAAGAAAATAGTTTCTAAGTCTTCTTGGGTGCAGTGAAAATCAGTCAAAGGAATACCTGCTTTAATCAGCGATCGCAACAACTCAGCACTATCTTCATCTTTACCCGAAAAATTCACCCGCACGCTATTTTTTCCTGATATCACCTCCCACTCTTCTACTAAATGATGATGTTTTAACTCCCTTAAAAGTGTCTCTAGGTTCCCCAGAGTTGATATCACAATTTGCTGGTGGGAAAGACGTTCGTACAGTTGTTGTAAAGAGGTACTTTCTACCAAGAAGCCAAGTTCCATAATTCCCACAGATGTACACAGTTCTGCTAAATCACTGAGAACATGGGAAGAAATGATTACAGTCATCCCAGCTTCTTGCAAAGCTTTGATGATTTCGCGGAAGTGCATTCTGGCGATGGGATCAAGCCCAGAGACAGGCTCATCTAGTAGTAGTAAAATCGGTTCGTGGATAATGGTTCGCGCTAAACTTAAGCGCTGTTTCATCCCCCGCGACAGGGTAGAAATCTGGCTGTGGCGTTTATTTCCAAGTTGAATAAGTTCTAAAACTTCATGTAGACGTTGAGTGCGACGTGGTTCTCGTAAACGATAGAGACGCGCAAAATAATCTAGGTAATCCCAGACTGTCAAATCCTCATATAGTGGGTAGTCATCGGGTAAGTAGCCTAGACGACGCTTCAGTTTGGGATTACTTTTGTCACGGAGTAGGCGATCGCCATTAATATAAATCTCACCTGTAGTTGGTTCCTCAGCAGTTGCCAACATGCGGATGAGAGTTGTTTTACCTGCGCCATTGGGCCCAATCAGTCCATATACTTCCCCTGCCTGGATTTCTAAATCCACATCATTGACAGCAACGTGTCTGTCAAATTGCTTAGTTAGTCCACGGGTGCAAATTGCTAATTCTTTTACCATCGCTGCTGGGGTGCGGCTTGTGATTAACACTCAACTTAACCTCTTTCTACAACTTATGTCAGGCTTGTTTCGGAAATTGAAACTGACTTTATATAAAGCTGCTTTGAGTCATGGACATTATTTACCGCTACTTTCACTAAAGTTTTAAACAATACCAATTATTAAGTTTTGCTACTGGGAATACTAAAGCTAGAAATCTCTAGGTCTTTTCAGTTAATCAGGTAAAAGCTGTATGGATTTTGAATCGATTATGAATATGCCTGCTATCGGGCAAGCTATTGCTTATGCTATTGAAGATGGTAGGCAATGGGGACTATCTTTTGCCAACAATTTCTATTGGGTAGGTAATAGAGATAATATCGCAAACCTGATGATAGTAGAGTCAACCGCTTGGTCGGTAGGCAACGACATTTTCAGTGGATTCATAGGACTAGCCGGAATACCCACTGAGATTACGATTACATTGTATTCCAGTGTAAAACTAGCATCAGCTCTTTTTGCTCTTTATGGCATTGATACAAGAAGCGAATCTGCACGAGTATTAGTTTTAGCTGCTGCGACTGGAGTGAGTGTATCTGAACTAGCTAATCAATTAGGAACTCAAGTAGGATCACAAGCTATTCAAAAAACTTTAATGTCCATCCCTGGGAAAACTTTTGCTGAGATAAACAAAGCTTTGGGAATTAAGCTAATTTCCTAAGCAGGCGAGAAAACTTTAGTCAACGTAGCAACAATGATGCCTTTTATCGGGTCTGTGATCAGTGGTACGGTAAACGGGGTAATGATGAATGCTTGCGGACATGCAGTGATTGCCTTTATCAGGGTTTGGAATAGGTCATAATTTAGCAAAAGTAGGTAAGGCATACGCCCTACCTACTTATTAATTCTTATTATGCTATTTAGGAAATCTATGCAAATAAAACCTTGACTTTTTGCTCTAGTATCAAGTTATTTCCGATAGTGGTGGGATGACGTTATTAATTGCATGAGCAGATGAACCGTTAACTGTATAACGGTATTCGGGAACTGGATATCCAGCTTCGTTAAAGGTTTCACGAATAGCCTTATTAGTGTCGAAATAAACCTGCCAGTAATGATCGTTATTGCAATAAGGACGTACTGCTAATACAGGCCCTGCAAAGTTGAAATCCTGAATTTCTACATCCGGTGCTGGATTTTGAAGGACATTAGGAATTTGGCTAATTTTCGCTTTCAAAAGTGCGATCGCTTCGTTATGTTTCACATCATGATGGATTTGAGCTACTAGATCAACCCGACGGTAAGGATTGGCGGAATAATTCTGGATATTGTCAGAAAAGATTTTATTATTGGCAACAATTGTCAATACGTTATCAGGTGTATTAATACTAGTTGTGAACAGCCCAAGTTCTGTAACTGTGCCTGTGACACCTCCAGCTGTAATGAAATCACCAACTTTGAAGGGTCGAAAAACAATTAAAAATGCGCCTGCTGCAAAGTTTGCTAGCAGTCCTCCCCATGCTGCACCAATTGCAATACCAGCTGCTGCTAACAATGCGGCAAAGGAAGTTGTTTCAACCCCAAAGAAGCCGAGAATTGCCACAATTAGAACAATTTTCAGCGTTACACCAATGATATTCAGAAGATAGTTAATTAGTGTCGGGTCAATTTGTTGGCTTCGGAAAGCACGTCGTACTAGCTTCAATGCAAAATCAATCAAGCGTTGAGCAATCAGCCATATAAGAATTGCGCCTAAAACTTTAAGTCCAAACAAAGTTAACAGTTGAAGAGCAACTTGACCTATTTGATTAAAATTCATAAACCTTTTTTGTGTTTGCGTTTATTAACATAAAAACATACAACTAAATTCAACAAAAAATTCCTATAGATAGTTTTTTTTAATTTTTAGATGAATCTATAGCTGATATAGTTGAGTTTTTGCGATAAGTTCTCATACTTGCTGAGTATCGAAATATTTGTCAGATTACTTCCCCTACTCACAAATAAATTAAAAACTCCATTGGTACACTTGCTCGGTATGATATTTAATCTGTAAGCATTTACCTAGTAATCATCAGCTATGACCCAGAACTACCGCATTACTCTACTCCCCGGCGATGGCATTGGCCCTGAAATTATGGCAGTGGCGGTAGATGTGCTGAAAGTCGTAGGGAAGCAATTTGATCTGAAGTTTGAATTCCAAGAAGCACTTATTGGTGGTGCAGCAATTGACGCTACAGGCGAACCCTTACCATCTGCCACTCTAGAAACTTGTCGTAACAGTGATGCTGTGTTACTTGCAGCAATTGGTGGTTATAAGTGGGATTCTCTGCCATCCAATTTACGCCCAGAAGCAGGTTTATTAGGACTGCGTGCAGGTTTGGGATTATTTGCCAATTTGCGCCCAGCGAAAATTTTGCCCCAGTTAATTGATGCCTCGACTTTGAAACGCGAAGTTGTGGAAGGCGTGGATATTATGGTGGTGCGCGAACTCACTGGTGGGATTTACTTCGGTAAACCTAAAGGGATTTTTGCCACAGAAACGGGTGAAAAACGCGGTGTAAATACAATGGTTTACACCGAATCAGAAATTGAACGCATTGGGCGGGTGGCCTTTGAAGCCGCTAGAAAACGTGGCGGAAAACTTTGTTCTGTGGATAAGGCGAACGTATTAGAAGTATCTCAGTTGTGGCGCGATCGCATCACCCAACTTTCACAAGAATATCCAGATATCGAACTCTCTCATTTATATGTAGATAATGCTGCTATGCAGTTAGTACGCGCTCCTAAGCAGTTCGACACCATTGTTACAGGCAATTTGTTTGGCGATATTCTCTCTGATGCTGCTGCCATGCTTACCGGTAGTATTGGGATGTTACCCTCAGCGAGTTTGGGTGCTTCTGGGCCTGGTGTGTTTGAACCAGTTCATGGTTCTGCTCCAGATATTGCTGGACAGGATAAGGCCAATCCTCTAGCACAGGTTTTGAGTGCGGCGATGATGCTACGCTACGCTTTAGACCAACCAAAAGCGGCAGATCGTATCGAACAAGCCGTATTCCAAGTTTTAGAGCAAGGCGATCGCACTGGGGATATAATTTCTCCAGGAAAAAACCTCCTTGGTTGCCGCGCTATGGGAGACTCGCTCATTAAGGCTCTTGAACAAAAATAATTTTGTGGAGCAACCTGTGCCAATTTGGCAACCTTTGCTATAAGTTTCGGGTAGACTAAAGGGAAATCTAGCAATCAAATAACAGTCGATAGTGTACGCATTACGACAGAATCCAGTAAATTTCACCGCCCCCAAGAACCAATCGCCTTTGATTGATCCTGCTGTAATCAGAGCTGCTGGGCAGATATACTATACTCACTGTGAAGTCCATCCCGAAATCGCTGGGCAACCTTCCGGTGTAGCAATTAATCGTGTTAATCATCGAGGTAAGGTTATTTTTACTAACCAACCAGTTCTTTTACCTCAAGAGTGTTTTGTACCCTTAAGTCAAATTGAATCACACATCTATTAGTCATTAGTCATTAGTCATTGGTCATTAGTCATTAGTTCTCGACAAAGAACAAAAGATAAACGACAAATGACACAGAACTAATGACAAAGGAATAATGACTGTATGGACATTTTGTTCGCTATTCCAGCGAGTGTAATGGTCTTTGCTTTGGGTGCATCTATTGGCAGTTTTCTCAATGTTATTGTTTATCGGCTACCTGCTGGGTTGTCAATCCTTTGGCCGCCTTCTCGTTGTCCTAAATGCTTAAACCAGCTAAAAGCTTACGACAATGTACCAGTATTCGGCTGGATTTCATTAAGAGGGCGGTGTCGATATTGCAAAAGCAAAATTTCTGTCCGTTATCCTGTGGTAGAAGGGGTGACGGGCATAATTTTTTTGCTGATTTTTTTAGTATTTCAAGTTTCGATTTTAACAATAGGCTATTGGGCTTTTTGTAGTTGGTTATTAGCACTATCGCTGATTGACCTGGATACAATGACCTTACCTAATCCACTTACTCAGTCGGGTTTAGTGGCAGGAATTTTATTCCAAATGGTGGTTGGTTATCTATCAGAAGGAAGTTCTGTCGCATTGGTAAATCACCTTATGATAGCCATACTAGGTGCAGTCTTGGGCTTATGGCTATTTGATGCGATCGCCCTATTGGGTTCAATTGCCTTTGGGAAAACTGCAATGGGCGCAGGTGATGCTAAGTTAGCAGCCATGATGGGAGCCTGGTTAGGCTGGAAATATTTGCTTTTAGCTACTTTTATTGCCTGTGCGCTGGGAGCCTTAATTGGCAGTGCTATTATTATGCATAAACGGATACTCCTAGGTCGAAGCAAGCTACGCACAGCGTCTGGTAGAGAAGCCACTAATGAACAGACATCGACACACAGGTTAGGACAAAAAATGCCTTTTGGCCCTTTTCTCGCTTTAGGATCTCTGATTACCCTGTTTAGCGGCGAAGCAATTTTGTCTATCTATCTGCGGTTATTTTTTCCAGCGTCTTGAATTGCAGTCGCGAGTATGGAGAGAAGGGGGATAAGGGGAGTAACCCATATCCAATGCCCTTTCATAAGAAAGATTTATAATTCGTGACTGTAACCAACATTACCCCATCGCCCCTTCATATTTTGATAATATTCTGGTTGTGACTTGTATTACCCTCTTGATGACGATTAACCGTTAGCAAGCACAACTATTGGAACAGATGCCGATCGTTCATAACCTAGCAATACGAATCATTGATTTGGGTGGGAGAGGGAGAGCATCTTATTTGGAGGTTGGTATTCTCATGGCTTTGTCAGTACGTCAATATAATTAAGTCTGCTGAAAATAAAGAGCAGGAGACTTGTATTGGTATAAGTATTTTCGTTAAGCTGGCAACCAAAGATGAAAATTAAGGTCTGAATTGCTTAAAAGCGTAGTTTGACGATGTAGTAATTAGTCATTAGTAAAAAAAAATGACTCATGACTAAGGACAACCCAATACGGTTTGATATGTTTTCGACCTCATACCCACTTAAAATAAAATAAAAAATGGCTAACAACGAAGAATCGCGTGGTTTAAAGTCTCTATTTGATTGGTTTGCAAATCGACGGAAATCAGGATCTACCAGCCTTGAGCGCCAAGAACGTGAAATTGCTGATGGATTGTGGCACAAATGTTCCAAGTGTGGTGTATTGGCATACACAAAAGACCTGAAAGCCAATCAAATGGTTTGTATCGAATGTGGTCATCATAATCGTGTAGATAGCGATGAGCGTATTCGTCAATTGATAGATAATAATACCTGGAAACCTCTAGACGAGCATTTGCGTCCAACCGATCCGCTAGAATTTCGCGATCGCAAACTCTACAGTGATCGCTTGCGGGAAACACAAGATAAAATTGGCTTAATAGACGCAGTTAGAACTGGTTTAGGTCAAATCAATGGTTTGCCTATTGCCCTTGGGGTTATGGACTTCCGCTTCATGGGTGGTAGTATGGGTTCGGTTGTGGGAGAAAAGCTCACCCGGATGATTGAGCAAGCCACTCAACGACGTTATCCTGTAGTTATCATCTGCACCTCCGGCGGCGCGAGAATGCAAGAAGGAATGCTCTCCTTGATGCAGATGGCGAAAATCTCCGCAGCCCTACAGCGCCATAAAGACGCGCGACTATTATATATTCCCGTTTTGACCAATCCCACAACGGGCGGCGTTACTGCAAGTTTTGCGATGTTAGGCGATATCATTTTGGCAGAACCCAAAGCAACAATTGGTTTTGCCGGTCGGCGAGTGATAGAGCAAACCCTACGAGAAAAACTCCCCGAAAATTTTCAGACTGCGGAAGATTTGCTCCAGCACGGTTTTGTTGATGATATCGTACCCCGTACCCAATTAAAGAATACCTTAGCCCAGCTAATTGCTCTACACCAGCCTGTACTAACACCACCTCACATGGTTTTGTGGGAAACAATGTCTTTAACTTCTACCGCCGCTGAATAGAACATGGGGAATGGGGAATTGGGCATTGAACATGAAGAAGAGACAAGGGAGACAAGGAAGAGGGGGGAGACAAGAGAGACACTTGTTCAATAATTCCCCCTTGTCCCCCTTGTCCCCCTGCCTCCTCTGCTCCCTGCCCCCTGCTCCCCTGCTTCTTTCCCGCTCCCTCATCCTCTCATCGGCTCTTTGACAAAAACGAGTGGAACAAGTGCTGCTAGTCGAAATAGACTAGAGAGGGCGAACAACCCTAGCAAGCCTCCAAACTGAGCGAATTGGACGATGAAGCTGCCTATAGTTGCGCCTAAAGCACCACTCCCTCCAGCAACGGCAGCTGCGATCGCAAAATAAATAGACTGATTTTTAATTGGTGCGATCGCCAATTGTATATTGTTGCTGCACAAGTCAATCGCCGCCCAAGTACCTCCAGCCAAGATATGTAACAGAGGTAGCCACAACCAGATATCAAGGCGATTAGCACCAATCCCCAGCCATAGCAGTGGCGTAGCTGCAACCAAAATTCCAATACCGATGAGGATGGGACGATTACCTATCTTGTCTGCTAATTTTCCCCACAGAATAAGCATTAGCAAAGTTGCCCCTGCCTGAAGGCTGTTGTAAATAGTGACGTAGCTCACGTCTAAATCGAGCGTATCGAGCATATAAAGGTTAAAAAACGGACTGCTGAGGTTAACAGCAAGCGCCCAGAAGCTGAAATACAACAGAAATCTCAAAAAGTTAGAGTTTTTCCAAACACTGTGAGTTAACTGGTTTTGTGGTGGATGAACTGATTCAGCGACTTCAGAAGATTCATCTTTTGTAACCTCTGACTGAATCTCACTTATTTTAGTTGAATTGCCATAATAAGTATTTTGCGATCGCGGATTCATATCCACTTGGAAATACTGACACCCCAATCCCGCAATTCCCAATATAATGCTTATCAGCAGAACCACCCCATAGCCTTGTAGAGTTCCACCATACCAATGTGATACAGCTAGACCAGCCATTGGTACGCAAACCAAATTGGTGAGATTAGCGGCACTATTGCGTGTCCCAAAATACCTGCCTCGCAATCGCCGGGGAACTATCATTGCAACCCAACTTAGCCACGATGCGGTTCCTAGCCCTCCCAAAAGATTGCTGAATAGGACAATCAAGAGTGTCAATATCACTAATTGGTGAGTATTGATTGCTCCCAAGCTTACGCCTACAATACCGATTACTAGAGCCAGCCATAGCAGCCGACCAATTCCGTGTGTCCGAAGAGAATATTGAAAGCGGCTGGTGCTACGTTCAGATAAGTAAGCACCCAACGGCTGAATCAGATTGACCAACATGGGGATAGAGCAAAGCATCCCAAATACCACTGGACTAGCACCCAATTCCACCAAGAAATTGCTGAGTAAAATCCCGCCAGTTCCAAGAGAGTAAACCGCCGCTAAGACAGAATCCGCAGTGGAGGCTTTTAAACTTGTGCGAATCGCATCCTTGGGAATTCGAGAGGTTGGAGAAAGTGCTGTTGGTGGTAAAGAAACCTGGGGAATTTCCAGAGCCAGTGGCGCAGTTGTTTCAACCTGAACAAAATCCATAATGTATGTTTATGAGTAAAGCATCCTGACATAAATTAGGTTGTCGAAGAACTCAGTATGCTTTTATTAGCATTTTGAATAAGTTTTCGTTATTCTAACTTGCAATTTTCAACAAAAATTTTAGATAAGTAAAATATCACTCCTTAACAACAGAAGGTACAAGTGATCAAAAAAAGATTATTTAATTTTTTGGGATTAGTAATGGCGATCGCGATCGCTATTATTGCTTGTCAAAGTCTACAATTACCAAGCAAACCCTTAGCATCTACCGCAGTTAGTATCAAACTTAGTGGCTGGGGAGGTTCTCCTGTTGAGCAAAAACTCTTGAGACAGGTATTGCGAGAGTTTGAGGTACAACATCCAACTATTAAGGTCAAATATGAGGTAATCTCCGACCAATACATGGATGTAATCAAAACTCGTTTGGTTGGGGAAGCAGCACCCGATGTCTTTTATCTCGATGCGCTGGAAGCTCCTTTCTTGATGAGTCAGAATGTTCTAGAACCGTTAGAAAGTTACATTACCCCCGAATTTGACCTAACGGATTTTGAAGATACCCTACTCGATAGTTTCAAATATCAAAATCATATTTATGGTCTTCCCAAAGACTATTCCACCCTTGCCCTGTTTTATAACAAAAAAGCATTCGCCGCGGCAGGGTTGAGTAATCCGCCAGCTACTTGGGATGAATTACGTAACTACTCGAAACAATTGATAGGCAAACTTAATAAATACGGCTTTGGGGAAATTCCCGAATTAGCGCGTCAGGCTTATAAAATTAAAGCCTTTGGTGGGCAGCTCATCGATCAAAATGGTTCTGCTACCTTTGCGAGTGAGGCAGGTTTAAAGGGTTTAGAGTTAGTAGTAGACCAGTATCAAAAAGACCGTTCCTCCGCCCAAAAATCTGATGTAGGAACAAACTCAGGTAGTGAAATGTTTGGTCAGAGTAAAGTAGCAATGGTGATTGAGGGTAACTGGGCAATTCCTTATTTAACTGAAACCTTTCCCCAAGTAGAGTTTGCTACCGCGCCGGTACCTACGATTAACGGCAAAAAAGGCACAATGGTCTTTACAGTTGCCTATGTGATGAACAAGCAAGCACAGCACAAAGCCGAAGCCTGGAAGTTGATTTCTTATCTCACGGGTAAAGAAGGAATGCAGAAGTGGACAGGAACAGGATTTGCTTTGCCAACACGTAAATCAGTGGCAAAGAATTTGGGCTATGACCAAGATGCACTGCGATCGCCATTAGTGGCGGGAGTCGATTATGCTACATCTTGGCAGGTGGGTAAATATCCAAGTGTGATCGTGAATAACTTTGAGAACCAGTTTGTCAGCGCCTTGTTGGGGCAACAACCATTAAAGCAAGCGATGATGAAGGCACAGAATGAAGCTAATCAGCAAATTAAGGCGATGGAGTAATGCATAGCAAGTTTTTTGTACTCATAACGAATCAAAACCCGACTTCTTGCAGAAGTTAGAAATCTGGGGATCTGAATGAGTAATGACTTAAAATCGGGATTAATAACTCTATCTCAACCGAAGATACATAATGAAGCAAACAAAACAACTAGCAAAAAATTGACTTAAAATTGTAAATGTTAGTTAACAATAGTAAATAACTATGCATCCCCTATTAAACATTGATATTTCCCAATTAAGCGTATCCGAACGAATACAACTTGCAGAGGATTTATGGGATAGCATTCTAACTGACACTAATGCAGTAATTCTGAGCGAAGAGCAAAAACAAGAATTGGATAGACGTTTAGAAACACATCGTCAAAACCCAAATCAGGGTTCAACCTGGGAAGAGGTTAAGCAAAGACTGGGTTTTTCTCAATGATTTATCAGTTAATTATTAGCCCAGAAGCAGAGCTTGATATCCAAGATGGTTTTGAATGGTACGAGCAACGTAGTTCTGGATTAGGTTCAGAATTTGTACGTGCTGTCGATAGCAGTTTGGCATTAATCGGACGCAACCCTTTAGCTTATCCTCAAGTTTATCGACAAGTACGACGAGTTTTAATACGCCGATTTCCTTATGGAATGATGTATATCTTGGAACAAGATGTAATTACTATTATCGCCTGCTTTCACGTCAAACGCGACCCTAAACAATAGCAGGATAGGAATATTTGAAAGTCTGCCGATCGCTCAACAAAAATATACACAATCAAAAGCGATCGCATTCTTAAACCAGAGATTTACTCAATCAGGTTCAAGCGATCGTGTAATTGAGTATATTTATTTCGGCACTAAAAAAGTAGCGCTCGCTATTTGTAATAGCATATTGTTAATACAAAGCCCATTCTAATTTCAGGGTTTCTAACTTAGGATTCTTCACACTCATTCTTTTACACTCTTCCACAAATTCCTTGACTTGTTCTTGGTTAAGACTTAAACCACCATCTTGTAGATTATTGATGTAAGTAATCACATCGGAAGTTGTTAAAGCTGAACTTATTTCTTCTAGAAGAATAGCATTTCTAACTTCCCGACAAACTAACTCGATATCTGATGACGTAAACTTCATACTTTTCTCTGCCAGCATTTCAAAGTTAACTAGCTGATTCATATCAATTTTTGACAGGTAGTGTATGAAGAGTTCTATTCTTTCTACTTGAGATGGTGGAAAGATAGGAATCTTCCAATCCAATCTACCAGAACGTTTCAAAGCACTATCTATACCGCTCAAATAATTAGTAGCAGCTATCACAATTACGTCACTATTTTGAAGATTATTTAGTTCTATGAGTAATTGATTAATAGTTGCTTTTTGGTCTGTATGGGCGTTGTCTTCGTTACGATTAAACCCAATACTGTCTAACTCATCAATAAATAAAACGGAAGGAGCTTTTTTCTTAGCTTGAGCAAAGATATCTCGAATATTTTTTTGACTTTGACCTATCCAAACACTGACAATATCAGCAGGGGAGAATTTAAAGAAATATCTGCCAGACTCATTAGCAAAAGCATTTGCCAGTAGAGTTTTACCACATCCAGGTAATCCATAGAAAAGAATTCCACCAATTGAACCCTTATGTCCCTTAGATTGCAGCTTGAGAAGTTTATCTAGTTTGTCTTTTTCTTCGTTTAAACCTTTTACTTGGCTAAAGTCCAGCTTAAATTCTTTAACGCGATTAGTAACTGGATATGTCTGTAATAAACTAGGTTTTTTAACCCCATACCCAAAAGATGGATATTCAATAGAATCAAATGATACTGGGACTAATTGGTGTTTTTCATAATCAGGAGCCATGATTACAACCTGGAAGCGATCGCCATAATATCCAGATAACTTATATTCTAAGATTTCCTTAGCCTTTTTTAGTTGGTAATAGTTACGGGCAATCTCAAAACCGGGAATTACCAACCAAAGACTTTCTAGCTTATTCGGCCATACTTTTGATTGCCTCAAAACTCTTTTCAGGGGATCTAAAAAGAGATTATTATCCTGAAATTCTTGGTATTTGAGAGTTTCTATCTCAACCACTACCTGATTTTTTACATATACTTCTATAATTTCGCTTTGATACTCTTCATAATCATCTGATGTATCTTCATCTGATGTTTCCTCATCCTTAGAAGTCAACTCAACTTCACAGCCAATATTAGACAATTCATATCCTAGACTTTCTAAGGTTTTAATAGCAAAATACTTGAGATAAATATATTCTTTACTTTCTTGTTGCCACTTCAGACTGTAAAAATGTTCGGGTTTTATCTTCAACAATAACTGTGATTCAGCCTGTATTTGAGCTTTTTGCAAATCTACAAAATAATCTCGCAAAGATGCATCATCTTCCTCTATTTGATAATATGGAAGTTCCAGCAGTAGACGAAAATGAGCATATACTTCTTCTTTATGCTCAAGAGAGGCTTCATTTGGGTATTTACATCTGAGAGTAAAAGTAAAAGGAATTTTACTGGCAACTCTATCTACCAAGTATCCTAAAGCATCTTCTTGCTGATGAGCTTGGATTTCTAATACTGATGGACAATGAAATAAAATAAAAAGCTGTTCAGAATTATATTTATTGGCAGATAGAGATATCTGTTCAAACTGCCGATCAAATTTTTCCGAATCAAGCAACTCTAAACCAGTATTACCAAGTATAATACTGGTCATAGTTGAGCGATGAAACTGAAAAATGTTAGCATCAGAAATGGGATTTTCCTGTTCATCGTCACACTCTTGATCTGAGGCAAGACTTGTAGGGATTTTTCTAGTAGCAGCTTTTGGGATACTATTATATCCTCCGTATTGATATTTTCTAATTAGTTCATAATTAAATATTTTGACAACAGTATCAGAGAAGAAATCTTCTACTTGGGGAATCAAAAAAATACCTACTGGCTGATGAGAATCTAAACATGCTTGAAATCGTTCATATTCTTGTTCAGAGCCAAAATCAAACAAGTAGTAGAAAAAATCATGTTTGACTGAAATTGCTTCTTGTAGTTTGACTGAAATTGATTCAGATTCAGCTATTTTATTGATTGGTTCTACACCTTTAATAGAAATAGCAATTTTTGTATCTAGTGGAATATACAAATCCAAGCAAGGATTTGCACAAAGTCCCAATTCACCAAGAGCAGTATTAAAATTATCTATGAATGATTGACTTCTACGCTGGTAGCCAAACTGTTCTATGATAGTTTTTAACCGTAGGCTTTTTTGAGTTTTATCAGTTCTCTGGAGTTCACTTTTAATCGAACGTAAGTAGGCTGTATATGACATTTTGTGTCCTCTTGCTTGAGTCGGGTTAATTAGCATCCCCAAGGGAGCTAGATATATAGTTCCCTAAATTACATAAGCAGCTAACTCATACAACCGACATCTCGTAAATCGCCGTTTTGCGTCTAGGCTTTCCAAAAATAGAAACTTAATTTAATGACAGGAGTAGGATCAATAATCATGCACAACCCATCTCTACAGCCGGGTTAGTGCGGGATTAAACGGAGGTTCTGTAGTGTTTGCAATCAACAGGCGGCGGAGTAACCCCAGGTGGAATATCACAGAAAACTTAGCTGGGTATATGTTCATGATGCCGACCATTCTAGTTTTGGGGACTTTTGTAGTCTTACCCATTCTCTACGCCGTTTTTCTTTCCTTGCAAAAAGTCCGACTTCTCGGCGGTATTGAGTACGAGTTCATCGGTTTTCGGAACTTCACACGATTAGCTGAAGATGAAAGGGTTTGGATTGCTTTAAGAAACACAGCACAATATGTAGCTATTGTTGTGCCAACTCAAACAGTCTTAGCTTTAATTCTGGCGGTAACTCTGAATTCTGGGATTCGCGGTAAAAACTGGTGGCGCATCCTTTATTTTTTGCCCACAGTCACCTCTTCAGCAGTGCTGACGCTGATCTTTATGTGGATTTATAACACCGATGGGCTACTAAACGATTTTCTCACTTTTGTAGGGCTACCTACTTATAACTGGTTGGGCGATCCATCTGTTGCCCTCAAAGGTATTATAATCATGAACATTTGGTCAACCGCGCCATTTTTCATGGTGATTTATCTGGCGGCGTTGCAAGATATACCCAAAACACTTTATGAAGCCGCAGAACTCGATGGCGCAAATGGATGGAAGCAATTTATCCACATTACCCTTCCCTTGCTTAAGCCTGTAACCTTCTTTGTGGTAGCAGTGGGGGTGATTGGGACTTTTCAACTTTTTGACCAGTCTTACATCTTTTCTGGGGGTACTGGCGGCCCGAACAACGCTACCTTAACTGTGGTGCTGCTAATTTACCAAGCTGTGTTTCGGAATTTACAAATGGGATATGCAGCTGCGATCGCATTTTTGTTAGCAGCCGCGATCGTTGCCATCAGTTTGATTCAACGGCGACTTTTTGGAGGCGAACGGATTTGACTAAAATCTCTGGCTTAAAAGTCTTGCTATACGTCTTGCTGACACTTTATGCGATCGTTACCCTAATTCCCTTTCTCTGGGCGCTTTCAGCATCATTTAAGCCGCTAACAGAGATTGTCGGTGGTGAACCCAACTTTCTCCCCAAGAATTTTACTCTTGACAACTACAGGCAAATATTTCTCCAAGAACCGTTATTTTGGCGCTGGTTGTTCAATAGTGTGGTAATTGCCGTTAGCGTTACGCTTTTAAACTTGTTGTTAAATTCAATGGCTGGTTATGCCCTGGCAAGACTGCGTTTTGTAGGTAAGCGCTTTTGGTTCTTTCTCATCTTGGCTGTGCTGGCAGTACCAGCGCAAATCACCCTAATTCCGACATTTTTGATTTTAAAAGCGATCGGTTGGTTGAATTCTTACCAAGGCATGATTGTGCCTAGCATGGTGAATGCCACTTTTATCTTCATGATGCGGCAGTTTTTTGTTAATTTTCCTAAAGAACTAGAAGAAGCGGCTCAACTCGATGGCTTAAATACCTTTGGAATTTTCCGACATATTGTCTTACCTCTAGCCAAACCAGCATTAGCGGCACAGGCAGTTTTTGTATTTATGGGAAGTTGGAATAATTTTTTACTGCCGATAGTTATCCTATTTGACCCAGAAATGTTTACCCTCCCTTTGGGGCTGAATACCTTCAAAGGCCAATACATCAGCTATTGGAACTACATTATGGCGGCTTCTATGGTCTTTACCCTACCAGCTTTAGGTATTTACGCCTTTTTTAATCGTTACTTTATTCAAAGCGTTACCTTCACTGGGGGAAAAGGTTAAACCCCATTCCCAATGCCCCATTCCCCATACTTCGACTGCGCTCAGTACAAGTTCCCCATTCCCCAAACAGTATTTTGGGCAACAAATTGCACTCCTAACGTGATATTGGTATTACAGCGACTCAATCTCTATCTATCAGTTAACAAGCATTATGGGTTTTGCAGACCTATCGATCGCAGAGATAGCAGCCGACTACAGTATACCTGTAGAAAAAGTGTTTTCTCTGTGCAACCAACTGGGAATCGCCTACAAACACCAAAAGACCCGTTTGGCGTTAGAAGATGCAAAGGCAATTATTTCCCAAATATCGTTTGAAACACACCCAAAAGGTACTAGCGACTTGGTGGGTGATGACGAGGACACCTAACGGGTGATCTTGGGCTTTAGCTAATCATTGATAGCTCATGACAAAAAACAATGAGTCATTAGCAATTAGCAGCTTGGAGATTGAGAACCGCTTTCTTAGCTGTGTTGAGCGTCAAAATTTTTAAGGGGAAACATGTTTAGAAGACTAATTGGCGTTGTTGTGGCCACTGTTTTACTCTCGTTTCAGTTGCTTGTTGGTAGCGCGACAGCAGTGGAACTAGACAAAGCTACCCGAACAGTGCCATTAAATGCTGAAGGTGAAACCACTGTACTTAGCCTGAAACAAGTAAAAGAAGGCAAACGTTTATTTAATTACGCTTGCGCCCAATGTCATGCTGGGGGAGTTACCAAGACAAACCAAAACGTGGGGCTGACTCCAGAGGATCTGGCGCTGGCAACACCCAACCGTAATAACATTGAAGGCTTAGTGGATTATCTGAAAAATCCCACTACTTACGACGGGGAAGAAGAGATTTCCGAAATCCACCCCAGTATCAAGAGTGCAGATATTTTCACAGCAATGCGAAATCTGACAGATGAGGACTTGGAAGCGATCGCTGGTCATATCCTCATACAACCCAAAATCGTTGGCACTAAGTGGGGAGGCGGAAAAATCTATTACTAAATCCTGCAACTGAGTCATTGGGAATAGGGCATTGGGAATAGGGCATTGGGCATTGGGAAGTATCCATTCCCCCTTTCCCCTTCCCCATTCCCTACTGATTTCACCGATTTTTGCAATAAATTGCTCCCCATTTATTAAAAAAAAATTGTATCTATGACAGATTGTCATATTTGGTGTTGATTTTATTTAAAATGAGAAAGGAAAAAAAATTGTTTGTTAGGAGAGAGCCATGAAATTGATTTCGGCAAGCTTGCGACGCTTTAGTTTAGCTGTGTTGACAATCCTTTTAGTTGTTAGCAGCTTTGCAGTTTTTACTCCCAGCGCTTCGGCTGAAACATACCAGGTGAAATTGGGTACTGATAAAGGACTGCTAGCATTTGAACCGAAAAAGTTGACAATTAAACCAGGTGACACAATTGAATGGGTAAACAATAAAGTTCCTCCCCACAACGTTGTGTTTGATCCTGCCAAAAACCCTTCCAAGAATGCCGATTTAGCAAAATCTCTTTCTCATAAGAAATTGCTGATGAGTGCTGGTCAAAAAGAAACAACCACTTTCGCCGCAGACGCACCTGCTGGTGACTACACCTTTTATTGCGAACCTCACCGTGGTGCTGGTATGGTTGGTACAATCACTGTCCAAGGCTAGAAACGTCCTCGTTGACAGAAGATGATTTCTCTGTGTGAAATTACCTCATAGCAACACGCCACGCTCCTAGAGTGACGCACAAAATGGATAAATGGCGGTAACGAGTCTTCTCGTCCCCTAAAACGCTAAACAATCTGTAGCGATTGAGGGATGAATTCGTTACCGCCAATTTTGATCAAATTTGACTTAATCAGGGATTAATCACGTTTATACTCTTGCTGGAGGCTTGTTGCGAGGAAATTTTCTTGAGAATACTTTTATTAATCTTAATGATAGCGATCGCTCTATTCAAATTGACATTCATTAGTCCAGCACTAGCTGCCGAAACATCCAACGGTGCTAAAATTTTCGAGGCTAACTGCGCTTCTTGCCATATAGGTGGCGGTAATATCCTTATTAGCCAGAAAACCTTGAAAAAGGAAGCATTGTCAAAATACCTAGAAAATTATAATAGTGACTCAATCGAGGCGATTATCCACCAAGTGCAAAATGGTAAAAATGCTATGCCTGCCTTTAAAGGAAAGTTAAGTGCTGAAGAGATCCTGGATGTAGCTGCTTACGTTTTTCAGAATGCAGAACAAGGCTGGTAAGCTAGCTCTCAATTGTATGGAATATAGATTGCTCTTACGGGCACAGCAATACTCATACCTGTCAACTTAGAGCCAAAGTGAATAAAACTCGCGGCTACACAAACTTAACCACAGGAAGCAGGCTAAGGAAAATTTGAAACCCACGGAAGTGGGTTTTATTTGTTTTGTGTATAGATGCGGTTTATAACCGCCCTTTCAACTGATTAATCCCAAATCACCAGCAAGTGATTATTTTTCTGGATTAGACTTGTCTCTGTTTTCCTTGACTTCACGTAACCGTTCTACTAATTTTTTATCCGATTCAGTAGAGGGTGTGACCTGAATCTTATTGACTCTCGGTAGCACTAAGGGTTCCGAGGTATTAGCTACCGATGAAGGTGTGAGGCTATTTCTGATTTGCAATTCAGATAATGGTTTGGGGGTAGCTGCGGGTGTTAACACAGGCTGATTGCCATTAACTCGCGGTGCAGCTAATGGTTTAAGAATACTTGTTGATGAAGGTGCAATCTGGTTATTTCTGATTCGCAAATCGGGAAATGGCTTAGAAGTAGCTGCTGGTAAAGGGATAAGCTGATTGTTATTGATTCCCGGTGTAGATAATGGAGTAGTCCCAGTGCTGTTGCTAGTACTGTTTTGGAAATTTAGGTTAAATGGATAGGAACTGACCCGTTTATCTCCCTTTGGGGATTGCTTGTTGAAGTATTCCCTAGCTTTTAATTGCAATTCCGGGGAAACTAGCTTGTCTTGAAACCTGATATCTAAGACCTTACCATCAGGGTCTACCACTAATACACCCAAAACAGAGCCTTGAAGATTTGGCTTATCTGTGGGTAATGTTTGGCGAATGACTGGTTTTTGTTCTGCGTTGGGGTATTGTTGCTGAACTTCTTTTCTCAGGTTTGCGTATGAATCTAGCTGTGCAATTGCCAACTCAGTCCCTTTTCCAGAAAAATCAGGTGCTTGTGACGTGGTTCCCCTAATTAGGGTTAAGCTATCCCCAGCCCTTGGAGCTTGTTTTAAAGAATTTATGAGTTGGTTTTGAGCCATAGGCTTAGACGCATTATTAACCGGCTGCGTTATTTGCGGAGTGATATTTCCCTGTACTGGTGTAATAAGGTTAGTGTTGGAGGGGTTCTGAGATTGAGCATTTTGCAGAATATCATTAGGTATTTGCTGCGACTGCAATACTGGCAACCTATTTACATCTAACGGCTTAGATGCCTCGTATTTGGTATCAGTGACATTTACACGAGGAACTGATGGAGTAAATTTGGGGCTGCTATTGAATTTAGAGTTGTCAAATTTAGAAGCATCAAATCGCAAATTATCACTAGGAATCATCCGCAAAGACTGTCTTGTAGGCAATGAGGAGACTCGATAGTTATTCGATGATGGGGGTAGCGGAGGCAGTACTAGTTGGCTGCCGGATGGTGGTGCTGCCAATGGGGGCAATCCAGCTTGGGCGCTAAAGTTAGACGCAGAAAGTGGCGCTATTGGAGGAAGTTGTTGTAAACCAATTTTGGGGGTGCTTTCTGGCAAACGACTTTGATCCGCTTGGCTCAATTCCAAAAGCCCGACGCTTTTTGATGATGCTGTATCTTTGGGTTTGCTAGAATCCATAGGCATCAATGGCACAATCATAGCGATCGCACCGTGGATGCCAAGAGAAGCAATGGCTGCTATCCCAATTGGCTGGCTTAAGAGTTCTGGTATATTTTTAAACAAGGAGACGTAAGACATAGTTGTTATCGTTCACTCGGCTCAGTTGCAGTTGACTAACGATTTTCTCTTCCCGACTATATTGCAATATTTTGCAATATATGCGTCCCTCTAAGGAAATAATAATTTCCTCTCATGGCAATGAAAACGCCAAAATTGCCATTTATTCAGGTTTGTAATTGTTTAATAACGCTGGTTCATATCTTCAAATTTGAGCTTGCTAAAGAGATATTTGAAAAATTACTACTTTTGATTTGTTATTTTTATGACGCACACAATTAAAATTAATATCTGGGATATTTATTAAAGTTTAAGTCAAGATACAAGTCTGAGTACATCAAAACATCTGCTGAAGTCGCCTTGTTTTTTTACGCTTTTCCAGTCAACTAGGCTTCTGTAACAGATGGCACATTTGCTTGTCCGAGACTAGTGCCTATGTGAGAATAGTACCACATCAGCAGCTCCGAAAACTGTTGTAAATTGTACAATTTTATTGAAATTCTGTCCTAAACACCACCAAGGCTATTTGGGTTTTTATAAAAGGAGTTCAGTTGGGCGATCGCAATTATAGCTTTTGATTTTTGACTACTTCTTTGTAAAAAAGTTTCAAACCCTCAATCATTGCATCAAAAATTTAAAATGCCGTTACCGACAGTTATTGTACCGGGATATCTAGAAAGCGCGATCGCTTACCGCCAACTAGAACAATCCTTACAGCAGTTAAATTTTCCCACGGTTACAGTCCCACTGCGACGGCGCGACTGGCTACCCACTATTGGCGGAAGACCTGTAACACCGATTCTACAAAAACTCGACCTGACAATCAAGCACACATTGGAGCAATATAATGTTACCCAAATTAACTTAATTGGTCACTCAGCCGGAGGTTGGATATCCCGCATCTACATGGGAGAAAAGCCTTATATGGTAGGCAGTAACGCTAAACCCTCGCTTTGGAAAGCGCATCCTTTGGTTGCGACTCTCATAACCTTGGGTACACCCCATATTAGCCAAGAACGCTGGACACGCTCAAATCTAGATTTTGTTAGTAATAACTACCCAGGAGCTTTTTACAAAAACGTTCGTTACGTTTGTGTGGCTGGCAAAACTATCTTTGGGGAAAGGCGGCGTGGTAGCTGGTTAGCTTACAGTAGTTACCAATTAACCTGTGGTAAGGGCAACACTTGGGGAGATGGCATCACACCAATTGAAGCTGCTCACCTGGAGGGCGCAGAAAATCTGGTAATTGAAGGTGTGAGACATTCTCCGAGAAGTCCTGGAATGTGGTATGGCTCACCAGAACCCTTAAAAGCTTGGGTGCAATATTTGATTTAACTAATTAGGATTTACGTAAAACTACACGGTGTAGGGGCAATACCCTGCTGGAAGCCGCTTCTCTACGAGACGCTTTGCGAATGCGTCTACATGAATTGCCTCTACCAGAGAATCATGGTTTGGGCTATTAGCCTCAGCCTTAAGTCTGAGGCAGGCTGGTTAACTTATCAGAAATATTAAAAAAATTTATTTTTCTTTGAGAAGTGCAACATCTATTAATATTTCTTAGTTAAAATTAGAAGAGAATAAATACCTAGTTAAGAACAGGAGGGGTGAGCTATGCAAAGCACCCAGTTCGATAGGATTATGCGACGAATAGCAACGATATTGTCAGTCGTGATTCTGACTTTGTGCTTAATTTATGTTTCTACGGGAGTTTTGCTTTCTTTTTACTATGAACCGACAGCAGGCGGTGCTTATAACTCCTTAAAGATGATTAATACACAAGTGCCATACGGGTGGTTGTTTTGGAGAGCGCATAACATTGCTGGTAACGCGGTAATTGCGATCGCTCTGATTCAAATTGTGGTGATGTTTTTAAGTCGCCAATTCCGCAAGAGTTGGCTGACTGCTTGGATTAGCGGGATTTTGTTGACCTTAAGTGCGATCGGGCTGGACTGGACAGCGATGATCCTAGATTGGACTCAGGAAGGATACTGGCGTTTTAACATTGAATTGGGAACCATCGAAGCTATTCCTTTTATTGGTGGACAACTGCGCGAAATCCTAACTGGGGGTGGAGCGATTAATACAGTTACTGTCGAACACCTTTACACAATACATAGTTATCTCATTTCGGTGGCAACGCTAATTCTTGCCATAGTACATTTATCTGCTTTACTGTGGCAGGAATGGGAAATGTATCAAGAAGCGCCAAAGCCAGAAATTGGTAATTTGCAACAACCACCAGAAGGCGAATTTATTTCTTCCCAAAGCTCATAAAGAGTCAAAGAAGAGGAGAAGGGGGCAGAGGGCAGGAGAGGCAGGGAGGAGAAGCCCCTAAATTTATTTATGGGCTTGATCTTGGATGCATTATTTCTTGTATTATGCATCTTGAAATAAATATTTAACATTAGAGTTGTCGGGAAATAAAAGATAAGTGAGGCAATGCTGGTCTTGTAATTGGGATTCTCTTAAGCAGCCATCAAGTAGAAGTTCCATAATCCTGCTGCGGTCAGCATCAAATGGTCATCAAAGTTTTCAATCCGATTACGATAAATGACACTGGCGGCGTTGTAGCGCTTCACACCAGCAAAGGCATTTTCGCAAACTACACGGGATTGACTCAATTGACGATTCTCCGTTTTTTGAAGGTCACTTAACTTGCCCCCTTTGGGCTTTTTGTGAGGAAGATGGAGATTGTCATACTGCTTCTGTAATCCCTGAAAGCCCGAGTCTACTTCAATCGGAATTTCATCAGGCACACTACCTGCAATGTCATCTTCGTCATGAAAACGTTTGTCATGCAGTTTGCCTTCTCGTGCTTTGCTTAAGATCAAGACCCGTTTGGTTTCATCAACTGCCGCCAAGTGTTTACGCGTATGACGTTTCTTTTTACCGGAGTAATTCTGTTGTTGTTGTTCTCTTTCTTGAGGTCGCGCAATTGGGCGTTCTGTCCCATCAATCATCACTCGTTGCACTCCTGGAAAGCGTGACAAAAATGCTTCAATGCTTTCGAGATGGCGTTCCGGCAGCGCCATCTTCTGTCCCAAAGCCGCTTCTAATATTGGCTGCAATCGATGCATCCACTCATGTGCCTGGGAGCGATGCATATCAAAGAGCAGTCCCGCCACATCGAAGGTCGGATAACATTTGAAATAGAAAAGGATGAAAAACAATTTGTCTTGGGCTGTAAGTAAGCGGGCTTTGCGTCCTCCACCCAGGCCACGTTGACGAGGCTTGGCCTGTTGAGTATCTAGGTACATCGTGGTAAACGTGGGCAAAAGGGCATCAAATGCTTTCCGGTTCAACCCAGTTAATGCCCTCAACAGTCGGTCTTGCTTCAGCGCACCTTCAATATTCAGCATCATTCTTCCCTACCACTGCTGTCTATTCTCTCTTATTTCCCGACAAGTCTATTAAGCATAAATAGATTTATTTCCTTTGAAACCCTCTATTGCTGGGTGGGAAATTACAGCATATTCTCCCCTGCCTCCCCTGCTCCCCTGCCCCTCTCCCTCATCCCCCAGGAGCCTCACTAGTGGAAAGTTGAGATAATTGGGCGAGGGATAGGTCTTCAACCTCCGCTAACTTTTCTAGAGAGAGGGGAGTGGATTGGGTAGCACCAGATAAACGTTTTAAAAGGCTAGGTCTGGGGTCATGCAATAGGTAAATAATGCGATCGCCAATTTCCCAATCTTGGTTAACTGGCATTACCTGTAAGCGTTCTTCTCGTTCTACCAATAAGGGTATCAACACCCCAGTCCGAATCTTTTCTTGAATGCGATCGCACTGAGTGGAAAATTCCAACTCATTTAGCGTAGTTGTCCCCAGTTTGACTCGCCCATCATTTAAATATTCATTCCAAGTTTTAATCGCTAAGTCTGAGATAAAAGCTTGATTAACTTTATTACTAACCGAAATACTTGCTTGCGGATCGCGGGGGAAAACAGCTAAAACGCGCGGCGGCTTAAATTCCTCGGCTGCTCGTTGAGCCAAAACAAAATTCACCTCGCCATTACTTGTCATCGCCAAAAAAGTCCCCATCGAAGCAAGTCCCGCCTCTTCCAATACAGCAGCATCTAACCCACTGCTGGCAATCACTCGCAGATTTTGCGCCTCAGCTTGAACAAGACATTCGGGGTCAGTATCAATCATGACCACATTTTCTCCCCGTTCTTGAAAGAATCGGGCAATCAAAAGACTCAATGGATTACAACCCACAATCACTACCCCAGTTACGTCCTTGGAGGTGATTTGCAACCATTTGGCAACCCAGCCAGCTGTTAGCCCTTGGCAGACAACAGTCATGATAATTGTCAGGAAGACTAAAGCTTTAATGGAATCACCACCGTTAATGCCACGCTGAGTAAGGGAAATTGCAAAAAAAGAAGCTACAGAAGCCGCAACAATTCCTCTCGGAGCAACCCAGCTTAAAAATAGTTTCTGTCGCCAATTTAAGTCACTGTTCCAGGTACACAACAGGATATTAATCGGGCGAACGATAAACATTAATACCAAAACAGTGAATAAACTACCCCAGCCCAAAGCAAACACACTGGCAATAGATAGATCGGCAGCTAATAAGATAAATAGCACCGATACGCTGAGAATTGTTAGCTGACCCTTAAAGCTTCGTAACAGTCGTTCTTCTGGGACAGAGG
Source organism: Nostoc punctiforme PCC 73102 (assembly GCF_000020025.1). Classification (GTDB taxonomy): domain Bacteria; phylum Cyanobacteriota; class Cyanobacteriia; order Cyanobacteriales; family Nostocaceae; genus Nostoc; species Nostoc punctiforme. The sequence goes on along the minus strand of NC_010628.1, from coordinate 3,450,174 downwards.
AGTTAGCAAAGACTGCTCCTGCAACAACTGTCGTCATAACTCCCGATTCACTGCGGATCATCTGCGATAAGGTAAACAAGCTCCAAAGTATCGCCAACACCACTAAGTTTTTTAGCTCAAATGACAGAAAGCTGGCACGTTTGAAAATCAAGCTCATCAGATAACCGCCAGCACCACCAATTGCTGCACCAACACCCAGGCGTATTAATAAACCGACGATCGCATTAATTGGATCGGCATCGCCGTTCAAAATCGTATCGAGGACAACGAAGGCGAGAATCGCTCCTACAGGGTCAATTAAAATCCCTTCGCCTTCTAAAAGTGTTGCTACTTGCCGATCTACATTGATTTGTTTGAGCAAAGGGCCAACGACGGTTGGGCCTGTCACCACAATGATGGAAGCATAGAGAAAAGCTATATTCCAAGGAAATTCACCCAGCCAGTGAGCAGCCATACTGCCACCAAGCAGTGTAATTAGCGTTCCGAGAGTGACGAGCAATTGTAAGCTGACTGAAACTCTGCCCAACTCTCGCAGATCCAAATTAAGTCCGCCTTCAAACAAAATTATTGCAGTTGCTAGGGCGACAATAACTTCCACTCCAGTGCCTAACAAATGGGGATGCAATAGCCCTATGCCATCAGAGCCAAACAATATGCCTAACAGCAATAACAAGACGATGCTAGGTATGCGAAAGTATGCAGCCAGCACTTGAGCGCTAATGCCTGCAAAAACAGCGATCGCCATCTGTAGGGTAATTTCAAAAGATGCTTCCATGTTTTAGATTTTGAGCGATTTCTTTCAAAATCTTTGGTAAAAAATCGTAGATATTAACTCTACAGGGTACAACATCATACCCTTTTGTCCCTTGCAGAATTTACCGTTTTTTCTATCTGAGCTTCTCTCGAAGTTCCCAGCGCCAGATGCTGATACAGCCTGCGGCTTCCCACAGGAGCTTCTACGAAATTCTTTTTTTGTCTCCATCTCTTTGTATCCTTTTCAAGCTTTAGCCACCACCCAGTTTAGCTGCCAAAAACTTTTTTTCGCAAAAGCTGTTGACAACAGCCAGGAAATTGGTTATTTTATAAAAGGTCTGAGTCCGATGCCCCCATCGTCTAGAGGCCTAGGACACCTCCCTTTCACGGAGGTAACGGGGATTCGAATTCCCCTGGGGGTACTTAAAAAAGTAGAAGCGTGTCTTTCTACAAGTTAATAAATCTAAACGAGCGTTCAAAATAATTTTGAACGCTCGTTTAGTTATATATACGGTTGTTTGTTGGCTAACTCTTCTACACGTTGGTGAATAGCAACAAGATTCAACCGTAGGTCTTTACTCAGGCGGTTTTCAATGATTCCCACTGGCATGGTGAGTTTAGGCCAAACTTGAATTGTGTAGCAAAGATTTGTTCCTATATACTCACCAAGGGAATAAGGCTCTAAACACCAGCTACCAGAAAAACCTTTAAAATCTCCCTCTACCATCCGAAAATTAATTTCTCTGGGGAAGCATTCTTCCAAATCCAGAACCACCCGCGCCGAAAAGTTGAAATTTAGTAAGCGCTGAGAGCCTACTTGCTCTAGTCTAATTCCACCGTTGGGATGCTCGATTAGACGACTCTTGGCGAGATTGGGGAGAAAGTCAGGCAAGGCTTCATAATCTGTCAGAACCTTCCAAATTTTTTCCACTGGTTGGGGGATTTGGACTTTGGCACTGATTTGTCGCTGTCGCTCTGCTATTTTCTGAATTTGAACTTCTACCTTAGCTGCCAAAGCGACTATATCAGCAGTAAAATCTCCTTCAAGGTTGGTGTCATCACTAGGAGACTGAAAATCAAGGTTCTCTGTTGAGTTCTGTTCTTTAGTCACGTTCAGAATTATGGTTTGCTTTCGTCAGAAAATTGCGGCAGAGTCAGGGTGAAGCAAATTTCGCTCTGTTCAGAATCCGAGATTGGGAGACTCTCAACTGCGATCGCTCCATTCAAATGCTGCACTAAAGACTTGACTAGAGCAAGTCCCAAGCCAGTCCCTGGAGTCCAACGCCCTTTTCCACGACGGAATTTGTCAAAGATGTAGGTTGCTTCTTCTTGGGAGATGGCGTGTCCTGTATTCGTCACCTTTATGATAACTTGATCGATTTGTTGATCGACTCGGTGAACAGCTTCTAAATGAACGTTGGTATCATGCTGTGAGTATTTACAGGCATTAGTTAACAACTCTTGCAGGATGCGGTCAAAACTCTCCAGTTCCGTTTGCAGTTTTAGCGATTCCTCTGGTAAATCTACAGAAATCTTTAATCCCTTCTCTGCGAGTTTCTTCTCAAAAGCTACTGTTATATCCTGAATTCTAGTATTTAAATCTATAGATTCTAATTGTGGAGCTTCGTGAGGCGACTCTAGTTTCTGGAGTGTCAACAAGTCATTAATCAAGTTGATTTCCTTTGTGCATTCCTGCTCTAGGATATCCATGTATCTAATTTGACGCTCTGGTGCAATTCCTGGCAAACGTAAGTTCCGAATGGACATCAGCATATTTGTCAAAGGATAGCGCAAGCGATCGCTCATATTGCTCAAAAATTCATCTTTGAGTTCATTGAGTTTCCGCAGCTGCTCTACATATTGCCGGGTTCTTTCATGCAACTTTGCCTGGAGTTCTAGACTACTCTGGAGTTTCGCTGTCCGCTCATCTACCAAAGTTTGTACTTGGCGCAATGTCTGTGACTGAATTATGGCGTTACTTACTTGAGCGCAAACCATTTCCACAAGATTTAATTCGGCTGCTTGCCAACTGCGAGTGGTCGCTTGCTGTAGCACCAAAAATCCTAAGATTTTACCTTGACTTTCTAATGGCACTAATAAGACGGCAGGCAATTGCTCTATTGCAAATAATGGAGCAGCTCCCGGGGTATCATTTTGCTCTGTATAGTTATCGAAGATTACTGCTTTTCCAGAATCTATGAAGGGACGCTGACATAAACCACACTCCGAAACCAAGAAGGACTGCTGATCTAAAGTTTCTGGTTTAGTAGTGCGGGAAATTTGTGTTGCCTTCGCCCATTCACCAACCACTCTAGCTTTCGCTTTCGGAATTTGTTTTTTACCTTGAGTCCTAAATAGTGGATCGGTATATTTTAGTAGTATAAGTAAACCTCGATCTGCCTGTAGAGATTCAGCAGTAGAGGCGATAACTAACTGGAGCATTTGATTAAGCTCCAAGTTACTGCGACTCAATAATGTTAATTGCTTGATCAAGCTTTGATACTGATCGCCTTTTTGCAGATACTGTTGTTGATGAGTAATTAGTTTAGCTTGCGCCACTTGAGAAAAAGCGATCGCACAAGCAGACTCTACTTCTTTGAGCAGTTGTTTTTCTGATTCACTCCAATCATAAGGTTGGAATTTAATCAGACTAATTACCCCATTATTATTTCCACTAAATCTGGTGGGAATTGCCAAAACAGCTTTTATGGGTAGGGGTAAATACTGACAGCCAATTACCAGACTCTTCTGAATGATGGAAATATCTTCAATAGTCAATGGTTCAGCAGCACATTGCAGCACTGGCGAGTGCATAAGCAATTGTTCCATCGAAAACATTTCTTCTGGATGTGGCAACCCGAGATATTGATCGGCACACCAATTCATAGTAGTTGCTTCGTCGGATGTTTCACCCGTTACTGAAACTAAGCAGCAACAATCTACTTCAAAAGCAGTTCCTAGCAATTGGGCAATATCTTGCAACATCAAAGCCGTAGCTGAGGTATTGGCAATGATTTGGTTAATCTTTTGTACCAACTGGTGGGCAGTTTCTTCCTGATGCTGCATCAGCTTGACTTTGTAAGTTTGTAGTCGATCTATGTCATCTACGTACTCTGTCGGCGACCATAAAGGCTTTTTCATTCTTGGCACGCCCTCGGATAATAAATCCATTGTTTTTGCACCCAACCCATTGGCATATTCTTCACCGTTAGTTGTGTTGCGACACCTTGATAATTGACAAATCTTATATGAATACTTTCTCTCACCTGTTATAGCCCTTTTCTATGGCAGATGGCCAAGTTGCTGCTATATAAAGCAAATTGCTACATAGGTAGTGAGATACTTAGGATATTCTAAAATGACCCAGCCTGATTATTTTTGGCTGCTTTATCTTCTTTATATTGAGATAATTAACTAACTTTGATTTAGAATATCCTGTCTGTAAGTATACATAAACCGTAATTTCTCTGGAATCCTAGGAAAATCCCCCAGTCATGACCGTAAAAACACTGGATTGATTTTAAGATTTTTGTAAAATTTTGTTTTTATTTTAGTCCTTTAAGCAGCTATCCTTTGCTCTGTGTTGCTTTCAATCAAATATAACTAAGCCAGAGCGTTAAACCAATTTTGGATTTTGGATTTTGCATTGAAACAGACTAATCGCTTAGCTCAGAGCGGGGCATGAACCAAAAAATCTAAAATATAAAATTTGTATTCCCTCAGAATTTACTTTTATTAAGCTACAAATCTTAACAATAAATCTTACTTATTCGAGAAAATAAAGCTAAATACTGAATGCAGCCCAATTATTCAGTAATAAGACTTACGTACTGAAAAGCTGAAACCTCGTTTGCGTAGCCCCACTACCCTTTAACAAACGCCAATTGCTCAACTTGGGTATCCCTAAGTTGAGCAATTGGTTTCCCTTAAACAGGGGGTATCTTAATATCCCCCTATTTAAGGGGGTTGGAGGATCTCTTGTACGTCAGCCCTAAATAAAATAACTAGGCTGCATTGCCTGAATTAAGACTATCCAGCCAAACTCTCGACACTTAGAGGAACCATATCGCCATTTCTCGTCAGTCCTAACAGCATTGGTTCTTGGGGTTGAATTAGTTGACCTGTTAGTACACAACGTTCTTCTTGCTGGGCTGTGGCTGCTATGCTAGCTCGAATGTCCGCTCGGGAAAATCGAGGCTTCCATTCACCTGATTTTTGTTGGACATAATTCCAAAGAATATCTCGAATCAGAGCTTGATATCCCTGATTTCCAGCTATTTCTTTGAGCTTGTCTTTGAGTTCTCGCTCTAGGCGGATGCTGGTAACTTCCATATCGGTGGTTGGGGTGCGGGCGATCGTATGCATCACTATTTCTCCTTGAAACTATAGACAGGATAGTAATACAAGTGTAGTATGTTTAAAGGAATGTTCAATAGGTGAAATTTTCTGTGAAATCCATTTTCCCCATCTCTACTTCAATTTTGTGCGCTACCAATTGCCGAGCCAGTTGGGAATCAGCTGCTATGGAAGTGGAGTATTTATTTATGGGCGATGGTAGCCGAAATTATGGGCAAATCACAGAGGGTAATTATGATTTTAGACATCTCAGCATAAGTGGGTTGATTGCGAAACCACAACTAGATGAAGAAAGCGGGGGGTACAGGCAAAGAAATGCTGTACCAATATGAGACCAGAGAGTTTTCCGGTCAATTCTAACCCCCGCTTCACCCAAACAGGAAGCGGGGGTTTTTTTATAAGGAGTGAAGCTGTGACGATATCTTCTCTGCGAGATGCTACGCAAACAATGCGCGGCGCAAACGCAATGCAAGTGTTAGAGCAATCTGTGGTGGTGTTTTCTCAAAATTACTTGCCACTATGTCGGATCAATATCAAGCGGGCGATCGTGCTGTTAGTAACCAACAAAGCTCAACCGTTAGGTTTGACCACAGAAGCCGGATGGCGAGTTCACTCACCCAACTTGGTAATTGAAGTGCCAAAACATATTCGCTTAACGATCGCTTCTAATGAGCGGATGTGGAAAGTTCCGCCAGTCAATCGGCGGGAAGTTTTACGGCGAGATCATCACAGTTGCCAATATTGCGGTAGCGGCAAGCATCTAACACTAGATCATGTGATGCCGCGTTCTAAAGGCGGTTCTCACACTTGGGATAACGTAGTCACAGCTTGTGAGAGATGTAACTCCCGTAAAGGCGATCGCACCCTGTTTGAATCTGGTATGCAATTACGTACCAAACCAAAAGCGCCAATTCACCCCGCGATTTCTTTTGCCGAACAGTTTTGGATAGATATGCAAGCAAGCCTGGAATAGCAGGAGAGCATAAGGAATGCTGAAATTAACTTACACTGAAAGCAGTTTTGATTTGGAATGTCTCACTCTGTCGCTAGAAGAATGGGTAGCGCAGCGAGTGATTTTGGCCCTGCGAGTTGGGCAAAGTTTATGCATTGAGCCCAGTACTGCTTCCTTTTTGCTCCCTGTTGATTTGCCAGGAGTAGAAGTGCTTAAGGCTGAGGTAAAAAGAGATGACAGAGAAATCATTGCTCTGTGTGCCTCTGATACCCAATATATGGAAGTCACTCTGCAAGGTTCTTGGTTATCAGATAGTTCTAAGGATGCTGTAGGTGTGTTTTTCACCACTATGAGCGATCGCGCTGAGTTCTTTTTGCACAAACTTTGGCAGGAAGCTCAAGCTTGTGCTTCTGTCATGAGCGAATAAACGAAATAGTAGGGTGAGAATTTCTCACCCTTTATTGCGCCATTTGCAACAATTCGGGAATTGTCACAAATCGGTAGCCTTGCTGTTTGAGTCCACTGATAATTTGTGGCAAAGCTTCTACAGTTCTTCGGCGATCGCCACCACCATCATGCATCAAAACAATAGAACCTGGTTTAGCGCCTTTCAAGACATTATTTACAAATGCTTGTGGTTTGGCGTGAGGATCGGTATCAGCTGAAGTTAGCGACCACATAATGACAGCATCTTTCTGGCTTTTTGCATACGCGGCTAGTCCGTTATTTAAAAAGCCTCCAGGAGGACGAAATAGAGAAGTTTTCACCCCTGTAGTTTTGTATATCAGGTCAGATGTGCGATCGATTTCACTCTTAGCTGTGGCTTCATCCATTCGCCGATACCAATGATGCCAAGTATGGTTGCCAATGGCGTGTCCCTCGGCAACCACTTGTTTAGCTAGGTCAGGATTTGCTTGTAAGGCTTGTCCTACCCAAAAGAATGTCACTTTAACATCATTTTGCTTGAGAATATCCAGCATTTCCAGGGTTGTTTTTGGCCAAGGCCCATCATCAATGCCTAGAGCAATAACCTTTTTGTTGCTGCTCAGTTGAACCTTATAAACTGTTTTTCCTTGAAATTTAGTTGGAACTGTAAATGTAAGGTTTTCTACTTTCGCTGATGGCGGTAGTTCATTAACTTGTCCCTTTGCTGGATTTTGAACTTGTGCAGTATGGCTTTTGCTGATTGGCTCGTTCAACCCCAATTGTGGGGAAGCGCTTGGAGAAATACTACAAGCTGTAATCGTAGAGGCGATCGCGACAAAACTAATTATCTTTTGTCGCTTGAGGTAGTTGTTTGTCACGTCAGGCTTTTAAAAACTCAACCAATCATAAGCTGTAGTTTTAGTTTTAAGAGGTATGAATAAGTTGGAATCTAAGCACAGAAGCTTTTCTAGACAATTTCAAAAAAACTTTCTCAAACCCCTTGACACCTCTTGTAGTATTTTGTAGTATATTTGTAGTGAGGCGAAAGACAAAGCTTCGCAAGGGTCAAAGTCATGTTCTACATACAACTCAAACAGAGACGCTGGAATCAACCAGAGTCCTTAGTCAAGAAAGCCGCTTCTACTTGTAAACCATCTGAAGTAGAGGCAATTAAACAAAAAAATTTTAAGTTTGCACTTAGCAAAACCACAGAATACATCCGTAATACACAACAGGCTTGCTACCTAGAGTTTCGGTTGTTTTCCTAACAGTTTCTCACAGTAAAAAATAAACTTTCTGAACCTTGAAAACTAAATAAGAAATGGGCAAGTTCACCAAAATTCTGTGCCTAAAAACCTAAAAATTTAGGCACAGATTCCAAAAAATCGGGGTGTAGCTCAACTGGCTAGAGCGTTCCGTTGTCTGCGGAAATGTTGCGGGTTCAAGTCCCGTCACCCTGGTTGTAGTCCTGTAGGCGAATAGTTTAAGCCGTCAGTTTACGGCAGTCGCTACAACGGAGGGAACCTCCGCAACGCGCTGCCTCCTCAAACTGAAGATTGCGAGTGCGAATCTCGTCGTCGGGACTCCCAAATGGTCAGGTAGCCAAGTGGTTGAAGGCGTTGGTTTGCAAAACCGATTAGCGCGGGTTCAAATCCCGCCCTGACCTCTGGTGCGATCACAGTGTAGCTTAATGGTAAAGCCCCTGGCTCATACCCTGGTATATGCGGGTGCAAATCCCGCCGCTGCCACCAAATGCAGGGATGGTGTAACGGTAACACCTCGTGACTCCAAATCCGATGTTCTAGGTTCAAATCCTAGTCCCTGTGTCAGACAATTTTAGATTTTTTAAATTTATAAATTTAAAAAATCTAAAATTCGGTAAATTATGCCCTCGTGGACTAATGGTTAAGTCAGTGTTCTTTCAAAGCACAGATGCGAGTTCAATTCTCGTCGAGGGAATGATTATGGGTCGGTGGCCGAGTCTGGCTGAAGGCGACAGTCTGTAAAACTGTTCTTTTTTGCACGCAGGTACCCTTAGGGAAGCAAGCTACAAATCCTGCTCGACCCACTATGGAGAGGTGGCTGAGTGGCTAAAAGCGTCCTCCTGCTAAGAGGAAGCGGGTAGCTAATACCCGTCGCAGGTTCAAATCCTGTTCTCTCCGTTTTGAGAGTGTGGTGTAACTGGATAACATCTCAGTCTACGAAACTGAAGACGTGAGGGTTCAAATCCCTCCATTTTCGTTACATGGGAGAGATGATGGAGTGGCTAATTCGAGTTGAATTAAACCAGTCCACTGGGTAAAACCCATCTCTCCTTCTTATCCCCCGGTAGCTCAGTTGGTAGTTAGCGCCTGTCTGTTCGCGAAGCGTGTCTGAAAGACAAGAACAGGAGGTCGTCGGTTCGATTCCGACCTGGGGGGCTTCGTTGCCTCATAGCTCAATGGTAGAGCAAGCGGCTGTTAACCGCGCGGTTGTAGGTTCGAGTCCTACTGAGGCAGCCATTCATTGCCGGGTGGACGAATTGGTAAGTCGCATCGCTCTGAACGATGAGGTTGCAGGTTCAAACCCTGCCCTGGCAATAAAGCCCTGTGGTGTAATTGGCAACATAGCGCCCTTTGAAGGCGAAGATTCCAGGTTCGAGTCCTGGTGGGGCTGCCAAACTTTGCTCTTGTAGCCCAACTGGAAGAGGCTGCCGTCTCAAAAACGGTATGTTGTGGGTTCAATTCCCACCAAGAGTACCAAAACTTGCTCCTGTAGCCCAATTGGAAGAGGTGGCAGACTTAAAATCTGTTTGTTTGTGGGTTCGACTCCCACCAGGAGTACCAACGGGATGTAATTCAGCGGCCAGAAGCCATGCTTTGGGAGCATGGAGTCGCAGGTTCAAATCCTGCCATCCCGATATGCCCCTGTGACGGAACTGGCATACGTGCTGGAATCAGAGTCCAGATTTTGCAGGTTCAAATCCTGTCAGGGGCACTAATGCTCTCGTGGCGGAACGGAAGACGCACTAGACCGAGGATCTAGTTTTTTGCAGGTTCAAATCCTGTCGGGAGTACCAAAATATCTGGGTGTAGCGCAGATGGGAGCGCGGGAGTTTCGGGAACTCCAGGTCGTAGGTTCGATCCCTGTCACTCAGATTTTGCCCTTGTAGCCCAACGGAAGAGGCACTTCGCCTAGAACGAAGAGGATGCTGGTTCAAATCCAGTCAGGGGTATTGGTGAATATGCGGGGATAGAGCAACGGTGGCTCGTCAGGCTCATAACCTGAATATCAGCAGGTTCGACTCCTGCCCCCGTCACCAAAAATAGTGCTGGTGTAGCTCAATTGGCAGAGCAACTGACTTGTAATCAGTAGGTTGCAGGTTCAATTCCTGTTACCAGCTTGACTAAGGATGTCGGTTCAATTCCGACCAGTATCCACCAAAAAATATGGGGTCATAGCTCAAATGGCTAGAGCGCCTGCCTTGCAAGCAGGAGGTTATGGGTTCAATTCCCATTGATTCCACTGATGGTATCTGAAGCCAAAGTGTCGAGGCGCTGGTTTGTGGAACCAGTCAAAGCGGGTTCAAGTCCCGTCTGATACCCCTCAATGGAAGATGCAGCTGAATGGACGGCAACTGGTCTTGAAAACCAGGGTATGGGCAACTGTAGGGGTTCGATTCCTCCATCTTCCTTTTTTCCACCTGGAGCCGAAAAGCGAGGCGCTGTGCTGATAACACAGAAATAGGAGGGGCAGTACCTCTCAGGTGGATTTATATCTAAGTTTGGTGTTACAAAGCTTGCGATGTAAAAAATATACGATCGCACCGACTCATTTCTTAAATTAACTAGGGTGGTTGGCATATCGGCTGTGCAGCGAGCTTTTAACTCGCAGAAATAGGTTCGACCCCTATACCACCCACTAAAACAATTAAAAATTTAAAATTTAAAATTCAAAATTAAGAAATGCAATCTTAGTTAGCCTTTTGGCAATCGCTAATATGCAACTTGAATGCGGGTTGGGTTATGAATAGGAACTAGCGATCGCTAATTTAGCATGTTGCAATAGTATATCTCTATCCAAAATTTCTACGGGATATTGCGGTGTCACTGCCAGTAGTTTCTCAATTCTTTCTCTGGCTGCTTCCACTACTGATTCGTCTAAGCTACCATTGCTAAGAGAATCGACAAAATCTTCAGCGATCTGATAGGTTCTTTCAATAGATGATGAATTGATATTGCGCGAGACAATGAACAGGTCACAACCTGCATGAAACGATCGCGCCACAGTACCAGCTTTCATAAACATATCTGAGATCGCTTTCATATCCAAGTCGTCAGATACAACCACTCCCTGAAAGCCAAGTTCTTTCCTAAGTATGCTGTTGAGGATAGGCTGGGATAGCGTTGCTGGTAAATCTGCATCTATCTTAGGAAATAAAATATGGGCAGTCATAATTAAAGGAATCTGTACTTCGATTAGGGCTTTGAAAGGTATAAGTTCTCGAAGTCGCAGGTCTTCTAAAGTTAAATCCAGTATTGGTAGCTCAATATGAGAGTCTTTGCTAGTGTCTCCATGTCCGGGGAAGTGTTTGGCGCATCCCAAAATTCCTGATTCTTGAAGCCCAAGGTAGTAGTCACGGGCATCTTTTGCAGCGATTTCGGGAGTGTTACCGAAGGCACGAGGCCCAATGACAGGGTTGTGGGGATGGGAAAAAACATCTGCTATAGGTGCCCAAGATAAATTTATTCCCAGTGATTTTAGTTCTGTTGCTGTGGCTTTTGCTACTTCCTGGGCGTGCGATCGCAGCAACAATGCATGAGTAAATCGCGTAATCGGCAATGGTGTACGAATGACACGACCTCCTTCATGATCCAAAGTCATAAACATTGAATCACGTTCAGCATATTCTCGTATCTGGTTGTTTAAATCCTTAAAGCTTTCCAACCAAACTTGATATGGAGTGCCATCCAAAAAGTTCTTAGCAAAAAATATCACCCCAATCGGCTTTAATTCACTGAGTGCGCGTTTATCGTCATCGCTTAATGTAGCGCCGGAAATCCCTAGAATCAGGTGATGTCCAAAGCGTTTTAGCTCCTGCGATCCACTCATAATTTTTTACCTAACTGAGTTGTTTAATAGCAGTCTATAACCAGTATCCTAGATATTTTCTCAGATCGGATACACGAATTCTCAAAGAAATCAACTACTTTTGAGATTACCTATTTTAAGTCAAAGAATTACTTTTATTTACCTAAATTCTCTGCACATAAATCTAGATGAAATACACGCCCAAATCTATTACCAACAAGGGTATTACTAATTTTTTGGGTTAGATGCACCTCAGTAAAATTCCCTTTGGCAAAAGTTTTTTAGGGAAGCGATCGCACAATAACCGTCAAATGTAACAGATTGCAACGTATAATGAGAACGATAAAACCGTTAAGAAATATTGAAGGGCATTAGGGTTAAATGCGAGTAGCGATCGCGGGTGCTGGTCTAGCAGGACTTTCCTGCGCGAAATATCTCACGGACGCAGGTCATACTCCCATTGTCTTGGAAAGCCGGGACGTACTGGGTGGTCTGGTTGCGGCGTGGAAAGACTCTGATGGCGACTGGTACGAAACCGGGTTACACGCCTTCTTTGGGGCATATCCTAATATGCTCCAATTGCTCAAGGAGTTGGGCATTGAAGATAGACTCCAGTGGAAAGAGCATACACTGATTTTTAATCAACCAGACAAGCCTGGAACACTCTCACGTTTTGATGTTCCAGATATTCCATCTCCTTTCAACGTCATAGCATCGATTCTTCGCAACAAAGATATGTTGACTTGGGAGCAGAAGATTCGATTTGCCGTTGGCCTACTTCCCGCAGTGGTTCGGGGTCAGAAGTATGTCGAAGAGATGGACAAATATAGCTTCTTAGAGTGGTTGAAAAGGCGAGGTGTTGATGAGCGGGTAACTAGTGACGTTTTTATCGCCGCATGTAAAGCACTCACCTTTATCAATCCTGATGAAGTTTCCGCAACGATTCTCTTAACTGCACTAAATCGTTTTCTGCAAGAACGATATGGCTCCAAGATTGCATTTTTAGATGGTTCTCCCACAGAACGTCTATGCAACCCGATTGTAGATTACATCACAGAACGCGGTGGAGAAGTGCGGCTAAATGCCCCCTTGAAAGAAATTTTGCTCAACGCCGATGGCACGGTGAAGGGATACTTGATTCGAGGGTTAAATGGGGCAGAAGATGAAGTTATTACAGCTGATTCGTATGTATCTGCCATCTCAGTTGATCCTTTGAAAGTTATGTTGCCTAAACCTTGGAAGCTTATGGAGTTCTTTCAAAAGCTAGAAGGTTTAGAAGGAGTACCAGTGATTAACCTCCATCTGTGGTTTGACCGGAAACTTACAGAAATTGATCACCTACTTTTTTCGCGATCGCCCCTCCTAAGCGTTTATGCTGATATGAGCAATACCTGCCGTGAATACGCCAACCCCAATCGCTCAATGCTGGAATTAGTTCTAGCTCCGGCAAAAGATTGGATTGCCAAATCCGATGAGGAGATTGTGGCTGCAACGCTTGCTGAATTGGAAAAACTTTTCCCAGACCACTTTGGGGGAGACAATCCAGCAACATTGCTAAAATCTCATGTGGTGAAAACGCCGCGTTCAGTTTACAAAGCGACCCCTGGTCGTCAACAGTACCGTCCCGCACAAGTTACGCCCATTGCCAACTTCTATCTCGCCGGAAGTTATACCATGCAACGCTACTTAGGCAGTATGGAAGGTGCCGTACTTTCTGGTAAGCTGACAGCGCAGGCAATTTCTGAGGCTCTCCCGGTAGCAAATTCCTCAAACCTGCAAACGCTCACCCGACCGCCCGCAACGAATGCTGCAACTGCCTGATTCCCCCCCGCGCATGAAAACGCTGGTCTCTGTAGACGAGTCATACAAACTTTGCCGACATCTCACAGCAAAGTATGCCAAGACTTTTTACCTGGGTACTTTGCTCATGAGTCCGGTAAAACGTCAATCTATTTGGTCAATTTACGCTTGGTGTCGCCGTACAGATGAATTAGTGGATGGGCCCGCATCTGCTATTACCACGCCAGAAACCCTAGACCTATGGGAACAGCAGCTGGAATCGATTTTTGCGGGACGACCATTAGAAAATTACGATGTCGCTTTAGTTGATACCCTCCAGCGCTTTCCGATGGACATTCAGCCCTTTCGGGATATGATTGCCGGTCAGCGTATGGACTTATATCGCAGTCGTTATGAAACCTTTGAGGATTTATACCTCTACTGTTACCGCGTTGCTGGCACTGTTGGCTTAATGTCAACAGAAGTCATGGGTGTAGATAGCACCCTATACACCGCTCCGTGGCATCAGAACAAACAACCATATCTTCCCACAGAAGAAGCGATCGCTCTGGGAATTGCCAATCAACTCACCAACATCCTGCGGGATGTGGGAGAAGATGCCAAACGGGGGCGAATCTACATTCCCCTTGAGGACTTGGAAAAATTCAACTACACCGAGCAAGACTTCTTCAAAGGTGTAGTAGACGATCGCTGGCGGGCGCTAATGCGCTTTCAAATTGAACGGGCCCGCCAATTCTATACCACGTCAAACCAGGGAATAACTTATCTAGCATCCGATGCCCGTTGGCCTGTATGGGCAGCATCAATGCTGTACGGCCAGATTTTGGAGGTGATTGAACGCAACGATTACGATGTGTTCAGTCGGCGAGCTTTCGTTCCCCAGTGGAAAAAGTTACGCACCTTGCCCTTAGCTTGGATGCGATCGCAAGTCCTTTAAAAAATTAGTCATTTGTCCCTAGTCCTTAGTCCTTAGTAGTTTATAAATAACCAACGACTAATGACAAATGACAAATGACCAATGATAAATGACTATTGACTCTTAAAAGCAAGTCTGATAACATTGATATTCGTGAGTCATGGAGAGGTGGCTGAGTGGTCGAAAGCGGCAGATTGCTAATCTGTTGTACGGCAGGCAACTCCGTACCGAGGGTTCGAATCCCTCCCTCTCCGTTTTCCAGCCTTTGATAGACACCTAGTAATACGCAGGCTATGTTCTGTGTGGAACAATAATACTAATCTAGTGTAAATATTTCTACTCCCAAAGATGGATGATATGATTTATCTTTTGGAGTCCTGATAAGATACAGCTAATTTAAAAATCTAGTTTGAATCTTACTTTTAGGCTCCTAAATATCTGAGGAGTCAAAGTTACTTATGAGAAAAATTAGCGCCGTCTTAACCTTTAGTATAGCTACCCTAGCAATTGGATTCCTAGTTGGAGCTTGTGGTGATAGTAGTAACCCTAATGGTACAGCTACCACTGGAAGTAGTGCGACCCCAGCAGCAAACTCAACTACGATAAGCAGTGATAAAGGGCTAAAAATTGGTTCTCTACTACCGACGACAGGCGACTTGGCTTCTGTCGGACAACAGATGCTGGGTTCTGTACCTTTACTAGTCGATACGGTCAACGCTTGCGGTGGAGTGAATGGCGAACAAGTTAACTTGGTGCAAGTAGATGACCAAACCGACCCGAAAGCGGGTGCAGCCGGTATGACCAAACTAGCAACTTTAGATAAAGTAGCAGGTGTAGTTGGCTCCTTTGCCAGTAGCGTCTCTAGTGCAGCAGTCTCAATTGCCACACCGAATAAAGTTATGCTGGTTTCCCCTGGTAGTACCAGTCCTGTCTTTACTGAAAAGGCCCAAAAAGGCGACTATAAAGGCTTTTGGGCGCGTACTGCTCCCCCTGATACCTACCAAGCACTAGCTTTAGCCCAACTTGCAAGAAAAAAAGGTTTCAAGCGAGTTTCTACAGTTGTGATTAATAACGACTATGGCGTTGGCTTTGAAAAAGCATTTGTGCAAACTTTTGAAAAATTGGGTGGAACTATAGTTAATAAAGATAAGCCTGTTCGCTACGATCCGAAAGCCCAGACATTTGATACAGAAGCGGCAGCTGCCTTTGCTGGTAAGCCAGATGCAGTTCTAGCTGTACTTTACGCTGAAACTGGCAGTCTGTTCTTGAAAGCCGCTTATCAGCAAGGTGTGGCGAAGGGAGTGCAAATTCTGCTTACAGATGGGGTGAAATCACCTACTTTTCCAGAACAAGTTGGCAAAGGCAGTGATGGTAAATATATTTTAACCGGAGCGATCGGTACAGTACCCGGTTCCGATGGTAAAGCACTAGAAGCTTTCAACAAACTGTGGAAGGATAAAAAGGGTAATGAACCAGGGGAATATGCCCCTCAAGCTTGGGATGCGGCTGCATTATTGACATTGGCAGCACAAGCTGCTAAAGAAAATACAGGCGTTGGAATAGCCGGCAAAATTCGTGAAGTCGCTGATGGCCCTGGCACAGAAGTTACCGATGTCTGCGAGGGACTGAAGTTACTGAAAGATGGTAAAAAGATTAACTATCAAGGAGCTAGCGGCAACGTAGATGTTGATGCTAACGGCGATGTCGTTGGTGTATACGACGTTTGGACAGTTGGAAACGATGGCAAAATCAAGGTAATTGACAAAGTTACCCCCAAGTAGAAAATCAGGAATTAGGAGTTAAGAGCTATGAATGAAATATTACTAACTCTTAACTCCTAACTCTTATAATCCAGTGAAGTTGTAACCAACTCCTAACAACAAGCCGACATCAGTTTGATCGAAAAATCCTGCATTGACAGAGGCCGTTGCTGTGAATTGAGGAGTTAGAGGCACATCAATGCCACCAGTTACCAAAAAGGCAAATTGCGAATCATCACCAGTTTTGTAAGCTCCACCCACTCCAACGTAAGGTGCGATCGCTAACGGTTCGCTAAAAGCATCTGCTGATTTGAAGGTAAAATCGTAGGTGATCGGAAGCAAAATGGTCGTGTTGTCGCCAAATACGGCTGAAGGACGTACCGATATAGAATTTGTCAGTCCGACTTTACTAACTACTGCAAAGTTACCATCGCCCAAAGACGAGCTACCATCACCACTCAAACCAATGTTAGCAGCAACGCCAATATAGCTACTGCCACCACGGGTTGTTCTGCCTAAATCAATATCCGATTGTGCCACTTTGGTAGCAGATGGTTGAGTAGTCGTTTGAGAAGTCGGTTGGACAAACTTAGAGGTGAGAGTCGCAGACGAGGTTGCCACTGTTCCTGGAACTGGTGTAGACGTTGCACTGGCATTTTCCTGTATTACAGGATTTTGGAGCTGCTGTACCTCAGCTAAATTTGTGGCTGTAAATGTTTCAGTTGTTTCTGTAGAGAGATTTTGGCTTACAGAGTCTAGTTCTGTACTAAACTCATTGGGAGACGCTACGGTTGCGGAAGAGTCAGTTAATACCTGACTGCTTACCTTGTCTACTGTCTGGGCACTTGCAGATAAGCCGCTACTCAGAACTACAAGAGCAGCTATACCTGGCAACCAAAAAACACCTTTACGAAGAAAAATAGTATTCACGTTCACTCCTAAAACAACATTGCCACGAAAAATAAAGGTTTTTGTTGATTTAAGTCAACAAATTCCGGCAATACTCAAAATTTAACACCAAAAAATCGGATTTCACATCCTTACTTTGCTGGATTTATCTATGGTCATAACGCACCAATAATCTAGAATAGTGCGTTACAGCTACCGCATAAGACACCCTACAAAACTAGGTTTTTAGGACTTATGTATACACCGTAGTACAGGGAACGTGGAGATACAGGAAAAGGGCTTACCGTCGATTATGATTATTCTATTTACGCCATCCAGGACTATGAATTGCGGTTTGTAACAAAAAAAGTGAATTGTGAAGTAATATTACGAAGTTTGCAAAAATATTTAGAAATTGTCTACAAAGCAAACATGGTTCTAACGTAGAACCTATATAGGAGAGACTTGAGGCAAATGTGATGAGCGGAAATAATATTCAAAAGTATCGGTTTGTCTGTACCCTGACTTTTGGTGACATCTACGGCCAAATAATTGTTTGGTTAATTACAATTACCCTAAGTTTGGCATCTGCCTTGGCGCTGATGGGTGCCAAGCGTCCTGTGTACGCTTTAGCAACTGCGGGTTTGGTCGTTCTGCTATCGCTACCTTTCTTGTTGTTTGCGTTTGTCACTACCTTGTTAAATCATATTGAAGTCAGTCCTGTAGGGCCGGGAACCAAAATGGAACCCATACCAGGTAATGTGTCTCAACAACAACCTGTACAAGCAGCTAGCTAAAGATTTAGGAGACGCGATTAATTGCTTCTGTCTGTACATGAGAGATGCGATTAATTGCTTCTGTACAAAAGTTAGGATTAAATTTTCATTCCTAATTTCAAAATTTGTCATAATATCCCTGTCTAGAGGCAGGGAATTTTTTTGTAGAGACGCGATCGCAGCAATGCACTGCCTGATTAATCACATCTCTACAATAGAACAGCAGTGCTTTGCAATCAGGGGGCTAATTATGCTGGAACACGATGTAATTATTGTTGGGGGTGGATTGGCGGGATGTCGTGCGGCGGTGGAAATTGCTCGCACTGACCCTAGTTTAAATATTGCTGTGGTTGCGAAAACACACCCAATTCGCTCCCATTCGGTGGCGGCTCAAGGTGGTATGGCTGCATCGCTAAAAAATGTTGATTCCCAAGATAGTTGGGAAGCACATGCTTTTGATACTGTCAAGGGTTCTGATTATTTGGCAGACCAAGATGCTGTGGCAATTCTTACCCAAGAAGCGCCAGATGTGGTAATTGATTTGGAACATTTAGGCGTTTTGTTCTCTCGCTTACCCGATGGTCGCATTGCCCAACGAGCTTTTGGCGGACATTCCCACAACCGCACTTGTTATGCTGCCGATAAGACCGGTCACGCAATTTTGCACGAATTGGTTAACAACCTGCGGCGTTATGGGGTGCAAGTTTATGAAGAATGGTATGTAATGCGTCTCATTTTGGAAGAAAATGAGGCCAAAGGTGTGGTTATGTTCCATCTTTTGGATGGACATATAGAGGTGGTGCGAGCCAAGGCGGTGATGTTTGCCACTGGGGGCTATGGTCGCGTTTATAATACTACCTCTAATGATTACGCTTCTTCAGGTGATGGTTTGGCAATGACTGCGATCGCAGGTTTGCCCCTCGAAGATATGGAATTTGTGCAATTTCATCCCACGGGTTTATATCCAGTAGGGGTGCTGATTTCAGAAGCAGTAAGGGGTGAAGGGGCGTATCTGATTAATAGTGAAGGCGATCGCTTTATGGCGAATTATGCACCCAGTCGGATGGAATTGGCTCCCCGTGATATTACCTCACGCGCGATCGCTTATGAAATTCGCGCTGGTCGTGGTATTAATCTCGATGGTAGTGCTGGTGGTCCCTTTGTCTATCTGGATCTCCGCCATTTGGGTAAAGAAAAAATTATGAGTCGCGTCCCCTTCTGTTGGGAAGAAGCACACCGCTTAGTGGGCGTTGACGCAGTAACTCAACCAATGCCAGTCCGCCCAACAATTCACTATTGTATGGGTGGTATTCCAGTTAATACTGATGGGCAAGTCCGCAGTAGTGGTGATGGTTTAGTTGATGCTTTCTTTGCGGCTGGCGAAACATCTTGTGTTTCCGTACATGGTGCCAATCGCCTTGGTAGTAACTCCCTGTTGGAATGTGTCGTTTATGGTAAGAGAACTGGGGCTGCGATCGCCAAATTTGTCCAAAAACGGAAGTTGCCCTCTGTAGATGAGCAACGCTATGTAACGGAAGCCCAGCAACAAATCCAAGCTTTACTAGAACAACCAGGGCAGTATCGCATTAACCAAGTTCGTCAAGCCTTTCAGGATTGTATGACTGAGTACTGTGGTGTTTTCCGCACAGAGGCATTAATGAGTGAAGGGTTACACAAACTAGAAGAAATACAACAGCGATATCCACAAATTTATTTAGATGATAAAGGTAGTTGCTGGAATACAGAACTCGTGGAAGCCTTAGAATTGCGAAGTTTGATGATAGTGGGACAGACTATTTTAGCATCAGCGCTGAATCGTCAAGAAAGTCGGGGCGCTCATTTCCGCGAAGATTATTCCGAGCGAGATGATACAAACTTTCTGAAACACACGATGGCTTACTATTCACCAGCAGGAATTGATATTCAATATCGACCGGTGGCAATTACTATGTTTGAGCCAAAAGAACGGAAGTATTAGCTAAAGGTAAATTTATATGGGAAATCGAGGGGACTACAAAAACTTTGTCCACCTCGATTAAAAATATGAAATGATTAAGTTATCAATCAGAACCTAATTGTTTCTGAATCACAGCTATTATCTTTTCTTCCCAAGCTGGATCATTTAATTGTATTGCAGCATCACGATGACGAGATTTTCGTCTATCCATGTAAGCATAAAAGGCTTCCTTATCATCCTTGTGGGTGAGAAAGTAACTCTTTAGCTCTTGGTCGCTCATTGCTGTATAGTTTACCTGATTCATAGTTCTATACTACATTCATGGTTCTATACTACCATCTGGCTTAATTTCTAGCTCTATTCCTTCGTCTTGCCCAGCTAATATAAATATATTGAGCGATCGTTCATCTAATCGCACGATGTGAATTGGCTGGAACATCACATTTGTAAGCTGATGGCAAAGTCTATACAAGGATCGTAGCTGTTCTACTCTTGGTTGTAGCTCGTCCATGAATTTTTCTATTTATAAATTTATATGTAACAGAGTTAATTATATAAACCCATCCAGCGATGCTCTTATAGTTGTGATTCTCACATCCTATTTAGCATTCCAAATTAACTTCCCCTTCTCACCGGGATACGCTGCTCCCTCTTTGTCACGCCACTCGAAATATATTTCAATTGGCATTTTCAAATTCTTCATTAAGTGCAAAGTGTTACGCCAAGCAAGATTTGAATCTACACCCTGTATCGAAATATTTACCTCTGGCAAGTAGTGAAAACCAGAATTAATTTTTTCACCCTTAACAATATGGGCAAGGGTTAGCTTTATGAGTTCCTCTACAGAAAATCCTTCTCGAATAGCCATTTTGTGTGCTGCATCGACGATTTTGTTCCAGTTCGGTTGATGAATTTCCTGACTACCAATTACGGCTCGAAGCACTCTGGTATAGTGTAAATTACTTGGAGTATCAGGTTCAAGAACTTTATAATTCTCGGTTTCAAAAACTTGTTGAGGCTGGTAACGTGCCTCATATTCATTCAATAACTTCTCAATAACAGTGATGGGTGTATCCTCGAAAGGGACAGCCAGGGCTTGGAGCCTTTTGTAAATGGGATCAGGTATTCTGATAACCGGCATCATATATCCTTGTGTATTTACTTACTCTATATTTATCTGTAACATAAATATATTTAAAATGCCAGTTACTTTTTAATCTGTATCAGTCCATCCAGGTTTTCCGCTAAGACCAGAAGTTGAAAACGCTTTATATTCAAGCTGCTTTGAAGGATGAGATTGCAGCCATAATTGATCAACATGGGAATTGGAAATTTGTTGTATGATGCAGAACCTCAACCAGATGACCAATACTGAACTTAAACGATATCTTTCAGAACATAGAAATGAAGAAGAAGCATTTCAGGCTGCATTGCAAGTTTTGATGAGTCGTTGTGACTCTGCTACACAACAACTCTATCCTTTTGATCTAGATAATCCTGAGAGCGAGGTAGAAGCTCTCCTCTTAGAAAAACTCAATCGAACTGAGTGAGAAGCGATCGCCAACCATAACAGATGTGGTGACTCAGTGATGTAAAATCCTGAAGAGAGAAAAAGGTGATTCACAGAGTCTGAATAGAATGGTACAGGATAGGAAGTCAACGGTTGTAATCACAGGTGCCTCTTCAGGGGTCGGTTTGTACGCTGCCAAGGCTCTTGCTGAAAGGGGATGGTATGTAGTGATGGCCTGTAGGGATGTAGCCAAAGCTCAACTGGCAGCCCAATCTGTGGGAATCCCGCATCAGGGCAGCTACACTATCATGCATATCGATCTTGGCTCTTTGGATAGCGTTCGACAATTTGTGAAGAACTTCCGAGCAAGCGGACACTCTCTAGACGCTTTGGTGTGCAACGCTGCAATTTATATGCCCTTAATAAAAGAGCCTTTACGCAGTCCAGAAGGTTACGAGTTAACTGTCACCACAAATCACCTGGGACATTTCCTTTTGTGCAATCTGATGCTAGAGGATCTGAAGAAGTCATCTTCAGAGCCAAGGCTCGTAATTTTGGGAACTGTTACCCACAATCCAGACGAACTGGGTGGGAAGATTCCGCCGCGTCCAGACTTGGGCGATTTGCAGGGCTTTGCAGAAGGGTTTAAAGAGCCGATCTCAATGATTGATGGTAAAAAATTTGAACCAGTCAAAGCTTACAAAGACAGTAAGGTTTGTAATGTGCTGACTATGCGGGAACTGCATCAGCGCTATCACGAATCAACTGGTATCGTCTTCAACTCTCTCTATCCGGGATGTGTTGCAGAAACGCCACTATTTAGAAACCACTATCCTCTATTTCAGAAAATCTTTCCATTATTCCAGAAGTACATAACTAAGGGATATGTGTCTCAGGAGTTGGCGGGAGAACGAGTTGCGGCGGTGGTTGCCGATCCTGAGTACAATCAATCTGGTGTGTATTGGAGTTGGGGAAATCGTCAGAAGGAAGATGGTAAATCCTTTGTTCAAAAGGTTTCTCCTCAAGCCCGCGATGACGACAAAGGCGATCGCTTATGGCAACTAAGTGCTAAATTGGTCGGGCTGGCTTGATGGGATATGATTTGGCGTTAACCTTGTGCATGATTGATCTTATCTGTCCAGAAGTCACAGATGAGAATTTTTTACGTAAGTAAGCCTGAATTGGCCTATATGTGCCGCTTTTCTAAAGTTATATCTCTCCATTGCCCACTCTTGACTTTTACCTATAACAGATGTACGATCAGACTCGCATTGAAGGGGAGTAGCTGCTGGCAAAAAAATAAAAGCCAGTACATCTGAATCAACATACTGGCGATGAGCCTGGTTCAGATGGCAGATAATCAATATTTGAAAGCGAGACCTTCACTAAGTTCACACCGAAAAGTGTAAACTTGGTGAGGTCTTTTGGTTCTCATCAAGCTTCACATCGGTAAAGGATTCTTCAGGAGCTTGAGAGAGTGTTAACAGCTTTTACCGCAGGTTTATTATTAATTACAGTTTCCGAATTAGGCGATAAAACATTTTTTATTGCTGTTATTTTGGCAATGCACCACCCACGGCGGCTGGTATTTATAGGTGTGACAGCTGCTTTAGCCGCGATGACAATCGTTTCGGTGCTATTTGGACAAGCGGTATCTTTGTTGCCAAAAGCTTACATTCATTACGCCGAAATAGTTTTGTTTCTTGCCTTTGGTATCAAGCTGTTATATGACGCGAGTAAGATGTCTTCGGCTGCTTGTGATACGGAAGTTATAGAAGAAGCCGAAGCTGCGGTGAAAAAAGCAGATTTGGAATTACCAAAGAAAAAGACTTCCTTAGCGATTGTAATAGAAGCCTTTATATTGACATTTATGGCAGAGTGGGGCGATCGCACCCAAATTGCCACCATTGCCCTAGCCGCAGGTAATAATCCCATTGGAGTGACAGTAGGTGCAATTTTAGGACATACCATTTGTGCTGCGATCGCAGTTATTGGTGGCAAAATGATTGCCGGCCGCATTTCTGAGCGTCAACTCACCCTGATTGGCGGATGCCTGTTTTTAGTCTTTGGTTTCGTAGCTGCCATTGAAGGAGCGTGAGGAAATAAGCAGGGAGCAGGGGAGCAGGGGGACAAGGGAGACAAGGGGACAAGGGGGACAAGGAGAAATTATTGAACAAGTCTCTTCCTTGTCTCCCTTGTCTCTTCTCTATGCCCAATGCCCCATGTGCCATGCCCATTACTTAGGTGTACTTTTCAATGAAGGCGCGGGAGATACGGCCGAATTAGGAATGGGGGAAGTCATTCCTGCTTTTTTAATTTCGTCTTTGTACTGAGCAGGTGCTAAAGCTGCGGCACTATCAAATAAGGGTTTTGCATCTGCGTCTTTGCCCTGTTGTTTCAAGAGCATCGCTTTTGCCACAACGGGGCGAAAATCTTTAGGATCTCTCTTAATTGCTTGGTCATATACAGAGCTAGCTTGAGCGTAGCGTTTCTGGGAAGCATGAACAGAACCTAACAGCACCTGCACGGCTACTGTATCTACACTTCCAGGCTGAATTGTATTTACTTGGGCTGCTTTCGAGAGGGTTTCTTGCAGCAAACCAATAGCTGCTTCTGGGCGTTGCTGACTGATTAACAAAGCCACCATTCCTTGCAAAGCCTTCAAATCGCCAGGTTTTGTAGACAGAATTGCGCGATAAGCTTGAGCGGCTCCTTCGCGATCGCCTATTTGCTGTTTAGCTTGAGCTAGTAGCACTGAATATTCTGACTGTTCGGGATTTAGCTTGGCTAGCTTTTCCAGAGGTTCAATGACAACTTGGATATCAGCCGGTTTAACCTCACTTTTTTCTTTTTGACTCAGTAGTTGTAGACGCGCCTGCAATAAGCCCTTAAGCGCAGTCTGATTTTCTGGTTCCCTTTGCAAAACCAGTTCATAACCCCGTACTTCATCTTCTAATTTTGATTTTTGGTCAGCAGAAGGTAAAGTGCCTCTGGTGCTAGCGGTATTTTGGTTTGAGGATGGCGTATTATTAAATGCTCCAATTATGGGAATCACCGAAACACCCACAAAAGCAAGAACTGCCAGCGCCAAGACGACTTGAACTATCCAGCGATTGCGTGTTTGATGCACAGTTTTGTCTTCCTCCTGAACTCTAATGACATTATCATTTACACAAATCGTAAAGTTATAAATTTCCAAAACTTTGCGGAATATCGCCAATTGCCTGTGAATTTTATAACAATTAACTATTTACACTGCTAAAGTAAGTGATGACTTTAGGAGGAGCCGTCAGAATTGTAGCTATGATATGCTTCCGAAACTAGTGTAAAGGCGCTAAATTACACGTTTAATGTACAAACACTAAATTTAGCGCCTTTAGGATTGTATAGAGTACCCTAGTGTGAATTTGTGAAAAGCAAATATACTTTCATCAATCGCACAAATGCTCTTTCCAGCTACCTTTATAAAATCCCACAATGGGATGTGTCTCCGCCGCAAGGAGTTTTTATGAATTCCGACCTGATGCCGTTGCCTGAATCCTCCAATTCTTCTGCCTCTAACCAGGGCCCAAATAAAATAGAGGCTGCCTCTAATGTTCACATAGTAGCCAAGCCCTCTAAACTTGAAAATTCGCCTGTCAACCCCAGCGAGACTGACTCAAATGGGAACTTAGTCAATCGACAGCAACCGATTCCGCCTCCCAGCGAACCGATGCAGTACCGAGCTATCGGATTAGTCCGGGGTCGCTATCATGCTAGCAGCGAACAATTTACTCAAGGTACACTGCTAACCACAGATGGTGTAGAACTCAATGCCGTCCTCCTAGGCCGGATTATGAGCTTAGTCAAGAATCATCTAGACTTAGAAAAAGAACACTTGTGGGTAGTATATCCACGTACAAGACAAGAAAATGACACCTTGCACATCCAAATCGTCGGAGTTTGGGAGCCAGAAAATCTGGCTAAAAGCTCAACAGATGAGGATGAGTCAGATTTAGAAGAGTTGCAAGAGTCACAGACACTTGATGATGGCTTATCCGAAAATTCTGAATTAAGCACAATTCCCGCGATCCCCTCATCAGAAGTAGCTGATGGTGGTTTTTCTGTTCGTGGTGAGGTAGTATACCAATCTTTTGACGCTAAGAGTTTGGTAGTCAAAATTAGGCAGGCTGCACGCAAACCAACTGACAAACCCAAGTATTTCAAGTTGAAATTGAGGGGTGTCCTGACCACCAAAGCGGTAGGAAAGTTCTGGGATTTCCAAGCCAAGCGAGAAGCTGATGTTTTGATCGTAGAAAAAGCTGAAGCGATCGCTGACTTGCCCAAAAAACGCAAACCACCATTCAGAGGTGGCCCTCGTGCTGGCGGTGGCGGTGGTGCTAGTGCTGGTGGTAGAAAACCATTCCCCCCCAGACGTAGTGGCGAAACTCCGCGTCCCATCAAAAAAACAGGCGCAGGCGGCGACACTTCTGTAGTGTCAAAACCTATACCAAGAGCGCCCGCTCCGAAGCCTATTATCAAGCGGCCGAAACCAACTCAAGATTAGGGAATTGGGCATTGGGCATTGGGAACTTGTACTGAGGGTATCGCTAAAGCGAAAGCTCCGCTAACGCGTAGTGTCTCGTAGAGAAGCCGTAAAGCCTGCGGCATAGCTACGCTTAAGGCGTAGCCTCTCCAAGAGTTGTATTGGGCATTGGGAATTGGGCATTAGTTATTTTTCCTCTGCTTCCCCTGCCTCCCCTGCTTCCTCTGCCTCCTCTGCCCCCTGCCCTCTGCCCCCTGCCCTCTGCCCCCTGCCCCAAGATCAAAAATCCGTTCGACGGTCTTGGGGTAGAAAAGATCGCTCCATCGGAATTGGAGAAACTGGTTCTGTGAGGGTAAACGTTCCTGCTTCGATCCACTTTTTCAACTCTAGGGCGACTTGCCTAGAAAAAAACAAACTCGCTAAGGGGGCAGAGCGTACAGCTTTGCCCTCAATAGCGATCTTCCCAGATTTGAGTTGGGCATAACTCACCAAACCAAAAGTGGGACGAACGCGCCGGGGAATGGAAAAATCTACTATTGGGGCTACTAAGTCTTTATCCTGTACGGCGCAGTGTTCAACTACTTGTTCATTTAATACAGGGAGTGGGACACCAACGCCTAACATTAATGAGGGACCATAACTTTTAAAGTAACAACCCCGTACCCAATGAGCATCCATTTGTTTGGCATCACCAATTAAAGCTAAAGTCGCAGAAGGCCCAATTGGTGTACGATTAGCTAAACGTTTTTGTAAGGGGAAGTGCTGAGTGCCTTCCCAGGCAACATAGCCAATACCGCCGCCTAAAAAAATTCGAGTCCCTATACCAACAAGTTGCAAATCTGGATCGTTGAGTAAGGGTGAAATAGCACCGGGATTAGAGTAAACGGCATTCCCCAAACGGGGTTGTAAAGGGCCCAGATAGGTGAAGAGGGGGCGATCGCCACCATTTACACCAACAATAAAATTTTGATAAAGATTGCGCGGATTGAATAAATAAAACTGATTAATCGTTTCACGGGTAACTGTAGTTTCAAAACTTGCTCTGGGGTAGCAATCTGTTACTTGTCCTTGCGCTTTTACATGTATAGCTTTACCAGCGATTAAATCTTCGATTACATGACCGCCGCCACGTTCTCGGACTTCCTCTCCGTCTGTCGTCTCCACAGCACAACTCGCACCCAAATATAAATCTACTGCCCCGAAACCAGAGTATGCTGGTACACCATCTAACCAACAACGACGAATTTTGATCGGAGGGTCAGTGTGTCCGAGATTGATAATTGCACCGCTTGATTCCATCGGCTCAAAAGTACCAGTGGTAATTACGTCAACTTCTTTAGCCGCTTTAGTAACACCGATTTCTACAACTCGTGCTTTTAACTCTTCAGTTGTCAACACTACCGCACGTTGGCGGATGATTTTCTCGTTAATTTCTGCAATTGTTCGCATCTTATAAGTGCTAACGCTTCCTGCTATCTTCCTCTTTGAAGGATATCTTGATAAATCAGAGAATCTTGCATAATTTCCTGTCGAAATAGTTGTCTGCCAATCTTGACACGACAGCTTAACACCTCCAATAGGCTTAAAATTCCTCAAAAAATCAATTCAACTATTGCAAAGTCCAAATCATATATTTTTCGGCATAAGTAAGCAATTAGTATCAAAAGTTTTTAAACATCTGTGTAAAATTACTATTAAAAAAGCCTTGCATTATCAATCAAATATATATGGTTAGGATTGATTAGGCTTGCTGGATCTAGATAATTTTACGTCAACAGAAAGAAATATTTCTGGCTTTTGTAAAGCATCTCAGCCAACAAGTTAATCAAGAAATGGGAGCTAATAAGTAGATGCTAGAAGTTTTGCTAAGGGAGAACTACTTAAAAGCAATTATACAAGAATGTCTAAATAAAAGTTAGAACTCTATATATTTGCAAAGTTGTCCTGACTTCTACCCCCTCAGCACAATTAATTCTATTTATTGCTATTCATTTTATTGCTACATTTCATCCGATAACGAATTGAGTAAGAGGCAATTACTACTTCTGAATTACCTAATCTTAATCAAAGAAACCAAAAGAGAATTTCTGATAGGATTGAAAATTTATCCTCTACATCAGATGAAAAAAAGTTATTTAACTTGAAAGTAATTGAGTATTTATTACTTGCAGCTTTTGTTTCTTCCGCACTCTTTATTGTTTTTCTTTCAGAAGATAAAACAGTTGTCATTTCTGGGGCAGTAACTCTAAATTTATTATTTTTTTTGTTGCTTATCAACAGACAAGTATTCCAGAATTATAAGAAGGTGGCTTATCAGTCAGAACTCACCAAAAAAGCTGAACTGTATAGTTATCTATTAACTAACCCTAATTCTTGGGATAAAGAGACACTGACTCTAACAAGAGGAAAGGTTTTACAATACAGCTAAGACTTGATTGATGATTATAAAAAAATTAGGGGTGTATCAAGGAACCTTTACTATAGTTTGCAAATTGCGGTGATTTTATCAGGAGTCACACCAATTTTAGTTCTGGTAGACAAATTAGAAGCAGGACAAGCTTGGCTCAAATGGCTACCTGTACTCTGCCCAGCTATTGCTTCTATAGTTGCCAGTATAGTTATCTCTTTTCCTTTTCAGAAGAATTCACTTGCTGCTAACACAGCAGTTGAATTATTAGAAGCTGAACAAGAAAAATTTATATTGGGTGTGACTCCACCTTATCGCTGCTATGATATATCTGACGAAACGCAACAGCAACAAAAGACAAGTCAAGCATTAGAATACTTTATTGTTCAAGTGAACAATATTCATCTCAACCAATTGCAACAAACGAGTGACAGGAAATCAGAGAAGACAGAATCTATTTCTTCATCTAATGAGTTAAACAAAGCAGGAGCAGAGGTAACGAAGTAGAAAGATACTTGATTAGTTAATTGCGATAGCTAATCAGTTGAGTATTAGTTCAAATAGGATTTCTTCAGACTAACTGGAAAGGCTAAGATTCCCAACTTATAAAAAAAACCGAAAATCTTAATTGTTATTTTACACAATTGCAGCTTTTGCAAAATAGGAGAGGGGTAATAAAAACCCCTTTCCTATTTTGCTGACTTCTGTAATAAATTTAATGTATTATAGTAATCCGATTTGATTTTTGTTCGCGCAGCGTGGCGTAGCCATAATTATTTGCGTGGTGCGCGTTGGCGTTCGCGGAGCGTGTCGCAGACAAGCCTCTCGTAGAGAAGCGCAGCGCAAGCGCGATAGGCAGGCAACAGGCAATAGGCAATCTTGCTAAAGTCAAGAAGGCTCTTTGAGCTATACTGAATTTTTTCAAGAATCAAATATGAGCCATATAGCTGGGTTTGTGGTTAAAAATGCTTGTTACAATGTTGGTTTTTGATTCTAGCAGCGGCTTCGTGTACTAATACAAAAGCAAAATTTAATAGAAAGGCATCACGTCAAAAGCATCTAGCGAAACCACAATTTTTTCATCTATATCATCATTGAGAAGACTTATATAGATTTGGGTTTAGAGGATCTACTCGGTTTGTGGATGGACCGAACCGTATTGCTTTATTTACAAAATTTTACAATCAGTAATTATTGTTTAATAACAGTATTAAATAGTTTAATTATCTGCTTAACTGTCTTAACTGTCTTCTAATTGTTCAATTTTAGTTTAATTATCTGCTTAACTGTCTTAACTGTCTTCTAATTGTTCAATTTTAGTTTAACTATCTGTTTAAATGCTTGAGCCTACGTATTGCTTTTTTTCTATAACCATGAAAGATTATGAGAACACCATAAATTACTAAACATTCATTTGCCATCATCTGAAATGAGTAAGACCTAAAACAGATTTTTCAAATCTCCTATCTTTAGTTATAGGGAACTTGAGTTAAAAGTCACATAGTTCTTTATCTGGACTAAGAGCATTTTATCGAAACAGAATTCAGGAGTTAGGAGTCAGAATTCAGTTGGGTATTC